>JBKDXR010000001.1:0-9527 GCA_046306055.1 Flavobacteriales bacterium
GTGATGGTGCCCTCCGGCTTGGAGATCCAACTGTCCGAATTGTACTGCTGACCCGATACCGCAAGATGTCCGACCAGCCCCAGGAACAGCGGGAACAGCTTGGTAAGCACCGAGCGGAGGCCGCAGGGAGGGGTGGTGGCCAGTTTCTCATGCGGGCTTGATGGAGGGGTCCTTTTGCTCAGGGGGCACCACCTTCATCTGCTCCGGGTCGCGGTTGTAGTGCGGGCTCATGATCTGCACACCGTTCGCGTTGAACACATCCTGGATATTGGCGTGCAGTACGGAGAGCGTCTGCCGGAACGGGCCTTGCACCACGATGGTGAGGCGGTAGTCCACATAGAAGTCGTTCAGCGCGTGCTGTGCCACGGCGGGCGCCGGGTCGGTGGCGAGTTCCGGCGTGTGCCGCGCAGCTTCCAGCAGCATGGCATGCACCTGCCGCCAGGGCGTGTCGTAGCCAATGGTGACGCCCGTGGTCCAAAGCACCCCCTTGGCACCCGGATGGCGCGACAGGTTGGTGAGCTTGCTGCTCATGACAATGCTGTTCGGCACGGTCACTTCCTCGCCGTAGCTGGTCACGATGGTGGTGTTGAAGTAGCCGATCTGTTTCACCACACCGGTCACCACATCGCCCACGGCCACGCATTCGCCCACGCGGGCCAGTCGGTTGAACATGAGCGCGAGGCCCGATACGGCCTGCGAGATCACCCCGCTGCTGCCGAGAGAGAGCATCACGCCGGCCAGCACGCTCACCCCTTGGAAGGCCTTGCTGCTGGAGCCGGGGATGTAGGGGTAGGCGATGACCAGGCCGAAGACCCAGATGAGCAGGACCACCACCCGGCGCGTGGGTGCGGCAATGCCCGCATCGATCCAGGTGACCTCGATCTCGCCCACTTGGATGCGGGTGAACAGGGCCGTGATCATACGGGCCACACTGCGGGTGATCAGGAAGATCAGCGTCACCATGGCCAGTCCGGGCAATGCATCCACCACACCGTGGAAGACCCATAAGGCCGCATCCGCGAGCACCTCGAACATGCTCTCGCTCCAGGCGCGGGTCAGCGGGATGCGGCCCAGCACGGCGGTAAGCCAGAAGTAGAGCACCACCAGCATGATCACGCCGATCACCATCATGGCCAGGCGCTGGGCGATCAGGAACAGCGTGTGGCTGCGGGTAAGGCCTCCCTTGATGCCGGTGCGCTCCATGCTGCGCTCGATGAAGGCCTCGGCCTTGCGGTGGATCAGGCGACGCAAGCGGCCCAGCAGGAAGAGCACCACGGCGAGTACCGCGGTATACAGCACCACCAGTGCGATGTTGCCCGCCATGGAGCGCGAATCCCGCATCTCCCGCTGCTCGGCAATGGCCATGTCCAGGCGTTCCATCGTACGCAACTTCACTGCTTCGATCTCTTCGCCCATGGAGGGGTCCAGGTCCTGCGGGGCGATGAACATCAAGGCATGGTCATCGATCAGGATGCCCCGGCCGCCGAACAGCACGGTGTCGCGCAGCACACCCGGACCGCCCAGCTCCAGGGCCTCATCCAGGCGTTTCAGGATGGTGCTGACGCGCTGTTCCGGGGTGTTGGAGAACACCTCGGCGCGCAGGGTGATGATGTGCCGATTGGCAATGACCAGTTCTGCCGGCTCGCCGGTGCGGATGGAGGCGCTCACGGCCACACTGTCCGACTGCGCGCGCACGCCGGGGACCAACAGCAGGAACACGGCCAACGCCAGCAGGTGCCGCAGTGGAGTTCGTTCAAGGATGCGCATGGCGTAGCCCGAGCGTGACCGATCGTACTTACTTGGCCATCATCTCGGCCTTCAGCTTCAGGAACTCATCCTTGGAGATGAGGCCCTGTTCCAGCATGCCGTTCAGCTTCATCAGCTGGTCGGTCTTGCTCATCGTGGGTGCTGCGGTGCCCGGGCCTTGGGCGGCCACCGCCGTGCGCAACTGGTCCGCCAGGTTCAGGCTGTCCGTGCGCAGTCGCGCCACCTCCTTGGTGAGGCTGTCGGTGGTGATCTGTAGCAACGCCGCTCTGGAGCGGGTCTGGTTCAGGCTGTCGGTATTGGCGGTGCGCGCTGCGGCCCGCAGTTCCAGCACGGTCTTCACGGTGTCCAGGTCATCCACATGCACGCCGGTCATCACGGAGAGCGTGTCGATGAGATTGGCGTACTTCTGCGTCACCTTCACGAGGGAATCGTTCTGTGCGGTGAGCTTGGCGATGCTTGCCTGCATTTCGCTCTTGCTCTCGGCATGGACATTGGTGGCCGTGAAGGTCACTACGAAGGCGAGAAGTAGGAGGGGGAGGATGCGCATGATGATCGTGGTCAGTGTTGACGGCTCGAAAGTAGGGCTTCGCTGGTGGGTGGGTATGACAGGCGTCAGTAAGTGGTGCCCTGCACCGGTCCGTGAAAGCGAAGGGACATTGCCCATCTCCATGGTCGGGAGGCCTCTCTGACGCGCTCAGAACACGTACCCCACGGTGGTGGCCACGCGGAAGTCGTTCAGTGCAGCGCCACCGTCCAACGGCTTGCTGTCGTACTGGTCGTAGAACTCCACGCCCAGCTGCAGGTCGCGCACCACCTCGTAGCGTAGGGTGGCAGTGGTCTGGAAACGGTAACGGTCCTTGATGGTGAGGCCGTAGTAGCCGGCCAGATCGATGGTGACCTCGGCCTTGGGGAAGCGGTAGGTCTTGAAGCGGAAGCGATCGCCGAAGAAGAGCTCGTAGTTCTCGCTGGCCTCGCCGCCGCCGCTCTGTTCCAGGTTGGCCTGGATACCACCGCCCACCAGGTTGCTGGCATGCACGGTGAGCAGCACGTAGTTGCCCACCAGGGCATTGGCGCGCAGGCGCAGGTCCAGGTCCAGTTCGGTGTTGCTTTCAGCACCCACCCCCAGGGCGCTGGTCCATCGGCCCCATAGGTTCTTTTCGTAGCTGAAGCTCACATCCTGCTTGCGGTTGTCCTCCACCTCGGGCTGCACGGTGGTGATGGAACTGAAGGTGAAGTTCACGGAACTGCGGTCGCCGCGGTAGACCGCATTACCGCTCAGGTTGAGCTGGCTGAGCCCGTTGCTCTTCTGGTAACTGTAACCCGCATTGAGGCTGCCATCCGTGCGCGGCCAAATGCCCTTGTTGAGGCGGTACAGGGTGGTGATGTCGATCAGCTGGATGTGGATGCTGTCGCCATTGGTCACCACGTACAAATGGTCCAGCATGGGGGAAGCGTGAAGGTATCCATCGAAATAGGCCCCGCTGCGCATGCGCACATACCAGCGCTTGGTGGTGCGCACGGTCTGGATCTGGTCCCACTCGATGTAGACCTGGCTCATGTAGTCGGTCTTCACACGCAGCAGGCCCAGCTGCAGGTCCTTCATCTCACCCACGATCTTGTCGCCGTTGAACAGGTGGATGGTGTCCGTTTTCTGCGCCTGTGCGGCGCGGGGCAGCAACAGGGCGAGCAACACGAACAGGGGTAGGGGGCGGACCATGACCATCCTTGGGCCGCAGGACACTGCGGCGTTGAAGTGGCCGAAGTTCCACAATTTCGGAGGTATGCCGGGTGCTGTTCAACATACATCACATCGGATGTTCGCGGACCTGTTCGTTGCAGTAAGCCACGTTCCACCTTTTGCTTCGCCAAAAGGTGGAGCCAAAAGGCGCCCACGATCCAAGCCGCGGTCCGGCTCACACAGGCCCGCAGCACAGGCCCCCTGAGCCGGGCGCGGCCCTGCCTACCGCAGGCAGGCGCGCGGATCGTGGACATCCACCGCACGCTGCACCCGCCAGCGAGGTGGTTGCCGACCAGCGCGGTCGGTCGGAGGGGCCATCGCCTTTGATGCCTGGCCGATCAACCGGTCCCTACGGCTGCGATCGACCGATGCCGGGTGCCCCGTATCATTGTGGGCACTTCCGCATGCGTTCCCAACAGCTCACCATCCTGCGCCATAAGTTGGCCCGCGTGCTCACCTTCGCGGTGCTCACGCAGGTGTTGGTGTTCCTGCTCAACTGGTACAGCGCCATCAAGTTCCATCCCACGCAGTTCACGTGGCTCCTGCTGGGCCTGCTGGTGGGTGCGGTAGAGCAGTTCTTCTTCACCGGCCCCGTCGCACGCCTGCCCATTTACCTGCAGATCGGGCTGCGTGCGGTATTCGTTTGGTTCATTGGCATGGGCCTGCTCTCCCTGCTGATGGTCTCCGACCTGGAACCGCCCGCCATGCACGAACTGGGCCTGGTGGACCTGAAGGCGCTGTGGAAACACCCGGCGATGGAGCGCGTGGCCCTGAACGCGGTGTTCGTGTCCGCGCTGGTGATGCTCTTCATGGAGATGGAGCGCCTGGTGGGCGCGCGCATGTTCCGCCGCTTCATCACCGGCCGTTATGCCCATCCGCGCCGCGAGGACCGCGTGGTCATGTTCATCGACCTCGAGAGCTCCACGCGCTACACCGAACAACTGGGCGATGAGCGCTACTTCGAGCTGTTGAACCGCTGCTTCGAGCTGATGACCGGCCCCGTGCTGGCCAGCAATGCCGAGATCCTGAAGTACGTGGGCGACGAGGTGATCCTGACCTGGCGCACCCCCGAGGCCGTGCGCGACGAAAGCTGTCTGCACCTCTTCTTCGACATCCGCGAGGCGCTGGAGCGCGAGGGCCCGCAGTTCATGAAGCGCTATGGGGTGATGCCCCGCTTCCACGCAGCGCTGCACCGGGGCGAGGTGATCGCCGCACAGGTGGGCACCATCCGCCGCAGCATCGACCTCAGTGGCGATGCCATGAACACCTGCGCACGCTTGACCAGTGTGGCCAAGGAGATGGGCGGCCTGGTGATCTCCGCCGATCTGCTCAAGGCCCTGGGCACACCCTCTGCGGACTTCCGCTGTAGCGAACTGCGCGAGCTCGACATCCGCGGCAAGGAACAGGCGGTATCGGCCTGTGGCGTGCAGCGCACGCGTAAGCCCGAACACTGACCGGTCCTCATCCATCATGGAGCAACGCCGCCATTCCCGCCGCTGGCCTGTGGTGCTCCTGCTGGTGCTGGCGGTGCTTGTTGGCGCCTTCCTCCTGTTCAAGGACCGCCTTGCCGACAACGCGTTGCGCCAGGTGGCCGCGCTCGCCGAGAAGGGTGGGCACCGCATCACCTTCGGCGCCGTGCAGGTCTCGCTGCTCGACCAGCACATCCGCCTCGACGACCTGAACGTGGTGCCCCTGACCGACAGCACCCACGAGGACAGCACCGTGCGCTACACCGTGCATGCCGACCGGATCGACCTGCGCGGCGTGGAACTGCTGGCCCTGCTGCAGCGCAACGTATTGCACGTGGGCCACATCGAACTGCACGGACCTTCGGTGCAGCACAGCTTCATGGCGCGCCAGGCCAAGGCGTCACGGCCCGACAGCCTGCAGCAACCACCACCCAAGGCGAAAGGCAAGGGCCTGCCGCTGGACGTGCTGCGCGTGGACACCCTGCTCATTGCCGATGCCACGGGCCGTTCGCAGGACCGTTCCAGCACCGACCCCGCGCTCTCCATCGGCGAGCTGGACCTGCTCATCACCGGCATCCACCTGGTGACCGATGCACAGGGCCGCGTGGTGCCCGATATGCAAAGCGTGCAACTGGACCTGCACAAGGCCGAAACGCACATCAGGCCGTACTACACCCTCACCCTCGATTCGGCACGCATCCGCATTCCGCAGGATACCGCCTTCCTCTTCGGCGTGCGCTTCACGCCCACTGTGGCGCCCAAGGAATACCACAAGCTGGTGGATACCCAGGTGGAGCTGTACCGCGCCGTGGTGGACACCCTGCTGCTCTCCGGTTTCGACCTGGCCTCTCGCTTGCGCGATGGCAGCATCCGGGCAAAGGAGCTGAGCGTGGCGGGTGTGGCGGTGGATATCCACAGGGATAAAACGTTGCCGTTGGGCCCTGTGAAACCCAAGCCGCTTTTGGCCGACCGCATCATCGCCATGCATCTGCCCGTGCAGGTGGATACCATCCATGTGCACCGCGGCAGGGTCACTTACCACGAGCGCCTCAAGGCCGGTGCCGATTACGGTTCCATCGCTTTCACGCACATCGAAGGGGTGCTCACCGGCCTCGGCAACCTGCCCCGTAGCGATGCCCCGGACCTGCACCTGGTGGGCACCGCGCACGTGGGCCATGCACGTGCCCAGGTGGACATCCGCATGCCCATGAACAGTGCGCACACCACCGTGGATGTGCACGTGCGCCTGAAAGGCTTCCCTGCCACCGACATGAACCGCATGACCGACGATCTGCTGCATGTAACGGCCACGCAGGGCATCATCCACCTCGTGGACCTGCGCATGCACGGCGACAACGACCGCGCCACGGGCACCATCGACATGCACTACGAGGACCTGGCCATGGAGCTCGGCACACAGATCAAGCACGCCAAGCTGCTCACCAAAGTGGCCAACATGGCCGTGCGCGGCTCCAACATGCCGGGCACCAAGGGCTACCGCAAGGGGCGCTTCTCGGTGCAAAAGCCGGAGAACGCCGGTGTGTTCAAGTACCTCTGGATCAGCCTGCGCACCGGCATGATGGAGGTGATGCTGCCCCAGGCGCTGCTGAAGCAGATGCAAAAGCAGCAGGAGAGGAAGAAGCAGGAGGGCGGCAGGAAGGGTCGGAAAAAGCGCTGACCGGGCCGCTGCCCGATCCACGTAGGGCGCTTAGCCCGGATGGTTGAACGCCACCACCGCGAAGGCGATGAGCAGCGCGAACAGCCCGAACACCAGCACGGTGGGGGATGTGCGTTGGAGGATGGAGAACATTGCAGGACGTGTTTATGGCCGTATGACGCCGCAGGGGCCAAAGAGTTGCCGCGGGAAGCGGGGTTTAACAGCTATTAGGAGTGAAGGGGCGGAGGGCCATCGGTGGGATGCCAAGTGCCTTTGCGCGCATGGCCCCCGCTGCGCCGGTAGGTCCGTCACGCCGGAAATGCGCAGGGTGGGCATGTGTGGGGCGCATTATCAGGCGTCTCTCCAAAGCAGGGCGCTATGGCCTTTCGAGAGACGCCGTCCCGAGGCCTCGGGACCCACATGCGCGCAAGGCCCACGCGCGAACGGTACCCCTGCTGTGGCACGGAGTATCCCTATCTTACCCACGCTTCCACTGGAACGACCTCCCCGCACCATGCCCTCCCTGCGACCCCTTCTTGCCCTCGCGTTCCTTCTGCCCCTGGCGGCCAGCGCACAGCTCACCTGCGCCAATGCCGTGGCCGTGGACCTGGGCACGCACACCGCACCGGCCGTTACCGGCACGGCACCGGCCCCCATTTGCGCAGGGCCCACCGGCGGCGCCAGCGCGGGGCTGTGGTACAGCTTCACCCCCGCCGCCGACATGGTGGTGACCGTGAGCAGCTACGTAACGGGCTTCCCGTACATCGATACGCGCCTGCATGTGTACACCGGCACCTGTGGCGCCCTGCTGTGCCACGCCGGCGGCGATGATGAAGGGCCGGGCTACACCTCCATTGCCACCTTCAGCGTAACGGCCGGCACCACCTACCTGCTGGCCTGGGACAGCTACTGGAGCGGCAGCGGCTTCACCTTCACGGTGCAGGAATCGTGGGTGCCCGACAACGTGGTGCTCTTCACCAACAACCCCGTGCCGGGCATTGGCGGCGTGCAAGGCGCCGTGGACATGAACGACGATGGACGCGATGACCTGGTAACGCCCGGCAGCAACAACTTCCTGGTGGCCCATCAGGGCGATGGCGGCACGTACCCCATCACCAGCTACCCCACCTCAACAGCGGTGAACACCGCTTCGTGGAGCTTCGCCGTGGGCGATTGGGACAGCAATGGCCACCGCGACCTGCTCTATGGCGGCGGCAGTGGGGCCACCTTCATGACGGCCAATGCCACGGGTACGGCCTACACGCAGTTCAGCCCCACGCAGTACATCTTCTGCCAGCGCACCAACTTCGTGGACCTGAACAACGATGGCCACCTGGACGCCTTCTCCTGCCACGATGTGGATGCCAACGTGGCCTTCATCAACAACGGCGCCGGCCAGTTGGTGTTCACGCAGGGCGGCTACGGCAACACCTGCGGCAACTACGGCAGCATCTTCACCGACATTGACAACAACGGCAGCATGGACCTCTTCGTGGCCAAGTGCGGCTGCGATCCGGCGGACCTGCTGATGCTGAACAACGGCACGGGCTCCTTCACCAACACCGCGCCCGCGCTGGGCCTGGCCGATGGCCACCAGAGCTGGAGCAGCGCCTGGGGCGACTTCGACAACGATGGCGACATGGACGTGCTGATCGGCGCCAGCAGCGGCGTGGTGCACAAGCTGCAGTACAACAACGGCGATGGCACCTTCACCGATGCGCCCCCCGGCAACGGCATGGACCTGTGGAGCGGCCAGAGCATCGAGTGGACCGCGCACGACTTCAACAACGATGGCTGGATCGACATCCTGGGCGGTGGTGCGCTGCACTACAACAACGGCGACGGCACCTTCAGCCACGACCCCAATGCGCCCGGCAACGGCCCCATTGGCGACCTGAACAACGATGGCTTCCTGGACATTGCCAGTGGCGATGGGTTCCGGCGCAACGGCGGCAACGCCAACAACTGGGTCCGCATCAACCCGCGTGGCACCCTCAGCAACCGCGACGCCATCGGCGCGCGCGTCACCATCACCAGTGCGCTGGGCACACAGATCCGCGACATCCGCAGCGGCGACGGCTTCTCGCACATGAGCTTCATCGGTGCGCACTTCGGCCTGGGTGCCGATACCGAGGTGCAGGAGGTGAGCATCCGCTGGCCCAATGGCACCGTGGAGACCTACACCGACCTGGCCATCAATACCCCCCACCTGATCGTGCAGGACATCACCACCGGTGTGGCCGCACCTGCGGCCACGGAGGTGTCCGTGGCCCCCAACCCGGTACTGGATGTGATCACCCTCACGGGCGTGGACCCCAACAGCCCCTACGAGGTGGTGGAGGCCAGCGGCCGCACCGTGCAGGCCGGCCGTGCCGTTGGCGGCCGTGTGGCCGTGCAGGCCCTGAGCCCCGGTGCCTACCTGCTCCGCATTGCCGGTGCTGACGGCGTGTACACCACGCGGTTCGTGAAGCAATAGGGGTGGGAGTGTGTGGCCTGTGAAAGGCCACTAACAGTAAGCTTCACCTAAGCAGGGTCTGCCTAGGAACGAGGAGACCCTGCTGCCCGGAGTGCACTGGCGCGTAAAGGAGACCAGGCCAGGACCGGGGGCGCAGGGGCGCTTTCAGGAGACGCTACCGGGGTTCAGGTGCGCACGCCGCAGGCCCATGCCGCACGACCACGGGATGTATTATCTTCTGCACACCGCGATCGCCGGGGTTCTCGTCGATCGCCAACGGTCCCTGTGTTGCACCTGCCCCACCTCCTGCTCCGTGTGGGCGCCCTGGTCATGTGGCGCGGCCAGTGCGTGCCCATTGTGAACCGCTTTGTGGGGCCCGATAGCGTGCGCTACCTCATCCACACCAAGCACCCCAAGCACGGCCTGGTCATCGATGCCCAC
>JBKDXR010000002.1:0-32659 GCA_046306055.1 Flavobacteriales bacterium
GGGCCGCTCCAGGTACCACCGGCTTGAGGCGTTCCGCCAAGCTGGGCGAACAGGCTTACCGATGCTCCATTGCCACAAAGCGTTAACGAACCGTTTGTTCCCGCGTTCGTCGCTGCGTTCTCGGTGACGGTCACCGTAGCCGTGGCGTTCGTGCAAGGAGCCACACCGGTCACCGTGTAGGTATACACGCCGGGGGCCATCGTGGCCGGGTTGTAGTTGCCACCCACCACCGGGCTCGGACCGCTCCAAGCGCCACCTGCTTGAGGCGTTCCGCCAAGCTGGGCGAACAGGGAGGCGGCAGCCCCGCTACTACACACCGTCAACGTACCGTTCGTGCCCGCGTTCGTCGCTGCGTTCTCGGTGACGGTCACCGTGGCCGTGACGTTCGTGCAAGGAGCCACTCCTGTTACCGTATACGTGTACACACCGGGGTTCATCGTGGCCGGGTTGTAGTTGCCACCCAGCACTGCACTGGGGCCGCTCCATGATCCACCTGCATCAGGCGTTCCTCCCAGTTGAGCGAACAGGCTTGTCGATGCTCCATTACCACAAAGCGTTACCGACCCGCTCGTTCCCGCGTTAGGTCCGCCAGCTGATGTGACCGTGACCGTGGCTGTGGCATTCGCACAAGCATTTCCGACCGTATACGTGTAGACCCCGAACACACTTGTTCCTGGTATGAAAATGCCCGAATGCGACGTGCCGTTCGGTGCTGTCCAAACCCCACCAGCGTTGGGCGTACCACCCAATTGGGCGAACAAATTGACATTCGACCCTCCGGCGCAACTGGAAACGGATGCCGAGGTACCGGCGTTCGGTATCACTGGAGGTGGAGGCACAACGGTGATGAATGCCGAGCTGTTGACGACGTTGGCGATCGGGCACGCATTGTCCGTCGCTGTGACGAGGATATTCGCCGGCGAGAATGCCGGATCAGGGGTCCAGCAAATGGTGGCCACTGCGGGGTTCGTGCCGACCACGGTGAACGTGGAACCTGGTAGCTGAGAGGCCACATCACTAACTACAGTGATCACCGTTGATGGTACAGGATCGGAAAAGACCATGTCCACACAGAACGGCACACCATCGCACACCTCCATCGTACTTGACCCCGTGATCAGCCCACCGTTCGCATTGCTCAGTCCCGGTGTAACAGGCGGTGGATCGAAGCAGTTCTGAACGACGATCATCACGTCCCGCAGGATGGTCCCAATCAGCACTCCACTGGCATTGAAGGTGGCTACCTGCACCACAATGGCGTAGTTACCCGTGACGGTCGGAGTGAAGGTGATCTGGCCCGAGGTCGGGTTTATTGCGATCCCGGGGATCGGCGAAGTGCCACTATAACCTGAGGCATAGTTCAGTGGCCCAAGCACAGGGGATATCGTTTGGCCACTGACCAACGAGAACACCATGGTATTGCCGTCCGCATCGGAGGCGCCAAGGTTATAGGTCGCAGGCTGGTTGACGCAGAAGAACGGAATGGTGTTCTCTGCGAAATCAGGACTTTCATCACAGAGGCCACCCGCATTGTTCAAGGTTGCGGACAGGTAGATCCCGGGTGTTCCCGAAACGTTCTGTAGCCCATTGCGGCAACAGATGTCCCAACCGATAGTCCAGAAATTACAGGGCGAAAGGAACAGCGTGGTCTGGAACTGATAGTGAATGAACCCGGGCAGGGAACCACCATTGCATGTGCTGTTGGCAATGTTACCTGGGCAGAGCTGGGAAACCTCCTCGCTCGAGATCTGCGGGATATTGTTCAGCGTGAAGGAAACACCACAACTGTTGGTGAAATTCAGAGACTGAGAGGTAATGGCGACACCGGAACAGTCAAGGAAAACGTCCAACGTGATCTGGTACATGTTGCCGCCCAAGCACTCGTAGGTGATACTTCCACCGGAGTAATGCGCAGCGCGTACCTTATCCACACTGAACAACAGGGACCCGAGGAGGACCAGTAGAGGAAGTATGCGACGAAGCATCGTGTTCTGCGTGCCGTATGCCCGTCACCTAATGGACGAAGCGTGCAAAGTTAATCATTGCCCTATCCCCTTGACGATCAGTTACCTTGCCAACGTTGCCTATGCTCGGAAAGCAAACCGGTTTGCCGGTGAACCAACGGCCATGGAATGGCAACATTCCGGCAACGTACCAGATATGGCTTCCGCCCTTAATTTTGGCGGCCCTACGCGCAACGCTTGCCCTGATAGTTGCTGGTCTCCGGTGTAGCCGGGCATCAGCAAAACGGAAGCCGGCCGGAAGTCGAAGGGACTTTTGGACCATGCCCCTAAGCGCATCTTCGACCCCTCCCTTGGAAACCCCGAGCGCCCGAACGCGACGGAACCGCCTGCCGTCCTCCATTGCCCTTGTCGCCTTAACGGCATTGAGCCTGAACGGCTTGGCACAGACGGATACCAGCCTGGTGGTCCCACCAGATACCACCCGATCCAATGAGCCTCGCGTACCGGTGATAACCGTTACGGCTGACGACCTGGATTCGGAACTGGGCGCCCAGGACATATCCGGCATTCTTCAGTCTTCCAGGGACGTATACACGGCCACCGCTGGTTTCAGCTTCGGCACGGCCAGGTACCGCGTTCGCGGTTACGACTCGCGGAACATGCTTGTGAGCATCAATGGCGTCTTTGTGAATGACATGGAATCCGGTTGGGCCACCTGGAGCCAGTGGGCCGGCCTGAACGATGTGACCCGTTACATGGAAGTGCGGACCGGGGTTGCACCCTCCCGCTACAACTTCGGCGGTCTGGGTGGTTATACCGACCTGAACGTAAGGGCCAGCAACGTGCGTAAGGGTGTTCGGGTCTCCTATGCATCTGCCGATCGGGCCTACCGCAACCGTCTGATGGTCACAGCCTCCACAGGGATGCGGAAAGATGGGTGGGCCTTCAGCTTCTCAGGTTCACGCCGATGGGCCGATGAGGGCTATGCCGAGGGCACCAGTTTCGATGCCTATGCCTATTTCCTTTCCGCGGAGAAGAAGTTCAACGACAGGCACACCATCAGCTTTTCGGGATTCGGCGCACCCATGGTACAAGGTCGACAAGGGGTGGCCGTTCAAGAGGCCTATGACCTCGCCGGCACGAACTTCTACAATCCGAACTGGGGCTTCCAGGATGGCGTGAAGCGCAATGCGCGCATGAGCTTTGACCACAAACCGATGTTCATCGCATCGCACCGGTACACCCCTGACGAAAAGACCAACTGGAACACGTCGCTTTACTACACGTTCGGCAGGGATGGACTCTCCGGCCTCCAGTGGTTCGATGCCCAGGACCCACGCCCTGACTACTATCGTTACCTGCCGAGCTATTACACGCCGACACTTTCGGTGAATGGACAGAACGACCCCGAAATGGCCGCCATGCTCACGAGTGCCTGGCAGGATGACGTGAACACCCGACAGATCAACTGGGACCAGCTCTATTTCGCCAATGGCAAGAACCTCTATACGGTGGAGAACGCCAATGGCATCGCAGGGAACAACATCACTGGGAACCGCAGCAAATACGTGCTGGAGGAGGTCCGTGCGGACCCCACCAGGATCGGGGTCAACTCTGTGTATGACAAGGTCCTGGAGAACGATGTGCATTTGACGGTAGGCGGCAGCTTCCACCGTCAAAAGACCCATTACTTCAAGGTCGTCGATGACCTGTTGGGCGGCGATTTCTGGTTGGACGTGGACCAGTTCGCGGACCGTGATTTCAACGACACGCTGGTCTCCCAGAACGACCTTGACCAGCCGAACAAGGTGGTGCGCCAGGGGGACACATTCGGCTATGATTACGACATCCAAACGCGGTTCTACAACGGCTTTGTCCAGTACGAGAAGAAATGGGCACACGTTGAAGTATATGGTGGTGGCGAGGTGACCTACACGGCCTTCTGGCGCGATAGTCGCCTGCGGAACGGTCGCTTCCCTGAAGAAAGCCAGGGCAGGTCCGAGACCCAGGACTTCTTCTCCTACGGCTTGAAGGGCGGCTTGGTCGGCAAGCTCTCCGGCCGTCATTTCGTAAGCGTCAATGCTGCGTGGATGACCCGTCCACCCATTCCGCGCACCGCCTATATCTCGCCACGTACTCGCGATCAGGTCGTGGAAGGCCTGACCAACGAGTCGATCTATTCGGGAGACATCAACTACATCATCCGCTCTCCCCGCGTGAAGGGTCGCGCCACCCTGTACTACACGAAGATGATGGACCAGATCTGGTCGCGCAGTTTCTATCACGATGAATTCCGGACCCTGGTGAATTATTCGATGACCGGTGTTGACCAGGTCCATCAGGGCGTTGAGCTTGGCGTTGAGGCCAGCCTTACGAGCACTTGGTCGGCAACCGCCGTGCTCGGGACCGGCGACTTCCGCTATGCATCACGGCCCCAGGCGACGATCACCCGGGATAATAGCCCCGAGGTGTTCGACGAGGAACGCACGGTGTATTGGGAGAATTTCCGCGTGGGCGGCATGCCACAGACCGCTGCTTCTTTGGGTATCCGCTACAACTCCCCCAAGTTCTGGTTCGCCGGTGTGAACGCGAACTATTTCAATGACATGTACCTGGACCCCAACCCTGACCGGCGCACAGCTGAAGCCATCGGCATCTATGCGGAAAGCGACCCGCAGGTGGCTTTGCTCCTGGACCAGACCAAGGTGGACCCCGGAATGACCATCGATCTTTTCCTGGGAAAGTCCTGGATGATAAAGCGCCAGTACCGCGTTGCGCTGAACGCCACGATCAGCAATATCCTGAACAACCAGGACCTGCGTGTGGGCGGCTTCGAACAGGCCCGCTATGATCGCACGGACACCAACCGATTCCCGCCCAAGTACAGCTATCTCTTCGGCCGCAACTATTTCGCGATGCTGACCTTCAGCTTCTGATCCCATGACCCAACGTCACCCCTTCCTGATGAACTTCCGTCTCACTGTTCTGATAGCGGGCCTGGTCGTTCTGGCGGTCGCCTGTAAAAAGGAGTTCGACTCCCCACCCGTGCGCGCACTGCCCACGGGCTCGGTGATGACCGTAGCTGAGCTGCGTGGCCTTTTCACCGGCAACCCCATCCGTTTCCGTGGTGATAGCTCGGTGTATGCCGTGGTCACTGCCGATGAACAGAGCGGCAACCTATACAAGAACGTGTTCGTGCAGGACCACACTGGTGCCATCGTTATGCGCTTGGTGAACCCGGGAGGCCTTTACCAAGGCGATAGCATCCGGATCTACCTGCCCGGCACCACCCTCAGCATGTACCAGGGTCTATTGCAGTTGGACAGCGTGAACGTGGACAATAACGTGGTGAAGCAGGCCACCCTTATCGAAAAGGAGCCGGAACTGGTGACCATAGCGCAGATCACGCCGTCCATGCAGGCAAAGCTCATCCGTCTCGAGAACGTGGAGTTCATCCAATCCGAACTGGGAAGCACCTACGCCGATGCCGTGAACCAGAGCACCGTGAACCGGACCCTGTCCGATTGCCAGAACAACGTGATCGTGCGCACCAGTGGCTTCGCCAATTTCGCCGGCCAGACCCTTCCGAACGGGAACGGCAGCTTTGTTGCGGTGGTAGGCCAGTTCAACGACGACATGCAGTTGTTCATCCGCGACATCAACGAGGTGCAATTGAACGGCGAACGCTGCGACCCGATCCCTGAACCGTGCGACCCAGTACCCAGTGTTTCACAGGATTTCGCCACCGGCGTCTCCAACGTGGACCTGTCACTGGACTGCTGGTTCAATGTGGCCACCGCCGGCTCACGCGTTTGGCGCGGTTACAGTGATGCAGGTCAGATCTGTGCGCAGGCCACCGCCTTCCAGAGCTCGAGTTCCTCTGATGTCGCCTGGCTCATCAGCCCTAACCTGCAGTTCGCTCCTGGCATGAGCCTCTCCCTGCGCACCCAATACGCCTTCTGGGTGAACGGCCAGGTGCCCTTCAAGGCATTCGTCAGCACGAACTTCAATGGCACCAATGCGGCCACCGCCAATTGGAACGAGATCACTGGGGCCACCTTCGCGAACTCACCCACGCACGCCTTCAACACGTGGGTCCCTTCGGGCCAGATCCCCCTGGCCGGCTTCCTGCCCGATGGGTATACCGGCAGTTTCGTGGTCGCATTCCGCTATACCGGTTCGGGACCGAACAGCCAAACGACGAACTACCGCATCGACGATGTGGTGATCCAGTAAGTTAAGATAGAACGCCCAAATCCCCCAACGACCATGAAACACATTACCCTGGCAGCGGTGTTGCTCCTTGGCGCCCTCACTTCGAGCGCACAGGTGGACATTGACAGCGAATTCTCCGATTGGACCGGCGCCATCCCTGATGGCTGGTTCGGGTCCAAGACCAATCTGGCCGCTTCCGGCGTGGAACCCGTGGTGGAAGCCAACGACACCATCGGTGTACGTCTGATCAACGCCAGCACCTCGCACAAGCGTTTCAGCACAACGGCCCAAACGGTCACCAGTGGCGAAGCCTATGACATCACGTTCTGGGTGCGCGGCCAGGGTGACATCCGTACGGGCGTGTTCGACGAACGCACCACGGGCTCGGGATACTCACCCTATAACCCCTACGTGACAGTGAACACCACCACTTGGGAATCGCATACCCAAACGGTGTCCATTGCGAACTCCTCCGCATTGGCCGAGTTCATCATTTCGGTGAACAATACGGCTGCGACCGGTATCGAGATCGACCGCGTGACCATTGTGACCGGCACGGTGGTCCCTCCCACCGCCGCGACCATCGCGGAGATCCAGGAGAGCACGGCACCGGATGGCGCGTCGCCCTTGGTGGGCACCGTGGTCGCCACTCAGGGGACGGTTTCTGCGCTCAATGGCACCAGCGGCTTCTTCCTTCAGGACGGCACCGGACCTTGGACAGGCATCTACGTCTTCAATGCTCCCGGCACGCTGGCCATCGGCGATGCCATCACGCTGACCGGCACGGTGGCCGAGTTCAACGGCCAGACCCAGCTCACGGGTCTTTCGAGCCTGAACGTGGTGAGCAGTGGCAATGCGTTGCCCGCAACGCTCATCAGCACTGCTGCCGGCAACACCGAGCCCTATGAGAGCGTTCTGGCGGTAGTGGCACCCGCCACCTGCACGGCACAGGGTTCGTTCGGCCAGTACACGGTGAACGATGGCGGAGGCACCCTGCTGGTGGATGATGTGATCTACGCACACCCCTTCGTGGTCGGCACCACCTACAGCATCACGGGTGTGGTACAGTACGCCTTCAACGAATGGCGCATGCTGCCCCGCTTTGCCGCCGACGTGGAACTGTACAACAGCGTGACCGACCTGAACGGCACCGTACTGCGCAGCTATCCCAATCCGGCAATGGACCTGTTCACCATCGAGCTCCAGCGTACTGCGGTGCGCACCGAACTGCGCATGATCGACGCCAATGGACGCTTGGTGCGCAGCGAGCTCATCACCGGGGACCGCGCCATCCTTGATGTTTCCGGAATGGCCGAAGGGCTCTACACCGTGAGCCTGATGCTGGACAATGGCGCCGAGCACGTTCGGGTGATGGTGCAGCACTGATCGCTGGACGCCCATGAAGAAACCCCGCTCCGATGCTCGGAGCGGGGTTTCTTTTTCTGCGGATGTGCCGCTTACTTGTTCGCGTCGCGCACCAGGATCAGGAACACCGGGAAGTGGTCGCTGTAACCGACCTGGTAAGTATCCCCCACGAACGTGCGCAGCGGGTATCCGGCGAAATTCCCTTCATCCTGCCGCAGGTAAGGCTCATTGAAGATCCGGACCCCATAATAGCGGTAACGCCCACCTTCACCGGTGAGCAGCGCATGGTTGATCACGATCTGATCGAACAGGTTCCAGGAATCCCGCCAGGCCAGCGTGCCCACGCCCTTGCGATACGGGTCGGCCATGGGATTGAACATCACCGGCCCCGAGACCTTTGCTTTATCACCCGTGGCGTTCAAGTAGCGGGTCAGGCTCACGTTCTTCGGATCGTCGTTCAGGTCGCCCATGTACAGTACCCGGTGGGCCGGGTCACGGGCAAGCAATGAATCGATGATATGGCGTCCCAGTTCTGCCGCCGCTTTGCGGTTGGGCTCCGAGCGCTTCTCGCCACCACGGCGTGAAGGCCAGTGGGCCACGATAACATGCGTGGTATCACCGTCCAGCACGCCGCTCACCAGCAATTGATCACGCGTCCGGAAGGCCGAATCCGGCATGTGCAGGCGATAGCTCTTGTGCCCGTAAACCTTGTATATGGAAGGGTTGTACATCAAGGCCACATCGACCCCCCTCCGGTCCGGGCCATCGACATGCACCACCTTGTAGCCACGGTCCTTCAAAGCCTTGCGCTTGGCCAGGTCCTCCAACACGGTGCGGTTCTCCACCTCGGCCAGACCCAGGATGGCCACCCCTTGCGGGTGCAGGTCCTTCCCCATGGAAGCGATAACCCCTGCAAGCCGGTCCAACTTGCTCACATAGCGCTCTGAACCCCATTGTTTGGCTGAGGCCGGCAGGAACTCGGCATCATCCACACCGGGCGCGTCAACCGTATCGTACAGGTTCTCCACGTTGTAAAAGCCCACCAACGCAGGCACCATTTCCTGTTTGACCTGGGCCATGCCCATCAGGGGAAGGAAGAACAGGCCAACAAGCGGGCCGGGGCGGAAAATCCTTGACGTTCGATGCATCGCGGGCCAAATTAGCCGTTCAAGGTGGTGTGTATGCAAAGAGGACCGAAAGACACCGGCCCGGGAACAGGTGCGACCTACTTGGGAAAGCGTAGAGGATGGATCTCGTTATAGGATCGCAGGAAACGGAAAAGCAGCTCGGGACTATTGCGTTGCTTCTTCGAGAACGACATGAACTCCTCCAGCAGCACCGGATCGCCGGCAAGGGCCTGCTCCATGCCGGCAGCATCGAAAGGCTGCATGGTGCCCGCCGCCACATTGATGAGCTGCTGCTGCAGGATGGTCCGTGTTGTGGTGCCATAGCCATACATGAACGGGTCCCAGTCCCGGTAGCTTTGTTCGTAGACCAGGTGGGACAATCCGCCCATCAGGCCGATCCGGTAGAAACCATCACCGGCACGCACGTACACCACATCGTTCTGACAGAAACCCCAGATGCGCTGAGGGTCGATGGCCTGCCGCACTCCGGTATCGGGCTGGTAGGTAAGACGGCCCAACGCGGACCGGATATCGACCACTGGACGGCCCTGTTGGTCCCTCAGGTCTTCGAGCTGGACATTGGGCCTGTTGGAACGAAAGGCCTGCATGTTGGCATAGATCCCATCGCGCAGGTCCATGCCTGGCGCATAGCTCACCCACACGGTATCCTCCTGGGCCATTCCAGGGCTGGCCCAAAGCAGCAAGCCGAAGAGGAACGGACGAAGGCTCATGGCTCGATGGCAACGGCACGTATCATGCCGATCACTTCATCCGGGGCCTGTGCATGCACCCAATGTCCGGCATAGGCCACCGTCTCCACCCGCGCATGAGGGAACTGTTCCTTGATGGCCGGCACATCCTCACGAAGGATGTAATCGCTCTGGCCGCCACGGATGAACAACGTGGGAACACGCACGGTCCCCGGCCCGATGGACGCCAGGATCGCATCGAGGTCGCGCGCTAACAGAGGCACGTTCACGCGCCAGGCCAGTTCATCCTCGGTACGCCAGTACAGGTTCTTGATCAGGAACTGCACCACACCCGGCTCCTTCACCAGCGATGCGATGTGCGCCTCCACATCCTTTCGGGTACGCCCTTGGGAAAGGTCGGCGGTGAGCAGGGCCTCGATGATATGCCCATGGTTGTTGGCATGTTCCTTTGGACTGATATCAATGACCACCAAGTGTTTCACCAGTTCGGGCCATTGCTGTGCGAAGACCATGGCCGCCTTCCCTCCCATGCTGTGCCCTACGAGGATGATGTCACGAAGGCCCAACCGTTCCGTTAGCGCATGGACATCGGCCGCCATCAGCTGGTAGGACGTGGAGCCGGTGTGCGGTGAACGACCATGGTCGCGCAGGTCAACGAGCACCACATCGAAGGCCTTCACGTTGGCAGAAGAGGGCTCGGCCAGCTCACGGCCAATGCTTCCCCAATTATCGGAGGTACCGAAAAGGCCATGCAGCACCACAATGGGCCTCGCCCCCTCCGGCCCCAAGCGGCGAAAATGGAGGTCAACGGTCATCGCAGTTCCCGGAGATAGAGTTGAACGGTGTTCTCCAGACCAAAGGTGAGCGCATCACAGATCAGCGCGTGGCCGATGGACACCTCCAGAAGTCCCGGCACATGGCGTTGGAAGAACCCGAGGTTGTGCAGGTCCAGGTCATGCCCGGCATTGAGCCCAAGCCCGACCTGTAATGCCCGCTCCGCAGCTCGAACGAAAGGCTCCACAGCGGACTCCCGGTCCACGTGGTAGAGGGCGGCATATGGCTCGGTGTACAGTTCGATGCGGTCCGTTCCAGTATCGGCCGCATGCTCCACCTGTTCCGGATCGGTACCCATGAAAATGGACGTGCGGATACCTTCCGACCTCAACCGGGCCACCACTTCCTTCAACATGGCCTTCCGGCCGCGAGCATCCCAACCCGCATTGCTCGTCAGCACATCGGGGGGGTCGGGAACGAGCGTTACCTGGTGCGGTCGGACCTCCAGCACAAGGGCCATGAATTCCGAAGAAGGATAACCCTCGATGTTGAACTCGGTGGTGAGCAGCGGACGCAACGCCCTCACGTCGCTTCGGCGGATATGCCGTTCATCGGGTCTGGGGTGCACTGTAATACCCTGGGCACCGAACCGTTCAATGTCCAACGCCGTTCTTACCACGTCGGGGTTGTTGCCACCCCGGGCGTTCCGTAGCGTGGCCAGCTTGTTGATGTTGACGCTAAGGCGTGTCACGGGTGATGCGTTACCTTGGCCCACGGGTTGCGGAGCCACAAAAGTAGGACCCAATGCCAGCGCCCACGCGGCGGAACGACCATGCACGCCATCGACCTGATCACCCCGGACATCCCCCCCCTTCGCCCGCAGGACGATGTTTCGCGCGCACTGGACTGGATGGAGGAATTCAAAGTAGGGCACCTGCCCGTAGTGGAAGGCAGGAGGCTGGTGGGCATGGTAAAGGATACCGACCTGGTGGACCGAAATGACCCGCGGGCTTCCATCGCTGCGGTGATGGACCAGGTGGAAGTGCCTTTCGCCAAGGGAGGCCAGCACATATACGAGGTGATGAAGCTCTTCAGCGAGAGGGGCCTGACCGTGGTGCCGGTGGTGAGCGACATGGGAGAATACCTCGGCACCATCACCGAGCACGAGGCCCTGCGCCGACTGGCCCAGGTCACCAACATCAGTGACCCGGGGAGCATCGTGGTGCTGGAAATGAACCAGGTGGATTACAGCCTGCAGCAGATCGCCCGGATCGTGGAGGGCAACGATGCCAAGGTGCTGAGCGTGTACGGCCACTCCCTGCCCGGCTCCACGCGCATGGAAGTGACCCTGAAGATCAACAGGGAGGACATCAGCGACATCCTGCAGTCCTTCGATCGATATGAGATCCAGGTGAAGACCACCTATCAAGGATCGCGCTTCCACGACGATCTGCGCGGTCGCTACGACGAACTGATGCGGTTCATCAACCTATAGGCACAGGAATGAGCATGTCCGTGGCAATGCGACCGCCATGGCGCTGCACGGCCCTGCTGATCGGCTGGTCGCTGTGTTTCCCGGCCCTTGGGCAGGTGGCCACCGTGGATCCCGTGCTCAGGATAACCGGCATCGATATTTCGGGCAATCGCGTTACCAAGGAGCGGATCATCCTGCGCGAACTGCTTGTACATGAGGGGGACAGCCTCACTGCCTCACTGTTCTACGAGCGCTTGGAACGGAGCAGGCAGAACCTCGTGAACACGGGCCTGTTCAACACGGTCGCCGTAGCCCCGTTGTTCATTGATATGAGCACCGTGGTGGTGCAGGTGACCGTGAACGAACGTTGGTACTTATGGCCGGCACTGATCTTCGACCTGGCGGACCCCAACTTCAACACCTGGTGGCGCACCAAGGACCTCAGCCGGGTGAACTACGGGGCCTACCTCTACCGGTACAACTTCCGCGGGCGCAATGAAACGTTGTATGTAAAGGCCCAGTTCGGCTACACGCAACAATTCGCACTGCGATACAAAGTGCCCAATCTGGACAAGCGCCAACGCTGGGGACTGAGCATTGGCGGGGGCTACCTGCAGCAAGCGGAGGTGACGGCGGGCACGGTCGGCAATGAGCGCATCCTGCTTTCCAACCCCCAGGGCCCCAACCGCACCGAATGGAAAGCGGACCTGGAAGTGAGCCTTCGGCGCAAACATGATGTAAGGCACTTCGGGCGGCTCGGTTTCGTACAGGCCCAGGTCACGGACACCGTGGTGAACACGGCCTTGGACTATTTCGATGGCACTGCCACCAACACGCGCTTCCTCACCCTGGGATACGGCATCGTCTGGGACCGTCGCGATGTGCGCATCTATCCCCGAAAGGGCCATTACACCGAATTACGGATAGACCGTTTTGGCCTTGGACCATTGGATAAGGCAGCGCCTGACATCACAACGGCCTATGCCAGCGTGAAACGGTGGTGGCAGCCTGCGGAACGTATCACGCTCGGCCTCTCGCTGCGGGGCAAATACACCGATGGCACGCCGCCCTATTTCGTGCAACAAGGCCTTGGCTACTCGGACCTGGTCCGGGGCTATGAGTACTATGTGGTGGATGGCGAGCACTATGCCCTGGGCAAGGCCAACTTCATCCTGCAATTGGTGCGTCCCACCACCAAACGAATGGAGGCGATGCCCATGGAGGCCTTCCGCACGCTTTACTTCGCCGTGTACCTGAACGCCTTCGCCGATGTGGGCCGTGTCTGGGACGCGCGGTACGCTGAACAGAACTTCCTCGCGGGCCAATGGATGAGCGGATATGGCATCGGGCTCGACGTAGTGAGCAGCTACGACCAGGTGATCCGGGGCGAATTCACCGTGAACGCCCTCGGCGAGAGCGGTTTCTTCCTACATTTCACACAACCCTTCTGAACCCATGCGCATTGGCGTACACGGTCGTTCCATGGACCCGGCCCATACCTCAACGGTCAAGCAGGTGCTGGGGCGCATGGTCAACCATGGCCTGGAGCCCTGCCTTACCCCGTCGTTGGCCATGTGGCTTCAGGCCCAAGGGGAAAGCACGTCGCACCAAGTATTGGGCGAGGCTCTTTCCACTGCGGACGACCTCGACCTGTTCATCGGATTGGGCGGCGACGGCACCCTGCTGGACGCCGTGGCCATCGTGGGACGGCAACAAGTGCCCATCCTGGGCATCAACCTGGGCCGGCTGGGATTCCTGTCCAACGTACGCTTGGAGGAACTGGAAATGGCCTTGGCCGCAGTGAGCACACGCCGATATGCACTTCAGGACCGGTCGCTGTTGGAAGTGACCGACCACGCCGACGAATTGGGAGAGCACAATTACGCCTTGAACGAGGTCAGTGTACACAAACGCGACAGTTCGTCCATGATCGCGGTGCGCGTGCATTTGGGTAACGACTACCTCAATACGTATTGGGCTGATGGCCTCATCATCTCCACGCCAACGGGGTCCACGGCCTATTCCCTGAGCTGCGGTGGGCCGGTGCTCTACCCCACCAGCGATGCGCTGGTCATCAACCCCATTTCACCGCACAACCTCAACGTGCGGCCGTTCGTGGTACCGGACCACTACACCGTCCGCCTGCAACTGGAAGCCCGCCGGGACAAATGCCTGCTGAACCTCGATTCGCGCAATATCAGCATTGAAGGGAACAGTACCGTGACGGTGCGCAGGGCCCCATTCGCCGCGAAATTGGCCCTGTTGGACGGCCACGACTTCCTGGACACGCTCCGCACCAAATTGAATTGGGGCTTGGACCTGCGGAGCGGATCGGCCGAACACTGACCGGAACCACCCTCAAAGCGTATTTTCGGCCCCGCAAGCCGGTGGGCATACCATGCCCGCACCTCAAGCGTTGTGCACCCTATGAACCGCCTCCTCCTGATCGCATTGTTCGGTTTCGCCCTTGGCGGAGGCGTGAACGCACAGGTGAACGAACTGGGGCTGACCATCGGCGGAACCTATTACCTCGGCGACCTGAACCCCACCCGCCATTTCCCGCGGGACACCAAACTGGCCGGGGGCATCATCTTCAGACACAACATCACTGACCGCTGGGCCCTGCGTCTGCAAGGCCTGTATGGCACCCTGCAGGCCTACGACAGCGACTCCAAGGACACGCTCCAGCTGATCCGGGACCTGCATTTCAGGTCCCGACTGTTCGAGGCTTCGCTGCTCTTCGAGGTGAATTTCTTCAAGTACCGGTCCAAGGACAAGGACAGTCGCCGATGGACCCCCTTCGTGTTCGGAGGTCTCTGCTATTTCAGGGCCAACCCCCAGGCCCAACTGGACGACACCTGGTACGACCTTCAGCCGTTGGGCACTGAAGGGCAGGGCACAACGGCCCGTCCCGGAAGCGAAACCTACAAGGTGGACCAGATCGCAGTGCCGTTCGGGGCCGGGCTCAAGTTCAACCTGGGCAAGGTGGATGTGCAGTTGGAATGGGGCATGCGGCGCACCGGTACGGACTACATTGATGACGTTAGCGGCACTTACGTTGACAACGACCTGCTGGCCTTCGAGAACGGCCCCCTGGCCGCCCTGCTGGCAGACCCCTCCGGCATAGACGACATACCCGGCCTGACCAACACGGACCGGGCCCGTGGCGACAGCAACACCCGCGACTGGTATAATTACACGGGCTTCACCATCACCTACGTCATCAGCCGTTTCTCCGACTGCGAGGAACAGTACGACTGGATGCGCCGCAAGCGTTGACAGTGCTTTTTGGCAACTTTGCGATCCTTTGGACCAAGAGACAGCACGGACGGAAGAACTGCGCGGACGCATTGATGCGGGCCGGGTGCCCCAGCACGTGGCCATCATCATGGACGGCAATGGACGATGGGCCAAGCAGCACGGAGAGGAGCGCATTACAGGGCACATGAACGGTGTACGCGGTGTGCGCGAGGCGCTCACCGGCGCGTCGGAGATCGGCGTGCGATACCTGACCTTGTATGCCTTCAGCACAGAGAACTGGAACCGACCCCAGGCCGAAGTGAACGCATTGATGGACCTGCTGGTCCGAACGGTGGTGAACGAGCTCGATGAATTGCGCCAGAACGCCGTACGCCTGCGGGCCATTGGCAACCTGGACAGCCTACCCGCCAGTTGTCGCGAGACCTTGGACGATGCCATAGCACGCACCGCCGGGAACGATCGCATTACACTTACCCTCGCATTGAGCTACAGCTCGCGTTGGGAACTTGTACAGGCAGCGCAACGCATCGGACAGGCCGTCAAGGACGGTCGGTTGGACCCCGGGAACATCAACGAGCAGGTGGTGGAGGCACAATTGGCCACCCACGGAATGCCTGACCCCGAGCTCCTGATCCGCACCAGCGGCGAACAGCGCATCAGCAACTTCCTGTTGTGGCAGATCGCGTACGCCGAGCTTTGGTTCACCAATATCCTCTGGCCCGATTTCCGCAAGGACCACCTTTTCCAAGCCGTGCTCGATTACCAGAACCGCGAGCGCCGGTTCGGCCTGATCAGCGAACAGGTCACCCCCTCCTGAACATGATCCGCCTCCTTCCGCTACTGGTCCTGCTTTTCCAGCTTGTTCCGGCCCTCGGCCAGTTCGAGCAGGGCCCTGTGATGGACCCCAATTTCCCACAGGAGTATGAGATCGGCGGCATCACGGTGAGCGGCACCTTGGTGACCGACCCGAACGCCGTAAAGCTGTTCAGTGGGCTGCAGGTGGGCGACAAGGTGACCGTGCCCGGCGAACGGATGACGCGGGCTTTGCGGAACCTCTGGGACCAGAAGTTGTTCAGCGACATCCGGATCGAGGCCGCCGAAGTGCGCGGACGCACCATTTTCCTGCACATCATCGTTGTGGAAAAGCCGCGCCTTTCGCGCTACCGCCTGAACAATGTGAGCCGGAACGAGAGCGACAAGCTGCGCGAGGAGATCCAACTGGTGCGGGGACAACAGGTCAACGAATCACTGTTGGCCAATACGCGTACCGCCATCAGCACGTATTATCGCGACAAGGGGTACCTGAAGGCCGATCTTCGGATCACGGAGAAGCCGGATACAGCGCGCAGCGCCCCACCCAATAGTGTGGTACTGGACCTTGATGTGCTGAAAGGACCCAAGGTGCGCATCGAAGAGGTGGAGTTCGTAGGGAACAGCGAGCTGAGCGACGACAAGCTGCGCAGGGCCATGAAAAAGACCCGCACCCGCCAATGGTGGAACTTCTTCGGCAGCAGCAAATTCCTGCCTTCCGAATACAAGGCGGACAAGGCCAAAGTGATCGATGCATACAACAACGAGGGGTTCCGCAACGCCACCATCGTGAACGACACCACATGGTACGTTGGTGAGGACCAGTTGCATGTACGGGTCACTGTGGAGGAAGGTGGGCGCTTCCATTTCCGGAACGTCACTTTCACAGGCAACACCAAGCACACCGACAAGGAGCTCAACGAGATCCTCAACATCAAAAAAGGCGACATCTACAGCAAGAAGACGCTGGAGAGCAGGTTGTACATGAACCCCAGCGGGCGCGACATCAGTTCCCTGTACATGGATGATGGCTATCTCGCCTTTTACCCGGACCCGGTGGAAATGTTCGTTGAAGGGGACAGCATCGATCTGGACATCCGTATCCGGGAGGGGAAGCAATACCGCATCCGCAACATCATCATCAAGGGCAACACCAAGACCAACGAGCATGTGGTCCGGCGGGAGATCCGCACGAAACCCGGGCAGTTGTTCAGCCGGAGCGACATCATGCGCACGCAGCGCGAACTGTCGCAACTGGGCTATTTCAACCCCGAAACGCTGGGCGTGAACCCGATCCAGGACGCCCGCACCGGGACCGTGGACCTGGAATACACGGTGGAGGAAAAGCCCAGCGACCGGTTGGAACTGAGCGGTGGCTGGGGTGCAGGCCGACTGGTCCTGTCCCTGGGCCTTTCGTTCACCAACTTCTCGATGCGGAAGATCTTCGATGCCAAAGCGTGGCAGCCACTGCCATCGGGCGATGGCCAGACGCTGAACCTGCGGGCACAGACCAACGGTGCGTTCTTCCAGAGCTACAGCGTCAGTTTCATCGAGCCTTGGCTGGGCGGGCGCAAGGCCAATTCATTGAGCGTATCGGCCTATCACTCGGTGCAGACCAATGGTGCGCAGAAATACCTGGACACACCCACTGGTCAGATCCCGAACCCGTTGCGTAGCGCCCTGCTGATCTATGGCGTGACCGTGGGACTGGGCAAGCGGATCACCTGGCCCGATGATTATTTCATCCTGCGGAATACGCTTGGGTTCCAGAACTACAACCTACAGAACTTCACGGGTTCCCAAGGCCAGGTCTTCTTTGACTTCAGCACGGGCCAAAGCAATGTGCTCTCCTACACGTTCCAGTTGTCGCGGAACTCTGTGGACCAGCCCTTCTTCGCTCGATCGGGATCGGATGTGACCTACACCTTGAAGGCCACGCCCCCCTGGTCGGCCTTCCAGCCGGAGACCTACCGGGAGAACGTCTCCACGGGCAACGCACTATCACAATGGGCCGAGTTCTACAAAATGAAGTTCACCACCACGTGGTACAACAAGCTCACCAACAGCAAGAGCGGGCATAACCTGGTATTGATGACCCGGGCGGGCTATGGGTTCCTCAGTGCCTACAACTCCTCCACGGGCGACCCTTCCTTCGACCGCTTCTACATGGGCGGTGTGCCGATCACCGGCTTTGTGCTCGATGGCCGCGAGATCGTTAGCCTGCGCGGTTACGATGACTTCTCATTGTCGCCCCAAACAGGCAACTTCATGATCGGCAAATACACCACGGAACTGCGTTTCCCGGTCTCGCTGAACCCGCAGGCCACCATCTACACGTTGGGCTTCTTCGAAGCGGGGAACACGTGGGACGGACTCTCGGAATTCGACCCCTTCAAGATGTACCGTTCAGCGGGCATGGGACTCCGTTTGTTCCTGCCCATGTTCGGCCCCATGGGACTCGACTATGGCTGGCGCCTGGATGACGTTCCGGGCCGCCCGGGCATGGCACGCAGCCAGTTCCACTTCTCGATCGGCATAGATTTTGGCGAACTCTGATCCGGCAAGGCTATTTTCGACGCTCCCATGAAACGCACGCTCCCCCTTCTTCTTGTCCTGGTGGCCCTGTTCGCAGGACCTCGGCAAGTCCATGCCCAGCGGATCGCGTTCGTCAACACGAAATACATCCTGGAGCAGATGCCCGAGTACGGTGCCGCTCAAAAGGAACTGGATCGGCTCTCCAAACAGTGGCAGGAAGAGATCGACGAGCGCTACCAACAGATCAAGCGCTTGCGCGATGCCTACAACGCGGAAGCTATCCTGTTGACCGAGGAGATGAAGCGTTCCCGCATGGAGGAGATCGAGCGACGGGAGCGCGAGGCCAGGGACCTGCAAAAGAAGCGCTTCGGCCCGAACGGCGACCTGTTCAAGAAACGGCAGGAACTGATCCAGCCCATCCAGGACCGGGTTTACAACGCCATCAAGGAAGTGGCCGGAACCAGCTACATAGCGGTGTTCGATATCGGCGGCCAGAGCAGCAACCTGCTCTTCGCCAGCGAGAAGTACGACAAAAGCGACAGCGTGCTGCGAAAACTGGGCATCAGGCCCAAGGAGGGCACCGGCGGTCGTGAGGACGAGGAATTCGGACGTGACCCCTCGGAGGATGCCCCTCCCGGGACGGACGGCGGAACCCAACCTCCACCCGATAACCGGGGTGGAGGAGGACAGGATATCAAGCAACCCAAGTGACGAACAACCCACCCATGAAATACGTGATCATTGCCCTGAGCTTCCTGCTCTGCACTGCACAGGATGCCCTGGCGCAACACCTGAAGATCGGACACATCGACCGCCAGAAGTTGATGTTGATGATGCCTGAACGCAAGGATGCGGAAACCACGATGCAGGCCTTTGCCAAGACCTTGGAGGACCGCTTGAAGGCCATGGGTGCCGAGTACCAGCAAATGGTGGCCAAGGCCCAGGCTGAAGCCCCCACCATGACGCAGACGCAAAAGGACATGGCCGTGCGCGAGATCCAAGAGCTGGAACAACGCATCCAGGCCGCTCAGGAAAAGGCACAAGAGGACCTGGCCAAGCAGGAGGAAGAGCTATTGAAGCCGATGGTGGACAGGGCCAACGCGGCGATCAAGGATGTGGCTGCCGCCAACAACTTCACCTACATTCTCGATATCAGCACGGGTTCCGTGCTGTACTTCGACAAGGGTGAGGACATTCTTGCCCTCGTGAAGGCCAAGCTCGGCATCCAATAGTAGACAGCGAGGATGACCGTGGTCCACGACGATCGGCCCATCGGCATCTTCGACTCAGGTATCGGAGGGCTCACTGTGGCCTCCGTCATTCGGCAGGCGCTCCCCTCGGAGCGCCTGCTCTATTTCGGCGATACGGCACACATGCCCTATGGCCAGCGTGACCTGGTCGAAGTGAGGCGGTTCAGTTCCAAGATCGTGCAGGCGCTGCGCGCCAAGGATTGTAAAATGGTGGTGATCGCCTGCAACACCGCATCGGCAGCAGCGCTCTCCACGTTGCGCGAAGCCCATCCCGGGTTCCTTTTCGTAGGGATGGAACCAGCGGTGAAACCAGCGGTGGAACACACACGCACGGGCACGGTGGGCGTGATCGCCACCACGGCCACCTTCCAAAGCGAGCTCTACGCCAGTGTGGTGGAGCGCTTTGCACAGGATGTGCAAGTACTCCATCAACCCTGCCCAGGGCTGGTCAAGCAGATCGAAGCGGGTGAACTGGACACCCCGCGTACGGAGGCCCTGTTACGCGGCTGGTTGCAGCCCATGCTGGACAAACACATTGATGCCCTGGTACTGGGCTGCACGCATTACCCCATCGTACGCCCGTTGATCGAGCGGATCGTGGGCCCCGATGTCCGCATTGTGGACCCCGCCCCTGCCATCGCACGGCAGGTTCAACGGCTCTTGGAAGGCCGGTCGCTTTCCGCAACACCAACTGCGACCGGATCGCTGACCTGTTGGACCAGCGGAGAGACGGCCACTTTCCACAACCTACTGGAAAGGCTAGGCCTTTCACACACAGAAGTACGTGCGGCCCATTGGGTCGGCGACGTGCTCAATCTTCCTTGAACCAGGAAGCATAAAGCCTGTAGTTCGCTGCGATCCGTTCGATCTCGTTCCGGGAAAGGTCCTCACCGACCTCGCGCACGCGCTTTGCCGGAACGCCGGCCATGAGACTCCCCGGCGGCACCACGGTGTTCTGCAACACCACAGCACCTGCGGCGATCACGCTGCCCTCACCGACCACAGCGTTGTCCATGACGATGGCACCCATGCCTACCAACACCTTATCGTGTATGGTACAGCCGTGTACAATGGCATTGTGACCAATACTGACATCGTTCCCGATGGTGAGCGGTGCACGCTGGTAAGTGCAATGAAGCACGGCACCATCCTGTATGTTCACGCGATCACCGATGCGGATACTGTGCACATCACCACGCACCACCGCGTTGTACCAGACACTACAACCAACACCCATGCGTACGTCCCCGATCACAACGGCCGTTTCCGCCAGGAAGGGTTCATCCGCGAACTCGGGCGTGAACCCACGTACTGTGCGTACAAGTCCCATCGTCAGTGCTTTTCCGCGGGCTTTCCGCATCCTTCCTTCTGGCAACAGGCCGGCAACTTTGCAAAGGCCTTGGGGTCGCCCGGCAGGTCATCCGCATAATACCCCAGCTTGGTCACGGCAACGCGGATAGCCTCCGGAGTGGTCTTCCGCTCATCGTACTCCACATGGATGACGTTCTTAGCCAGGTCCAGATCGACCTTCTTCACGCCCTTCTCATAAATGAGCTCGGTCTCGATGGTCGTCTCGCACATATCGCACACACTGCTGGTGCGGATATCAAGCTGTGCGTTCCTTTTGTCCTGGGCCTGCGTGGAAAGCATGGCGCCGAAGGCCAGGAAGAGCATGATGTACTTCGTGCTAGTCATTCTCAGTTGTGGGTTTTTGTCGTTCCAACGTATATCGGAGGCCGGCGTAGATCATGGCCCGGTTCGTAGGCCCCCAGATGAGCGATGCATCAAAGTACGGGCCGAAGGGGTCGTTGGCCGCAATGATCTGTTGTTGTTGCAGCGTGCCGGTCAGGTTCTCCCCCCCGAGGTAGAACTCCCAATTCCCCAGCACACGAGTTACCTGCAGGTGCAACGTACCGTAAGTGGGAGAACGCTCTATCATGCGATATTCCTCGGGATTCGCAGAAGTGGAAGGGACGCGCGCCTCGCCGAACAGGTTCAGGCTGAGGTCAACGCGCCAATGATCCTTGGTGTCCGCATAGGCCAGATCGATAAGGCCGCGGTGCGCGGGGGTGAACGGCCGTTCCAATAGCCGACCACCGGACGGTCCGGAGTAGGTGGTGCGGACATCATAGAAGCGGTGGCTCAACTTGAGGTCGAAGGCCCTTGAGAGCTCCACCTGCACATCGGTCAGCAGGCTGTTGGCATAGGAACTGCCGTCCAACATGTAAAGTGCGAGCACGGTAGGCGAACGATCGAGATCGGCAACGACCTGATCCGTGAACAAGCTGTGATAGGCATCCACACCCAGGACCCACTTGCGACCCAGCCATTTGAACTTGTGGAGGAAGGAGGCCCCGAAATTCCATGAACGCTCCATGCCGAGGTCGCCCTCCCACAACACTCGCCGCGAACTGGCCATCACCGCAGCATTCTCGACCAACGGATTGGCCGTGCGGAACCCGTGCCCAACGGACAATCGAGCGTTCGTGAGCGCACCCAGGTCGAACTTGGCATGCACCCGTGGGCTTACCACATTGCCGAACCGATCGTTGGCATCGGCCCTCAGACCTGCCACAAGCGCGAACCCGTTGCGCATGCGGGTATACTCCGCGAACGCACCAGGCATCCGTTCCGTGCGTCCCTGGTCCTGCACCCTTCCGATGGTGTCGCTGAAGAACTCCTCGTAATCATCGAACTGGTAGGCAAGACCCGCTTTGAGCTGATCGGCACCCTTGCCCAGCAGTTGCTGGTACACCGCGTTCGCATAGAAGCTCTGCTGAAGGCCGTCGTAATTGCGGACCCCATAGGTCGAACCCACATCATGCCTGCGTCCGGTAACAATGAACCCGATGCTCTTCGCCGGATCATCCTTGAAGATGAAACCATGTTTGGCCATCACATCGACCATGCGGTTCCGGATATCAATGTCGTACAGCATGTCGGGTCGATGACCGGCATGCTCCGGACCAGCAGTTACGGCACCATGCATCGCGCTCTGACCACCTTCACGGACATCCTCCACGACACGAAGGGTGACCTGCCCGCTCCGACGCTCATCCGCGTACATCCAGCGGTCCATGATGTTGATACGCCTGGTCATCGGCATATCCATGAACCCATCGTTGTTCTGATCGAGCTCCGTCCCCATATAATTGCCATGGAGCAATAGCAGGTTGGCGCTATTGGCCCCGGTCCGTTGCGCGGCGTGCACATTGGCCTCCATGCGTCCTTGTGAATTGCCGTAGATATTCACGAACAAGGGGGCCTCTCCCAAGGGGTTCAATAGGCATAGGTCGATCTGCCCTGTCATGGCATTGGGGCCGTTCACAGCCGTACCGATCCCTTTGCTCAGGTTGATGTCCTTGATCCAGGTGCCGGGGATCAACGTGAGGCCCGAAGAGGTCGAAAGGCCACGAACGAATGGAATGTTCTCCACGCTGATCTGCGCGTACTTGCCATCGAGCCCCAGCATGCGGATGGTCTTTGTTCCGGACACCGCATCACTGTAGCTGACATCCACGGTGGCATTGGTCTCGAAGCTCTCACTGAGATCGCAACACGCAGCACGCTTGAGCTCCTTCTGTCCGATGGTCTCTGTGGCGTTCACGGTGCGCGTGCTGAGCTGTGTACCGCTTACGCGCTCCACTACTTCAACCGGCCCCATGTCCACGGCCCAGCGAAGCGGTATCTTCAAGGGCGCCTTGGGCGGTTCCTTCAGCAGGAGGGTATCGGTCCTGTACCCTACGAAAGAGGTGACCAACCGTGCAGGCCAGCGTGGGGGCAACTGAATAGTGAATCCACCATCGTAACCTGCAGTGGTACCGATGGTTGTGCCCGACCAGTACACATTGGCGCCAACGAGGGCCTCGTTGCTCCCTTCGGCCAGCACCAGGCCGGAAATGGTGGTCTGCCCATTGAGCGATGGGATGGACAGAGCGGCAAGAAGAAGTAATGCTATACGGAAGTACATGGGTCCGATCAAGGGTACGATGGAAGTACATGGGGAGCACGACTTGCTCCAGCGCGCATGGCGCCCAGGACGGACCTCTAAATACGGTACACCCCGAACAGTTGTCGTCGTTCGGAAGATGGCAGCGGAGGTGATCGGTGATCGGTGTCCCTTCTGCATTCTTCTCGGGGCAAGAACAGGGACACCGGGCCATGCAGCCCGGCATACATGACAGGAGCGCACAATACCATGGTACGACCCAGTTGCAACTGCGGCTGATCGACCACCACCTGACCGAAAGTGCAGCACTCGGCACGCCATGCGGGGATGCTAGGCATCTCCTCCATACCACACTCGGCGAAGGAGGTGCCCAATGTGTACACACTGAAGCCCCCTTTCAGGCAGGTCATCCGCGACAGGGACAAGCCGCTGGTCCCCAACAGCAACAACGCTGTCACGGCCAACACCATCCATCTACCTGATCGCAAGAATGCCAGCATTTCAAAGCAAAGGTAGTCCTTGTGCCGAACGCCTGTCAGGACCAAGAGCGCCTGCACATTGGGAACCCAAGGCCCTCGGAGCCGCGTAACTTTGCACCATGTTGCAGCCCACCAAGCGTCCCCCAGTATCCGTCTATGCTGAAATGACCCCGAACCCTGCCACCATGCGGTTCGTCAGTAGCCGCCTCCTAGTCCAGGATGGCCGTCTGCTCGAGTTCAGGACACCGGAGGAGACCGAGAACGTTTCACCACTGGCCGAAAAGGTGTTCAACCTGCCCTTCGTCACAGGCGTGTTCATCAGCAGCAACTTCATCTCGGTAACTCGGAACAATTCGGTGACCTGGGACCTGGTGCAGCTGGAACTTCGCGAGTATATCCAGGAGTTCCTCAACACCGATGGTCGGGTTGTGTACGAGGATGCACCTGCGCAAGCCTTGGCCGATGCGAACGAACGCGCCAGCACGCATGCGGATGCCAAAAACCCCGAGGAAGAGAAGATCATTCGGGTACTGGAGGAGTACATCCGGCCCGCAGTGGAAGGGGATGGTGGACACATTGCCTTCCGGTCGTTCGAGGAAGGTGTTGTCACGGTATCGCTGCGAGGCTCGTGCAGTGGCTGTCCCAGCAGCATGGTAACGCTGAAACAAGGCATAGAGAACCTGCTGAAGCACGAGGTCCCGGGTGTGCGCGAAGTGGTGGCCGAGGAGCTTTGATCGTGGCCGCTGCCAAGAGAATCCGAAAGGGCCTTATGCGATCCGGCCACTGCACGCATCTTCTGTACAAACACACGAACATGCGACACACACGGATCATTCTGGCAACAGCGCTCCTGGGGGGAGCCCTGCACGCCAGCGCCCAGAACGTGGGCGAGATACAAGGCAAGGTCCTGGATGAGAACGGAGCACCGCTCTTCATGGCGAACGTGGTGACCGAGCGAGGTGAAGCCCTCATCGGCGCCACCACCGACGAACGGGGGCATTTCGTGCTGAAGCCCCTGGTACCAGGCACCTACACGGTGCGCATATCCTATGTAGGCATGGCAACGGCGGAGATCACAGGCATACAAGTGAACCCGGACAAGATCACCTTCCTGAAGGACGAACGCCTGCGACCCAACACAACGATGGTGGAGTTCGAAGTTGTTGCACGCCGGTGGGAGCAGCCCTTGATCGACCCTGAGGAGCCCAGCAAGATCACCATACTGGCCGCACAGTTCGAAGGCAGTCCGTTACGCAAGAACCCGGTGGCCTTGATCGCTGTGAGCTCACCTGACATCTACAAGGCCCCGAACAGCGATGAGCTCTACTTCCGCGGATCACGCTCCGACGCCATGGCCTACTTCGTGGACGGGGTGAAGGTGACCGGGCGGTTGAAGGGCGTGCCGCCCACTTCCATCGCGAGCTTCACCATTTACACGGGAGGCCTTCCAGCGCGCTATGGCGATGTCACCGGAGGTGCGGTCGCCATTGAGACCAAGAGCTACTTCGACCTGTACATGCAGCAGCAGGCCGGTGTGAGATAGTCCAGCAGCCATGTTCCTGCGCCGAAAGCCCTCCTCCGTGCGAACGGACGAAGAACTGGTGACCATCCTGCGGGATGGCCACCAGTCGGCGTTGGGCGAGCTTTGGGACCGCTACGCCCAGTTACTGTTCGGTGTATGCATGAAGTACCTAAAGGACACCGAGCGGAGCAAGGACCTCGTGACGGAGCTGTTCACCGACCTCCCTGCACTGTTAGGTAAACACGCTGTGGAACGCTTCAGGCCTTGGGTGCACACCGTCATGCGCAATCGCTGCCTGCTCTTGCTGCGTGGCGAACGTCGCACCGATCACGTGGACGAACAGGCATTGACTGACCAGGCACAGTCTGATGATGATGCCTTATTACGAGAACGCTCATTGGTACAGCTCGAACAGGCCATCGAACAGCTCAACCCCGACCAACGCAGTTGCATCCGGTATTTCCACTTGGAACGTCATAGCTACCAACGCACGGCCGAACTGACCGGACTTTCTCTGGAACAAGTGCGCAGCCACCTGCAGAACGGACGGCGCAACCTCCGTCTCATCCTCCTCCACCATGCCCACCAGAACGACCATTGATCCCTTCACCTCACCCGAGGCTCCAACAGCTGCACAGCTGATCGCCTACGTGGAAGGAAAGCTCTCCCCGGCAGAACAACACCGGGTGGAACTGGCCATGGAGGCAGATCCCTTGGTACGCGATGCGGTGGAAGGACTGCACATGCCTGGAGCGCTGAAAGCCGCGACCGACCTGGAACACGCACGGCCTGCTGGTGGCGCCAGCTCGCGATGGGCGCGTTGGGCAGGTGGAGGCCTGGTCCTTGTGGCGACAGTGGCTGTATTCCTGTCGCAAGTGGATAACAGGCACTCCGCCGAGGCCCCATCATCGGACCTGGCGACAACAACCAAGTCTCCGACCGAAGTACCGGTGGTCGATATGGTGGATCAACCATTGGAAGAAGCCGAGATCGCAGAAGCGATCGAACTGCCATTAACACAGCAGATCGGTCGTATCGAAGAACAGCAGGAACGCACAGAGGTCTCTGTAGTACGCGATGCACCGATCGACCGATTGGAGGAACGAGGCACACGCATCACCCCAACAGGACCAACGCCTAACGTGAGCACTACTCGTGCCACCCGGACTTCCGTTCAACTGCTCTACCTGCATGACCTCAAGTTGGTGCACCCGAAAGAACTGTATGCCCGGGACCCGTTCATGGAGACAGGCAACAACAGCGTTGATGCACGCTACAGTGATCGTGGACAGCAGCAGACCGATCGGAGCGCCATCCGGAACATGACCTACACGACCTTCATGGATGAGGCCTTGGGCCGCTTTGCGAATAACGACAATCGGGGCTGTCTGGATGACCTGCGATTCCTGCTGGACCAATACCCCGATGATGTGAACGCCTATTTCTACGCGGGCCTGTGCAGCTACAATCTTGGGCTATACAAGCGGGCCCGTCATTTCCTGCACCAGGCGGCCATTCATCAAGTGGATGTGTTCAATGAGGAAGCCACCTGGTACCATGCGCTCACGCTGCAACGACTGGGAGAACAGGAGGCAGCGACCGAAGCTTTCTCACGGATAGCGGCCGGAGGCGGCTTCTACGCTGAAAGGGCGCACGAACTGGGTGGGCTGAAATGACGAACGGGCCGAAGGCTTGCGCCCCGACCCGTCCGTCCCCCTTGGTCCCTACCCTAACTGCCTCGTCAGAGCCCAAGCACCTTGAACTCGGTACGCCGGTTCTGTTGGTGCTCGTCCTCACTGCATTTCTCACACACGCACTGGGTCACGGGCTTGCTTTCGCCATAGCCCTTGCCAATGATGCGTTCCCGTGATATCCCTTTCGATACGATGTAGTCCACTGCGCTCTTGGCCCGCTTGTCGGAGAGCGTTCGGTTGTAGGCATCCTTACCACGGCAATCGGTATGTGAGCTCAGCTCGATACGTACCGTGGGATTGTCCATCAGCGTGGCCAACAGCTTGTCCAGTTCCACCGCGGCATCAGCTCGGATGTCCCACTTGTTGTAGTCGTAGAAGATGTTGTCCAACCGTACCACCTGGTTCACCTTCAGCGGGAAGAGCTTGAAGTCGTTCCGGATGAGGGCGTTGGGGTTGCCTTGGGTGCTCACCTTCACGCTCTGCTTGAAGAAGCCTTCCTTCTCGACCACGATCCGGTAGTCCTGGCCCGTTTGCAGAGGGAATTGGTAGCGCCCGGTGGCATCCGTGGTGATGCGCGCCAGCTCAACACCGGCGCCATCAGTTAGCACTACCGAAGCATCGGCCATCGGTTCATTGGTCTCACCGTGGTAGATGATGCCTTCAGCGAGGTAGTCGTACTTCTCCAGCTCGATCACGATGTTCTCCAGCGGGTCCACGTCGGTGACCACGGTCATTTCTCGCTGGTAGTAACCATTGGCCACGGCTGAGAGCAGGTAGCGTTGGTGGTGCTCAGCCTCCATGCGGAACCGTCCTCCAGGCTCGGTTTCCAGTTTGTAGCGGTCCACGAACCCACCCTGGCCGTTCTTCAGGACGATGTTGGCATTCTCGACGGGCTTACGCGTGGCCTTGTCGATGACCAAACCTGCGAGATAGATCATCTGGGGGCGCACCGTGCAACCATAGACATCATCGCTGCCCTTTCCACCCGGACGATCGCTCGCAAAGAAACCGGTGGTATCGTTGACGAGCAACAGACCGTGATCATTGTAGCGCGTGTTCATGGGATAGCCCAGATTGAACACTGTGCCCGGCCCGGCCACGGTCAGCCTTGATCGGAAGATATCGAATCCGCCCAGACCGACATGCCCACTACTGGCGAAGTACAGGGTGCTATCGCGTCCCACGTAAGGATACATCTCGTTACCCGGTGTGTTCACCTTCGGACCGAGGTTCTGCGGAACTCCCCACTGGTTGCCCAGATTGTCGCAGAACCAGATGTCGGTACCACCTTCCCCTCCAGGCCGGTCGCTTACGAAGTAGAGGCGGCGCCCGTCGTGGGTCACGTACGGGTGACCGAGGTTGTATTGCGCATCATTGTGGTCGAACGGCACCAGATTGCCCCACTCGGGCTGCCCGAACTCGCCCGTGATCACATCGGTGAAGTAAATGCCCATTGTCAATTCTCCACGCTCATTCTTGGACAATACACCGTAATAGTCGTTGTTCCGGGTAAAATACAGGCGCTTGGCCAGCGAATCATAGGCAACGGTACCATCGTGGTAGCGGCTGTTCAACTCCTTGCGCATCACCATCGGCTCCTCGGCGGTCTCCCCCTTGAGCAATGCGCTATACAGGTTCAAATAGGGCTCCTGGTCCCAGGCATAGCTACGTGTGCCTCCCACGCCTTCGCCTCGGGCGCTGGAGAACAGCAACAGGTCGTTCATAACGGACATGCCCAGATCGGCCTTGGGCGAATTGATCGGCACTGTCCTTACAACAGCACTTACGCTATCCCGCATCAAGCGATCGAACAGGCCGGGATTGCTCACATACGCCTTGGCGCGTGCATCATCCGGGCGTTGCGAGAGGTAGTTGTCATACCACTCCAATGCAACAGGATAGTTCCCGTTCGCCCGGAGCAGGTCGGCATAGGCCAGCATGTCATCGGGCGTCTGGGCACCGGTGGCCATCAGCTTGGTGTAGGTCTGCTCGGCCTCCTTGGAACGGTCCAACTTTCGGTAGGCAAGGGCCAGTCGACGGAGGTCCTGCGGTGTGGCCTTGCCTTTGGCACTGAGGTCCTCATAAATGGAGGCCACTTTCCCATAGTCGAACACCTCGCTATAGCGATCGGCCATGCGGGTCTTGAGCCTCTGGGCCTGAGCGGCCATGGTGCCCATCAGGGCAACAACGAGCAACAACGTTGCCGGTACGCGTTGCAGCGGGTTCTTCTTGGCGTGCATCATTGATCAGAAGTAGCGCGGTGAACGAACGCCTTTCACTTTGTTGCCGAACTCGAACCCGACCATGATCTCGTGCGATCCGCCGCTGTAGTTGTTCAGTATCGACAACGGGTAGTCGTAGGCGTAACCGATGGAGAGGTCGTTGGTAATGAGGTACTGGGCCAGTACTCCCACGGCATCCTCGTAGCGGTACATGGCCCCCAACCAGAACTTCTCATAGAACAGGAAGTTGGCACTGAGGTCGAAGCTGAGCGGAGCACCCTCCACGGCCTTCAGCAGGAAGGTGGGCTTGAACTTATGGTAGGTGCCCATGTCGAACACATATCCACCGCTCAGGAAGAAGTGCGCGCGCTGGCCGGGCTCCGAGATGAACGAGAGCGAATCGGTCTCAAAGAACTGCGTGCGCAACATCTTCGGCGTACTGATGCCGATGTAGTAGCGGTCGCTGTAGTACATCACCCCGAAACCGAACTGCGGATCGAGCTTGGAATTGACGTCCTGTTGGAACACCTGATCACCTGCCTGCTGGGGATTGAGGCTCTGGTAGTTCCCCTGCAACAGGTTCAGACCACCCTTCAGACCGAAGGAGAGCTTCGCATCGCCCAAGAAGATCCGATAGGCCACATCGGCCATGAAGGAGTACTGGGTGATGGGGCCATGGCTGTCGCGGAAGAGACTGCCACCGAGGGCAAGGCTCTCATGCCAGACCGGGCTGTGGATGGTGAGCGTCTGCGTGGTGGGCGCTCCCTCGAAGCCCACCCACTGATGCCGGCTGAGTCCCTTCAAGCTCACGCGATCGGAGCTTCCCGCGTAGGCCGGGTTGAGCGCCAGCATGTTGAACATGTACTGGGTGAACTGAGGGTCCTGCTGGGCCACGAGCGCAGTGCCCATGCAAAGGGCGAACGCCGTGCCCATCCATCGTTTGGCCGTCCGTTGCATCGGCGTGTAGTGTTGCGTGCTATTGGTGCTCATCGGCGCAGATAGATGAAGCCGGTGTAGGCATCGCTGCCGTCACCGAGGTCAAGGACGTAGTAATACGTGGACTCGGGCAATGTCTCACCGTACATGGTGCCGAACTGGCTTGTGCCGTCCCACTGGTTCGTGTAAGGGCTTGCCTCGTAGACCTTGTTGCCCCAACGATTGAATATCGTAATGCGGTTATTGGGGTAGGTCTCTATGTTGGTGATCACCAGCAGGTCGTTCACGCCATCGCCGTTCGGCGAGAAGGCATCGGGGACCTTCACCGTGACACAATCCTTGATGTGCACCATCATGGTATCAGCCGTTGGTCCACATGGCGATCCGGCCGGGAATGGACCGTTGTTCACGCTCCAGATGAATGCATAGTGCGTTTCCGGCAGCTGGATCAACTGGAAGCCGTCCACATCGCTATCGGCATTGCCTGGTTGGGCGATACTCGCATTGCCACCCGGTGGGTTCAACACCGTCCAAACCCCTGACGCCGTGGAGAACACCGCCTCGGCATTGAGCTGGGTGGAACCGATGTCCTGACAGAACTCTTGGTCGGGACCAGCATTGGCAGCTGGCACCGTGCTATCGTACACGGTCAGGCTGACCACATCGTTCGTACTTCCACAGGGCCCATTGTCAATGGTCCACTGGAATCGGTTCTCACCGATGCCAAGGCCAGTGATCACCGTGAAGGGGTTTGAAGGCTCGGCGATGGTGCCCGTGCCGCTCAACAGGGTCCAGAGGCCCACGCCAGGCGCAACCGGCGAACTGGCGAACATGGTCACTGTTCCCGTTACTGGAGAACAGAAATCCTGATCAGGGCCGGCGAGTGCCGTGGCTCCGCCATTGTCGAACACATTGATGGTGACCTGATCGGTGGTGACCGGACCGCACGGACCGTTGTCCACCTGCCATTGTAGGGTCACACTGCCCACTCCAAGGCCACTTAGCGTGGCCGTGGGGCTGTTGGGGTCGCTCAAGGTTCCAGTGCCGCTCACGAACACCCAGGTACCCACGGCCGGGAAAGTGACAGCACTTCCCTGCAGGGTGACACTGCTTGTCGGCGTGCAGATCTGCTGTTCCGGACCAGCGTTGGCAACCGGTTGATTCGCATCGTACAATGTGATCACCACCTCATTCTCCGTATCGCCGCATGGTCCGTTCGTGATGGTCCAGCGGAACACGTTGGTACCGATGGAGAGACCGGATACCGTGGTGGAAGGATCATTGGCATCAGCGAAGGTGCCCGTTCCAGTTATCACCGTCCAGAATCCACTTGCGGGGAACACCACCGCATTACCGGCCAGTGTTGCGCTCGTGGTCGGCGTACAAAGCTCCTGGTCGGGACCTGCGTCGGCCGCTTCGCTCTCACCATCGAAGATGAATACGCTGATCACATCACTGCTGGTACCGCAGGCGCCATTGTCGATCGTCCACTGGAAATCGTGCTGTCCAACGCCGAGATCGAACACCGCCGTGTTCGGGTCAGTGGGATCCACCAATGTTCCGGTATCGCTCAATGAGGTCCAGAGGCCCGTAGCAGGGAAGGTCGGGTCGTTGGCGACCAGCACGGCATTGTTGGTCGGCGTGCACCAGCTGATGTCATTGCCGGCAGTTGCAGGCGTGGCCTCGCCATCATACACGAACACACGCACCGTGTCCTGGCTGGGCGGACCGAATCCGCAGTTGCCATTGTAAATGGTCCAGATGAACTCGTTGATACCTATCGCGAGATCGGTGATCTGCGTGTTGGCATCGTTCGGGCTCGCGATAGTGCCCGATCCGTTCAGCAACGTCCAGGTTCCAACGCCCGGGATCTCCGGAGAGTTGCCCTCCATGAAGGTCTCCGTGGTGGGCGTACAAAGCTGTTGATCGGGCCCGGCATCGGCCAGCGGTGCGTTCGGGTTGTACACCAGCACGGTCACCGTATCGGTGAGGATACCATTGTTCGGGCAGGGGGCCCAATCGAGGGTCCATACGAAGGTGTTCACCCCTTGCGATAGTCCCGTTACGATGGTGTTAGGGTTGTTCGGCTCAGCGAACACACCGGTACCGGCGATCACCGACCAGGTGCCCACACCAGGAGCAATGGGTTGTTCGCCTTGCAACTGCACTTGGGTGACCGGCAGGCACGACTCCAGGTCCGGACCAGCGATGGCGGGTGATGTGCTATCGCTATACAGGGTGATCGTCACAAGGTCGAAGGTCGGAGTGGTCTCACAAGCGCCGTTGTCAACCTCCCACTGGAACACGTTCACGCCGGTGGCCAGGCCTTCGATCAATGTGGCCGGGTCGTTGGCGTCCACCGGAGTACCCGC
>JBKDXR010000003.1:0-34687 GCA_046306055.1 Flavobacteriales bacterium
CCGGAAGAAGTGCGCGGGGTCCAGCTGCGCCTCGATCTCGTCCAGCGGCTGGTCCAGCAGGTGGCGCCGCCCCTCGCGGGTGATGAGCTCGGTGGTGCCGTCCTGGCTGATGAACCACGCGATGTCGCGCGTGGCCACCGGCAGCAGCCGCGAGCCCAGCTTGATCAGGAACCGATCGCGGTGGCGCGGTGTGCGCGCGTCGATGGCGGTGAGCAGGCGGTCGATGTCCGGTGCGGCGGGCGCGGCCTTCGTCAGCGCGTGGAACTTGGCCACACTGCGCGCCAGATCCTCCTCCTCGATGGGCTTCAGCAGGTAGTCGATGCCGTTGGTGCGGAAGGCCTCCAGCATGTAGGCATCGTAGGCCGTGGTGAAGATGATGGGGCAGGTCGGATGCACCTGGCGGTAGATCTCGAAGCTCGACCCATCGCTGAGCTGGATGTCGCTGAAGATGAGCGCCGGGGCCGGATTCGCGGCGAACCAGGCCACAGCGCCGGCGATGGTGTCCAGCACCTCCACCACCTCCAACTGCGGATGATGCAGCCCCAGCAATCCGTGGAGCCGACGATAGGCGGGGGCCTCATCCTCGATGATCAGGGTGCGCACGCTCATCGCACGTCCGCCTCATGTTCCGCGAAGCGCAGCAGGGGCACGGCCACCAGGAAATACTCGCGCGTTTCGATCACATCAACCGGACGTTCGCTCAGGTGGACGTAGCGCTGTCGCACGTTGCTCAGCCCCGTACCGGTGCCTTCGACCATGCCTTGCTTGCGGTGCAGGCTGTTGCGCACCACCAGGGTGCGGCCATCCTCCAACAGAACATCCACCTGCAGTGGCCGTGCCGTGCTCGCCACATTGTGCTTCAGCGCGTTCTCCAGCAGCAGCTGCAGGGTGAGCGGGGCGATGAGCAGGTGCCGGTGCTCCGGCGCCACGTCCACCCGGATGCGCAGGCTGTCGGCGAAACGCACCTTCATCAGTTCGATGTAGGCGCGGGTGAAGTCCAGCTCCGTGCCCAGGTCCACCACCTCCTTGTCCTTGTGTTGCAGGATGTAGCGGTACACGTGGCTCAGGTCCTTGGTGAAGCGCACCGCCTGGTGGGCGTCCTCGTGGATCAGGGTCACCAGGGTATTGAGGGTATTGAACAGGAAGTGGGGCGACACTTGGTTGCGCAACACGTCCAACTCGGCCCGCAACTGGCGGCTCTTGAGCGCCTCCGCCTCGATGGCCTGGCGCTTCCACATGGCGAAGAAGTAACCCGCCTCGTAAAGCGTGCCGATCAGCGCCGTGGTGCCGAAACACTTGATCAGGCTCAGCTTCCACTCGCCGTTGAGGTAGGAGTTCTCCTGGATGCCCAGCGCATCCAGCACCGTGCACGTGAGCAGGTCCACAGATACAATGAACACCGACATGGTGGCCACGGTGAGCGTGATGCGCAGCGCTGTGCGCTCGAAGCCGGGGAAGCGCCTGCGGTAGGCGCTGATGATGGAGAAACAGCCCTGCCAGATGATGCCTGTGATGAGCACCGTGATGGCATAGTCGCGCAACGTGAGCGGCCCCTCGTGGAAGAGCGTGGCCAGCGCCAGCGCCACCAGCGGGATGCCGATGAGGCGGGTCCAGGGTTCGCGCAGCGGATGGAAGGGATGGAGCGGCATGGACACCCCGAAAGTACCGCTCCGTGAAGCTACCCGGCCCGGCCCCAAGGGATGGAACGTCGGGAACGGGCGTTGAAGCGGCAGGCCAGGGGGATGAAGCGGCGGACCACCTCCTCCCCGGCGCGGGTGGCGCTCCAACGTGGTCTTCCGCCGCTCCGTCGTCCTCCTTTTCCGGTACAGGGCAAGGGCATGGACGGCCCTGCCCGGGAGCGCCCAGTTTCGCGGCAGAACCAATGCCACACGCCATGCGCCACCTCTTCCCCCTGCTGTTCCCCGCCTTCTTGCTGCCAGCCCTGCTCCATGCCCAAGGGCAGGTGGTGAAGGGCACCGTGCGCGACGGTGCCTCCCAGGTCACCCTGCCCGGCGCCACTGTACTGCTGGTGGGCAGCGATCCGCCCCTTGGCACCACCACCGACCTGGACGGACGCTTCCGCCTGGAGAACGTGCCCCTGGGGCGCCAGCAGCTGCAAGTGAGCTTCATCGGCTACCAGCCCGCCGTGGTGCCCAACGTGCTGGTGACCGCCGGCAAGGAAGTGGTGCTGGACATCGCGCTGGTGGCCTCCGTGGAGAGCCTGAAGGAAGTGGTGATCACCGGCGAGCGCGGCAAGGACAGGCCCGTGAACGAGCTCGCCAAGGTGAGCGCACGCACCTTCAGCCTGGAAGAGGTGACCCGCTACAGCGGCGGCCGCAACGATGTGGCGCGCCTGGCCACCAACTTCGCCGGCGTTAGCGCCGCCAACGACTCGCGCAACGACATTGTGGTGCGCGGCAACTCGCCCACCGGCCTGCTCTGGCGCATCGAGGGCCTCCCCATCGGCACCACCAACCACTTCGGCACGCTGGGCACCACCGGCGGACCGGTGAGCGCCCTCAACACCAACCTGCTCCGCACCAGCGATTTCCTCAGCGGCGCCTTCCCCGCGGAATACGGCAACGCCAACGCGGCCGTCTTCGACGTGAAGTTCCGCAACGGCAACACGGACAAACACGAGTTCACCGCGCAGATGGCCGCCTTCAGCGGCGCCGAGCTCATGGCCGAAGGGCCCATCAGCCGGAAGAACCAGAGCAGCTACCTGGTGAGCTACCGCTACGGCATCGCGGGCGCGGCGGCCACCGGCACCAGCGCGGTGCCCTACTTCCAGGACATCGGCTTCAAGCTCACCAGCGGCAACACCAAGCTGGGCCGCTTCGAGCTCTTCGGCATGGGCGGTCGCAGCAGCATCGACTTCCTCGGCGCCGAGATCGACAGTACCGACCTCTTCGCCGACCCCACGGTGGACACCTACTTCACCTCGGACATCGGCCTGCTGGGCCTCTCGCACTTCCTGCAGCTCGACGACCGCAGCTACCTGCGCACCATGGTGGGCACCACCTACCTGGGCACCACCTTTCTGCAGAACAACATCCTCGGGGCCGCTAGCGACCAGGACGCCGTGCGCTACACCGCCACCGATGCGCGCGACCGCGAGCAGCGCTACACCGTAAGCACCCAGTACAACCGCAAGTTCTCGCCGCGGCTCAGCCTGCGCGCCGGCCTGGTCAACGAGGTGTACGACCTGGACATCGACTGGCAGGACCGCGACCGCCGCGCCGGCATCCCGGATACCAACGGCGACAGCATCCCCGACTACTTCATCCAGGTGCGCGACGTGCAGGGCACCATCGACCTGTTCCAGGCCCATGCGCAGGCCGAGTACAAGTTCACCGACGAGCTGAGCGTGACCGCCGGTCTCCAGGGCCAGTACCTGGACCTCAACGACGATGTGCTGGTAACGCCGCGCGCCGCCCTGGCCTGGCAGTTCAGGCCCCGCCAACGCCTGTCGCTGGCCTATGGCCTGCACGGCCAGCTGGTGCCCCTGCCCATCCTGCTCTACACCGACCCCGCCACCGGCGCCACCAACACCGGCCTGCCCTTCCAGAAGGCCCACCACCTGGTGCTGGCCTACGACCACCGCTTCGCCGGCGACTGGCGCGTGAAGGCCGAGGCCTACCACCAGTGGCTCTTCGATGTGGCCGTGGAGGACACCGCCAGCAGCTACTCCGCCATCAACGAGGGCGCCGACTTCATCTTCACCGAGCGCGCCGGCCTGGTGGGCGAGGGCACCGGCCGCAACTTCGGCCTGGAGCTCACCGTGGAGAAGTTCCTGAGCAAGGGCTACTACGCGCTCGTCACCGCCTCGGTGTTCGATTCGCGCTACACCGGCAGCGACGGGGTGGAGCGCAACACGGGCTTCGCCAACCAATACGTGCTTAACACCCTCTTCGGCAAGGAGTGGGCCATCGGCAAGGCCAAGCGCAACGCCATCACCTTCGACACCAAGTTCACCACCAGCGGTGGGCGTCCCTACAGCCCCATCGACCTGGAGGCCACCCGCGCCAACCTGGGCCGCGAGGTGTACGTGGACAGCGCCGCCTACAGCCAGCGCTACGACGCCTACCTGCGCCTCGATGTGAAGTTCGGCATCCGCATCAACGGCAAGGGCGGCAAGGTGAGCCACCAGTTCTTCGTGGACCTGCAGAACATCACCGACCGCGAGAACATCTTCGTGGAACGCTACAACCCCGTCACCGACCGCGTGAGCCCGGTGTACCAGAACGGTTTCTTCCCGGACTTCATGTACCGCATCCAGTTCTGACGCATGCAGGGCAATGGGGAACTGGTCAATGGCGAAAGGGGCCGCACCCTGTACCAGCCCAACTCGACCACCATCGACCTGCAAGGCCTCACCCCGGGCAGCTTGGTGGCAAGGGTGCGGGTCCGGCTGCGGGTGGTGCGGGAATAGAACGGTCTCCTCCCTCGCCAAGCGAAAGAGCCGTCCCTTATGGGGCGGCTCTTTCAACGTTGGGGTGCCAGCCTGTAACTTGCCCATGCCAGCCTTTCAGATGCCAAGACTGACGCGGAGGAGCCGTTGTTCATCAACTGAACGCCTCCTCGATGGGCAGGATCAACGGCCGGTACAGAGACTCTTGCATATGGACCAGATCAGGACCTATTTCAACCGTTTCATTGAACTCACCGATGAGGAATGGCGGGCCTTCGGATCGTGTCTGCAGTTCACCAAGGTGGCCAGGGGATCACTGCTGCTCAGTGCGGGCGAGCAATGCGACTTTCTCGCCTTCATCGAGCAAGGGCTGTTCCGCTTCTACACCCTGCGCGATGGCGAGGAGAAGATCACCGGTTTCTTTTTCAGCGGTGACTTTGTTTCGAATTACAGGAGCTTTCTCACGGGCCAGCCTTCTAACCATTACATCGAGGCGATGCAGGATTCCGCGGTCCACATCATCCGCCATCGGGACCTGCAGGCGCTTTACGACCGCTACAAGAACATGGAGCGGCTCGGCCGGTTCATCAGTGAGCAGCTCTACCTGACGGTGGCATCGCGGCTCGATTCATTCATGTTCGACGCGCCCTCCGAGCGCTACCTCGCGCTGCAGAAGCGCAACTCCAAGCTGCTGGAGGAGATACCCCAGTACATGATCGCCTCCTACCTGGGCGTGAAGCCGGAGACGCTGAGCCGGATCAGGGCACGCCGATAGGAAGGCGCATGGACCAGCCCTGCATGGCATGAGCGGCAGGCACGTGCCAGAAGCCTGCTCCACACCATTTCTTGACCGAAGTCAATGCGTCAGGGATGCCGTCCTGCGGTGCTTTGCGGCTGCAACGAACGATCCCGCAAACCCATGAGAACGGCTCTTCTTCTCTCCATGCTCCTCGGCCTCTGCACCCCCACGGTATCCGGACAGGCCGGACCAACGGAGCACAAGTACGGCTTGGAGACCGATGTGCTGTGGCCCTTCTTCCCGGGCGCCACCCGCACGCACTTCACCATCAAGCTTTGGGACAATGGCCGCCTGCGGGGCGATGTGTACGTGGGCGTGAACATCGACTTTCCACAGGACCGCGAGACCGAAGGGAACTTTGCCGACTACAGTCTCGCCAGTGGGTACCGGCAATACCTCTGGAAGGGACTGCACGTGGAGTTCTCCCAGACCACGGGGCTCGGCGTGCTCAAGGACCATGTGACCACTGGGAAGACCTACAACAGTTTCGATTGGCTGGTATCCGGTTACGCCGGCTATAAGTTCGAGTTCGCGCAGCGGAAGTTCTACATCCTGCCGCAGGCCGGCATCGCTTACGTCGCTTACAAGTCCAACCCCTGGCCCATCTACGAGGATGCGACCTTGACGAAGGAGGTCGGTGAAACGCCCTTCATGCTTGGCTCGCTCCGCTTCGGGGTAAATTTCTGATGGGCTTCCAGAAGGCGCGAACATGCCGCGGCTGAAGACCTATGTTCTGGACGATGATCCGGTGATGCGGATGCTGCTGACCCATTTTGTGGGCCGCCATCCCCACCTCGTGCTGAGCGGTGTTGGATCAAGCGCTGCGGAGGCGATAGAGCACATGAGGCGGGAACCGGTCGACCTGTTGCTCCTGGACATCGGACTGCCAGACCGCAACGGATTCTCCGTTCTGGCCGAACTGAGCCTCGTGCCGACCCTGATCGTCGTGACCGGCGATGGCGCGCACGCCATCGATGCGTTCGAGCACGCCGCGCTGGACTTCCTGCTGAAGCCCTTCACCTTCGAACGGTTCTGCAAGGCCGCGCTTCGTGCGGTCGATCTCCATCCATGCAGGACCACCCGGCAGGAAGGACCTGCGGACCTGGAGGCCAATGCATGTGCGAAGATCACACTGAGCGTGGGCCGTCAGCGAGTGTTGTTGCCCATCGACGAGATCGAAATGGTGCAAAGCGTGGGGAATCACTGCCGCGTGCGCCGCTCCAGCGGCGCCCTGCTCGCGCACATCCCCCTGTCTCGGATGGAGCAGCTCCTGCCATCCGATCGGTTCGTGCGCGTTCACCGGTCATACATCGTCGCCTTCAACAGCATCCATTCGTTCTCCAGGTCCCAGGTGGAGCTGAACGGGCGCAGCATACCCATCGGCGCGCGTTACCGCGACTCCTTCCTGCACAGCATGCAGGCCATGGACCGGCGCTAACGGTCGGACCGGCAAGACCGGACTTCATGACCGTCGAAGTACCTGGGGTGACCGCTTGCGCCGTGTGCGATGGCTTCTTCTACTGCGGCCAGACCGTGGCTCTGGTGGGTACCGGTGATACCATCGCCGAGGAGGCCACCCACCTCGCCAAGATCTGCCCCAAGGTGTACATGCTGGTGCGCAGCGACAAGTTCCGCGCTCCCAAGGCCATGGTGCACCGCGTGGAGAACACGCCCAACATCGAGGTGCTGTTCAACACCGAGGTGAAGGACGTGCTCGGCGAACACGCCGTGGAAGGCATCCTCGCCGTGAACAACAGGACCGGAGAGGCGCGCAGGCTGGATGTCACCGGCCTCTTCGTGGCGATCGGTCACAAGCCCGCCACGGACATCTTCAAAGGCTGGCTCGACATGGATGAGGCCGGCTACCTGAAGCACGACCCGGACCGCATCCACACCAACGTGCCTGGTGTGTTCCTGGCCGGCGACTGCGCCGTCAAGGTACACCGCCAGGCCGTGACGAGCGCGGGCAGCGGCTGCATGGCCGCGCTGGATGCTGAAAGGTGGCTGGCGGCACAGGGCAGGCATTGAGCCGCTGAACAGTTCGTTAACGAAGGCCCGTCCGTTCGGTGCAGCCCTTCCTCGTTGCGCCTGATATGCCCGCCTCCCAGGGGTCGAAGCGGACCAGGCTCATTGCTTTCACCGATGTCTTGAAGCACTGGCAAGGCTGAATTTCCAACTTTACCAGACCCGTCCCGATGGTCCCCAAGCGCATCTCCCCTTTTTGGCCCCATGCTCTGCGCGCTCATCAAGGTCGTGCGGACCGCCATGGCCCGAATGGACAACTTGGAGCGATGCCCCCACGATCCGGACCGCGCACAGGACCCCTGCCCGCACGCTGTTGAACGCCGAATGCGCTCACCGCGCGCAGCCGCGAGCTGGCGTTGCCCCATGGGGCTTACTCCTTCATGATCTTCCTCACGGGACCGTTCCGCTCCGGAAAGCGCATGAAGTACATGCCGGCCGGCAGCTGTTCCAGGGAGATCGTCGTATGCGCAGCAAGGATCGCGCCTTGAAGCATCGTCCGCCCGGTGGGATCGACGATCTGGTAGCGCGCACCCAGCAGGGGTGATCCGACCTGCACCACAACGGAACCGTTCGTCGGGTTCGGGTAGAGGTCCATGTCCGGCTCCACGCGCTCGTTGATGTCCAGCGTGCTCACATCGGTGACACACCGGATGCATGCCCCATATTCCGAGAAGTACGCGTTCCGCACCGCCATGTCCTGCGGATAGGCCAGCTCCAGGAAGAACCCCATGCTGGGGCCTGCCAGGGTGGATAACCAGTAGCTCGACGCCGCATCATAGCTCAAGGAGAAGAGCCCGGCGGGGTTGCGGCCTCCATTGGGGATCGCCGAGAAACCGCTGCTGTTGGTGGCGTTGGCATTGGGCGACCGCCAGTACGTCAACCCCGCGCTTTTCAACAGGCCACCGGCCGTGTTGGGCTGGTTACCGGGCTGCTGGGGATTGGCATTGGGATCGAGGAAGAAGATGAGGTCATAAAGGTCCGCCATGGAGGGAACGCGCCAGCCTGAAGGGCACGGGTTCCGCTGATCGGCCACCACGTGGTGGTTGTAGAGCTTGCCGTAAGGGCAATCAAAGGCCGGGTCGTTCCGGTAGGAGCACATGCCCGGCCCGGTCAACGCGTTCCAGTCGGCCGAGTCGCTCACCTGCGGGATCGCATCACCGTTCTGGAAGTGCGTCACCTTGAGGTTCTCGGCGAACCAGACCTTGTCGTCGATCACCACCGTCCTGTACCCATTGCCGTCGATATCGGTGGCCTGGCCGTAGGTGACCGCAGGGTTGTGCACGTTGGGCGCACCGCAGGTATGGTCGCTGCCCTGGCTGAAGACGGCGGACGGTCCGGCCAACAGCGCAGCCGCCAGAAGGCCTGAACGGAACACTTGCTCAGAGATCGCTTTCATGGTTCGCATGATGATCGAATGTTTAGCGGTTGTTGTTCGTGGAACGGATGCGAAGGTACCAGATCACTCCTTCACGAACCGCGTGACTTCACCGTTGCTGCTGCGCAGCACATACACGCCAGGCGTCAAATCCTGGACCGGGAGCCCCCGGACGTTGTTGATGGTGCGCAGCCAAGCACCACGGCTGTCGTACAGATCCCCCTGGAACGGCTGCGTCAGGTACAGGACATCCGTGCAGGGGTTCGGCCAGGCATGGATGAACTCGGTGTCTTGGGCGGTGATCGACGTGGTGAAGTCGCCGTTGATACGCGCCACCCGGTTGCGGCCGATGCCATCGTACTCGAAGAAGCTGCCGCCGATGTACACGCTGCCATCCTGCTGGAGCAGGAGCGCGAGAATGACGTTGTTGGCCGCAACGCCCACCTGATAGCTCCCATCGACCGCTCCATTGGGGAGCAATCGCACCAAGGCCCTTTGCGAAGTGCCACCCACGCTGTTGAAATCGCCTCCGGCGATGATCCGACCATCGGGTTGCAGCTCCATCCGATAAATGATCCCCTGGTTCGGATTGGAAATATCGAACCCCGTATCCAGCGCCCCATTGATGCCGAGCCGCGCCATGCACCTGCGGGTGGTGGCACCCATCTGGGAGAAGCCGCCGCAGACCAGGATCGTACTGTCCGGCTGAACGATCACATCGTGGATGGTGGAGTTGGAAGCCGGCGCCTGGAAGCTCAGGTCCACCGTGCCGTCGAGGAAAAGGCGCGCGATGTCCGTGCGGTTCACGCTATTGATGCTGGTGTAGTTGCCGCCCACCAGCAGCCGGCCATCATAGTCGAAGGTCAGTGCCTGCACATCACCGTTCACACCCGATCCTGCGAACGTGGCATCCAGGCTGCCATCGCTGTTCAAGCGTGCAACACCGCGCTTGTTCACACCGGCCACCTGTTGGAAGAACCCGCCCACCAGGATCTTTCCATCGGGCTGTAGCAGGACGATGTGTGCATTGTCCGACAGGCCGGCACCGGGATCGAAGCTCACGTCCAGGCTGCCATCGGGCATAAGCCGGGCGATGCGGTTGCGCGGCACACCGTTGAAGCGGGTGAAGAACCCGGCCACCACAACGCGGCCGTCCGGCTGGATGGCCACGGCCCGCACATCTTCGTTGAAGCCTTCGCCCGTGTCGAAGCTCGGATCGATGGCGCCATCGGGCCATACGCGGCACAGCCCGCGCCGGGTCACACCGTTGTACTTGGCGAACTCACCGCCCACCAGGATGCGGCCATCGGGCAGCCGGGCCAAGGCATAAGCGACCCCGTTCAAACCCGTGTTGGGCATGAACGAGGTATCCACCGCACCATCCGCGAACGCCTTGATGATCCGCAGTTGAAAGTGCCCGTTGTACATGATGTGATCACCACCCAGCAGAAAGCGCCCATCCGGGGCCACATGGAACGCGAAACCCGTGTTGTTCAACCCATCCACTGGCACGAAAGTGTTGTCCAAGACACCGTTCGTATTGAGCCGCACCAAGCGCTGCCAGGGCTGGTTGTTGAAGCTGGTGAAGACACCGGTCACCAGCACCTTGCCATCGGGCTGCAGGGCCACGGCGATAACGTCATTGTCCGCGCCAGTGCCCGGCTGGAAGGAGGTGTCCACGCTGCCGGTGGCATTGAGGCGCGCGATGCGCCTGCGGTTGGCGCCATTGAACTGGGTGAAGCTGCCGCCAATGATGATCTTGCCATCGGGCTGCAAGGCCATGGTGGTGACCACGTTGCTGAACGTGGGGCCGCTGCCTGTGCTGAACGTGTTATCGACGGCGCCTGTGGCCAACAGGCGCACCACGCCCCGGGCATTGGACCCGTTCACCGTCTGGAACGACCCACTGACCAACAGCTTACCATCGGGCTGCAGCACCATGTCGGAGATGCCATCGGAAGGACCGGTGCCCACGTTGAAGGCAGGATCCAAGGTCCCATCCGCGTTGAGCCGCGCCAAGCGTATGGCACTGGTACCGGAGACCGTGGTGAACCAACCGCCGATGAGCACCTTGCCGTTCGCCAGCGGAATGGCCTTCTCCACATTGGCATCGGGACCAACACCGGGATCGAAAGATGGATCGATGGAGCCGTCGGGGAATAGCATGGCCACATGGCTGCGCGGCACGCCATTGATCGACTGGAAGCCCCCGGCCAGCAGGATCCGCCCATCCTGCAGCACCGCGATGCTCGTCACTATTCCGCTGGCACCGGTGCCGATGTTGAAGCCCGTATCGGGTGTGCCGTCCGCATTGAGCCGGATAAGCCGGTTCGCGGTCACATCGCCGAACGTGACGAATTCGCCTCCCACGAGCACCTTCCCATCGGGCTGCTCCACCACAGTGAACACCGTGCTATTGAAGCCATCACCGTGCCTGAAGCCGAGGTCCCCAGGATTGAAGCTGAGGTCGAGCGTGCCGGGCTGGGCCGAAGCGTGGAATGAAGCGATAAGAACTGTCAGTAGTATGAGTAGCGGTTTGCGCATGGAGCGGAGCTTCGTTGTTCGCGAAAATAGTGCGCGGAGGGCTGCTAATAGTCGTTCGTTCGTCGTTCAGAAATGCATCTTCATCACTTCAGATCAAACCTTTTCCCTGCTCCCGCGTCATTTCAGCCTGATCCATCACATGCATGCGCCACCATACCCTTCTGTTCGCCGCCACAGCGCTGCTGGCGGCTGATGTTCATGCCCAATCCAACGTACGCGCCTGGAACGCCGCCGGACAGGTGTTCGTGGTATGGGAGCTCGCCCAACAGACAGCCCTCTCCTATTCGGTGCACGTGAGCCCCGGCGTGGTCTCATCCACCGCTGATGCAGCCCGCGTGGGCCAGCTGTTCGAGCCGGAATGGTCGGGCGCAAGGCTGCGGCTGGCGAACCCGAACGCCCGCTGGAAGGTCCCCGACGGCAATGGCGGCACCTACACCCTCACAGCCAACGAAGGCCTCTTCGTGTTCACCCCGCACGACACGGCCACGCGCTACTTCAGCGTTACGCGCGACAGCGAAACGGCCATCACCACAGCACAGCGCACGGCCCAGCCACTGGCCATCGCCTACGACCCGGTGGCGGAGCCCGTGCAGTGCCACCTGCAGCTCGCGGGCACCACGGGCCAGGGCTACCCCTACCAGGTCTACGCCCTTTGGGTGGACGGCCGCAACGACCCGCAGGACGCGCGCCCCGACATCCCCATCATGGCCAACGCCGCGAAGAACGGCGCACCGCACGTGTTCGCCGTGTACAGTCCACAGGGCGGCCCACCGGCAGGACCTTACCCTGCGGTGGTGTGCCTCCATGGCGGTGGTCCGCAGGGCAGCTACTGGTCCTACGCACCCAACTCGTTCCATTACGGCAACACGGGCAATGCCCCGGTGGACGGCATCACCATCGCGTTCGATGACCGCCTGTTCATCGCCAACAACGGCGTGGTGAACCTGGACCGTCCGTCCAACTGGTTCGGCTGGCACACACAGATGAGCGCCACCGCTGCGGGCAACGCACCGGCCAATGGCGTGGTGGTGCCCTACACCCTGCGGCGCCTGGTGTGGACCCTTGACTGGCTCACGGCCTCTTCGCCGTTCGACATCGATCCCGCGCGCATCGCCGTACAGGGCAACTCCATGGGCGGCACGGGCACCCTGCTGCTGAGCCGCTGGAAGCCCGAGCGCTTCTCCACCGCAAGCGCCTTCGTGCCACCGCACTACACGCCCGAGACCGGTGGCCGGCTTTTCGGCAACACCGCCAGCAACCTGCGCACCACCGAGCTGGGACCCGATGGCGATACGCTGCGCGTGAACGACTTCTTCGACCCGGCGGTGCGCCTCTCGTCCACCACCCGCGACCGCTGCCTTACCCGCATCTACCGCGGCCGCTGCGACGATGCCGCCGAGTGGGGCGCCGAGCACCTGCAGCTGTACAACGCGCTGAACAGCTCCGGCCTCGGCATCCACCTCTACTGGGACCAGCGCGACCACACCGCATCCGACTGGGATACCGATGACCCGGCCACCACCTGTGCCGACATCGGCCAGTGGGTGGTCCCCGACCTAACGGAGCGCTGCGCGGTCGCCTTTCAAGGTCGCTTCCGTTCGGACGTGTCGTACCCCGGCTTCTACAACGACGACCAGGACGCCACGCTGCCAGGCCGACAGCCGGAGCTGGGCAACGGGGACATTACCGATGGCGCACCTTGGGGCGCTTGGGCCGGCTTCTACGACTGGGAGACCAACACGATCACCGACGATGCCGACCGTTGGGAATGCACGGTGTTCCTGGTGGGTGCATCCTCCGCTCCGGTGGATGTGTATGCGGGCGACAGTGCCACCTGTGACGTGACCATCCGCAAGCCGCAGCTCTTCCAACCCGCAACGGGCACTCCGTTGGACTGGCGCCTGGAGCGCGTGTCCGATGGGCAGGTGCTGCAGAGCGGCACCACCAGCCCCGATGCCGATGGCGTGGTGGCGGTGACGGGGCTCACCCTCTTCAAGGATCCCGTGCGCACGCGGCTCATCGTGGAGATGGCGCTGAGCACCGGGCTGGGTGATCGGACGGCAGGCAGCGGGCTCATCGTTCACCCCAACCCCGCTGACCAGGTGGTGCGCATTTCCGGTGGCGCCGAAGGCGAACTGACCTACACCGTGGTATCAACCTCCGGTGCGATGGTGGCACACGGGCGCACCATGGGCCGCATGCTCCCCACGGCGCAGTTGCGCCCGGGCACCTACGCGCTCATCCTGGACGATGCCTCGTCCCGCCGCTTCACCCAACGCCTCACCATCATCCGCTGAGCCATGCGCATCCACCTGCATCACCTGCTGCTCATCGCAGGCATCGCCCTCGCCACACCGGGCCGCGCCCAATGGCTGGAGACCACCCTGCCCATGCCGCCGCAGACCTCGGCCCGCGACCTGGTGTACAATCCCCTTGCGAACAAGGTGTACACGGCCAACGTGGCCGACCAGGGCATGCCGCCCATGCGCAGCGTCACCATCATCGATGGCGCCACGAACGCCATCATCACCACCCTCGAGGTGGCCGAAGGACCGCGCGACCTGTGCGTGAACACCACGGGCAACAAGGTGTACGTGGCCAACTACTTCGCCGACAGCGTGACCGTGATCGACGGCGCCACCGACCAGGTGCTGGCCGTGCTGCCTGCGGGCGACGGACCCCGCGCGCTCTGCTACAACAGCGTGGACGACCGCGTGTACTGCGCCAACGAGTTCAGTGGCGATGTCACCGTGATCGACGGCGCCACCAACACGGTGATCACCACGGTGGATGTGGGCACCACCCCCCGCGTGATCTGCTACAACCCCTTAAGCAACAAGGTTTACTGCCCCAACGCCGGCAGCCAGAACCTGTCGGTGATCGACGGCGCCACCAACACCGTGGTCGCCACCGTACCCACGGGCAACGTGCCGCGCGGCATCGCCTTCAACCCGCAGAGCGACCTGGTGTACTGCTCCAACTACGGCTCGGACAACGTCACCGTGATCGACGGGGCGACCAATGCAGTGGTGGCCACGGTGGCGGTGGGTGACGGCCCCACCGCGCTGTTCCACAACCCGGCCACCAACACCATGTACTGCTCCAACGTGGGCGCACCCGGCCCGGGCACGCCGGCGGCCTGCACCATCTCGGTGATCGATGCAACCACCAACACCGTGGTGGCCACGCTTCCCGCCGGCGACGAACCCACCGCCTTCTGTTACAGCACCAACAACCAGAAGGTGTACTGGGTGAACGAATGGAGCCACACGGTGGCCGTGGTGGATGCCTTCACCAACGCGCCGATCACGCTGATCCCGCTGGGCACACCGCCGGTGCAGGCCGTGGACCTGTGCTACAACCCCGTGAACGAGCGCGTGTACTCGGCCAACCGGCTCACGTACAGCATCGGCATCATCGCCGACTCGCTGCTGAGCACCGGCGCGGCGGAGGCCGATGCCGCGCGCCTGCTGGTACAGCTGTACCCGAACCCCGCCAGCGACCGTGTGATGATCACTGGCCTGGTGAACGGACCGCTGGCGTACACCGTGTTCGGAGCGCATGGCGCGGTGCTGGACCAGGGCACCACCACCGATCGCAGCATACCCGTGCACCAGCTGCCTGCGGGGCTGCATGCCGTGGCCCTGCGCGATGGCAGTGGGCAACGCTGCGTGGAGCGCGTGATGGTGGAGCGGTGAGGCTGTGCAGGGCAACACGGGAAGCGTCCGCCGATCCCCCACCATCCATCTTGAAGGTATCTCTAACAGCTGCCTAAGACCATGAACCTCCGCTCCCTCCCACGCCTGCTGCTCATGCTGTGCTGTGGCGCCGGCAGCGCGCATCCGTTCTCAGGCCTGGCACCTGTACTGCACATCATCCACGGTCCCACCCATCAGGGCAGTTACATTCACCGGCTCAGGCAAGGTGCAACGCGCATGAGGGCCATCGCTTCCATCGTGTCCATGCTGCTGCTGGTCTTCGGCCTGCAGGCCCAATGTCCCGTTGACAGCGCAGTGATCATCATCCAGGACATCACGGTCATCCCCATGACCGATACGACCACCGTACTGAACCATGCTTCAGTGCTGATCGAGAACGGCCTCATCACCCAGGTGGGCGACACAGCGAGCGTTGCCGTTCCGCCTGATGCCCTGGTGATCGACGGTACCGGCAGATATCTCATCCCCGGCCTGGCAGACATGCATGCACATCTCCTGCGCCGCGACGATGCGCTGCTCCTGCTCGCCAACGGTGTCACTACCGTGTGCAACATGCATGGCGAACCCTGGCATGTGACCTTCCGCGACAGCCTGCTGGACGGTGACGTGGAACTCCACGGTGCGCGCATCATGGCGCCGCGCCTATACACCACAGGCCCCATCATGAACTTCATGGGGCACCCGTTCTTCCAGCCGCCGCCCATCCAGAACGTGCAGCAGGCACAGGCCAGCCTGTGGGATCAGGACTCCATCGGCTACGACTTCTACAAGCCCTACACCTACCTCACCAACAATGTTTTCACGCTGTTGCAGGCCCATGCGGCGGGCTCGGGCAGGTTCATCAAGGGGCACGGCAACGACTGGGTGGGGGCCATGAACGTGATCACCTCGGACCAGAAATGCATCGAGCACTTCTGGGGCTACCTGCCGAACGGCGCGCTCGATGCCGCCGAGCAGGCCCTGGAGGACAGCACCATCGCCAGCGGCAAGTGGAACTGCCCCACCCTTATCGTACGGTGGAACAAGGAGCACCTGGACAGCATCCGTGCCAACGAGCCGGCAGAGGTGGCATTCGCCTGCCCACCCTTCCTGGTGGCCAACTGGCGGAACAGCGCGCAGAACCCGCAGGAGTTCGCCAACGTCGCCGAATACCTCGCCCTGCTGAAGCGGCTCCACGACAGCGGGGCGAAGCTCATGCTGGGCACGGACAACGTGACCCCTTACGCCGTGGCCGGATACGCCGTGCACCGCGAACTGGAATTGTTCGTGCAGGCGGGACTGACACCACACCAGGCGCTGGCACTGGCCACCGCGGCACCGAACACCTTCCTGGAGGAATGCGGCCATGCCCCCAATGCCGGTGCGGTGGCGGTGGGGCGCAAGGCCGACCTGGTGCTGCTCAACGCCGACCCGCTGGACGACATCAGCAACACACGGTCCATCCATGGGGTGTTCGGCAGGGGCGCATACTACCCCGCCAACTGCCTGCAGGACCTGGTGGCAAGCGCGGCATGCGGCATCACCACGACCGCCGGCCCCGTCCACGCAGAGGAGGGCATCCTTTCCATACGACCCAACCCCGTGAACGACGTCCTGCATATCGATGACACGGTGCTCGGGCCCGATGCGGAATTGCTGGTGATCAATGGAACGGGACAGGTGGTACTGCGCAGCGGCCGCACCTCCGGCATCGATGTGCGCAGCCTTGCCCGCGGCACCTATTACGTGCTGGCCATCGACGAAGGCAACACCTTCAGCAGCAGTTTCATCAAGGAATGATCGCGCACATGGGCCACGGGATGGATCAGCGCATGCCCCGCACACCCGTCTTCAACTCCGGCTGGGCCGCTCACAAGCACGTCCCTCCGCCACCTGCATAGGCCGCTGCTCGTCCAGCGCTTGGGCACCGGCGGCGCGCCGCCGTTCTCAGACCTGTCAAGTGCACTGTACATCAACCCCGCGCGCACCGATCAGGGCAGTTACATGCACCGGCTCATCCAAGAATAGCTGCGTCCGCTAAAGCGACTTTGATGAAGCGCGGATGCATGCAGTGGTGAGGAACTCCGATCCATGCGCCGCAGGCCTTGCCTTGATTTTTTTACGCACCACAGGTCTTCCTCTCCAGACCGCGGTTCCCATTAAGGATGCGCAACTTGCAGGCGGTTCCCATGGACTGGTCACATACCTGGTACATCGTCGGCCTCGCGCTCATGCTGGTGCATGAGATGGACGCCATGCGCTGCACCGAATGGCGCATCTTCCCGGGGCTTTCCATGCTCCCGGACAGGATAGGGCGCATTCTGTTCATCCTGCTGCATATCCCCTTGTTCCTCTTCCTGCTGGCGGCCATCACCGCTCCGATCCCCTCCCGGGCGTTCATCACCGGCCTGGATATCTTCCTGATCGTGCATATGGGGCTGCACCTGCTCTTCCTGCTGCACCCGAAGAACGCGTTCAAGGACGTGTGGTCCTGGTCCATCATCGCCGGGGCGGCGCTTTGTGGCGCACTGGACCTGTTCATGGGGCTGTGAGCAGTGCCCCGAAGATCACGAACGAGCTGCTCCAACGCATCGCGGTGGCCTGGCATCCCCTTGTGGCCTGGGTTGCTCGCGAATGACCGGCCGACCTATGGTTCAAGAACATCCCGATCCATTCCACAAGGAACGCCCTTGACGGCAATGATGCTCCCCGCGTTGGCGGGCAGATCAGGGGGGCTTCCGGATGCAAACCGCTGCAAGTGGACCTTGCCAAGCCGTGAAGGGAAGAGCGCCCCCTTCCCTTCATGGCATACCAAGCTGCCGGAGTTCCGATGTCCTCCCTTGTTGGAAGCGGTCTTCTTACAGCCGGCGGTCGCTTGGGCCCTGGTATGGACCGGTCACGGCGCGGAGATGGTCGATGTACCCGGTTCAATCGATGATGACCAACCGTTGCAAGATGGTGTCTCCATCCGCTTTCAAGAACCGAATGGTGTAGGTGCCAGTTGGAACAGTGGGCACCGATAACATGAACGGAGATTCATGCACGCCGGGATACGGTCCTGTGAACAGCAGGTTCACCACCTTGCCATCCGCGGCGATCATCTCAGCGCCGGTGATCCGCGCACCTACCTTCTCCAAGGAGACCGCCATCATACTGCCGGCGCGGACCGGATTGGGAAAAAGGATGGGAACGGTGGCATCGGGCCTGAGTTCAGGTGTGGAAGCGGAGAGGTCCGTGGTCATCTTGAACAACCGCAGGCCCACGGCATATGCTGTTGTGCTTCCATCAGGGTTGCGTACGATGCTGAATTTGTTGGCGTACTGTCCGATGTTCTTCGCGGTCCAGGTGAGTCCTCCATCCAGCGTCTCATAACCTGTGGTCTCGCCACCGACCCACCCGATGGTATCGTTGATGAAACCGATGCCGAACTCACGGATGCCTGTATTCACAAGCGGCAGCTCGTTCCAGGTGGCACCACCATCGGTGGTCTTCACCACATACCGCTGTGTGGTGTTGCTGTTGTAGCTCTGAATGGTGGCATAGCCCACCATGGGCGAGGGGAACGAGGCCTTCCACATCAGTTCGAACGGTCTGGTGGAGGTGTACACGGTGCTCCAACTGGCTCCGCCATCCGTGGTCCTGAGGATGCGTGCCGATGAACTGGCCACATTGAGCGAGGTGCCGGTGAATACATAACCGGTATCCGGCGATCGGAAATGGATGTCCAGGATCATCGCGCACAGGGGCTCCAGACCGCTGCCGGACCAGGTGTTGCCACCATCGGTGCTCTTGATGATGGTCGCCGGACCACCCACACGACCGCCTGCATAGATCACCTGCTCATTGACCACCTCTATCGCACAGATGCCGGTGGGTACGGGACCGGAAATGGTTGAGGTCACATCCACCCAGCTGTTGCCACCATCCACGGTCCTGTACAGCGGGTGCGTATCGGAGACGTTGGGGAAATAATCGGGGCCGATGTTGCCGGCAAATCCGACCTGTTCGTTCATGAACGCCACCGCCCTGAAGTAGGTTCCAGGGCTGTTGGCCTGTTGGACCCAGGTGGTCCCGCCATCCAGTGTGCGGTGGATGCGGCCGGAACCGTTCACGACCCAGCCGGTATCCTTGTTCAGGAAGAAGACCCCATCCTGTTTGGCGCCATTGTATGGTGCGGCCGGCAGGTTGTTCCAGGTGAATTGGGCATGGACCGGCACGGAAGAGATCAGGCCACCGACAAGGAGCCATGCAGGAAGCTTACGAAAAGAGAAGTGGGTCATGGTTGTCAGGATCGTTGAGCGTTGATGTGATCGTGCCTGCCGGTGCGGATGGGTGACGCGCAGTCTGCAGAGCACCACAGCACCCGCTGTATGGAGCGCTTGATGCGGTCCATTGTTACGAGGACCACAACAATGTTCTGCGCGCAAGTGATCGGGGGCAATGTCCGAAGGGGCACCGGTGTTGATCGGAGGATGAGCGGTTGATGGGCACGGGCATCATGGATCAGGGTATTCCATCCGCCCATTCCACGGCCACCCGTGGTACTTCATGATCATAGAGCTCGAAGAGCCTGCGGATCTCGCCACGCGTGAACAGGTCGTAGCTCTCCTGCATCGTGCCGGTGACCGCCATGAAATGGTCCGTACCCGGGAACATGTGGAAGGTGGCCGTTCCCGGCGCATAGTGGTTCACCGTGTACACGATCTGCTCATGGTCGGCGCGGCTGAAGGCCTGGAAGTCCGTGCCGCCGAAAAGCACCAGCACGTGAGTGCCCGCATCGCGCCATGCACCCAGCAGGTCCACATCCTGTATCTGCCGCCAGTACTCGTGGTTCCTCGAGAAGATGCGCTGTCCGCCATCCCATTCCCAGTAGGTGCGCAGGAGCGAGTCGCTGCGCGGGTCGGTGGCGATGTCGGCCAGTGAGCGCTTCCGGATGTAATACTCGTACGCCAACCCGGCCTGTGCGCGGCAATCGGCCTCAAAGGCCATCGGGTCCGGCTTCGCCAGCATGCCCTGCAGGCGGTTCATCTCGATCTGGTATTCGTACCAGCTCTTTGCCGTGGTGCCAAAGACCATCAAGCCCTTCACCCGCTCGCTGGCGGCGATCATGGGGCCCACCACGCCGCCCATGCTGTGCCCGAAGATGAACACCTGTGTGCTGTCCACGTAGGGCAGCGCCTTGAGCTTGCGCAGTCCTGCGGTGAAACCCTCCACCTCTCCATGCAGGTCGCAATCCACGCAGGGTGGCGTGTTCTCGCTGTCGCCCATGCCCGTCTTCTCCACCCGCAACACCACATAACCCGCCTTGCTGAACGCATGCACGATGCGTGCGTACGGGTGGTCTGCGCTCCAGCCATCCTGTGTGGTGCATGTGTATCCCGGGATGAAGAGCAGTGCCTTCATGCGACCTTGCTGCCTTGGCTTGTTGATGATGGTGCGCAACTTCCCACCGCGATAGGGGACCGCATCGTAGATCACCTCGGCATGGGGGTCGGTCTCGAGGGCGCGCGCCTTCATGCGGCCACTGGCCTTGCGTTCCGCGCCAGCCCGGCGATAGGTCAGCGTGACCGGGTCCCCGGCGCGCGTTCCGGCCAGCAAGGGGCCGATGCTCTCCGGACCGGCGACGGCAACGCCGTTGATCGCCTGCATCACATCGCCTGGCCGCAGCCCAAGCGCTTCGGCCGTGCCGGAAGGCACCACCTCCCTCACGAATACGCCGCTGCACGCCTTGCACGCCGCGACCGTGCGCAGGCTGTCGGTGAGCACAGCGAAGCCCAGCCCGAGCCATCCCTTGCGCCGCAGGGGGTCCGGCGTACGCGGGTCCGCCTGCTGTGCCGAAGCATGAATGGTCAGGGGAAGGACGAGAAGGAGGACGAAGTGGCGCACCATGGAAACGTATCGGACCCCAAAACTGGGGCCCGGCCCGCCGACATCACTTGACCTTTCTTGCCCGATCCGTTACGGACGAGGGCGAGCGTCCATGATGCCGCTTGAATGCGCGTGCGAAGGTGGCCGCATCGTTGAACCCGCAGGCCAGGGCCACGTCCGCCACAGGCCGGCCGCCCTGCTCCAGGAGGCGGTACGCCTCCGTGAGCCGCACCTGCAGCATATGGGCGTAGGGCGATGTGCCAAAGACCGAGACGAAGGCCCGGCTGAAGTGGAACTCGGAGAAGCCGTTGGCCTCGGCGAGTTCCCGTGCCGTGGGGAAGGCCAGCGGGTCGCGATCGAAGGCCTCCCGGGCCAGGAACAGCTTGCGCAGGATCTCGCGTTGCGTGCCCTGCTTGCGTGCACTCAAGCGCTGGGCAAGACCGTGCCATTCGAGACGGTCCAACAGCACCGCTTCGGCCAGGCCTTGAAAGAGGGAGGCATCCATCGGGGCCACGCCGTCCGACAGGGCCGAGAGAACTGCCGTGGTGCGCCTGCCCGAGGGCGCACGCTCACCATCGAAAAAATCCTCCTGCAACAGACGCTGCTCCACCCGCTCATCATACCGGGCATGGTGCCGCACGGCCTCGGCCAGCAAGGGAGCACCGATGTCCACACAGATGCCGCGGGCCTCATGCCGGCCGATCATCACCTCGCCCGCACCACCACCCTGGATCAGCAGATGCTCACCGGTGCGCACCGTAAGCATGCGCCCCCGCACCCGATAGCGCTCCTCGCCCTGCACCACATGCTTGATCGACAATGCCGCGTAATGGAGCGGCAGCTCGGCACTGACCGCTCGCGACACGCGCAGCTCACTCGCCAGGCCTGCATCATTCAGGAGCGTACGGATGGCCATCGCCCAAATTTACGGACCGCAGCGTGGCCCCTTATGGGCACCGCCTCCATGGCCCGGTGCACGCACGCTGTTGAACGCCGGACGCCCTCACCGCAGCGCTTTCGCGCCCTGTATCGCACCGCAGACTACCCGGGCCCACCAACCTGGTCTTGACCTCATCGGTGGTGAAATACGCCCCGGCATCATCCGGTGAGGGCGCGTCCATGAACGGGCAGGACGGAGCAGGAGATCGGTCTGAAGATCACTGATATCCTGGTGCGGCCGCCAGCCGCGAACGCCAAGGCCTGGGTGTGAAGCGGAGTACCTCTCCGAGTTGATCGGGGCGTTCAACGTCCCCCGTGCTCCGGCGGAAACCGGCAGCCCTGCGTCAGGGTTGAGGCGGCCGTTGGGGAATGGACATTGGTCGATCAGCGCAGCAAGGTCACATGGCCGCGGAGCTCAACCTGTTTGCTGGGAGTGCAGGGGTCGGATGCACGCAACAGGTAGGCGTAGATCCCATCAGGGACCGGCGTTCCACCGGCGGTGCCGTCCCATCCATTGGCCAGGTCGGCAGAGGTGAACAGCTCCTGCCCCCAGCGGTCGAAAATGAGCAGCAGGCCTTCCCGCACAAAAGCGCCCGGCGCGACGGTGAACAGGTCATTGATCCCGTCAGCATCCGGCGTGAAGGCATTGGGAACAAAGAGACCGGGGGTGTCCTGAATGGTCACGGTACGCGCGACCGTGTCGGAACAACCCTCGTTGTTCGAGGCGACAAGCACCAGTTCATAGTCGCCTTCGTCGGGCACATCCAACAACAGCCCTGTCCGGCAGGAGGCATCCACCAGACCACCATCGAGCCACAAGGTGCAGGCATCGGCGTTCGAGACCGTCTGCTGCACGCGGAAGGCGCGCTCACAGGGCACCGGCTCGGTCAGCAGTTCCACCTCCGGTCGCGGGGCCACGCGCAGGGTGGCCGAGGTGGGGGCCGATGCGCAGCCGTTGGGCCCGATGGCCACCAGCGTGAGCACCTCATTGCCAGGAGTAGTGTATGACACAGCGACCTGCTCACCGCTGGCGGGCCCGGCTGAACCCAGTGTCCAACTGAGCGCGTCGGCATCTGCGGCGGCGACGGTCAGCACGACCTCGCCTCCTGCGCAGACGGTATCGGTGCTTAGCGTAAAGGCCGATGACGGCGCTTGCTCCACCTGCACCAGGAGCGTGTCAGAGGCTGTGCAGCCATTGGCATCGGTCACGGTGGCGATCAGCGGGCCGCTGGCAGTGAAGGTGTACGGTATCTCGATGCCGCTGCCACCGGTGTTCCATTCAATGTCAACGGGCCCCGTGCCCCCCGTGGTGAGTGCTGTACCCAGGCCGGCGGTTTGGGCGCATATCGGGCTGAAGCCGAACACGTCCACGGAGAGCGGCTGTGGTTCGGATAGCGTGAAGGTGAGGGCGGTGTCGCAACCAGCCGCACTGGTCAGGCTCAACGTGTAGGTGCCGGGAGCCAACCCGATCAAGGAGGGGGTTGCCTGTGGTGGCACCGTATTCCAAGCGAATGTGTAGGCCCCCGTGCCTAAAGGCGAAACGGATAAGGCGCCGTCGTTCGCTCCCGCGCAACTGATGGTTGTCACCTCCGCCTCGACCGTGCCGAGAAGGCAACAGTCGAGCACCACCACGGTATCGATGAGCTGGATGCAATAGCCCGGGAGGGAAACGATGTACGTTCCAGGCTCGGTGACGGTGATGGCATCCGCCGTGCTGCCGGTGTTCCAGTTCGTCACGTAATTGCCGGTGTAGAAGGATACATCAAGGGTGAGAGCGCCTCCGCACAGCAACGTATCGGTGAGCGCGAAGACATCGTAGGTGCCGTTGCCTGCATAAACCGGATTGGGCGGGGTGCCGGTCTCCGTAAGGCAGCAATTGCCTCCCGCAGACACATTGAAGGCGTTGTTGTTGAAGCAGCCCGCCTGCGTTTGGTGACTGCGCAGGATGGTGCCCGGCCCGAATTCGGCCAGGAAGAACTGGACGATCTGGGGCGCCGAGTTGCCGCCGCCCGTTGCGGAAGCGCTGCAGAACCCCTCAGCGCCGATCATGCAGTTCACCAGGTTGACGCCGGCAACGGCCTGCGTCACCTCACCCAGGAAGTTCGTGACCGCGGTGTTCCCTGTGGTCGGACTGTATTTCGTGACGATGTTCGCTGGAACACCGGTGATGGTGGTGCTTGCCGGAGCGTTCGCGCAAGCGGTGATGGGCTGGTCGTTACCGGCATAGATCACCTCCACCACATTGCCGGCGAATGCGCCGGTGATGTTCACTGCCACCGCATTGTAGGTGCATACACCGATCCGAAGGTCGGGTATGTTCTGGTCCACGTTGATGGTCAACGTACCGCCATCGTTGTTCGAATAGATGACCAAGTTGCCGTTCGGAGCGCACACCTGCCCTTGGGCGCTCATCAGTGTGAGTGCCGTGAACACGGATGACATGAGCGCGCGCATCGACTGGTGGAACACGGCAGGGATGGTTCTGGTTCCCAGGGAACAGAAAGGAAGTGACGAACGGTGGCAAGAGAACATCGAACATGCGGGCACGGAGCTCAGCAGCGCACGATGCGCCCACGCACCGCCCCGCAAGCATGCCCGGTTCCTGTTGCGCCGGGTGCGGTCCATGCACCGATCGACCGCTCCATGTCCCGAGCGTTTCATGGTGTCCGCAATAAGGTCACAACCCCCGAGCGCCTCGCGCCTGTCCGGCCCCCCAAGGCCTCCAGGGTCCAGAAATAGGTGCCATCCGCCGCGTCCGCCCCGCTCCATCCTGCGGTGACCGAATCAGTGGTGAACAACGCCTGCCCCCAACGGTTGTGGATGGTGAGGCGCCAGCGGCCCGGGTACGCTTCAAATGGCAGGAATCGATCGTTCACCCCGTCGTCGTTGGGCGTGAACACGTTGGGCAGGGTGATCTCGCCGTTGCTCTCCACGCGGATCACGGAACGCAGGGTGTCCGTGCAGCCCGCTGCGTTGGTCACCACCAGCACCACCGGGTATTCACCGGGTATGGCGGGGAAGGTCACCGTGGGGTCGCTGTCGGTGGACGTGAACGGAGGGATGCTGTCGAAGTCCCAGGCCCATGCGACAGGGCCACCCGTGCTCTGGTCGGTGAAATTGATCACGGTGTTATCCGGGGTTGCCGGCTGCGGATCGGCGATGAAGGCGGCCACCGGAACCCCGGAGACCACCACCAGGTCCTGGTAGGTGGTGTCGTATGTGCAGCCATTGGCCAGGGTCACAGTGAGCGTGACGTCGAAGGTGCCGGAGCTCTCGTACATGTGGAGCGGATCGCACATGGTGGCGGAGTCCCCATCGCCAAAGGACCACGCGCACGCAACCACACTGTCGGCAGTGGCCTCGGTGAACTGCACCGCCAGGGGTGGGCAGCCAGAGAGCGGCGCGGCCTGCACGATCGGTGCTACCGGGTCGGGTGCGTCAATGGTGATCGAGCTGATGACGCACGCTGTGGCGTTGAGCGAAGAGCGGAACTGATAGGTTCCCGGCGGCAGGCCCAACGCCGATATCGACAAGGTGCTGTCGGTCTGCCCCACCAGCGCGATCCCATCCCGATACCACTGGAGGCCGGTGGCCGCGCTGTCCACGGTGGCGTGCAGCACCAGGTCATCCGTGCAGAACGAGCCGCTTGCTGTCACCGTGGTGTTGAACAGCGCGGTCTGGTTCAGCACCAGGTCGTCCGCGAGGAAATAGGGTAGCTCGCTCTGGTTATAGTCGTTCGGTATGGTGCATGGCGGGCCGATCATCACGGCCTGGATGTCCACCGCCGGGGTGAAGGTGATCGTCACCGTTTGCCACGACCCGTTCGAGGTGTAGCTCACCGCACCCAGTTCCGCCCAATCGCCCACGCCGATCGGACAGGTGAAAGGTGGCACGTTCACCGGGAAGGTGGGGCAGGTGGCCGAGCCGAAGATGGTAATGTCCAGCGGGCCGAAGGGAGCGACGATGGGGAAGGTGGCATTCGGGTCGTTGAACACAACCCCTGGAGCGCCTGCAAGGGCCATCTGCAGGCTGTATTGCACACCGGCCTGCAAGGGCGAGAGCAGGCAGGCGCCAAGGTATTCGCCGTAGGGATAGAAGATGCTGTCGGAGTCCAACGAATCGACCACCGCGAAGCCGGTGATGCCGACGCCGTCCGGCAGCGGCTGCGGGGTGTTCGGGAACCAGACCCCGCCGTTGACGTTGAGAAAGTAGTCTGATGTGGCCGCAGTGGCCTGCTCCCACGTGGTGGCGCACGCCAGCTCGCTGAAGCTGGTCGGTACGCAATCGAACTGCTCGAAGGAGGGGTTGGGAATGATGCTCGTCACCCCATCATCACCGATGTTGCCGGTACATGCGCAATCCGTGGTGTCGTTCAGGTCGATGAGGCCGTCGGCATCGTCATCAAGGGCGTTGTTGCAGATCTCCTGGGCCGGCAAGGCAGTGCACCACAACGCAGCGGCGGTCAGCAGGAGGTTGCGGCAGTTCATCTTAGGTGAATACACCCCGTGCTGTCAAGGTAACAACAAGGGTAACGAGGAACGAGCCCCCGGTGTTGTCCGTGCCCAACAGGTTTCGGACGAAGAGGGTCTTTGTCCTGACCAAGGGATGAGCGGAGCATCATCGGGGCCCGATCATCGCCCACAACGGGGGGGCCATAAGGAACATCCGCAGCAGCACGCCCCCCCCACCTATCGATCTGAATATCCCTCGGATCCCACTTATCCTGGTCCGTCCGTCCGCTGATCAACGTGCCTTCCGTGAGTGCTCATTTACCCAACAGCGTCACATGGCCGGCGCGGCTCTCGCCCTGCTGGCCATCGCGCGGCTGCAGCACCCAATAGTAGGTGCCCGCTGACGCATCCTTACCGCTCCACCCTTGGGAAAGGTTGGTGGTTGAGAATAGCTCCGTGCCCCAACGGCTGTAGATGGTGAGCTGCCAGTTGCCCGGTTCGGCCTCAATGGCCGCAAACCGATCGTTGACCCCGTCGCCATTGGGCGTGAAGACGTTGGGCAGGGTCACGTCGTTGGTCCCGCAAGGAACATCGGCCAATACGATGGTCGTATCCACGGGGCATCCGTTCGCACTGTTCACCAGTATCGTGTAGGCACCCGGGGCAAGACCACAAACACTGTCCACCAGCATGTTCGTCGGGAACGGCCAGGTGTAGAAATAGGTGCCTGCAGGAGCGGGCGCGAAGGAGATGCAGCCATTGTTGTTCCCGCAGGTCGGCTGAACAACGGTGGCGTTCAGCAGGTATCCCTCCGGTTCAGTGATCATGAAGCTCTGCGTGGTCGAGTTCCCGCATTCATTGGTGATGGTGCAGGTGTACGAGCCGGCCGCCAGACCAACTGCGGTCGCACTCGTGCCGCCACTTGGCCACCACGCATACGTGAAGGATGTTCCACCTGAGGCAACAACGGTGGCCGAGCCGTCCGCAGCCCCGTTGCACGTGGCGTTCGTCTGACCGGGCACCACCGTGACGGGCGGACAGGGGTCCTGATCACAGAAACCTCCGAGCGGCACCTGGGCCGGCAACCCGAGTTGACACACCGCAGGTGAAAGGTCGACCGCATTATTGACGTAACCACAACTCAACCCCAAGGCATTGGGGTCTGTGATCGCATCGAGCCTGCCGAGGTTCCCGATCGCCACATACAACCGGCCGTTCGGTGCCTGCTCGATCAGGAACGGGCCAAACCCGTTGGTCTCCGCACTTGGAGAATAAATGAACGTATTGGAAGCCTCGATGGCGGCTGCTGTGTAGGTGCTCAAGTCCAACTGGAATACCGAGAACATGTTGGTGTAATAGAACTTAGACCCATCGGGAGAGAAACAGGCACCATACTTCCTGATGAACGGCGGTGGTGGATCATCCGTGACATTCACCGAGACAAGACCGCTGACGACCCCGGTTGCCTTGTCGAAGTCGAAGAACTCCACGCGGGTGCTCCAATCGATTGGCATGCCGATCCGGGTCCCATCAGGTGATGCGTCCATGGCTCCCTGCCATCCTTCGGTCGCACCAAAGGGAGCCTCGGCGAAATCCGACCCCACCTCGCTCACTACAGGTTGGGGGTCGACCCCACTTGCATCGATCCTCCACGCCAGGAACTCATTGGCATTCCTTCGATGGGCGAGCACCCAGAACCCTTGGATCTCCGTGCTTCGGATGACGATCAATTTCTCGGTGAGGTCCGTGGCCAACGGCGTGTTCATGGTACTTGTTTCCACATCCCCCAGACCGCCGTCCAGGGTCATGTCCACCACACTGTACCTTAGACCATCATCGGCAACGGGGCCGTTCGGGTCGACCTCCAATTCGTCGAGCGTGAACAGGTAATAGCGTTCATCGTCGCAGGGGAAGGGGACGATCAACGCCCCTTGTGTGCATGAGTTGAACGCCCCGCCCAACAGTCCATCGCCGTTCGGCATGATCTGGTCGTTGGCATTCCACACCCTTCTTCCATCGGTGTAGAAGAGCAATTGACCGGTGGCGGGGTCGGACACACTGGCGGCGGCCTCATTGGAGCTGATGGCCGCACTGCCGGGGACCGGCATGGGTGCTGAAAGATCGACCCTGGCTCCGTAGCCGAAGACCCAATTGCTATTCTGCAGTTGCGCCTGTGCAGCACTGAATGGCATCAACATGGCGATGAGCAAACACACGTTCACCTGCCGCGATCGCGGGGTTGGTAAGGTCATCATCAAGGCTTGGAGGGTCGAGGCGGTCCGTACTATCGGCATGGGAATGTCGAATATAGGCCTAACGCAGCAAGGTCACATGGCCGCGCAGCTCCACCTGGTTGGTGGGTGCGCATGGGTCGGTTGCGCGCAGCAAGTACACGTACACCCCGTCGGGCACGGCCACTCCGCCCGATGTGCCGTCCCAGCCATTGGCCAGGTCGGTAGCAGTGAACACCTCCTCTCCCCAGCGGTTGAAGATGCGCAGCAGCGCACGGTTGTCCTGGGGAGGCGCATTGGGGATGAAGCGGTCGTTGACGCCATCGCCATTGGGGCTGAAGGCATTGGGTACGAAGAGCCCAGTGGTGTCCGCGTAGGTGAGCGCAGTGGCCATGGTGTCGGCACACCCGGCCACGTTCGAGGCGATGAGGAGCAGTTCATAGTCACCCTCGTCCGGCACCGGCAGGGTGAACAGCCCGCTGCAGGACGCATCGACCGGGACATCGTTGAGCCACAAGGAACATTGGTCCGCGCCGGTCACGGCCAGCTGCACGCGCAGGCTTCGTTCGCAGGCAATGGGTTCGGCCAGCAGCAACAGCTCCGGTTGCGGCACGACCAACAGGGTGTCGCTGGTGGCGGCTGAGGCGCAGCCGTTCGGGCCGAAGGCGACCAGGGTGATAAGCTCCGTGCCGGGCGTGCTGTACACGGCCGAGACCACCGGAGCATCGGTCGTTCCAACCGTTCCGAGCGACCAGGCGAGGGAGTCGGCATTGCCTGACAGGGCGGTGAAGGTGATGAGGGTGCCGGCGCACGCCGTATCGGCGCTTGTGGTGAATGCCGAACTCGGGGCCTGTTCCACCGTGACCTGAAGGGAATCTGTCGTACTGCACCCGTTGGCATCCGTCACCGTGGCCACCAGCGGACCGGAGCTGCCGAGGGTGTAGGTGATGTCCGGGCCCGATGCACCGGTGTTCCATGTGATGTCCAATGGGCCGGTGCCGCCGCTGGTCAGTGCCGTGGCTGTGGCCGGCGCTTGCGCACAAACGGGTGTTTGGCCATTGACATCCAGCGTGAGCACCCCTGGCTCAACAAGCGTGAAGGTGAGGGTGGTATCGCAGCCCTGCGCATCGGTGACAAGCACGCTGTACGGGCCTGCGGAAAGGCCTGTGGCCGTTGTGCCGTCCTGCGGGGGCACGCTGCTCCAGGCATAGGTGAGGGCATTGGTGGTGGCGGCCTGCAGGGTAATGCTGCCGTCAGCGGTGCCGGCGCAGGAAGGTGCGTTCATCGTGGATGCGAACGCATAGGTGGGGCAGCAGGGTGAAGCGATCACCTGCTGCGTGGCGGAGGCGGTGCAGCCGCTGGCGTCGGTGGCGGTTACGTTGACCGTTACGTTGCTCGTTGGCGCCAGGGTCACGGAGGGACCGCTGCCGAGCGGCCCCCAATCGAAGGCGATGGCCCCGGTACCCCCCTGCGCGGCGGCGTTCAGGGTGATCGACTCACCGATGCACAGCTGTGTTCCACCGGTGACCTGCACGGTGAGCAGCGGCGGCGCGGCCAGGGTGAAGGTGAGCGTGGTGTCGCACCCGGCGGCATCGCTCACCACCACGCTGTAGTTGCCCGCACCGAGCGCCGTTGCCGTAGGCGTGGTCTGCGCCGGCACCGTGTTCCAAGTGTAGGTGAAGGGCCCGTTGCCGAGCGGCGTCACGGTGATGGCACCATCGCTGGCGCCGCCGCAGTTGACGGGATCAACGGACGCGTTCACCCCGCCGATGGAGCAGCAGGGCAGCACCACCACGGTGTCGGTGAGCCAGTTGCCCTCCTCAAAGTGGCAGTAATCGCCCACGATGAAGGAGTAGGTTCCCGGCTCGGTGATGGTGATCACCGGCCCGGTGGTGCCATCGCTCCACACATAGCCGGGATACGTGGGGGGTTGGAAGAGCACCGGGTAGAAAGAGAGATCGATGGTGATGGGACCGGCGCAAAGCAGGCTGTCCGTCCAGGGGATGAAGTCGAAGGTGGCATTGCCCGCGTAGATCGGGTTGGGCGGTGTGCCGGTCTCGGTGAGGCAGCAGTTTCCGCCGGCGGATACATTAAAGGTGCCGTTGAAGCAGTCGTACTGCACCTGGTGGCCGAAGAGCGCGGCACCCGGACCGAACTCGGCCAGGAAGAACTGCACGATCTGCGGAGCGGAGTTGCCACCACCGTTGTTGGAGGTGCTGCACTCGCCCTCGGCACCGGTGATGCAGTTCACCAAGGGTGGCCCACCCGGGAACACCGGCTCGCCCAGGAAATTGGCGATGGCGATGTTGCCCATGGCGTAGGTGTACATCGTTACGATGTTCGCGGGCACACCATTGATCGTGGTGGCGGGAGGATTGTTGCCGCAGGGCCCGTTGGTGCCATCAAAGCCTGCGTAGATCACCTCCGTGATGTTGCCCACGAAGGGCCCGGTGAAGTTCACGGTGACCGCCTCGTAGGTGCAGATGCCCACCCGCAGATCGGGGATGTTCTGGTCCACGTTGATGGTGAGCACGCCGCCCTCGTAGTTGGAGTAGATCATCACGTTGCCCAGCGGGTCGCAGCCGGTGTTGGGCTCTGGCGGCGAAACGTCGATGCAGCAGTTCCCCCCGGCGGAGAGGTTCACCACGCTGTTCTGCCAGCAGGCGTACTGCGTCTGGTGGGCATAGAGGCTGGCCCCGGTCTGGTCCTCGAAGTGGAACACGAGCTCATCGGGCGTGTTCGCGCCGCCGGCGTTGACGGTGGTGTCGCAGACGCCGGCAGTGCCGATGACCACTCCGCCCCAATTGCCCGTGCCGTTGTTGTGCGCCGGGGTGTAGCCCACCTGCGGCGGCTGCAGCGGGGGGTTGATGGTGACGATGCCCGGGTCCACACCGGTGATGCTGGTGGTGAAGTTGCCCTGCCCGCAGTTGTTGTTGTTCTGGTTGGAGTTCATCCCCGCGTACAGCACCTGCGTTACGTTGCCTGCGAAGGGCCCGGTGATGGTGACCTGCACCGGCTCGTAGGTGGAAATGCCGATCACCAGGTCGGGAATGTTCACGTCCACATTGATGGTGACGATACCGCCATCATAGTTGGACAGCAGGAACAGGTTGCCCTGTGGGTCGCACACCTGGGCACTGGTGCGGGCCAGCGTTGAGAGCAGAAGGAGAACGGCGAGCGTGCGCGTCATGGTGAAAGTGAACAGCTTGGGTTTGGACGTGGTTCGCTGACCAGGGGTTGCCCCCGGTCCAATGGCACGAACGATCCGCACGTTCATTTGTGCTGCGATGAGTGTTCCGTGCGACCAATTGACCCTCAACGCCCGTCAATGACCGGCAACCGGCCGACCAGTTCATCCCGGTAGCGGCGGGAAAGGGTGAAGGTGAGATCGCCCATGCCCAGTTCATCGGGACCGATTCGGTCCACCAGGAGGATGTTCACCGCCTGTGAACGGTTCACTTGGAAAAAGACCTGCGCGGGCAGGGCCTTGAGCAGCTCGGAAAGGGAATTTCGCAGGACCAGACGGCCCTGGCGAAGGCGCAGTTCAACATAGTTCCCTTCAGCCTGCAGGAAGAACAGGTCGCGCAGGAACACCCGATGGATCTCCCCTCCATCCCTGATGAGGACGGCATCGTTTATCTGGATGCCAGGTGCGCTTCGGAGATACGTGGCCATCAGGACCTCGCCAACACGAATTGGCGCGCTTGAACTTTTGCGCGGGCCACTGCTCACCACGTCAGAGGCCATTCTACGAGCGATATTGGTCCTCATTCCGTGATGGTCATTTCTGGATCCGGATCGATCGGGGCATAATGGGGCAAAAATGCGCGGAAGCGATCGGTTCGAACGTGGTGTTCGTCCAGCACAGGGTGGACTTGTCAAGCCAACTCGCACTTCCGTCATTATTAAGCCAGCTCCTTTCCGCACAACCCGTGGCGCCCATGATCCAGAAAAGGGCAACGGAGATGCCCCGAACCACCATTCAAAAAGGACGGATCATGGCTTTTGACTGATGAACAGGACCCTTCCTCCGTGCAGTAACGAAGATCTTTGAATCGTCCTCCTTACGGCCGAAATGATCAGTCCACTTTCGCGAGCTATTGGGTTCTCAGCCTTGCTGAGCGGTTCCGGCATGCTGATCCTATCCTATGCGTGGCACGGGATATTCATGAACGATATGAAGTACCTCGGCAATGGTCCCGACGCCCAACTCTTCCTTCACATCGTCGGTTACCTGGTGCTGGGGCTCACGCTGACCTGCCTTTTGGTCGGTCGCACCAAGTTTCACCATCCCACGGACCAGAACCTTTCCATGGGCATGGTCATCCTTTCCGGTTCGATGACCGGTGTCCTCATCGGGTTCGCCATCGAGGTGACCTCCTATCACCTCAACACCGGACCGCATCCGGCCAATGCCTGGGCCGACCTGTACTGGCAAATGACCGAACAGGCTTCTGGTGGTCTGTTGGCCGCCATCGGCCTGCAACTGCAACATCCAGAGCGTGAGATGAAGAACACGCATTGATGAACCGGTGCACATTCCTTCAGCGTAGCCCTCCAGATGTCCGACCTCAACTGCCTGATCCAATTGGGTACTGCCCTCAGATCCACGAGCACCTGTCCAATCATGACCGCAGTGGGGTTCCTGACCAATGCTTCCGTGGGGGCGATCGACATCTCCGTAACCTGTCGTTCCTCCCTTGGATCGACACGCTAGGCCCGGCGAACGACCGTATGGCAGCAAATCGCTGAACCTCCTCCAATGTCCATCCGTGTATTCATCCTTGAGGACGATGGAACGGTACGCACCCAGTTGCGTGCCTTTGTCCATCGCACCCCGGGCCTCGAACTGGTGGGCGAGTCGGGGGATGCGCTGGAAGCCGGGGCGTTCATTTCCCATCACCGGGTGGACCTCGTGTTCCTGGACATCGGGCTTCCAGTTCTGGACGGATATGCGTTCCTCCGTGCGTTGGACCGCCCCCCTCTGGTGATCGTGGTCAGTGGCCATGCCGCCCATGCCGCCCAGGCATTCGAGCATTCGGCCGTTGATTTTCTCCTGAAGCCGTTCAGCTATGATCGATTTCTCAAAGCGGTGAGCAGGACCCGGTCGCAGCACCTTGCTCCAGGAACATCGAGCCCCAGGATCGAGCAGCCGAAGATCCCTGACCGTTCGCTTCAGCTCCGTTGTGGTCATGACACGTTACAGGTCCCGATCGGCACGATAGAACTTGTCCAGAGCATGGGCAACTATGTGAAGGTCTATACCCGCGACGATGCGCACCTGCTGGCGACCAATACCATGTCGAACATGGAGGCGTCCCTCCCCGGAGAGCATTTCGTGCGGATCCATCGCTCCTACATCATAGCCATTGATGCCGTCCTGGCCGTAACCAGCCGCAGCGTGGAATGGAGGAAGGGGGAGCTTCCCTTGGGCGGGAACTACAAGCGGAACGCCATGTCGACATTGGCGGGCAGGGCTTAAGCCCAACGGCCGGCCCGCTCCCCTGCCAGCACATTGATGCTGCCGGTGCGACGCCACTCCTCGCCGTACCGGACCATGGCAACCTTAAGCTCGTCAAGGTCCGTCATCACCGAAGGACGCACGAAGGGCGGGACCAGCCACTGTTCCAGTCCGGCCAACTGGCCCTTATTGCTTTCAAGGCCGTATCGTTCACCGATCAAGCCCAACTCATCGCGCAGTGCTGTGTACGCTGGTACCTCAAGGAACACAGCGGATGCAGGCGCATCCGCCCAAACGGCTGCCAGCACGAAGCGCACCAAGGCTCCGATCAACAGCCCGTTATCGGCATGGTCCGGATGAGCACAAACATGGTCCACATGGCAGGGAAGTCCGGTTGCTATTTCACGTATGGCGGGGTCCATAGCCCCAGCCCCCGGCGGGGGAATTTGCCGGGCATAGGCACTTAACCGACCATCCAGGTGAAGCCCGAAATGCACGGCTCTCAGGTCCGCAGGATCTTCTTCGTCCACCTTCCCAGTGAGTGTTGCCATCACCTGGCCTGTGGTCCGGGCGTTCCAAGACCGCTTTAATTGTATCCAGGAAGAGCGTTCCAAAGGGTGACGGATGGACCGGAACTGGAGATGCCTCATTTCGTGTCGAGAACGGTGGCCCAGCACCGATATGGCAGCAAATAGAGAATAAGGAAATTTGTGAACAGCCCCCATCGTTCTGTAAATGACGAAGCAGTGGTGTCCGGGAAAAGTCTGAAGGTATGGAAAAGTTGAAGGGGGCCTGAGCCCCCTTCGGTGTGTAGGTTCGAGGTATCTGACATCACGAGCCCAACACATGCGCCAAGTTAGCCTGTTTACCGGACAGCCTGTGCTG
>JBKDXR010000004.1:0-14576 GCA_046306055.1 Flavobacteriales bacterium
AAAGCCGGTGGCATAGACCGATGGACCTTGTGGTTCCTTGGGCGACAAGGTGTTCAAGGTCGAGTTTGGTGGGTTCAGACAGGCAAGCGGCTCCCAGCGCATATTGGTTTCATTCAGCTTGCCGAAGCCTCGATTGGCATAGCCGACCATGGGGAAGTTCCCACAGGCGAGCAGATCCCCTTGAAACCGTACGAACCAGAACGTCTGTGCTGCGCCATTCCCAGCGATCGGCTGAATGCGATGGGCAAGACTGTCCCAGCGAGTACCGTTCCACGCTGCTTGTCCCACACCGAGGATCGTGTCGTTCTCGTTCATCATCTCCAAGAACGTACCCCCGATCAAGAGTCGGTCCGTTTCCTCATCACCGAATATGGTCTGCACCTCTCTGCCAAGCACGGTGCCTCGGCCTAGCGCTTTCCAATAGGGTTGTGCCTGGGCCATGGAGCAAACGAAAGCCAAGGCACCAATTAGGTTTATACAGCGGCTCATGGCTTGATCACTTTGATGGTCAAACGCTTTCCACTAAGGCGTTCAGCAACAAGAAGGTACACTCCAGTTGCATATGCACGTAGGTCGAGCAAATAGTTGGAAGATGTGCTTTCGATTAGCGCCAGTGCCACCAGCGCACCTGCGTTCTGCGTTCTGCGTTCTGCGTTCTGCGTTCTGCGTTCTGCGTTCTGCGTTCTGCGTTCTGCGTTCTGCGTTCTGCGTTCTGCATATCAGCAGGTTTTGGGACCGCTTAAGGTAATACGGCAAAGAGGCGAATGCAAGTCCGGTTTGCCTCAACGAAAAAGCCCCCGATGACCGGGGGCTTTCGATACGAAGAAGGGGGTTGCTCAGTTCTCGGCGGGCACCACGCTCACGTAGCTGCGGTCGCCGCGCTTCTTCTGGAACTTCACGATGCCATCGGCGGTGGCGAACAGCGTGTGGTCCACACCGATGCCCACGTTCTTGCCGGGGTGGTGCTGGGTGCCGCGCTGGCGCACGATGATGTTGCCTGCGATGGCCTTCTGACCGCCGTACAGCTTCACACCGAGTCGTTTCGAGTGCGATTCGCGGCCGTTCTGTGTACTGCCTTCACCTTTCTTGTGTGCCATGGCTCTGGGGGTGTGTCACGCCGGAACGCTCCGGCTGGTCGGTATTGCGATCGGTTTACTTGTCGTCCTTCTTGGGGGCGGCCTTCTTGGCGGCAGCCTTTTTCGGGGCGGCTTTCTTGGCCGGGGCGGCCTTCTTGGCAGCAGCCTTCTTAGGAGCGGCCTCCTTCGTGGCGGCGGTCTTCTTGGCCTTGGGCTCGGCCACTTTCACGGCCTTGGGGGCGGGAGCGCTGCTCTTGCTGGCATCGAACTTCTCGCCCTTGCCCAGGATGGCCTCGATCCACAGCTCAGTGAGGTACTGGCGGTGGCCGTTCATCTTCTGGTAGCCCTTACGACGCTTCTTCTTGAACACCAGCACCTTATCGCCTTTGCCGTGGTTCAACACCTTGGCGGCGATGCGGAAGCCCTCCACAACGGGAGTGCCTACGCTGACGGTCTTGCCGTCGCTCACCAGCAGCACTTTATCCAGCTCCACGTGCTTGCCCTCCTCGGCTTCGAGGCGGTGCACTTTCAGCTTTTGGGCCTGCTTCACTTTGTATTGCTGGCCGGCGATATCGACAATGGCGTACATGGTCTTTCCAGGAAATGGGCTGCAAATGTAACGGATCGAACGGAACTGACAAATAGGGGTTGAAAAGAGGTGGAGTGGCGAGTTGGGAGTTGCGAATGGTAAGTGGGCGAGTGGCGAGTAGGCGAGTGGCGAGTGGGTCAGGAGTGAAGAGCTACCGGCGTGGTGAGCTTCGCCCAGAGGAGCAGGAGTGACATTGCCCCAGGGATAGTGCCCCATTTCCCGGACTTGTTCTTTATGTAGGTCCGGAGCAGCCGCCCGATCTCGTCTTGAAGGTCAAGCATGACATCAACCTGGTCTTGAGTGAAGTATCCTCTCCGTTTGGCAAGAAGAAGCATGGAACAGACCTCGTTGCAGGAGCCTTTGGCGATCCAGAGGTAGTGGACCTGGTGTTTGGTACTCGGCATCTCGTGACCCTCAGCCAAATTGTTGCATATGGAAAGGCATGCGCGGTACAAATGGTCCTTGAACCCGAAGTTCTTGCTGCCTTCAAGTGCGATGTCCACAGCTACGTTCAGTTCCATGGCTTTCTGCCAGGCAATGGAGTCGGTGAAGCTCTTCATGGATCAGCGAGTGATACGATAAAAGTAGCGAGTGGCGAGTGAGTACCACTCGCCACTCGCTACTCGTCACTCGCTACTTCCGTTTAAAGCTTGAACGCCTTCTTCACCACGTCCACCGCGTTCAGCTCCTCCCAAGGGAAGAGCTTCACCTTCACTGTGGCCTCCTGTCCAGCGTTCTTGAACTTCTTGGTCACCACCTTGCTCTCACGGCCCATGTGCCCGTAGGCGGCGGTCTCGCTGTAGATGGGCGTGCGCAGGGCGAAACGCTGCTCAATGAAGTAAGGGCGCATGTCGAATTCCTTCAGGCCCGAGACCACCTTGGCGATCTGGCCGTCGCTGAGCTTCACCTTGCCGGTGCCATAGGTGTTCACGTAAAAGCCAACGGGTTTGGCCACGCCGATGGCATAGGCCACCTGCACCAGGCACTCGTCGCACACACCGGCGGCCAACAGGTGCTTGGCCACGTGGCGTGCGGCGTAGGCGGCGCTGCGGTCCACCTTGCTGGGGTCCTTGCCACTGAAGGCGCCACCGCCGTGCGCGCCCTTGCCGCCGTAGGTGTCCACAATGATCTTGCGGCCGGTGAGGCCCGTGTCGCCATGCGGACCACCGATCACGAACTTGCCGGTGGGATTGATGTGGTAGGCGATGTCCTTGCCGAAGAGGGCCTGCACGCGCTTGGGCAGCTGCTTCTTCACACGCGGGATCAGGATCTCGATGACGTCCTGCTTGATCTTGGCCAGCATCTTCGCCTCCTTGTCGAAGTCGTCGTGCTGGGTGCTCACCACAATGGCGTCGATACGCAGGGGCGCACCGTTATCGGCGTACTCAATGGTCACTTGGCTCTTGGCATCGGGGCGCAGGTAGGGCATCTTGCTGTTCTTCTCGCGGCGGATGGCAGCGAGCTCGCGGAGCAGCAGGTGGCTGATCTCCAACGGCAGCGGCATGAAGTTGTCCGTGTCGCGGCAGGCATAGCCGAACATCATGCCCTGATCGCCGGCGCCCTGCTCCTCGGGCTTCTTGCGCTCCACGCCCTGGTTGATGTCGGGGCTCTGCTCGTGGATGGCGCTGAGCACACCACAGCTGTGCGCCTCGAACATGTACTCGCTCTTGGTGTAGCCGATCTTCTCGATCACATCCCGGGCGATCTGCTGCACATCCAGGTAGGCCTTGCTCTTCACTTCACCGGCCAGCACCACCTGTCCGGTGGTCACCAGGGTCTCGCAGGCCACTTTGCTGCTGGGGTCGAAGGCCAGGAAGTGGTCGATGAGGGCATCGCTGATCTGGTCGGCGACCTTGTCAGGGTGACCTTCGCTGACGGATTCGGAGGTAAAGAGGTAGGGCATTGGGGCGTGTATGTTCGTTCCGGCCGATGTGGCGGAGCGCAAAGGAAACGATCTGCCCTGACATGTGCCCGCTCAATGGCGGGTCAGTTCCTTGAACACCTCCTCGAGGCCGCGTTCGCTCTTCTGGAGGCCCAGTACCTGCAGGCCGTTCTCCACCGCAAAGCGGAACACGGCGGGCCGGATGTCATTGGCCGCATCATGGGCCAGCAGCCAGGTATTGCCTTCGTTGCGGCGGGCCTGCACCACGCCACCGACGTTCAGCAGCAGGTTGGCCTCCACGGCCCGGTCGAACTCCACCTCGATGACCTCGTGGTGCTGTTGCCGGCTGCGCAGTGTGCTGGCCTTGTCGTCGGCCACGATGCGCCCACGGTCAATGATGATCACGCGATCGCAGATGGCTTCCACTTCCTGCATGATGTGGGTGCTCAGCAGCACGGTCTTCTCGCGGCCCAGGTCCTTGATCAACGCGCGTATCTCCACCAGCTGGTTGGGGTCCAGTCCGCTGGTGGGCTCGTCGAGGATCAGCACCTTCGGTTCGTGGATGATGGCCTGTGCCAGTCCCACACGCTGCCGGTAGCCCTTGCTGAGCTGGCCGATGCGTTTGTGTTGTTCGCGGCCCAGGCCCACGCGCTCCACCATGGCGTTCACGCGGCGGGTGCGGTCGTTCAGGCCGTGGATACCGGCCACGAAGTCGAGGTATTCCCGCACGTACAGGTCCAGGTACAGCGGATTGTGCTCGGGCAGGTAGCCCACGTTGCGCCGTACGTCCATGCTGGCGGTGCGGGTATCGAAGCCGCAGACCGAAGCCTCGCCGGTGGTGGGCGGAATGAAGCACGTGAGGATCTTCATCATCGTGCTCTTGCCCGCGCCGTTGGGCCCGAGGAAGCCCACCACCTCGCTGCCACCCACGGTGAAGCTCACCTCATCGAGCGCTTTCTGGGTGCCGTAGGTCTTGCTGATGTGACTGACAGTGATGGACATGGGACGGCGAAGGTAGAACGACCGATCCCTTCCCACCTTTGCGCCTCCGCCCTCGTTTATGAACGGCGGTGATCCCATGCCCAACGGACTCGTTATGCGCAGCACCGGTAGTCGCTACCTCGTCAGGGGCGAGGACGGTTCGTTGCACGAATGCGTGGCGAAGGGCAACCTGCGGATAAAGGGCTGGAAAAGCACCAACCCCGTGGCCGTGGGCGATCACGTGGAGTACCTCCCGCAGGTCAGCTCCGAGGAGGTGGGTTCCATCGTGGAACTGCACGACCGCCGCAATTACCTGGTGCGACGCAGCGTGAACCTCAGCCATCACAAGCACGTGATCGCCGCCAACGTGGACCAGGCCCTGCTCATGGTCACCGTGGCGCGCCCACGCACCTCGTTCGGGTTCATCGACCGCTTTCTGGTGACCGCCGAGACCTACCAGGTGCCCACGGTGATCGTGTTCAACAAGGTGGATGACCTGCGCGGCGAGGACGACCTGGACCGACTGGCCGAGTATCAGGAGGTGTACGAGACCGCGGGCTATCGCACCATCATCACGGCAGCGTTGAAAGGCACGGGCGTGGAGGAGGTCCGTAGCCTGCTGGCCGGCAAGGTCACGCTGGTGGCCGGGCACAGCGGGGTGGGCAAGAGCACGCTCATCAACGCCATCGATCCGGCGCTGGACCTGTGGACCTACGAAGTGAGCCTTTCCAGCGAGAAGGGGCAGCACACCACCACCTATGCCGAGATGTTCGAATTAAAAGTGATGAGTGATGAGTTGCGAGTGGCGAGTGCTGCCTCCGATGCAGCACTCACCACTCGTCATGCTGACGTTAACGGTCCAGCTCCTGTGGCTCCCACCTTTATCATCGACACGCCCGGTATCAAGGGCTTCGGATTGGTGGACCTCGAGCCGGAGCACATTGGCGACCAGTTCCCGGAGATGTTCCGGTTGAAGGGGGATTGCCGGTTCAACAACTGCATGCACAAGGACGAGCCGGGCTGTGCCGTCCGCAAGGCAGTGGAAGCAGGCGAGGTGGCCGGGAGCCGTTACCGCAGTTATCTGGACATGTTGGCCGGTGTGGACGAAGAGGGGCCGTACAGGCTCGATTGAACAACTTTGCGGTCATGAAGCATTGGATCATCCTGTTGGTCGGCACCGGCCTCGTGCTCTCTTGCAGCAACAACAAGCCCACGGTGGCCGCAGCGCCGGAGGTGGCCGCACCCGCGGTCGACCACATGGCCCTGCTCTCCGCACAAGGTGCTGATGCGGTGCTTTGGCAGTCCGCTGCGGCCGAGACCCACCGCCTTTACCAACAGGGATACGAGCTGGCCCGCATCCGCCTTGCGGAGAACATGCGCCGATCCGATAAGCGACCGGCCGCCGTGATCGTGGACATCGATGAGACCGTGCTCGACAACAGTCCTTATCAAGTGAACGCCATACGCCAAGGGCGCACCTTCGATCAAGCGGAATGGAAGGTCTGGACGGACAAGGCCACCGCCAAAGCCTCACCAGGGGCCATTGAGTTCCTGAAACATGCGGCCCAGCAGGGGTGTGAGGTCTTCTACATCAGCAACCGCGACATCCGCGAGCGCGCCAGTACCATCAAGAACCTTAACGATCTGGGATTCCCGTTCGCGGATGAAGGCCACCTGCTGCTCATGGATGGCACCAGCGACAAGACCGAACGCCGGGCCCGCGTGGCGTCCACGCACCGCATTGTGTTGCTGGTGGGCGACCAATTGCGCGATTTCGATGAGCGCTTCAAGGACCGCTCCGTGGACCATGGTAAGACCTTGGTGAATGCCATGGCGGACACGCTGCGCCAGTATTTCATCCTGCTCCCCAACGCCATGTACGGCACCTACCGCGATGCCATCCAGGGCAAGGGCACCGATGCCGAGAAGTACGCCCGCATGCAGGCCTGGTTCGAACTGAACGGCTACTGAGATGCGTGCCGTGATCCAGCGGGTGAGCGAAGCGGCGGTCCACATTGATGGAGCGGAGCATGCGCATAGTGGACGCGGCCTGCTGGTGTTGCTCGGCGTTGAGGTGGGCGATACGGAGGCCGACCTCGAGTGGCTGTGCGGCAAACTGGTGCGGATGCGGATCTTCCCGGACGAGGCCGGTGTCATGAACCTCGACATCACCCAGGTGCACGGCGATATCCTGCTCGTGAGCCAGTTCACATTGCATGCCAGCACGGCCAAGGGCAACCGCCCGAGCTACATCCGCGCAGCGCGGCCCGAGGAGGCCATCCCCCTGTACCTACGCGCCAAGCAACACCTGGGCGAATTGCTGGGCAGGCCGGTGCGCACGGGCGAGTTCGGTGCCGACATGCAGGTTCGGCTCGTGAATGATGGGCCGGTCACCATCATCATCGACAGCCGCAAGAAGGAATAAGGCTTCAGCGACCTGTGATCATGACCGGGATCGAAATGTGCCCATCGCCATCTGCGATCCGCACATTGTACAGACCATCGGTGGCATCATCCAGCACGACATACAAGGCGCCTGGCCCTCCTTCGGTCCTATAGCGGACAGGTCTGCCCGTGGCGTCCACAACACCGAGCACGTTCTCCGGCGCAGCCACGGTGAGCCGGAAGCGACCATCATTGGGGTTGGGCAGGGCCACCGGACGCTCGGTCCTCCAGTACGCATGCACCTCGGAAGAGGCATTGGACCAGCCATCGACGTCATGCACGACCAAGCGGTAGTAGTTGTCACCTTGCAGGGGGTCTATGTCGTTCCAGCGGGTCGTGCGTGATTCGGTGGAATGCCCCGCGGCAGGGAGCTCTGCCACCGTGGACCAGGTCATCGCATCCGGTGACCGTTGAAGCTCATACAGCAACGTGTTCGATTCCGATGCCGTTGTCCATTCCACAGCAATATGCGATGACCGCGGTGTGGCGCTCAAGTCAACCAGTTCCACGGGCAGTATGATCGGTGTACAGCTCACCACGGCCGTGCCACCAAAGACCAACGGTACTGTGGTGGTCACCGAGCTCCAGTTGGAGAAGCAGATGATGTACAGGTCACCGGTGTTCACCATCAACGGTGGTTCGTAGTTGGAGGGGTCGCCACCGGCCGGTATGGTGGCCGCAAGACCGGTGCCGCCCGTGCTCAAGCCGTTCCAGTTGCAACGCACTGGCGGCACCGTGTTGCCCGAGATCTGACCGCAGGTGTTGTTGGTGAAGGGATACATGATCCAATCGTAAAATCCGGCCTGTGTGCCCAGCCCGCCGAAGGTGAACTCCAACGAGCCGCCGCTCTCGATGTTCACCACCATCCACGTGCTGTTGAGCTCGTTGTTGCGTAGGCAGCCAAAGTTGTCCGTACCCCAGTTGCTGTAGGCCAGATCACCGGAGAGCAGATCGGGGTTGCCCAATGACCCCAATGGCGGTATTTCGCTCACATTGCCATACCCATTGGGGTCGATCTGGAAGCTGATGTCCGTGCATACGTTCACCGCTTGCGGGCAATCGCTGGCCGTTACAGGCCCTGTGCCTCCGCAGTTGCCGGCCGGAACGCCAACGGGCACGGTCACGTTCGCGCCAAAGCCCGTGGCCAGGGTGCCGGTCTGGATGATCGTGCCGCCGGAGGTGAGCAAGGTCCAGGCCGCGCCGTTCCACCCATCGCCGAAGGTGTCGAACAGTTGCATGGTGTAACAGCCGGGCGTAAGGCAGACGGTGGTGGTGATCGGCGCCGCGCCCGTGGCCACCACGGCGGTATTGCTCACCAGGGCCCAGCTTACTTCCGCGGGGAACGAACCGCCCGTGACCTGCAGGATGTAGTTGGTGCAGCCGCCGCCACCGCCTGTGCAGGACGTGCAGGTGATCGTCGTGGTGCAGCACACCGATGCCGTTCCGCAGGCGGCATTGGTGTTGTAGTGGACGAAGTACGTGCCGCTGGCCGGTGCCGTAAAGGTGAGCGGGGCATTCCCCTGCGATACCACCGGGCCGTTGAAGGTGGTCTGCCGAACGGTGACATAGCCCCCGCATGAGCTGTTGATCTGGTAGGTGGATCCTGCCACCACACCCGTGATCGTGTTGTATTCGTTCTGGAAGTTACAGGTGCTGATGGTGAGCGGTGATGAGGTGGTCGGTGCGGCCGCGGAGCCGAACGGAATAGTGTTCACACAGCCCGTGGTGCCTGAACAGGACGTGCAGGTGATGGTGGTGGTGCAGCACAGTGCTGCCGTACCACAGGCTGCATTGGTATTGTAATGCACGAAATAGGTTCCTGCCGCCGGTGCCGTGAAGGTGAGCGGGGCGTTGCCCTGGGACACGATCACACCATTGAACGTGGTCCGCCGAACGGTGATGTAGCCACCACAGGAACTGTTCAGTTGATACGTGGCGCCCGCCGCCACACTGGTGATGGTATTGTACTCGGTCTGGTAGGTGCAGGTGCTGATCGTGAGCGGTGTGGAGCTGTTGGGTGCGGCCGCGGTGCCGAAGGCCGTGGTGTTCACGCATCCCGCGCCCGCTCCGCAGGAAGTGCACGTGATGGTGGTGGTGCAGCAATTGGAGGCCGTGCCGCACGCTGCGTTGGTGTTGAAGTGCAGGTAGTAGTTTCCGGCCACCGGGGCGGTGAACGTGAGCGGTGCATTGCCATTGGCCACCACCAAGCCGTTGAAGGTGCCCCGGCGCACCGTGATGTATCCACCGCACGAACTGGTCACCTGGTAGGTCGCGCCGGCCACCACGCCAGTGATCGTATTGTATTCGCTCTGGAAAGTGCACGTGCTGATGGTGACCGCGGTGCCGGTCGCGGGTGCTGCGGCGGTCCCAAAGGCGGTCGTATTGGTGCATTGGGCGTGCGCAACGTGCAACAGCGGGGCGAAGAAGAGGACGACCAGCATCCGATGGATCGCTCCACGCACTGCCGGTCGTGATCCTGGTCGATGGATGATGCGCTCCTTCATGGCCTAACGGCTCTGGTCGGGTTCCCGACAGGTCGCCGGGTCCAGGTGTTGGAACGGCGCTGCCCCGACCACGGAGCGGGTAACACAACGTACCCGAACCCCATAGGGTGCAAGAAGCGCGTTCAGTGAAGCGTGATCGAGCGAGCAGGAGGGATGGACCTGTGCCATCAAGTTGCGTGTGTGAACATCCAAGCGACTGATCACCACGCCCGCCTGTTCGTCCAGCAGCAGGCTCAACTGGCGGGCCTGTTGCGGGTCCTGCAGGCCGGTGACCACGGCCTGTAATTGATGCATCGGTGTCTGCTGCGCCCGGGTGGTCACGCCTGTAGCCAATAAAATGACCAGCACCAGCGGAGTCCTTCGCAGGAAAGAGCCAACTTGCCGGACACAGAACCCCACACGCATGTCCAATATTAAGGATCAAGGCGCTGAATGTCAAGGCCCGGTCAACGAACTACAGGCCGAGGTCCATCAGTGGATCGCCGCGGTCGGGGTGCGCTACTTCGATCCGCTCACGAACATGGCCATGCTCACCGAGGAGGTGGGCGAGGTGGCCCGCATCATGGCCCGCCGCTACGGCGAGCAGAGCGAAAAGGAGAGCGACAAGGCCAAGGACCTGGGCGAGGAGCTGGCCGATGTGATGTTCGTTGTGCTATGCCTGGCCAACCAGACGGGCACCGATCTTCAGGTGGCCTGGGAGCGGCGCATGGCCGCGAAGACCGTGCGCGATGCCCAACGTCACAAGGACAATCCGAAACTGGACTGAACATCGCCTTATTGCCACCGTGGCCGATCGCCCTATTTTCACCGCTCATTTTTTCGAACAGCATGTCCATGAAGTACTTGCGCAACGCATTTCTCGCACTCGCCATCGGTGCGATGCCCATGCTCCACGCACAGGCCGGGGCTGAAAAGGTCAAGGTCAAGGTGCGCATCAGTGGCGATGATGATGCCAAGGCCAAGCTGCGTCCCGTAGGCATGGTGCGCTCCGGTCCCAACCAGATCATGATGATGCGCAGTGGTGAATTCGATGTGCGCGCGTTCGGTACGCTGAAGACCACGTTGGACCTGTACGATCGCAATAAGCTCACCTACGTGCGCAGCCAGGAGCCGGGCACGAAGTCGAGCAATGGCGAGGAGGTGAAGGTGGATGCGCTGGTGTATTTCGCGGGCATGCCAATGCTCATCGGTCATTCGGTCAGCGACAATGGTGTCACGGTGCATTACCAGCCCCAGGACCCCGCGCTCACCAAGCTGTCGCGCAGCTATGATCCGGTGTTCACCTGGGCCGCCAAGGCCAAGGACAAGAAACCGGTCATCGTCTCTGCCGGTTCGTCCATCCGGACCCCTTATTTCGTGGCCATCTCCAGCGATTCTTCGCACATGCTGTTGGCCAGCCCGGAGATCCGGAGCAAGGAGACCGGCGAGGCGGTGTATCTGCTCGCCGTGGTCGGCAAGGACCTTTCGGTGAAGTGGCAGCATACCGCCCAAGTGAATGTGAAGGCCAAGAATTCCAGCATCGAGGACCTGGAGGTGGACAACCAGGGCAATGCCTACTTCGTGGTGAAGAACGAGCTGGAGCGGGAGGAGGCCAAGGGCAGCAAGAACAAGCACGAGCTAAAGCTCTTCGTGGCCACTTCGGAAGGCGTCCAAGAGACCCCGGTCAAGTTGAACGGCGGGAATTTCCCCACCAGCGCCACCCTGCAGCATACGGACGACGACCGCGTGGTGTGTGCAGGGGTGTACGGCACCGAGACGGAGAAGAAGAACAAGAAGCTCGGCAACTTCGTCGTCGTGTTCAAGGCCGGTAGCACCGAACAGGCCAATACCGTGTTGATCCCCTTCACCGGCACTGGTCTTGAGGGCGAGGCCGATGATGGCGAGGACACCAAGGCGGAGGCCAAGGATAAGGACCGCATGGACTACAACACGGACGTCATCGCCGTGATCGCCCGCAGCGATGGGAGCTTTTTCCTGGTCAACGAGGTGTTCTACATCTCGGTCGTTACCGATTCCCAAGGTCGTCAGTCCACGCGCTACGTGCACGGTCCGGTGCAGGTGCGCTGCCTGGAGAAGGATGGCAAGGAGCGCTGGTCCACCATTTTCCGGCGCTGGGTGAGCAGTGGCAGCTACATCGTGGGCCGCGTGTTCTGCGCCGAGTTCGAGGACCAGCTCTTCCTCTTCATGCTCGACAGCGAGGAGATGGCCGAGCGGCGAAAGGCGGGCGACAAGATCAGTTCGAAGCACATCAAGGACCCTTATTCGGCCTATGTGGCTTTCGATGCTAAAGGGGGTTACAAGATCAAGCCCGTTCTTCGCAGCGACAAGAACGTGGACTACATCAGCGGCTGGCAACTGGTGCGCACCGGGCCTAACGAGTACTTCGCATTGGGTACCGAGAAGATCTTCGGCGGACGTTTCCTGCCGGTGAAGATCGAGTTCAGCAAGGAGGCCGGTAAGTAGGGCTCAGAGCTCGGCCAATACGTGCGCGGTCACGGTGCGTGTGGCGCCCACGCGTTCCTGCACATGCTGGCTTGCGGCCTCCGATGCCTCGCGACGCACCGCCGCATCGCGTAGCAGGATCTCCAGCATATCGGCCAATTGGCGAGCGTTGCGCACCTCAAAGCCACCGCCCGCTTCGATCAGGCCTTTCGCCTCGGCGAACTTGTGATGGCGTGGCCCGAACAGCACGGGAAGGCCCCAGGCCGCTGCCTCCAGCAGGCTGTGGATGCCATCGCCGAACCCTCCGCCCACGTATGCGATGTGGCCGTGGCGGTAGAGCCGCGCCAGCAGTCCCATGCGGTCCACGAGCAGCGTGGCGCTTGACTCCTGGCCCAAGGTGTGGCGCACGCTTTCGGCAGGCGAATGCTCCAGTTCGGACCACCGGGCCAAGGGCTTCGGGAACCGTTGTTCAATGGAGCGCAGGTGAGGCGCATCCAGCTCGTGCGGCACCACCAGCACTTTTGGTGCATGGCCCAACAGTTGAAAGGCTTCCAACAGCAGCGCTTCATCAGCGGGCCAGGTACTGCCCGCGATCACCACCACCTCTTTTCCGCCGAACGCCGTGGCCAGCGGAATCTCCTCATTGGCCTTCACGATCGCGGCCACCCGGTCGTACCGGGTATCACCGCTTACCGTGGTGTTGGTGATGCCGATGCCCGCCAGCAGTTCCCGCGAAGCCTCGTCCTGCACAAAAAGGTGGGCGAAGCAACCCAGCATGGAACGCCAGGCCCCGCCATACCACCGGAAGAACGGCTGCCCCGGCCTGAAGATCCCGGAGACCAGGTCCACCGGTACGTGAGCGGCGTTGAGGGCATGCAGGTAGTTGGGCCAGAACTCGTACTTCACCCACAGCACCCTGCGCGGCTTCACCAGCTGTAGTATGCGCTGGGCGTTCGCGGCGCTGTCCGGAGGCAGGTACTCCACATGGGTCACCAGGCCGCTGGGTGTTCCGGAGGCCAGGTTCTTGCGGGCCTCGTAGCCGCTGGGGCTGAAGAAGGTGAGCAGCACGGGCAGGTCGGGGCGCGCGGCCTTGATGGCCTCCAGCACGGGCCTCCCTTGCTCGAACTCGCCCACGCTGGCGCAGTGCATCCACAAGCAGCCTTGCAGCTGGTCGCGCCTGGCCTCCAGCCGCTGCCACAGGCCTTTGCGGCCATCCACCCACTGCCGGGCCTTGGGCACAAAGGGTGCGGCAAGCCGAACGCCGAGGTGGTAAAGGCCGGTGCCCAGTGCAGGGAGTAACGACATCAGTAGTAGTGGTACCGGTCGTCGTGCTGGCGGTAGATCGGCAACGACCACCCCACACGGATGCCCGAGAGCAGGTCGAAGCGGCTATCGTTGTTGTAGGTCTCCGTATCGAAGTTGTAGGCCCGCAACGACGAGGTAAAGCCCATTTGCACCTCCACGCCGACGTGGAAGTTGATCAACCGCTTGTTGCCCGTGTGCTGGTAGCCGAGGTACAGCAGTCCGGACGGGCCGGCGGTAAGGCGGTCGTAGCCTTCCAGGTATTCATCCTCCACCTGAGGCACCACGTTCTTCTGGGTCTGTACGCGCACCTTGTGGCGCAGGTAGCCGCCGCCCGCCTTCAGCAGCAGGCCACTGTTGGGGTTCGGGCCGATGATGGGGAATAATCGCCCGGCCGTGAGGTAGATACCATAGCCGCGTTCGTACAGGAACACGTCGGCCATCAGTCCGTCCTGGTCGATCAACTGGCCTACGCTGTTCAGGGTGTTCAGCAGAATGCCGGGCTCGTTCACCTGGTCGCCGAACATGAAACCGGCCTCGGCACTGAAGGCCCAGTTGGTGCGGGTCTTGTACAGCACGCTGATACCCAGGTTGCTGTTGGCCCCGAAACGCAGGGCCATATCGCCACCGGGCACCTGGTAGGCATAGCTCAGCGAGACCAAGGTCATGGCCAAACTGCTATCACGCACCTGGGCGGCGCCGCGCTGGGGCAGCAGCAACAACAGCAGAAGGGGAAGTGCCCAAAGGCGCATGGGGCGAAGTTAGCAGAGAGGAAGCCCCATGCTGGAAGTGGCTCGTTAAGCTGCTTCAGTACCGCACGAAGCGCGCCTGCCCCCTCACCGCACCGCCCGCATCCACCACCTGCACGATGTAGGTGCCTGCTGGCAGATGGCCCAGCTCCAATTGGTACAGGTTGGTGCTCTGCACATGCGCCACACGTCCCAGTGCATCGCGCACCACCACGCGTTGCGCACCGGTGGGCAAGCCTTGCAGGCGTAGTGGGCCGTTGGTGGGGTTGGGGGAAAGGGTGAAGGTCGCTTTCGGTCTTTCTTCTGACAGACCAACCGGGATCAGATCTTCATCACCACCAATGTATTGGGCCACCTGCCGCACGGGCTGGCCATCAACGGTCTGAAAGCTACCGCAGATGTACAGACTATCGCGCCATACAGTGATGTCGGCAATTCGGGCACCATTGGGCTGGGTCGGGGAGGTATAGAACTGGCCGGGCATGCTGCTCCAGGTCTCACCATCCCACACAGCAATACCGCCCGTCCCTAACGGCACACCGCCCGCGTGATCGAACTGCCCGCCCACGTATAACTTGCCGTGGTACCATTGCATGGTCAGTGCGG
>JBKDXR010000005.1:0-4656 GCA_046306055.1 Flavobacteriales bacterium
GAAATGAACGTGAATGGAGGCCACGCAGGGTGTGGCATGCACGGCAGTCCATATTTCCGTTCATCCCCGTTCATTAACGGTTCACTCCCCCGTGAACACCGCCTTCCTCTTCTCCATGAACGCCCCCGTTCCCTCCTTGAAGTCCGCCGTGCCGAAGCAGGTGCCGAACTCCTCGATCTCGCGTTGCAGGCCGTTGGCGCCGGGTTCGTAGCCTGCGTTCACCGCGCGGATGGCGGCTCCCAGGGCGGTGGGGCTGTTGCGGGCGATCTTGCTGGCGAGTTCCATGCAGGTGCTGAGGAGTTGGTCCGCAGGTACAACGTGGTTCACCAAGCCCCATTGTAGGGCCTCTGCGGCGGGGACCATGCCGCTGCTGCCAAGGAGGATCATCTCCATGGCCTTGCCCTTGCCCACCAATTGCGCCAAGCGCTGCGTGCCGCCGTAGCCGGGTATCACGCCCAGGCCTACTTCGGGCAGGCCCAGTTTGGCGGTCTCGCTGGCCACGCGGAAGTGGCAGCTCATGGCCAGCTCCAGTCCACCGCCCAATGCGAAGCCGTTCACCGCCGCGATCACGGGTTTGTTCAGGCGTTCCACATGGCTGAAGAGCTTGTCGTGGCCATCGGCGCTCAGGGCCTTGCCCTCTTCCACGCTGAAATGCGCGAACTCCTTGATGTCGGCACCGGCCACAAAGGCCTTGGCACCACTGCCGGTGATGATCAGCACACGGACGTTCCTGTCGCCCTCGGCCTCGGTAAGCGCGCGGTCCAGCTCATTGATGGTGGCGCGGTTGAGCGCGTTGAGCTGGTCGGGACGGTTGATGGTGATGGTGCGGATGCCGCCTTCGTCGGCGATGAGGAGGTTCTGGTAGCTCATGGATCGGAAGATCGGACGATCAGCGAATGAGGTGATCGATCGACCCGGAAGCAAATGTATCGGCTACGGCCGGAGCGGCAGCGCCACAAAGAACGTCGTGCCCTCCCCTTCCACGCTCTCGAACCACACCTTTCCGCCAGCGCCTTCCACGATGCGTTGGACCATGGCGAGGCCCAGTCCCATGCCACTGCTCTTGGTGGTGAAGTTGGGCCGGAAGATGCGCTCGCGATCGGCAGCAGCAATGCCGCTTCCGTTGTCGCGCACCTCGGCGATGGCTTGCTCCCCTTCCTGCCTTAACACCACCGTGATGCGTGGTGTCCGGCCTTCGGGGATGGACTGCTCGGCGTTCTTCAGCAGGTTGTTGAACACGCGCAGGAGCTGCTCGCGATCGGCGCGGATCGGAAGCGGGCCCGTGGCGACCCGCTCCAGTGTGAAGTGCTTCTCGGCCGCACCGATCAGGTCCAGCGCCCCTTCGGCCACTTCGGCAAGGTCGAGGTCCTGCTCCTGTGCGCGGGGCATCTGGGCGAAATTGCTGAACTCGCCGGCGATATTGCTGAGCGCATCGATCTGCTCCACCATGGCCTGGCTGAAGCGCTCCAACCGATCGGCGGCATCGGGCGCATCGGGCCGCCACGTGCGCTGGAAATGCTGGATGCCGAGCTTCATGGGCGTGAGCGGGTTCTTGATCTCGTGCGCCACCTGCCTGGCCATCTCGCGCCAGGCGCTCTCGCGTTCGCTGCGTGCCAGCTTGTCGGCGCTCTCGCGCAGTTCGGCCACTTTGCGGTTGTACACCTCCACCAAGCGCCCCACTTCGTCGTCGCCGCTGTAACGGATGGGCTCGTTGGCCCCTTGCAGTGCCACGCGTCCCAATGCATTGCGCAACAGGTCGAGCGGACGCGTGGTCCAGTTGCTGATGAACACCGCCACCAGCACGCTAAGCGCGAACATGAGCACGAAGAGGTTCACCACGGCCACCAGCACCGAGGACCTCTCCTCCTCCTGCTGCACCTGATCGGCGAACGAGGGCAGCGCGAGGTAGGCCATCACCGAGCCCCCACGATCACGCAATGGCATGTACGCCGTGCGGAAAGCGGCCTTGCCGATGTGCTCCTGATGCACGAACGCGCTCGTTCCCTTGCGCACCAACTGCACGTACGCCACAGGGTCCATGCGGCGGCCAAGCAATCCGTTGTTGAACACTTGAGGACGGCTAGTGGCCAACAGGTCGCCGCGAGTATCGTAAAGCGTGATGTCCGTGCGGAAAACGTTGCCCGCACGGCCCAACAGGCGATCGAGATACAAGGCATGGCGGTCGGTCAGTTCCCCTTCACCGTCCAAGCGATGTTGCAGGTCGGCATGCACGGACCGGATGCGCTCGAGGATGTCCACCTCAAAGCGCAGGTTGTACTGACGCGAGAGCAGACGCTGTGTTCCGATACCGAAGAAAACCAATCCGGTGGTACCAAAGAAGACCAGCGCCAGGCGCACCTTGGTGCCAATACCCGGCACCCACACCCGTTCTCGCCGGAGCAGCTGGTAGATGAAGTAGGCCAGCGAAAGCAATACCCCGAAGAACGCGAAGAGGTAGCTGAACGAGGTGGCCTTGTCCAGCGGACCCGGCATGGGTGACCCCATGACAAGCAGGGTGCCCTGTGCATCGCCGTGCGCCAGGAACTCCGAACGGCCCTCCCGGTACCACAGGAACCCATCGCCGGGCATGGTGCGGTGCCAATGCAACGGGTGGAAAACGGCGCCTTGCTGCTCCACCAGTGTACCGCGTTCGTACCGGGCCTTGGTGTAGCGCTCACTGCGACGCGCGAGGGGATCATCGCCACTGAGCAGTAGCTCCGGAAAGCCTGCGCCCTGAGATACCGGACGCAGATGGAGCTCCACGATCAACTGCCCCGGTGAAAGGCTGTCCACGGGCATCACCGCCACCCGGGCGTGGTAGTAGGTGGTCTGCCCCGGACGCTCCTCCATGATGAGGTCCGGCATATCGGCCACGCCGGGACCAATGCCGAACGCACTGGTGTCGGAGAGCAGGCTGCTCGGCGGGTCGGGGTCGGTGGAGCAGAGCACCTGGCCCGTAGTGTCGAAGGCGAACAGGCGGACATCATAGCGCTCCCAGTAACCACCGAAGTAGGGCTGACGGACCAGGCGGTCCAGATCGCTCGAACTGCAGCTCCTGTTGCCCGTGAGCATGCCATAAAGCGCGGTATCCTTGCGGATCAGCGGTGCTGTCTCGCGGAACATGTACTCCACCACCGGGTCCTCCCGCGAGGCCAAGCGCTCCGCCAGGGCCTGTCGTTCGCGGTGTTCCCGCTGATAGGTGTGGCGTGTGAGCAGGTGTGCGGTGGTGCCAGCCAGAACGGCAAGGCCAAGCACCACATGCAGGAATCGCGGCCTGTCCTGTGAAACACGCATCAGCACCAACAGGGGGATCACCGGCCAGAGGAAGACGATGGTATCGCGAACGCCGAGCAGGTGATGCCCCGCGATGGACAAGGCCATCATCGGGACACCCAAGGCCCAGGGCAGCAACATGCCCTGCACCCGTGCGACCGGCCCCAGCAAGGCATAGGCGACCATGGCCCATCCACCGAACATCAGGGCCATTCCGAACACGGCCACCAGGCCATGCACACCGAGCCCTTGTACGTGATAGAGGTCCAGGTCCACACTGCTGTCCGCCACCAGGCCGATGATGAGCTGTGTGATCCACGCGGCGTGGAGCAGTACAACAGCCCAGCACCACACACGGACAAGACCGCGTGGTGCAGCGGCATTCCTGATGGAACGCACCAGGAACAAGGCCATGATGAAGAGGAACAATGCGTTCAGTACCAGGTCGCCCAGGCTTGGGAACACCATGGAGGTGGCATACACGGCGGGGTCGAACAAGGGTATGCGGCTGAACGGACCCACGGGCATGTACCACAGCATGAAGGCCCTGAGGACCACCGCAGCCACAACGAACGTCAACACCGCCAGTACCGCACCGACCCTGTGGCGCACGCTCATGGCGGAACGCCACAAGGCTGCGAGCACGAGGAACGCTGCAGCAACGACCAGGCATAGCCGTAACCAGATCCATGTGCCGAGCTCCTGTGCACCATCCATCCAGTTCACGGTGAACATCGGCGAGCCCTGTTCATCCCGTACCGCGATCCCACTTGGATCATCATCCACCACCTGCAGGCCCGATGGCGCTTGCAGCGAAGGATGGAAGCCACGCACAAGGAACCGGTTCTCGATGGGTGGCATGGACCAGACCTGTCGCACGCCATGCACGGCAAGGTCGCCCACGATCACTGAAGCATGCAGCCAACTTCTGTCGGTCAGCTGAAGAAGGCCCACTGTGTCCGAGGCAAGCACCTGCAGGTCCGCAGGCACATGACCCGACCAACCCACGATACTGTCCCGAAAGGCCACAACGAACAGGGTCCCCGTCCGCCCATCCAGTTGCTCCAATGACGTTGCCCGGGACTCCATCCACTCCGCAGCCCCAAGCTCTGCAAACAAACGTGCCTCATTGGCCGTGGTCCGCTGAAGCTCCGACCGTGCACGAAGCAGGGCCTTCTCCAGCCTGTGCGTGCCGTGTTCAAGCGCTTCATCACCATCCGGCTGATCCACCCACAGGGAGAGCCCGAACGCGAACGTTCCCAGCAGGAGGTACAGAAGAGTGCGGCCCATGGTCATCAACGCCTCAAGGCTCGCGCCAAAGTACGGGTCCCTCGGATGTGCGTCCGCTTATGGGTTGCCAGTGAGCTCCACATCGAACAGGTC
>JBKDXR010000006.1:0-157335 GCA_046306055.1 Flavobacteriales bacterium
GAGAACTACATGGAGAGCAACACTTTCCCCAAGGCCGAGTTCAAGGGGAAGATGACCGGCGTGACCGCAGAACAGTTGAAGAAACCCGGCACCTATGAGGTGATGGTGGAAGGAGACCTGACCATCCATGGCGTAACGAAACCCGTGAAGACCAAAGGCACATTGACGGTGGAGGCCAACGGCACGATCAAGGCTTCCAGCGACTTCATGGTGCGCCCCGAGGACCATGGCATCAAGATCCCGGGCACGGTGCGCAAGAACATTGCGGAGCAGATCGCCATTAGGGTACGCATGGACTACACCCGTATGTGATCGACTCCATCCCGCACACCGCTTAGACCTCCCCGATGAGCCGATACCTGTTGTTGCCTGTCGTCCTCGCGCTGTTGAGCACGGCCAATGCCCAGGAAGAGGACCTGTTGAAGTTATTGGGCGAAGAGGAGTCAGGTCCAGAGTACACAACGGCCGCCTTCAAGGCCACACGGGTGATCAATGCACACAGCCTGGAGAACACCGCCCATGGCGTGCTTGATTTCCGGATCGGTCACCGGTTCGGTCCTTTGAACGGAGGTGCGAACGAGCTATGGGGACTGGACCAGGCCACCATCCGCCTTGGATTGGACTATGGCCTCACCGACCGGCTGATGATCGGCATTGGCCGCAGCAGTTACCAGAAGACATATGATGGCTTCGTGAAATACAAAGTGCTGCGTCAATGCGATGCGGGATGCACGATGCCGGTCACACTGGCCTTCGTGGCGGCCACGTCCATCAACGGCATTCCTCAGTCCACCTTGTGGCCCTATCCCGAGGAGGAACGCCCGTTCTATTTCTCACATCGGATGGCCTACTCGTTCCAGATGGTACTGGGGCGCAAGTTCAGCGAGTCGGTCTCCTTCCAGCTCGATCCCGGATTGGTGCACATCAACCTCGTGGAGAAGGCGGATCAGACCAACGACATCTTCCACATCAGCGGAGCCGGGCGGATCAAGCTCAGCAAACGTGTAGCCCTGAACGCGGAGTATTTCTACGTTCTTCCGGGCCAGATCCCCATCCCCACGGAGGAGGAACAGGCATTGGGTGAACTGCCTTACCGGAATTCGTTCTCGCTGGGCTTCGATATTGAAACAGGTGGCCACGTGTTCCAACTTCACATCACCAACTCGCTGGCCATGTTCGAGCGGGGCTACATTACGGAGACCACCGAGCAATGGGCCGATGGCGGCATCCACTTCGGGTTCAACATCTCCAGGGTGTTCACCCTTCACGATCCGAAACCGAAGCGCTGAGCGGGTCAGGCCTTCTTGCGCCCGGCTTGTTGCACTTGGAGGTATTCCGCCAGGTTCTCCGGCTCCATGATACCCACAACCCGTCCTTCGGCGAGCACAGGTAGCACCGGGTGGCCCTCCAGCACCATGCGTTGGAACGCCTTGTGTGCCCCTTCCTCCGGAGACAGAGCAGGCACCGGACGCAGCGGGAGCGCTTGAAGGACATCCTGTTGTCTTCCGCTCTCTAATGCGCCCACAAGGTCCTCACGGACCAGGATACCCGATAGTGACGGGCCTTGCATTACAAGTAATACGCTGTCGCCACCGGCAAGGAGATCATCCACCGCCCGTTGGACAGTGTCCGTGCCTTGGAGCGACCAATAACGGGTCCGCATCACCTGGCCAACAGTGATGCCTTCCAATCGGGCCTTCTGGCGCACGCTGCGTGCTTCGGAACCGGCGGCAAAGAACACGAACACGCCAATGAGGGCCATGAACGGTTGCCCCCAGGAGATCCCGGCGATCACAAAGCCGGCGGCGAACAGGCGTCCAACGAGTGCCGCAATATCGGTGGCGCGTTCGCGTGGCAACCGCATGCTCAGTAGCGATCGCAGGATACGCCCACCGTCCATGGGAAAGGCCGGCACCAGGTTGAACAGGAACAAGGAGAGATTGGCCATGAGCACGAACGACAGTACGCTCGTCCAGGTGGTGGCGCCCAGCAGAAGGTCCGAGAAGAAGAGCGAAACACCGGTAATGGCGATCACCAGGAAAGCGAGCGCTGCGATGATGAGGTTCATGAGCGGGCCTGCGATCGTGATCCAGAACTCCTGTTTCGGGTCCTCGGGCATGCGCTCCAGGCTCGCCACGCCACCAATGGGTAACAGGGTGATGTCCCGTGTCCGTATACCATAGTGCTGTGCGGTGAGCGCGTGCCCGAACTCATGCACCACCACGCAGATGAAGACCACGAGCACGAGCCCCACGTGCGCCAGCAGCTGCTGGAACGGCACACCATCAGAGAGTCCGGAAATGATGATCCAGGCCGGCAGTAGAAGAAAGGACCAATGCACCAACACCTTGATCCCCCTGAACGAGAACAGGGGCAGACCTCCGCGCAGTGTAGGGCCGGCCATCAGTCGGCCTTTTGCAGCAGCACCAACATGGGAATGTGGGTGTGCATGGCCAGTTTGGATGCCGTGCTGGTATGGAACAGCTGTTCGAAGATGCTGCGTTGGCGGTGGATCACCACCACCATGTTGGCATCGCTCTGGTCGGCAAAACCGTTCAGGGCCTGCATCACGTTCTCACCGCTCACGTAGTGGTGTGAGCGGGGGATGGCACCCAAAAGCTCATCAAACCGTGCATCGGGGGCGCCAGGCTCGACGGTGGTATCCTCATTGATCACGCGGACGATCAGCACTTCGGCCTTTGACCAACGTGCGATATCAACAAGCACCTGGATGGACGCCTTGTCGATCGGGCCGCCATCATCCGCGATCACGATCCTTTTGGGCGTACCGTATTTCGTGTTCTCCGGAACGGTGAGAACGGGGAAGCTACCTTGCTTGATGACGTCGGCGGTGTTGCTTCCCAAGAGGACCTCCTTCAACCCGGAAGCCCCTTGTGTGCCCATCACCACTAATTGCGGCTTGTCCGCATCCTGGCTAAAACGGGCTACCACATTGGGCAGATCGCCATGTTCAACGGCCGTGCGCAGTTCCAAGCGCATACCGGGTAGCGCGACCTTCATCCTGGCCACGAAATCGTCCATGCCCTCCTGCGCCTCCTTTGCCAGCAGCCCATCAATGCTCCACATGGAACTTGCCGCACCGTGGGGCAACATGTAGCTGTTCAGTACCGTGAACGTGTTGCCTTCCGTGCCAAAGAGCTGCACCGCATACGTTGCTGCGTTCAACGCGTTGGAGCTGAAGTCGGTGGGTAACAGGATATGGGACATGTGCAAGCGGAAAGGAGGAGGAAATGGCTCAGTGACCGTGCCCGTTGCTCGGGGTAGTGGCCTTGCTACCGTCCACCAAGGCATAGCCAATGAACAGCAGGGCCAGCATGACCACGAAGCTGATGAGCCCCTTGACGTTCTCGGCACCTTCCGGGGTTTGCAGTTCACTGGTATCCAGCAACGCGAAGCGGAAGGGAATGAGGAAAGCGAGGAGCCAAAGAGCGAGTCCGATGGGCTTTTTCATGAGTGGGTTTCTGTCGATGCGAATTTAACAGGTCGTAGGCGTTGCGCTGCACGCGCGAAATTCTTTATGCATTGGCCAGGCGCTCCAGTCCGGTCAGGTCACTGATCCGGATGTCCCTGCCCTGTACCTCGATCAATTTGCCTTCCTTGAGGTCCGTGAGGGTGCGGATCAGTGATTCCGTAGCGGTACCGACCATCGTGGCCAGGTCCTCCCGGCTGATACGTACGCCCAGGTCATGCTCTGAACCGCCGCCATATCGCCGGTGCAACCGCACCAAGGCTTGGGCCACGCGCTGGCGCACAGGTGCGTAGGCGAGTTGTAGCAATCGTTCCTCGTTCTCCCGTACCTCCTTGCTCAGCATCTTGATGAAGCGGATGCTCACATCGCGATCGCGGTACAACAGGGCCAGCAATTCCTCCCTTGGGATCAAGGCCACTTCGGACTCTTCCAATGCCTCGGCGCTCTCTGCCACCCTTCCACCTTCGAGCACGCTCATGTATCCCAGGAAGTCGCCTTGGCTGTAAAGCCCGGTCACGAGCTCCTTCCCTTCGTTGTTCATCTTGAACGTGCGCACTTTTCCGTGCTGAATGAAGAAAACCGACCGCAGTTCATCCCCTTCATGGAAGATGATCTCCTTTTTGGCGAAGGTCCTGGTCTTGCGGTTGCTGGTGATCTCCTGGAGGGCGCCCACACCGCGGGCATTGTCCAGCAGACCGTTCAGGCCTTCGACATTCTGGTCGTAGCCCTTTCGGAACAGGTCGCTGCGCTTCAGCCGTCCTTCGATCGCATTCAACAGCTCGCTCTCCTCGAACGGTTTGGTCAGGTAATCATCCGCCCCCAGTTCCATGCCTTTGCGCACATCGCTTCGTTCGGCCTTGGCCGACAGGAAGATGAATGGTAGTTCCGCTGTGGCCGGGTCCTTACCGAGCATGTGCAGGACGCCATACCCGTCCAGTTCGGGCATCATGATATCGCAAAGCACAAGATCAGGCATGTGCTTGCGGGCGATCTCCACGCCTTTCCTACCGTTCTCGGCCTTGTATACCTTGTAGTTGGCCAGTTCAAGGATCTCTGCGGTGTTCTCCCGCATGTCCTTGTCATCCTCAATGAGCAGGATGGTCTTCATGGTGATGGTGTTGGGGCAAGGTGGCCGTAAAGGTGCTTCCTTTTCCGGGTTCGCTGGTAAAGTCGATCCGGCCTCCCATGAGGTCCAGGTACTTGCGTACGATGTTCAACCCCAGGCCGGTCCCTTGTACCGTAAAGGCATTGCTGGCCCGGAAGAATCGCTCGAACAGGTGCTGCTGGTCCTCCAAGGGAATGCCGATGCCTTCGTCCTGAACGCAGATGGACAGTATTCCATCGGAGAGGGTGGTGGCCAATTTGATACGCTTGCCCTCGGGGGTGTACTTGATGGCGTTCTGGACCAGGTTGCTCAGCACGTGGTTCAGCATCTGTTGGTCCTGGAAAAGGGTACGCTCGTCGCCATGGTGGTCGTAGTCCACCTCCTGTCCTGGTTTGGTCAGGCTGCGTAGTTCCTCCACGAGTTCAATGCAGAGGTGCACCACATCGATCTCGCTGGGATTGCACCGGACCATGCCCTGTTCAAGCTTGTCCAGCGAAAGGAGATCGTTCAGCATGGCGGTGAGCTCGCGCACCTTGCTCCGGATCTTGGCCACATGCCGTTCGATCTTCTCGTGTTGCGGCCCATCGCTGTAGCGGGCGATGAGGTCCACCGAGCTCATGATCGTGCTCAAGGGTGTGCGGAACTCGTGGGAGGCCATGCTCACGAACCGCGATTTCAGGGCGTTCAGTTCTTTCTCGACCTCCAGGGCTTCGCGCACGCTCCGTTCGGCCTCACGCAGTTCCGCTGTGCGTTGATCGACACGCTCCTCCAGTTCATCGTTGGTGCGCTGCAGCTGCAGCTCGGCCTCCCTGCGTTGGGTCACATCGGTCACAAGCCCCATGACATAACGGTCCTGGCCAATGACAAAGTGGTTCAGGCTGACCTCAACCGGGAAGGTGCTGCCATCCTTGCGCTCGCCCATCAGTTCGAGCCCGAGGCCCATGGGCCGTTTGTGGGGCGATCGGATATAGTCTTCTCGAAGGTGTGTATGGTGGCTGCGCTTGGCGGATGGGATCAGTACCTCGATCGGCCTGCCCAGCAATTCATCGGGCATATACCCGAACAGTTCGGTCATGCGGGGGTTCAACAGGCGGACGGCCCCGGTACCATCGACCACCACCAGCCCTTCCGCAGCGGAGCTGAACAGCATGGCGGCGATCTCCGCCACCTGGCTTGTACTGAAGATGGAACCTGTCACGGTCCGAAAAATAGGGTAGATCGCAGGAACGACCTATTTCAGCTCGCGAGCGGGAATCCATCCTGGGGTTCGCCCGAGCCTGCGTCGTACACCTTCCACTTGATCAAGGGCTTCGCATACAGGTTCAGGGTGATGGACCTCCCATTCTCCGTGTTGATGTAACGGTGTATGCCCTTGCCGTTGTGGAGGTACGAGAAGGACCCAAGGTCCAGCTTGGACGACGAGACCTTCCTTATCGGCTGTCCTGGGATGAATTCATAGCGTTCCTCGACCACGGAACCTACGAGCGGATGCACCCAGGCTTCTTCTGTGGAGTAGTCGTGGATGCTCGTACGCTGCCCTGGCTCATAGCAGATGAGGAGCAATTCAAAGTCTGCCGTCCTGGAAATGCAATTGCGCGTATAGTGCTTGTCGTTCCAGCGGCAATAGGGCTCGAAATCCTCCACGGGAATGGCGATCCGGTCCAGGATCTCCAAATAGCCCTTCCGTCCGGCCCCTTTGCAGAGTTCGTTGACCAGCTCTTCGATGGTCGTGATCGGTCCCGGGGTCTTGGTCATGTTCGATCGGCCTTCTCCAACAACGGGAAAGCGGTCAAGTCGCGAACGTACACGCCCGGAAAAAGTCCGGAACTGATCTTTGTCAGTTGTTGGGACAAGAAGTTCACCATTGGCTCGAAGCTGAAAGGTGGTTCTATGCGTCAACTACGAAGGGTTTCTTGGGTTCCGGAACGATGAAGGATGGACATTGAGCACATGTTCGTTCGCTGAATGACAGTTCCGGCGATCATGCCTTCATCGTGAGGACCGGCACGGGTGAATGGTTCACAATGGTCTCTGCGACACTCGCATTGAGCATGGCGCGGAGCCCTTGTCGGCCATGGGTGGGTAGCGCGATCAAGTCCATTCCCTCACGACGCGCGAAGGCGACAGCACCCTCCGCTACGGAATAATGATCGCACACATGGACGAGACAAGTGGGTTCGAGCTTCCGGACCAGTTTATGCAATTGCTCCAGCGAGGTGTCCGTGTCCTGGAAACCGTTGGGTGTGTTCACCCGGACCAAATGCAGGCGTGTTCGTTGCCCCTCCAATGGCCGCAGAAGTCCGTGGATGGTTTTTTCCAAGCCAGGCTCCAAGGGGTCCAGGAGCAAGGCCACGTTGGCGATGCGCTTGGGAAGAGCATCCCGCAGGGTCAGGACAGGCACATCAGCGAGGCGGACCACGCGTTGGGTATTGCTGCCCATCAGGGCCTCTTTCATGGCCCCGGCACCGTGTGTGCCCATGATGATAAGGTCGGCCTTCAGGTCCCGGGCGATCGTGGTGATATCCTGCCAGGCCACGTTGGCCGCTACATGGTAGGTGACCTTCACTTTCTTTCTGGCAAGCCGTTGTGACCGGTTCTCCAGCATCTGTCTCGCTTCACCCACACGCGCACGTATCTCGGGGTACAGGTCCTGTTGCTGTTTCAAGGGCTTCGTGGCCAATACGGCATTACTGAAACGGGCGTCCTGCCAGGTATCAGGCACATCGACCGAATGGATCAGGTGGACCGTGGCACCCTGTTTCTGGGCGAGCTGGGCGGCGGCCTCCACGGCATGGTCGGCGGGTGCGCTGAAGTCGGTAGGTACGAGGATGAGCTTCATGGTCTTTTCAGATCGGTTGTAGATCGGTCACTTCGTAAAGGGTCCATTGGTCAGGTGTCTCCTTTGGGCGGACCGAATGTGCGTTCGGACCACGTCCCTAGCACACATCAGATCAATGTCATTGTGCGAACCTATTCCTTGCTCAAACCCTTGTCCATGACTTCCGTCGCTTATTCAGGTGACGCATGTCATGAATGCGAACAGGGGCCTCAATGAGGCCCCTGTTCGCATTCATGATCGTGGAGAGCTGCTTACATGACCTTGGTCAACCAGCGGTAGAACTCCTCCTTCAGCTCACGGTAGAGCTTTTCAAAGGTCACCATGCGGTCGCGCAGTTCGGCATGGTCCCCGAAGGCGCGGTGCTCAATGGCCACGGGATGTTCCTTCATTTCCTTCTCCAGGAAGTTCTCGTGTTCCTTGATGCCGTGACGCAGTTCGTCGATCACTTCACGCTCACGGATGTACTGGTTCTGGAAGTGTTCCAGCTCGGCCAGCAGCGTCTTGTCGGTGTTGCGGGCCACCAGCTCTTCCATGCGATGTTCGAAGATGCTGATCTCCTCCTTACAGAACTGCAGGGTGTTCAGCCACACCTTGTGTTCGAAATGGAGGTCGGAAAGATGTTTGGTGGTCCGGTCCTTGGTGGCGGTGGTCATGGTATGATAAGCGTTGTGGTTCGCAGCGAATTTCCGCCAAGCGTGGTCAGGCGAACATGACCAAGGTCAGTAAAACGAACGAAGGAGGCGCTTTCGCACCTCCTTCGCCATGGTTCATGACCGTTGCTATCAGCCGCGGTCCTTCAAGTTCACATAGTCGCGCTTGGTCGCACCGGTGTAGATCTGGCGAGGGCGACCGATGGGCTCCTTGTTGTCCACCATCTCCTTCCACTGGGCGATCCAACCGGGCAGGCGGCCCAGCGCGAACATCACAGTGAACATGCGGGTGGGAATGCCGATGGCACGGTAGATGATGCCGCTGTAAAAGTCCACGTTGGGATACAGCTTGCGCTCAATGAAGTAGTCGTCCTTCAGGGCGATCTCCTCCAGTTGCTTGGCAATGTCCAGCACGGGGTCCTTCACACCCAGCTTGCCCAGCACATCGTCGCAGCTCTTCTTGATGATCTTGGCGCGGGGGTCGAAGTTCTTGTACACCCGGTGACCGAAACCGAACAGGCGGAAGGGGTCGTTCTTGTCCTTGGCCTTGTTCACCCACTTCTGGATGTCGCCTCCATCGTTGCGGATGGTCTCCAGCATTTCGATCACTTCCTGGTTGGCGCCGCCGTGCAATGGACCCCATAGGGCCGCGATGCCGGCACTGACCGCGCTGTACAGGTTGCTCTGGCTGCTTCCCACCAGGCGCACCGTGCTGGTGCTGCAGTTCTGCTCGTGGTCGGCGTGCAGGATCAGCAGGGTGTTCAGGGCACTGGCCACCACCGGGTCCACCTCGTATTCCTCGGTGGGCAGGGCGAACATCATGTGCAGGAAGTTGTCCACGTAGCCCAGCTTGTTGTTGGGGTACATGTAGGGGTGGCCCAGGTTGTTCTTGTAGCTGATCGCCGCCAACGTTGGCATCTTGGCGATCAGGCGGAAGATCGTACGCTCCACGTCCTTCTGCGGACGGTGGGGGTCCTGGCTCTTGGGGTAGAAGGTGCTCAGCGAGTTCACCATCGCCGAGAGAATGCCCATGGGGTGGGCGTTGCTCGGGAAGAACTCGAAGAAGTGCTTCATGTCCTCGTGCACCAAGGAATGGTAGCGGATGTTCCCTTCGAACTCCTCCAACTGCTTTTTGTTGGGCAGGTCCCCGAACAGGAGCAGGTAGGCCACTTCCATGAAGGATGCCTTCTCGGCCAATTGTTCAATGGGGTAGCCCCTGTAATGTAGGATACCTTCTTCACCGTCGAGGAAGGTGATGGCGCTCTGGGTGGCACCGGTGTTCTTGTATCCGGGGTCGATGGTGATATACCCGCTCACATCGCGCAGCTTGCTGATGTCAATGGCCTTTTCGCCTTCACTGCCCACGATGATGGGGAACTCGTACGTTTTGCCATCGAGGATGACCTGCGCTTTCTCGCTCATCTCAGCTGCCGTATTGAGGTGTTTTTTGTTTGATCGGGGGCGAAGTTAGCAAAGAACATACCGGGCGCCGTGATGTTCATTCATGAGAAAAGGCCCGCTTGCGCAGGCCTTTCCTTGAACGATCGGAAACCTTTACTGGGCGGCCCATTTGGCCTTGAAAGTGCCCATGAAGGTCTGGTAGTCCATGGTCTTGTAATGGCCCTCGCCGAAGTAGACCAGGATCGGCTCGATCTGGTCCGGGGTCATGTAGCCCTGCACCGGGGCGAGCACGTTGAGGTCGCTGTCCAAATAGACCACTGTGGGGTAGGCAATTCGCCCGTTCACATTGGCAATGGTATAGGTGAGGTGGTGGGTGCCGTTGCGCCCCCCTGTGTTGGCCGGGTTATAGTCCGGGTTCTCCAGCTTTTGGCCTTTGAACATCACGGGGTCGCCGCTTTCGGCATTGAACTTCACGGCGTAGAAGTGCTTGTTCACGTATTCGGCCAAGCGGGGGTCGCTAAAGGTCCTGGAATCCAGCATCTTGCACGGGCCGCACCAACTGGTGTACACGTCCACGAACAACGGTTTGGGGGTCTTCTTGGTCAAGGCCTGTGCCTCTTCCATGGTGACCCACTTGATGCCTTTGGTGGCCGTGGCAGGCGCGGTAGCGGGCTTGGTCGTGCTCTGGGCGAACAGGCCCAGTGGGGCCAGGGTCAGTGCGAACAGAAGGTGGCGCATCGCAAGGGGAATGAGGTTCAGGGTAAGCGAAGACCGTGCCGGAACGCGATCGTTAATGAATGCCGCGCATGAGTCGGCGGACGAACGGGGAAATGGCCAGCAACACCAACCCTGCGATCAGCGCATAAACACCCAACTGGAGGTATCCGTCAGTGTAGGCCCCCAATTTGTCGAGACTGCTGGCGTTCGGGTCGGCCGTGCTCATGCCCGCCCCGAGCAGACCGGCCACGTACTGCCCATAGGCGCTCGCCAGGAACCACATGCCCATCATCAGGCCCTGCACGCTTTGGGGGGATAGCTTGGTCATCAAGGAAAGGCCGATCGGGCTCAGGCACAGTTCACCGAAGGTGATCACGAAGTAGCCCAGCGTGAACACGTCCAGCGAGGTCACGCCATCCGCATCGGCAAAGAAGATGGTGGCGTAGAATACGTAGAAGGCCAGTGCCAGCAACAGGAAGCCCAATCCGAACTTCACCACGCTGTTGGGCTCCATGCCACGTTTGCTCAGCCATACCCAAAGGATGCCGATCGGTGCGGCGAACAGGATCACGAAGAGCGAGTTCGAGCTGTTGTTCACCACGTTGGGGTCCATGGGGATGCCCAGCAGGGAATGCTGCAGGTTGTTGAGCGCGAACAGGCTCAGCGAACCACCGCTCTGTTCAAAGAAGGCCCAGAACAGGATGGAGAACAGGATGAAGACGAGTGCTGCTGCAAGACGCTTGTTCTCCGCTGTGTTGAACTTGCGCATCTCCCAGCCCAGGTAGACCAGAGTGGCCGGACCGATGATGTACATGAACAGGTCCGTGTATCGGGTATTCGTGACCAGTAAGAGGATGAAGGGGATGGCGATCAGCGACCCGACATAGGTGGCGATCTCCATGAACTTCCGCTTGCCCGCTGGAACATCCGGGTGGATGGGGCTAAGGCCGATGGGGCCCATGCTCTTGCGCGTAAGAATGAAGTTCACGAGGCTGATGGTCATCACCACGGACACCAGTGCGAAGGCCCAGCTCCAGCTGTGGTACTTGCCCACGTACACCATGATCATGCCCCCGAGCAGGGCGCCCACGTTGATGCCGGCGTAGAACAGGCTGAATCCCGCGTCGCGGCGGCTGTCGTTGGTGTGGTAAAGCTGCCCCACCATGGTGCTGATGTTCGGCTTGAAGAAACCGGTACCAATGATGGAGAAGCAGATGCCGATGTAGAAGAACTCCTGGGGCGACATGGCCACAACGAGACCGCCGACGATCATCAGTAGCGCACCCCAGAACAACGACTTCTGGAATCCCAGGATCTTGTCGGCGAACACGCCACCAATGAAGGTGAACGCATACACGAACGCCTGTATGGCACCGTACTGCAGGTTGGCCGTGGGGTCATCGAGGCCAAGGTTGCTCACCATGAACACCGTGAGCATGCCCCGCATGCCGTAGAAGCAGAAGCGCTCCCACATCTCGGTGAAGAACAGTGCCCAAAGCTGCTTCGGGTACTTGCCCTCGAAGTTGCGGATCTGGTCGAGCGTGAGGTGTTGCGACATGGCGGTTTCAGTGTTCGGAAATGGTCCGGTTCAGCCAGCGCAGCATGAGGAACATGACGATGGCTGCGGCGCCCAGCAGGGCGAAGTTCACCAGGAAGAAGCTGCTCTTGTGCGCATAACCATCCCACAGCGTGGCCAGGATACCGCTGAGCTTGTTGCCGATCGACGTGCTCAGGAACCAGCCGCCCATCATCAGGGCCGTCAGTCGCTTGGGGCTCACCTTGCTCACCAGTGACAGTCCCATAGGGCTCAGGAAGAGTTCGCCGATGGTGACCACTCCATAGCAGGCCACCAGCCACCAACTGGAGGCTTTCATGGCACCGTTCTCACAGACATATACTGCCGCCACCATCACCAGGGTGGAAAGGGCTGAGATCAACAGGCCCCACGCGATCTTGGTGGCCGTGTTCGGTTCCCTGCCACGCCGTTTCAACAGGGCGAAGAAGCCCACCACCAGCGGTGTCAGCAGGATCACCCACAGCGGGTTGATGCTCTGGAACAGCTCGGTATTGAAGAGATGGATCGTAGCCCCTTCGGGTGGCGCCAAGGCCGGTTGAAGGTTCTTGAAGTACACCGGCTTGCTCCATTCCTTCACTTCCCGGCCATCCACCTTCACCACCTTGAAACTGGCATCATAGGCCGTCACTGAATCCGGGCTGTTCACCACCTTCTCGGCCAGGTACAACGACTCCGTCACCGGCTGTACCACAGCGGGCACCTCGCGGTCCGTGTAGAACTGTGCCCAAGTGGTAAGGGCCGTTCCGTTCTGCTTGAACACCGCCCAGAACATGATGCTCACCGCGAAGATGCTCAACAGGGCCGCGAGCGGGCGCTTGTCCTCGATGCTGGCCCGGATGTACAGGCCCACGTAGAAGATGATCACCGGGATCGTGGCGAAGATGAACGCGTCCGTGCTGTCGCTGCCGAACACGTTGCCCGGCAGGCTCCATCCACTGATGCCCACGATGATCGCCGGCAGGAACACCGTGGCGAACACGCGCTGAAGGCTCATGTCCTCCTTCTGGGCCGGCTTGCGCACATCCGCATGGCGGTAGTGCTTCAGTCCCACGGCGAAGACGATCAGGCCGATGAACATACCCACCCCTGCCGTGGCGAAGGCCTCTCCCCAGCCGTACTTGTTCCGCATGTAGGCCGCGAACAGGTTGCACACCATCGCACCGAGGTTGATCCCCATGTAGAAGATGTTGTAGCCACTGTCCTTCCGGTCCTTGTACTGCGGATCGTTGTAGAGATTGCCCAGCAGGGTGCTGATGTTGGGCTTGAAGAAGCCGTTGCCCAGGATGATCAGGCCCAGCGACACATAGAACGCCGTCATGCCTGGGAGCGACAGGCCGATGTAGCCCAGGCCCATCAGCGCACCACCCAGGAAGATGGAACGCGAATAGCCCAGCACGCGGTCGGCCAGCAGCCCCCCGATGAAAGGGGTGAGGAACACCAGGGCGATGAAGGTGCCGTAGATGTCCGCAGCATCCTTGCGGTCCATCCCCAATCCACCGGTGGACAGCGGGTCCGTGAGGTACAATTGGAAGATGCCGATCATCAGGTAATACCCGAACCGTTCCCACATCTCCGAGAGGAACAGGAAGGGCAGGCCGGCAGGATGTTTACCGGACTTTAGCGTGGCGTTGGACATGCGCGATGCCTATCGGATGCCGTGGAACAGTTTGTTCACCAGCGGGCTCACCACCATCAGGAAGAGACCGATCCCAGCGGTGACGTAACCCATGGTGCTATACACATCCACGTAGGTGGCCAAGCTAGCGGCCTTGTCCAACACTTCGGCTTCACCTGCGCCATGTTCAGCACCTGTCAATTTAGCAAGCATACCGGCTGCATAGTTGGCCCCAGCGATGCTGAGGAACCAAGCGCCCATGGCCGTTGCCGTCATGTCCTTCGGTACCAATTTGGTCACCATGCTCAGGCCGATCGGTGAGAGGAACAATTCACCCGTGGTGTGCAACATGTAGAGCAGTGCGAGTGTCCACAGTGGAACTTGGTATTCCACGGCCAGCGGTGCAGCGATGAGGATCACCAGATAACCCAGGCCAAGCTGGAGGATACCCAGGCCGAATTTCATCGGGATGCTGAAGTCCCTGTCCATCTGCTTCAGCTTCACCCACATGATGGAGAAGATGGAACCGAAGATGAGGATGTAGGCCGGGTTGAAGAACTGCGTGGTGGCGGCGCCCATTTCCCAACCGAATACGTGTCTGTCCACGTTGCGGTCCGCGAAGAGCGTGAGGCTGCTGCCGGCTTGCTCGAAGCAGGCCCAGAACACCACGTTGAAGAGCATGAGGATGATGAAGCCGAACATCTTATCCAACTGCACTTTTCCATCCTTCAACCCGCGTGCGATCAAGCTGCCGATCACGAACACCGCAACGGCCAACAGGACATAACCAGCGATGGTGGTATTGCGCAACAGGAAGTACAACACAGGAATGAGTGCGGCGCACAATACCAGCACGGCGTTGAAGGGGCTCAGTGGGCCGTACTTGGGCTTGTACAAAGTAGCGGGTGAAGGTGGGGCGCTCACTTCTGCGTAGTGTTTGCTACCCAGTTGGAACACGATCACCCCCAGCAGCATGCCGATGCCCGCCAGCGCAAAACCGTACTTGGCACCGTAGATGTTGCCCACTTCGGCACACACCGTTGTGGCCAACAACGCGCCCAGGTTGATGCCGATGTAGAAGATGGTGAAGCCGGAATCCTTCCGGTTGTCGCCGTCCGCGTAAAGCTTACCCACCATGGTACTGATGTTCGGCTTGAACAGGCCGTTACCCACGATGATCACGGCCATGCCCCAGAAGAGCAGCATTTCCGTGCCACCTACGATGATGAATTCGCCGATGGCCATCAATATGCCTCCAAGCAATACAGCCAACCTTGACCCCAGGATCTGGTCCGCGATGCGGCCTCCGATCACCGGCATCACATACACGAGCGCGGTGTAGGCCCCGTAGACCGCGAAGCCTTTGTTGTCGCCCATGGCCAGCGATTTCACCAAGTACAACAGCAGCAGGGCCCGCATGCCATAGTAGCAGAAGCGTTCCCACATCTCTGCGGCGAACAGCCAATACAGTCCGGGTGGGTGACCGATGGTCGGTGCGTTGGAGTTGCTCATGAAGGAGTGAGAGGGTTGAGGTGCGCCAAGGTAGGAAAGGCGGGGAACTGGCAATGGGGCCCGTGGCGGGGGCGGTCAAAGGCAGTTCCTGCCACGGGTGTCCGGTGTTACAGGTTCTCCAGCAGCCAGTTGGTCATCATCTCATAGAGGTGCAAACGGGTGGTGCCTCCGTAGATGCCGTGGTTCTTGTCGGGGTACATGAACTGGTCGAAGGGCTTGTTGGCCTTCACCAGGGCGTTCACCATTTCGGCGGCGTTCTGGTAGTGCACATTGTCATCGGCCAGCCCGTGGATCAGCAGGTAGTTGCCCTTCAGTTTGCCCACGTGGCTCACAGGGCTGTTGTCGTCATAGCCTTTGCCGTTCTCATTGGGCAGGCCCATGTAGCGTTCGGTGTAGATGCTGTCATAGTACCTCCAGTTGGTCACCGGTGCCACGGCGATGGCGCTCTTGAAGTGGTCGGCGCCGTTGGTGATGCACAGGCTGCTCATGAACCCGCCGTAGCTCCAGCCCCAGATCCCGATGCGCGCACCGTCCACATACGACTGCTGGGCCAGCCACTGGGCCGTGGCGATCTGGTCCTCGGTCTCGTAACGCCCCAGTTGGCCATAGGTCACGTGGCGGAAGTCGCGCCCCCGGTGACCGGTGCCACGTCCATCCACACAGACCACGATGTAGCCTTTCTGGGTCAGCAGGGTGTGCCACAGTTGCCCTCGGCCGTCCCACTGGTCCAGCACCTCGTTGCTGTTGGGGCCACTGTACTGCACCATCAGCGCGGGGTATTTCCGCTTGGGGTCGAAGTCCACGGGCTTCATCATCCAGCCGCGTAGTTCGAAACCGGCCTTGGTGGGGAACTGGAAGAACTCGCGTGTGGCCAGACCATATTCCTTGGCGGTCGCGGCCAGCTTCACATTGTCCTTCAGGGTCTTCACCAGCTTGCCGTTGCCATCGTGAAGCGTGATCACGGGCACGGTGTTCAACGTGCTGCGGGTATTGATGAAGTAGCGGAACCCGGTACTGAACTCCGCATCGTTCCATCCACCTTCGGGTGATAGTTGCACGATCCCCTTGCCGTTGAGGGGCACGGCCAGCACTTCCTGCGCTTCGGGTGCGCTCTTGGCCGCAGTGAACACCACGCGCTTGTTCTTCTCATCGATCCCCTTCACACCTAACACGTCCCATGCACCTTTGGTAAGCTGCCTGGGTTCGCCGTTCATGGGTACCAGGTAGATGTGGTTCCAGCCGTCGCGCTCACTGGTGAGCACGAATCCGGTGCCATCGGCCAGGAAGTGAAGGTCGTCCGTGACCTCGGCGTAGGTGTCGCAGGTCTCGATGTACACCGGCGACGGAATGAGGTTGAGACCACGCTGTGACAGGTCCACCGTGGCGATCACCTTCTCGTTCTGCAGGCGGTTCATGCGCATGAACCAGAGCACGTTGTCGTTGGCGGTCCAGCCCAGGCGGGGGATGTAGAGCTCACCCTCGGGGCCCAGGGGTACGGGCGTTTTGGTGCCAGCGGCCAGGTCGTACACGAACAGTTGAACAGTGCTGTTGGTCTCGCCGGCCTTGGGGTATTTGAAGCGGTATTCGCTCGGGTAGAGCTGGCCCTTGTACATGGTGAGGTCGAACTCCTTGACGGCGCTTTCGTCACTCCGCAGGTACAGGAGCTTGGTGCCGTTCGGGCTCCAGGCGTAGCCCTGCACCAACGCGAACTCCTCTTCGTACACCCAGTCCGTGGCGCCGTTCAGGACCTTGTTCCATGCACCGTCGTTCGTGATGCGCGTCTCTTTCATCGTGGCGAGGTCCACCACATACAGGTCGTTGTCGCGGACGAATGCGGCCTTGGTCCCATCGGGGCTGTAGGTGGCCAGTCGTTGCTTGGCCTTGGTCACATCGCTCAGGGGCACCAGGGCCTTCGAGGCACGGTCGAAGATGTAATTGTAGGCATAGTAGCTGTAGCGATAGATGGGCTCGTGATCGGTCTCGATCATCAGCTTCCGCTCATCGCCGCTGAAGCTGTAGCCTTCGATCTCCAGGGGCTCCTTGGCCCCGGGTAGCACCAGCTGGCCACCACGTACCAAGGTGGCCACCTTGTCGCCGGTGCGATAGGCGTACTGGGCGATCACGGCCTCTCCATTGTCCTCTTCCAACGAGGTGTAGTGCAGGCCGTCCTTCATGCTGGCCAGCCCTCCCACGAACTCGGTGCTGAACAGCGGACTGGCCCAGATATCCTTGTTGGTAAGTGCCTTTTGAGCGAGCAGGGCAGGGGCGAGCAGCAGGGCTGTCGCCACTGCGGTCAATGCGGAACGGTTAAGCATGGTGCGAATATCGGGGGGAAGGAGCAAGGTGGGTTCTCCAAGTGAATGCTGCCGAAGGGGTAGGCCGTGCCAATGGGGCGACCATTGCCGTTGTATCACTCCTCCACAAAGTCCATGTCCTTGTGGAAGGTCTCGTGCACCCTGCTGGTGGCCCAGAAGGCCGCACCGATGCAGACCAGGCCCACCACCAGCGCGCTGGTAAGGTTGCCCACCGGCACCGCCAGGAACTTGAAGGCATTGGTAACGGGAAGCACCGCGCCGCGAACGAAATTGGGGGTGGTGGTGGCCACGGTACTGCGGATGTTGGTACCGAACTGTTCGCTGGCCACGGTAACGAAGATCACCCAGTAGCCCGTGGCCGTGCCCAAGGCCAGGCACATCCAATTGTACGTGTGTATGCTGGCCCCCTGCATGCCATAAAGGAATACCAGCGTGAGGGCCAGGTTGGCCGTGAGGTAGCCGTAGATCACCTTTTTGCGGCTGCGCAGCACCTGCGAAAGGATGCCGCTCAGCAGATCGCCGATGCTGAGGCCGATGTAGGCATAGCGGATGGCCTTGCCGTTGATGCGTTTGAGGTCCTCGGGGGAGAGCATGCTGGTATCGATGCCGAGCTGGGGCACGAACACGTCCTGGCTCAGGTTCACCAGCACACCGATCACATACCACACCGGCACACCGATCAGGATGCAGCCGAGGTATCGGAGCAGCCGGTCCGGGTCGTTGAATAGCATGCGCAGGTCGCCTTTGCGGGCCGTGCTTTCCTTCATCCGGTGGAACATGCCGCTCTCGAAGGCTCCCACGCGCATCACCAGCAATACCAGGCCCATCAGGCCACCCATCAGGTAGGCTACCTGCCAGTCCATCAAGGGACCGGTGACATGTGCGAACACCGCACCCAGCGCCTTTCCCCGGCTCACTACTTCATCGGCGAACACCGCCCCCAATGCACCGAAGGTGACCACCACCATGGTGCCGTAACCACGTTTGCCCTTGGGCATCGATTCGGTGATCAGCGTGATGCCGGCGCCCAGTTCGCCCGCAAGCCCCACACCGGCGATGAACCGCACGATGGCATAGCTGGTGATGTCGAAGGTGAACGCATTGGCAATGTTGGCGAGCGAGTAGAGCAGGATGCTTCCGAAGAGCACCGTGATCCGGCCCTTCTTATCGCCCCATACGCCCCAGAGGATACCACCCACCAGCATGCCCAACATCTGCATGTTGAACAGGTCGATCCCCACGTCCTTGATCCGTGGGTCGCCTGCGCCGAGAATGAACTCAAGGCTTTCGCGCTTCACCACATTGAAGAGGACCAGGTCGTAGATGTCCACGAAGTAGCCCAGTGCGGCCACGGTGATCAGCAATGCTGTTCGTTTGTCCGGGAAGAGGGCGGTCATGGCTGGGTGGTCCGCGAAAATGGGGAGGATCCCGCGATGTTCAACAAGCGGACCGTATCCCAAGGCGGCCGCTATCTTCGCCGCACCGGTGGCAACTGCCCCCGGCAAAACGGATGAAGCCGGTCACCATCCTCGATCCCAAGGCCTTCGGGCTCACCATCACCCGGCTGTGCCATCAATTGATCGAGGACCACGGTGATCTTTCCGGTGTGGCGATCATTGGCCTTCAGCCCCGCGGCGTGCTGCTGGCGCGCAGGTTGCGTACCGAACTGGCCCGCATCATCGGACGGGAAGAGCTGGCCTATGGTGAGCTGGACATCACCTTCCATCGGGACGATTTCCGTCACCGCACCTCCCTGCCTTCGCCCAGCGCCACGGACATTGATTTCACCCTCGATGGGCGGCGTGTGGTCCTGGTGGATGATGTGCTGTTCACAGGACGCACGATCCGGGCGGGCCTCGATGCACTGCTTGCCTTCGGTCGTCCGGCCAGCGTGCAACTACTGGTGCTCATCGACCGTCGGTTCAGCCGCCAGGTACCCATCCAGGCCGAGTATGTGGGCAAATGGGTGGACAGCATCGCCGACGAGCGTGTATCCGTGGAATGGAAGGAGAGCGATGGCCGCGATCAGGTGCTGCTTCATCCGGCCGCACGGGAAGGTCGGGCCGCAGGTCGTTCCCTTAATGCCGCATCCGACCTATGAGCAACACCATCTCCTTCGCGGAAAGCGGTGCAGTGAGCGATCAGCTCAGCACGGAGCATCTGCTCGGCATCAAGGACCTTAGTACGGCGGACATCGAGCTCATTTTCCGCACGGCGGACGGGTTCAAGGAGGTGCTCAACCGCCCTATCAAGCGGGTGCCTTCGCTTCGTGATATCACCGTGGCCAACCTGTTCTTCGAGAGCAGCACGCGGACCCGGGTAAGCTTCGAACTGGCCGAAAAGCGCCTAAGCGCTGATGTCGTGAACTTCAGCAGCAGTGGCAGCAGCGTGAGCAAGGGCGAAACGCTGGTGGATACAGTGAACAACATCCTGGCCATGAAAGTGGACATGGTGGTGATGCGCCATCCCGATCCCGGGGCCGCACTGTTCCTCAGCCGCCACGTGAACGCACGGATCGTGAACGCTGGTGACGGCACGCACGAACACCCCACACAGGCCTTGCTGGATGCCTATAGCATTCGCGAGAAGCTGGGCCGCGTGAAGGGAGCCAAAGTGCTGATCGTGGGCGATATCCTGCACAGCCGCGTGGCCCTCAGTAATATTTTCTGCCTGCAGAAACTGGGAGCAGAGGTCATGCTGAGCGGTCCCAGCACGTTGATGCCGCGCTACATCACCAGCCTGGGGGTGCGCGTGGAACACGACCTGGACAAGGCCCTTCGCTGGTGCGATGTGGCGAACATGCTCCGCATCCAGCTCGAACGGCAGGGGGGCGATGGCATTGCGAACTTCCCTAGCCTTCGGGAGTACGCCATGCTTTACGGGCTTGACCTGGAGCGCTATAAGCGGATCGGAAAGGAGGTGGTGATCATGCATCCGGGCCCCATCAATCGCGGGGTGGAGGTTTCCAGCGAGGTGGCGGACCATGCGAACAGCATCATTCTCGAACAAGTGGAGAACGGCGTGGCCATCCGCATGGCGGTGCTGTACCTGCTGGCGGCCCGGATCCCACGATAGGCTGTTCATGATTGTTGGCCATTAAGGGTGGGTAGTTATATTGATAGGCTGATTATCTTTGACCGGTAGCCCATTCAGACCATGAACTTTACCATCGAGGACAAAGGCCGGTACACGCTTGTCACCAGCAATGCTGACAAGCTTGACACCTCGTGTGCACCAGAGTTGAAAAGTGAGCTTGTTTACCTGAACAAGACCGGCGTGCGCAACGTGATCATGGACCTGTCCCGCACCCGGTATTGCGATTCATCGGGCCTGAGCGCTTTGCTTGTGGCCAACCGCCTGTGCAAGAGCGTTAATGGCTCCCTGGTGGTCTGTGGTCTGCAAGAGCCCGTGCAGAAGTTGGTACAGATCTCTCAGTTGGAATCGGTGCTTTCCATTACCCCTTCCGTGAACGAGGCCGTCGATCTGCTCTACATGGAAGAGATCGAGAAGGACATCAACAAGGAACCCTGATCAGATGCTTAGAACGCTACTCGTTACTTCCGCTGCTTTGGCCGCCTTCACGGTGATGGCGCAGCCCTGCACGCCGGACCCGCTATACACGGACAGCCTGTTCGGGGTGTGGCCTGATACCACGGAGAATTTCGCTCCTGCCTACTTGGGAGTACCCTATCAACAGGTACTGAACTTGAAGGTGCCTCAGGATGCAGGTACCATTGATCCACAGTTCGCCGGTGTTGTGTTGGATTCAGTGGCCTTCACGGGCGTCACGGGTCTGCCTCCGGGGCTTTCGATCGCTTGCGCCTCGCAGACCGCGGCAAGCTGCTCCTACCTCACGGGCCAACTCGGCTGCGGGGTGATCCAGGGCACGCCCACCGAACTGGGCATGTTCAACCTTACGCTGAACGTAACGGCGTACAGCACGCTGGGCATTTTCGTGCTTCCGATCCCCTATGAGTTCTCGGGATACCGGATCGAAGTGCAGGAGAACACCATCGGTATGTCCGAGGCTTCATCCTCCGTCCTCGGCCAGGTGCGCAACGTGCCCAATCCGTTCAATGCGCGCACCCAGATCGAGTTCCAGCTGTCCAGGCCGGGTGCCGTGAAGGTGCGTGTTTTCAACCTGGTGGGAGAGGAGCTTTGGGTGAGCCAGGTACAAGGCAAGGCGGGCATCAACCGCGTGCCGTTCGAAGGCGGGAACCTGCCTGAGGGCGTGTACCTCTACAAAGTGGAATCCGGCAAGGAGAATTACACCGGTCGGATGGCGCTCTACCGCTAAGGCGTTGACCCTTTCAATGAACACGTGCGAAGGCCTCCGTTAGCGGGGGCCTTCTCTTTCCCCCCATGCACCAGCGGCGCTTCGAGGTCACCACGTTGGGCACAGGCGCCGCCCTGCCTGCGCGGGGGCGCTACCCCTCCTCCCAGTTGGTGAACGTTCATGACGGACTTTATCTCTTGGATTGTGGGGAAGGCACCCAGGAACGACTGCGTTCACTGGGCGTGAACTTCATCCGCATCCGGCGCATACTCATCAGCCACCTGCACGGCGATCACTACCTCGGGCTCATGGGCCTGATCAGTTCCATGCACCTCATGGGCCGCAAGGAACCCTTGTACGTGCATGGACCGCCATTACTGAAGGAGATCATCGACATCCAGTTGCGTGCCTCGGCCACCTGGCTCCGATATCCGCTTCATTTCCCGCCATTGGTGCCCGAGAACGGACTGGAGGTCTTTGCCGATGAACGCGTTCGGGTGACCGCTTTGGAACTGAGGCACCGGATACCGTGCACGGGGTTCGTGTTCACCGAATCACCAGCCTTACGTTCACTGCGCAAGGACATGGTGCATATGATCCCGCACTTCAAGCGACAGGCCGTGAAGCAAGGGGAGGACCTTCGTTTTCCGGATGGGCCGCACTACACGAACGCTGAGCTCACGGAGGATCCACCTCCGCAAAGGCGCTATGCCTATTGTTCGGATACGGCCTACGAACCGGCATTGGTCCCGTTCATCGCTGGTGTGGAGCTGCTTTACCACGAGGCCACCTTCACCGAGATGCTTCGAGCAAGGGCGAAGGAGACCATGCACAGCACAGCGGCCCAAGCGGCCCGATTGGCGTTGGCCGCCAATGTGGGTCAACTATTGCTCGGGCACTTCAGCTCCCGCTACAAGTCTTCGGAGGAGCTGCTGAACGAAGCGCTTCCGATATTCACTAGGACCCTGCTCAGCGATGAAGGGATGACCTTTCCGGTGAACCCACGATCGATCGTGTAGATCGCGGTTTGGTGATCGGGTGAGTTCGGGTAACTTTGCGCCTTACTTAGAATCGTTCTAAATAAAAAATGCGAGTCCGGACCCTGATAGCTGACCACAGCGAACTGGCCTTGATCGGTCTTCGGACGGTATTTGCCGGAGTGCACCGTATAGAGTTGGTCGGAGAGGCCCGTGACGCCATTGAACTGCAGGCCTTGTTGTTGCGTGAGAAGCCGGACGTGGTGCTTCTGGACCATACGGCCGAAGGCTTCGGGGCCAAGGTCATCCGCGATGGTCTCAAGCGTTCCAAACGGACCCGGTTCATCTCCATTACGCCCGACCCCTCGGCAATGGCCCTGATGAGCGCGATCCGCGCCGGGGTGACGAGCTACATCAAGAAGGATTGCGGCATCGACGAGATCATCGACGCCGTGCTGGATACGGCCGATGGTCAGAAGTTCTTCTGCGGCAAGATCCTGGAGACCTTACGACGCTCTTCATTTGATGTGGACCAGTTGCTGACCGCACCCATGTCCTGTGCGCCGGTAACGCTGAGCGCACGCGAATGTGAGGTGATCTCGCTCATTGCCGAAGGGCTCTCCTACACACGCATCGCCGAGCGATTGCATCTGAGCGCGCACACGGTCACGACGCATCGCCGGAACATCATGCAGAAGCTGGGCGTGAACAGCACGGCCGCTGTGGTGATGTATGCCATGAAGAACGGGCTCGTTTCGCCGAACAAGTTCCTGTTCGACGCGTCCGAGGCGTGATCCTCCATACCTTACTTTGTCTCCATGAGGCCTCTACAGGTGATCGGCGAAGTGGGAGGCAGTTCATCCCGCTGGGCCGTGGTCCATGGTCTTGAACAAGTGGAGCTGTTCCCGGTGAAGGGCGATACGCTACCGGGCTTCAACCCCCTGAACGGTGATGCTGCGCTATTCGCTGAGGGCCTCACCGCCTACCTGATGGAGCGCAGCCCGGGGGCTTTCCATGCATCCGAGGTAGTGATCTACGGTGCAGGCTGCGGTAGTGCCGATCGCAAGGCCAGGATGGATGCCGCGATCGCGGGCATCTGGCCGCAGGCACGGGTGATCGTTGAAACGGACCTGCTGGGAGCGGCCCGCGGAATGCTGGGCAACGGTCAAGGCCTGGTGCTGATCCTGGGCACCGGCATGAACGCAGGGCATTACGATGGCCGCCAGTTGTACCGGCCGATGCCTTCGCTGGGCTGGGTGCTGGGCGATGAGGGCAGTGGTGCCGATATTGGTAGGACAATGCTCCAGGACGCCTTTTACAGGCGCATGCCACCGGCCATCAGCGAAACGCTGTTCGGAGCCGATGGGCCGGACCTGGACCAGGTATTACAGGAAGTTCACCGATCACCGTTCCCTGCGCGGGCGCTCGCCGCAAGGACAGCATCACTGGCCCCGCTGCTGCATGAGCCGTATGTGATCGACCTGCTCCGTTCGCGGTTCCATGCCATGGCCGAACTGCTCGTGACCTTCTTCACACCGGACCAGCGAGCATCCGTGGCGGCCACCGGTTCCGTGGCCTGGGGTTTCCGCGAGTTATTGGCCGAATGCCTGTTGGACCGGGGCATGACCCTTACGGCCGTGGAGCGGGACCCGTTGCCGGGCCTGGTGCGCTATCACCGGCCAGCAGCGGATCAGTAGCCGGGCCGATCACCAGTTCCTTCAGGCGCTCGAAGGCCGCGCGGTTGCTGGCCGACCCGATGCTTCGTAGTACACGCGAACGTTCGAGTGCGGTCAGGTGCCAGTTCAGCGAGATCTGCTCGTCCGTGTTGCGTTGCAGTTGAACATCCACCAGATGCAAGGGAAAGTCATGCCCGCCTCCGGCCAGGCGCAACATCAGGTCATAATCCTGGTCCTGCACACGAACAAAGTTGTCATAGACACTGCCCACAGGGTCCGTTACGCGTCCGATGAGCGATGCGCTGCTGGATTGTACCTCAAGCTCTTTCTGGGTGTCGCGCAATTGCAGCAGGACGACCCCTCCCGTGTTCGCTGCGATCCACTCCCGGTAGGTATGCAGAAAGGACAGTGTTGCACGATAGCCATAGTTGTCGCGCACGCCGGCATCCATCACGCGCATGGGCGGTTCGCTGGGCAGCGTGACCACGGGGGTGATGTACGGGAAGGTGGCGTTCATGCGCAGCGCCGTGGTCAGGAGCAGGTCCTTGGCGCCCTGATCGGCGAATAATCGCTGGAACTCGATGGCCTCGGGTTGGCTGGGTATGCTGCTTTCGGCCTGAGGGTCGATATTGGTGAGGAAGGCCATGGGTTGTGACGCGATCACCAATCGACGACCATCGTTCATGGAGGTAGGCGCAATGACCAGCAGGGGGATACGCGCCTCGCGCTCGGCCTGGGCAAGGTCGCCGATACGCAGATCGCTCAATACCTGATTGGTACTGGCGTTGAGGCGTTGCTCGAAGGTGGCGCCACGGTCGAGCGTGTAGCGGTTGGTCCCGTGCTTCACGGTGCGGTACCGGATGAACATGTCGTTCGTCACGAAGCTGAACACGAGCGGGTTCAGCATATCGCCGGACAGCTCGTTGATCCGTTCCGGTGAAGCGCGGTCCAGGGTGTCGTTGCCCAACAAGTAGAGCTGCCGGAAATAGGTGGCTCCGATCAGTCCTCCGCTTGAGCCCGAAATGAGCATGGTCCGGTCCATGAGCGTACCGCCCAACAAGCTGTCAGCAACCTGCAGGCAACGGTAGGTCCAGAGCAGTGCACGCAGTCCACCACCGCTCGTGTTCACGATCACCAAAGGCGGACGCTCGCCGGCATGGGGCAGTGCGGCATTATCGGCCTTCCATTGTTCCAGCGTGGCCATGAGACGGTCGGCATCGGCGCGAGCGGTGGCCGTGTCGTTGGCCATGGCAGCGATGGTGGCCCTGTCATATGCGGCCGGGGGCGAGCTGTAGTCCATGCCGTAGGCCTGTGAATCGTATAGGAAACGCTCTGTTCGATGGCTGACCCAGTTCAGCAGCACGATGGTGCCGATCACCACGGTGCCGGTCCAGCCCTGCATCCAACTGAACAGTGCGCTGATGATCATGAGGAACATGGTGAACAGCAGGAAGGCACTGGCCCCGGCCGGAATGAAGAACAACCCGACATCGCTGAACGCACCCAAGGCAATGAAGCTCAACACCAGGATCACTTCGAAGATGCTGCCGTTGATATGGTTCTGCCAGAGCACATCGCGCAACAGTTCCTGGTCGTAATGGTCGCTGCGGCGCGCCAGCATGATGCGTAGGCGAGGGGACAGGTAGGTCTCCACCCTCCACTTCTCGCTCCGCTGTTGGCGCCTCAGCCATCGCAAGGCCTTCCGGCGCTCCGTTCCGCCGCGTGGGGCATGGGCGTGTTGCGGACCGATGATGTCCACCAAGGGCTCTTCGGGCCTCAGGTCCTCGGGGTCCTTGCCCAACAGCTTGGTGATATCGGTGTTGGTGCGCGTGAAATAGAGCAGGGCCAACAACAGGAAAACGCCAACGCCGAATAGGGCACCGGCCAGGTTGGCGATGATGTCCAGTACCGGCACCAGTTCCTTGATATATTGGAATCGGGCCGAGCACCACAGGTAGGTAAGGATGAACACCGCCGGGATCACGGCATTGTTCACGTTGAACTTGAGGAAGGGGCGCGCAATGGTGAGGATGAACGGGAACCGGTACCCGTGCATGGTGTAGCTGTACAGGTTGAAGGCCGTGATGAACCCGCCCAAGGCGAACCCGAGGATCGCGTAGGAAAGGAAGTTGACCCTGCCGAAGTACTCCGGATAGAGGAACAGGTTGGGCACGCCGTATTTCACGCCCAGGCCCTCGGTCACATAACCGAACAGGATGAGCCAGGTCAACAGCAACAAGTGGTTCTTCTTCAGATGCAGCATCAACAGCTGGATCGGGAAGAAGTACATCACCCGGCGTGTCCACTGGCGGAATTTGATCCTGGCGGTCATCGGCGCATCGGTCCCTCCAATGATACGGCCAAGCGGGCTGCCGTGTTGTGATCGCGCTGGATCAATATCAGGCAAAGCCGGTGAAGAACGCCGGGAAGAGGTGTGCCCAAGCCCTTCCAGAGCCTGTCCAACAGGTGGGGCGAGCCCGTGGTCCTACACCTTGGCCAGTGTCAGCGCCATCACTTCGGCCTCGAGCGCTTCGACCTTCGTCCTCAACGCTTCGGCCTCCTTCAGCACGTTCTCCTTGAAGGCCGCATCATCCAATCCGGCGCAATTGATGCGCACATTGAGGTACCCTCCGATGGCCCCGGTACGTGCACACAAGGCACCCACGCCAGCATCGCTCACACTGGCCGGCAGACCGATGTTGGCCATGGCCTTCATCAGTTCCATGCTCTCCACACAGACCTGCATGGTCCGCAAGGGGGTGTTGATGGCCCCTTTCGTAGCTTCCAGGATGGCCGCCTTGCGGGCCGCTTTTTCCTCGTCGCTTCCCTTGGGCAGCCCTATGGCGGCCATGATGCGGTCGAATGCCCGGGTATCCTCGTCCACCAGGTAGAGCAGTTCGTTCCGTAGCTTCTCGCCGTTCGCGGCCCACGTGCTGAACTCCTCCCAGCGATCGTCCCACCCGCGCTTATGGGCGCTGAGGTTGGCCACCATGGTGCCGAGCGAAACGCCCAAGGCGCCCACATAGGCCGCCACGCTGCCGCCTCCGGGTGCGGGGCTCTCGCCAGCGGTCTCTTCGCTGAAGCGCTTCAGGTCCATGCGTACGAGGCGTTCGCTGTTGCTGTCCTCCAGCATGTGCTCGATCACCTTTTTCTGCGGGTCGAAGGGACCGAGGTCATCCAGGCCCAGCGACTTCACGGCGATCTTGATCTTCTCGCGCTCGGATATGCCCAGGCTGCGCTCCTGGCGCTTCAGGTAGAAGTCCGCTGCATCGAGCAGGGCCTGCTTCGGGATCAGGCCCACCAGTTCACTGCCCGTAACACGGATGCCGCGTTCCTCGGCGGCCTTGCACGCTTCATCGAAAGCGACATGGACGGGGGTCACGGTGATGTCCGTGAGGTTGAGGGAAAGCTGCGCGACACCGTACTCCTCGATGAACCAGCCGATGCCCTTCACGGACTTCAGCTTGCCAGGTACTTGTACTTCGGTGCCATCGGGTTGCTTCACCTTGCGGCCCGCCTCACGGATGTCGAAGGCGATGGCGTTTGCCCGGCGCGTGCTGGTGGTGTTGAGGTTCACGTTGTAGGCCACCAGGAAGTTGCGTGCACCAATGGCCATGGCACCGCTGCGGGCCACGCTATCGTTGAATTCAGCCGGACCGAAGTCGGGCTTCCACTCGGGGTCCTTCAGTTTCTTGGGCAGCCCTTCGTACTCGCCGCTGCGGTTGTTGGCCAGGTTCTTCCGTTTCTCTTCGCTGGCCGCGGCCTCATAGAGGTATACCGGGATACCGAGCTCCTTCCCCACGCGCTCACCGAGCTTTTTGGCCCACGCTGCGCATTCTTCCATGCTGATGCCGCTGATGGGTACCAACGGGCACACGTCGGTGGCGCCGAAGCGCGGGTGCTCGCCTTTGTGCTGGCGCATGTCGATGAGCTCCTGCGCTTTCTTGATCAGTCGGTAGGCCGCCTCGCAGACCGGGCCGGGCTCACCCACGAAGGTGATCACCGTGCGGTTGGTGGCCTTGCCGGGGTCCACGTCCAGCAAGCGCACGCCTTCCACGGTCTCCACCACGGCGGCGATGGCATCGATCTTGGCACGGTCGCGTCCCTCGCTGATGTTGGGCACGCATTCGATCAGTTGGCGTTGCATATTGCTCGGTTGGAATGGGCGGCAAAGCTAGCAGTGCAGAGCGCTCGCCTCTTGACCCGTTCACCAACTTGCACCCATCGGTCCAGGATATTTGGACTCGTGCCAGTTGTAATTCCAATTGAGTTGCCGGGCTGGGGTATGCCTTGTCTCGTGGCAATGCTGAACTGACCTCAGTTCCGCAAGAGGGAGGAGGCCATGGCCAGCGAACCAATGATCGTTCAGGCGCTTGGCCCTCCCCTCAACCCAGCAGGACGCTGGCCAGGTTGTTCATCACGTGCAGCAGGATGGGCACCCAGATGGACCCGGTGCGGGCCCGGGCGTAGCCGAGCACAATACCCAAGGGCAGGATGAGCAGCATGACGAGTACTTCGTACTGCAGGTGCATGATGGTGAACACCCCGGCGGTGATGGCCACACTGGCGTGCTCGTCCACCACGTGGCGGGCCGTACCGAACAGCAGGCCGCGCAAGAGGAATTCCTCGAACAAGGGGGCCACAATACCCACGCCGATCACCAGCATGGTCATGTTGGTGGTGCTTCCCAGCACTTTCTCCATGAAGTCGGTCTGGAAGGCAGGCACGGAGCGCATCAACACCTCCAACGCACCGGCCAGCAGCAGGAAGATCCCGATCCAGATCACGGAGCGTTTCAGCGAGGGGATCCGCAGGCCCAGTGTATCGGCCGCTTGGCGGCGCTTCCAGAGGAATACGGAAAGCAGGATCAGACCAATGCCCGTAACGCCGCTCCACAGCGCTTCACGGGCCACCATGTCGCCGTTGAGCAGATAGTGGTCCATGGCCGAGCGGAAGCCTTCGTCCTGAAGGAGCGAAAAGGAGAACCCCTTGTCGGCGAAAGCTGGATCCGCGTTGGCCACGCCCACCACCAGCACACCGAACTGCACCAGCATGAACACCAGCAGGATGATCGCGAAGAGCGCGATGCCCATGGCGAACTCCAGTTGGGGCGGACGATGACCGGGCAGGCCCGGTTCAGGCAAGGAGCGTTCCGGAGCGGACGACTGTTCCATCAATGAGCACGGTATCGATATGGTCGCTGCCGAAGGCGTACGGCAAATAGGCGAGCGAAGGTACCTCGCGGGTGATGATCAGGCTGGCCCGCTTGCCCACGGTAAGGCTGCCGAGCTCGTCGGAAAGACCCATCGCGGCAGCACTGTTCAGGGTCATGGCGGTCACGGCCTCCTCCGGCAGCAAGCGCAACTGGATGCAGGCCAGCGAGAGCACCAGGTTCATGTTGCCACTGGGCGTGCTCCCCGGATTGTGGTCGGTGGCCAGCGCCACGGGCAACCCCCGGTCCATCAGTTGGCGCGCCGGTCCGTACGGGATGCGGAGGAAGAAAGAGCAGGAGGGCAGGAGCGTGGGGATGGTGTCCTGTCCGACCAATGCATCGATGTCCTCCTGGGTCATCACCTCCAAGTGGTCCACGCTGAGCGCACCATGCTTCACGGCCGCCTGCACGCCGCCGATACTGGTGAACTGGTTCACGTGCACCTTGCCGCGTAGGCCATGGCGCTGGCCGGCCACCAGCACGCGTTCCATTTCGGCCACGGTGAAGTAGTTGGTCTCGCAGAACACGTCCACGAAGTCGGCGAGTCCCTCGGCGGCCACGTGCGGAATGAGGGTTTCGCAGATCAGGTCGATGTAGGTCTTTCGGTCGTCCTTGTACTCAGGTGGCAAGGCATGTGCGGCCAACAGGTTGATCTTCACCTGTAGGGGGAGCGTGTCCTTGAGGCGCCTGGCCACGCGCAACATTTTCAGCTCGCTTTCGGCCGTGAGCCCGTAGCCGCTCTTGATCTCCACGGCAACGGTGCCTTGCCGCATCATCTCTTCCAGTCTAAGACGTGCCTTCCGGTAGAGGGATTCCTCATCCATTTCGCGCAGCTTGCGGGCGCTGTTGAGGATGCCACCGCCACGGGCCGCGATCTCCTGGTAGCTGAGGCCATTGATCTTGTCCACGAACTCCTCTTCGCGCGGCGCGGCGAACACGGTGTGTGTATGTGGATCGCACCAGCCGGGCAGTACGAAGCGCCCTGTGGCATCGATCACGGTCACCTCAGTACCTACGGCTGGAAGTGTATCCGCACTGCCCAACGCACTGATCCGTCCGTTCTCGATCAACAGCCAGCCGTTGCTCACTTGCGGAAGACTGGACATTTCGGCGCCGCGGGCGATGGTGACACCCTGTGCATGGGTGCCCACCAGGGCCTTGGCGTTCTTGATCAGCAGACGGTTCATCGCACGGGTCGATCAATTCCGGTTCGACCAGCGGCAAAGAAAGCACGGAAGACAGGAAGCCGCCCGGGCTTTGTGATCACCATCGCGCTACTCGCTGTACGGATGATCCACTCGTGGTGCGCAAATGGATCAGATATTGACCGGCTGGGAGCGCGCTCAGATCGACCAGCGCTCCGGGGGCATGGCGGTGAAGCACGAGTTGCCCGAGCAGGTCGAATACCTGCACATCAAGGACTTGTTCCCCGGTCACGTTCAGATGCAAAGGGCCGTCAGTGGGGTTGGGGAAGACCTCATGGCGCTCATCGTTCGGTACTGGTCCCGTTGCAGTTACCAGTTCGCCGAAGCGGAGGTTAAGGACAGGAGCCAGCTCGGGATCGCTCGCATCGTTGAAGGTCATCACGCCCTGCGTGAAGCCCGGTGCCGATAGGATGAACTGAGTGGCCGCCGTCTGCGAGAGGTAGGGGAGCAGCTCGGTCGGCAGGTCGAGGCGTATCCAGTGACCATTGCCTCCGTTCGAACCGAACCGACAAGCACTTCCCGAAGCATCGGGCGAGGCAAAATAGTCCACGGCCTCCACTTCGAACGCCGTACCGAAGGCACCGCTCTTCACCTTCACTTGCAGTGTGCTGCTCAGAGGGTCATCGCCGGTAAGTCCTGTGCGACGCAGGAAAATGCTCGCGCCGTCCACAATGGCCTGCTGCATATCCGTAGTGGCGAACGTGAGGACCGTGGCGAACTGTTCCGTACCGGCCGTGCCCAACTGCAATGTGCTCGAGACCGCTCCTTGGCTGGACACGGAACCGTCCTGCGATCCGGAGGAGATCAGATATTGGTCGTCCATCAGGAACTTGTGGTAGAACTTCCGGGCATGGAGCTCGACCATTTCTCGGTAGCCACTGGCCGACAAATGGAAGCAGTCGCGCGTTAGACCATAGTTGCGCATGGAGCTTTTCGGCGAGGGGTAGTCCACGAAACCAAATGGTAGCGGAGCGGTACTTGGCGGATAGCTCCCGCCCGGAGGCACACCCAGCGTGGTGTTCTGGCCGAAAGCGTGCTGCATCAGTCCGGTGGCGCTCACGAAGCTCACACGGTCCGTCGTGTCAGCATAGCCTTCCAGCAGCGCGCTGAAATCATTGAGAATGGTGTTCAGTTGAATGAAGGTCGGAAAGCCCATGTCCTGCCAGGTGCCATAGAACGGATGGATGGTCTGTAATGGGGCCAGGTCCTCGATGACCTCTTCGAAATTCGGGTACATGTAGCCGCTCCACAGCACATGGATGTCCGGACGCACCCCGAGGATGAAGGTGATGACCTGCTGCAACCGATCGAACACGGCTTGGCGCAGCGAATCGGTCTGTTCGGGCGTGAAGCTCACATTCCAGTCGCCCAGCACATCGTTGCCCCCAATGCTCAGGTGCACGACCTTGATGCCCGGGTCGTTCAACAACCGGTCGGTGATCTCCGCTTGCTTGTCCATGCCCAGGAAGTCGTCGGTCTCGGCGCCGTTCTCGGCCAGCGTCAAGTTGGTGTAGTAACGGTATCCCGAATGGCCCCATTTGGCAAGCACTTCATTGATGGTCTGGTCAACGCCCATGAAGAAGGCCCAGCTGTCGCCTACCAGCAACACTTTGTTCTGCGCGGTTTCTGTGCATTGAGGCCTTACCGTGGTGGTCAGCAGTACACCCATGGCGAGCAACAAGGAGCGGGTAGTGTGGAGCATGTTAGGGAGGTCGATAGGGCCAATCTAAAGGATCGGCACCTATCGCCCTCGGGCCGTGAACAACTTGATGTACTTCCTCAAGCCACCACGAGCAGCTTAGCCGCTTCCAACCGGAAGCGCACTTCGTGCCCCACTTCCAGCGGTTCGCCATCCAAGTGTGCCATGGTGCCGCCCTGCTTTACCGTGGCCTGCGTGGCCGGTATGTTGGTGAGGTAGGGGTTGCCGTCCGCCCGGTGGGTGTAGATGTCGTAGAAGGCCTTGATCAGTGGCAGGAACGGAGGTTTGCGCACCAGCCGCAGTTCGGCGAATCCATCGTCCGGCTTGCTGCTGGGACTGATGTCAGCGCCATTGCCGAACTCGCGGGTGTTGCAGAACACGAGCATCAGCACGTTCTCCTTGATCGTCTTTCCATCCACCTGGAGTTCAACCGGCATGGGCGGCGCGCCGAAGATCTCCTGCACAATGATGCGTGCATAGGTGAACATACCCCGTGTGCCGGAACGGTCGAACCGGTCGGCGACACGTGCATCGAACCCGATGCCTGCAGTGCCCAGGAAGAGGTGGTCGTTGAGGTAGCAGATGTCCATGGCACGGGCCGGTGCGGTCAGCGCATGGTGAAGCGCCTTCTGAGGATCCAGCGGCAGCCCGATGGAGCGGGCGTAGCCGTTGCCGCTGCCCATGGCAACGATACCCATTGGTACCATGGAGCCCAGCAGGCCTTGCGCAATGGCGTTGTTGGTGCCATCCCCGCCCACGCTGATCACACGGTCGTAGCCACTTGACACGGCTTCCTTCGCGAGCACAGTGCCATGCCCGGGGCCATCAATGGCACGCAGGTCCAATTGCACGTTCAGCGCTTTCTCCATGCGTGCGGCTATCGCCGTGATGCGTGGTGCCTGCTTCTTCCCCGAACGTGGGTTGTAGATCACCATCGCCTTCATGGTGCGGTCGGGGTTACGGTGAGCGCAGCAGTGATCATTCGGCTGTTGTACTGTTGAATGGCGGCCTTCAAGTGGGCCTCCAGTTCAGCAGTGTGTTCCGGACCCTGGGTGGGGTCGCTCGCCATTTCCGTGATGCCGATGATGTGCTCGCCGTCGAACTGGATCTGCCGCGTAGCACTGGTCAAACTGTACAGACCGTTGTTGGTCCAGATGGCATAGGGAGGGGAGGATGGGCGTATCGCGCTGTGCCCGAAAGCGAGGAACGGGGCATCATAACCGACCAGGTCGAGCACGGTGGGCAGAATATCAACGTGCTGTGTGACACGCTCCTCGCTCCTGGTGGCCATCCCTAGTGGGCTGAAGTATACCAGTGGCACCCAGTAGTCGATGGGTCTGTTGCCTTGAGCACCGTTGCGTTCCAGATCGGCCGTATGGTCGGCGGTGATCACGAACAAGGTGTTCGGATACCAAGGCATGGTGCGCGCCGTGGCGAAGAACTGTCGCAAGGCATCATCGGTGTAGCGCAGCGTGGGGTGAATGGCCTGCGTTCCCCCTGCGAAGCGTTCAGCATCAACCGGTGGGAGCGCATAGGGATGGTGGCTGCTCAGCGTGAACACGGCGCTCAGGAACGGTTGCTGTTCCCTGTCCAGTTGCTGCGCGTAGAACTGCAGGAACGGCCTGTCGCGTACGCCCCAATGCCCATCAAAATCAGCCTCTCCGTTATCATACTCGTTCAATCCCACATAGCGTTGGAAGCCTGCGCTCCTGGCGAACGCATCGAAGCCCATGGTGCCGTTGCGCCCTCCATGATAAAAGCTGGTCCGATAGCCTTGTGCACCAAGGATGCTGGCCAGCGAGGTGAAGGGCAGGCTCGCGTAGGGCGAGGTGATGAAGGCCTCGTCCATCCATTGCGGCATGCTCGCCACGATGGCTGGAACACCATCGATGCTGCGGCGACCGTTGGCGTAGGCATTGGTGAAACAGAGTCCCTGGCCCATGAGCGAATCGAGGAAGGGCATGTAGCCATCACCGCCGGACAGGCGAGCGGAGTAGAGCGCGGAAAAGCTCTCCAGGATGATGACCACCACGTTGGGCTTGTTCTCCCGCGACCGGAACGCCAAACGCGTAGTGGCCGTGTCTGTTGGGAACGTATGCTGTTGCACCACCGGCCACAGGGCATCGGCCTCTGCCTGATCCATGTAGTGGCGCTCCGCCAGCGTGGGTTTGCCAAGAGTCGTGAGGATGGTGAACGGTGTGTTGAGCACCACGGGCAGGTAGCTGGCCCCACCATACTTCGCCGCATCCAAGGGTTGAAGTGGGATAAGTTGAAGACCACCCCTTGAGGCCAGGACAAGAATGCCCAGCGCGATGACCCGCCACCCCAACTGCCAGGGCCAGGTGAGCCGCATCCCCCGGTCAAGCCGTCCGATGTGGGGATAGGCCCAGGCCAGCAGGGCCAGGCAGCCGATGTAGAGGAGACCGATGTGCCAGTAGTCACGCAAAAAGGCCGGGGCGAGGTTGGCCGTGTCGCCGCCGGTGGTAAGTATCTGGAGGAAGTCGGCCGTGCTGCGCTTGAGGCTGAAGGCGAAGTAGCCGAGGTCCACGCAATTGAAGAACAGCGCGATGGCATTGATGGCCAGAAAAAGGGCGAACTGTAGACGCGCCATGGCACGACCAGGGCGAGGCGTAATGAACACCAACAGTACCCATGGGAGGTGCAGCCAGGCAATGGCCGATGCATCGAACCTGATCCCACCAAGGAACGCCGAGGCAGGCGGCACGGGGAACAGGTCGCGGTTGTATACCCAGAACAGCAGTCGTAGCAGCGAATACACCACGCCCACCACGCCCAAGCGGAGCAGCAATACGGACAGTGGGCCGGTGCGCATGGTGGCGAAGATCGGTACAACCTGCCGACCGTAGGGACGGATCATGATCCGCCCGCCATGCGTAGGGACGGACGATCGTACGCCCGTACAGCCCGCCGCATGGAACGCGGTACCGCCCCCGTTACGCAGAACAGGGAACCATTGTGACGTAAGGCCCCGCCCGGGATGGAAGCGGTAGCCCGGTGAAGGCGAGCGGGATCAGTGTACGCAGCGAGGAGGCCCGGCGCAGGAGGGACCCCGCAGCGCGCTGCAATGCCCCGCGAGCAGAGCCGGCTACAGCGCCCCGAGGCCTAGGGGAGCCCGTCAAGACGCCCCAATAACCAACATCAGCCCCGGTACAACCACCTAAGAACAACGCCCGATGTGCTGCCTATGCGCCAATACCTTTGCGCCTGTAAGAAGATCTCCCCATGTCCGTATTGACCACCGAGGACCGCCAGGTCCGTTACGAGCGCGGCACGCACAGCGATGCCTTCCTGATCGACACCTACGAGAAGCTCGTTTACCCGCGCATCATCGAGGAGAAGATGCTGAGCCTGTTGCGGCAGGGCAAGATCAGCAAGTGGTTCAGCGGCATCGGCCAGGAGGCCATCAGCGTGGGCGCCGCCATGGTGCTGCACGAGGAGGAATTTATCCTGCCCATGCACCGCAACCTGGGCGTTTTCACCACGCGGGGCATGCCCTTCAGCAAGCTCTTCGCCCAGTGGCAGGGCAAGGCCACCGGCTACAGCAAAGGCCGTGAGCGCAGCTTCCACTTCGGCAGCCAGGAGCACAAGGTGGTGGGCATGATCAGCCACCTGGGCCCGCAAATGGGCATCGCGGACGGTATCGCGCTGGCCCACAAGCTGAAGAAGGAGAACCGCTGCACCATCGTCTTTACCGGTGATGGCGCCACCAGCGAGGGGGATTTCCACGAGAGCGTGAACGTGGCCGCTGTGTGGGACCTTCCGGTGCTCTTCATCATTGAGAACAATGGCTACGGACTCAGCACGCCCAGCAGCGAGCAGTTCCGCATGAAGAGCTTCGTGGACAAGGCGATCGGCTACGGTATCGAAGGCGTTCAGATCGCGGGGAACAACATCCTGGAGGTGTACAACAACCTCGCGAAGCTGGCCGACAGCCTCCGCGAGAACCCGCGTCCGATCCTGGTGGAGTGCATCACCTTCCGGATGCGTGGTCACGAGGAGGCCAGCGGCACCAAATACGTGCCGAAGGAGCTGTTCGAGGAGTGGGGCCGGAAGGATCCCGTGACCAACTACGAAACGTGGCTGATCAGCCAGGGCGTCCTCAGCGTGGCCAAACGCGACGAGATCCGTGCACGCATGAAGGACGGCATCGAGAACGACCTGAAGCACGCGTTCGAGGAGCCGGAGCCGGTTCCGGTAGAATCCGCCGAGGTCGCCGACGTTTATGCTACGGTTGCGGATAGCACCCGTAGCGTGGACCCACTGGGTCGACCTGCCGCGTTACCTGTGGAACCCGCCACCACCGGCGCCTCCGAAAAACGCATGATCGACGCCATCCAGGAAGGCCTGCGCCAGAGCATGGAGCGCCACCCGGAGCTGGTGTTGATGGGCCAGGACATCGCCGAGTATGGTGGTGCCTTCAAGATCACCGATGGGTTCGTGGAGCAGTTCGGCAAGGACCGCGTGCGCAACACGCCGTTGTGTGAGAGCGCCATCCTCGGTGCATCGCTGGGCCTCAGCATCAAGGGCATGAAGGCCATGATGGAGATGCAGTTCGCCGATTTCGTGAGCGAGGGCATCACCCAGATCTGCAACAACCTGGCAAAGATGCACTACCGCTGGGGCCAGAACGCCGATGTGGTGGTACGCATGCCCACCGGTGCTGGCGTAGGTGCTGGCCCTTTCCACAGCCAGAGCAACGAGATGTGGTTCGTGAAGACGCCCGGCCTGAAGGTGGTGTACCCCAGCAACCCATACGATGCCAAGGGCCTATTGATGACCGCCTTCGACGATCCGAACCCGGTGATGTTCTTCGAGCACAAGGCCATGTACCGCAGTGTCAGTGGCCACGTGCCGGAGCAGCCGTACAGCATTCCCTTCGGAAAGGCCAACATCGTGCGAGTGGGTGGAGCGATGAGCATCATCACTTACGGCATGGGTGTGCATTGGGCGGTTGATGTGCAGAAGGAGACGGGCATCGATATCGACATCATCGACCTGCGCACATTGGTGCCGCTGGATGTGGACACCATCCTGGCCAGCGTGAAGAAGACCGGCAAGGTGCTGCTGCTGCACGAGGACACGCTGACCGCCGGTTTCGGGGGTGAGTTGGCCGCGATCATCGCCGAGCACGCCTTCGAATACCTGGATGCGCCTATCGTGCGCGTGGCCAGCTGGGATACGCCAGTGCCGTTCGCCATTCCGTTGGAGCAGGGTTTCCTGCCGAAGGGAAGGTTGAAGGCGGCGGTGGAACGGTTGGTGGGGTATTGAGCGCTGGTCGGCATCGCGCCGACGTTCATTTGGAACGCTGGCAGCGTCGACCCTCCGGGTCGACCCGAACGCACTGCAATACCTGACGGCTGTATTTTCGGTGTGTGCCGGTCCCCCGCAAATTCCACAAACACCCACGTCTGACCGGCCACGATTACACGCACGGGTCGTATTTCGTGACCATCTGCACCCAACCCCGAAGGGAATGGTTCGGCCATATCATGGGTTCAGGAATGGATGCCATTATGGAACCGAACGAACTGGGGCTAATCGTACTGGATGATTGGAATGCATTGCCCGGTCGGTTACCGCACATACGGTTGGATCAGGTGCAGTTGATGCCGGACCATTTCCATGCGATCATCATGCTGGATGGGAGTAAGTCGACCCGGAGGGTCGACGCTGCCGTAGGTGAAGGTGACGGTCGCGTTAGGCCCAATGGACCGCTACCAGGTTCGCTGGGGGCGATCATCGGCGCATTCAAATCAGGCACGACCATCCGTATGAACCGTTTGCGGGGAACGCCCGGACAGCGCTATTGGCAGCAGGGTTTCCATGACTGGCGGATTCGCCCAACACATAATGGCGAATTCGAACGCATCGCGCAGTATATCGCCGAGAATCCGGGGAGTTGGAAATGACCATTTGTGTGATGGAATTCGGGTCAACGAAATGTCCTTGATCACGCTACCTGCAGCGTCGACCCCACTGAAATTCCGATACAACAGTTGCGTTACTCTCTGTTGCGCTCAATTGCGCCAAACGCCTATCCCTTCATTGTCCAAAGGCCGAAGTGCGAACTCAACGGCGATGCGCCCCATCATCAGGCACGCAATAGCCCATTCCTGATGCTCTTCGCCCGTGATCATGACCGCGGCGATACCGACGTATGCCAAGATCCAGATCGATGATCCTTTGGCCACCAATCGTTGCGGGAAATGCGACCATGCATCAGGGTGTTTCCTTAAGGCGCGGAATTCCATTGCAAATGCGATGATGTAGCCCATGATCACCCCCGCAATTGCACTGTCGTTCATTACGAATGGGGAAAGCAGGAAGTCGTGGTCGGGTTCCGGAACAACATTGTCCATGGCGCTCCCCACTGCGGCAGCGATGAACCAGTAGAACAAGAACAGGGGTACGCTACCCCCCAGCACGGCGCTGGCACTGGGATAGGGAGAACGGTGTAGTCGTTCCGGACGCAAGGAATAAAGGAGGATGAGGAACAGCAGTTCGATCGGTAGTGCAATGAGCGCAACGAACCCGGAGGGCTGCGCCAAGAAGCCGCTGATCCCCAAGAGGCCATAGAGCAGGATCAGCGCCGGTCGTCCACCGTGAAAGGTCATGTAATGGGAAGTTAGTACGTCCCTTCGTGCTGCTCATACAACCCCAATATCCCACTGTCCATCGGCGTCCACACGCACGCCCGCTGCCCGCAGGCCTTCAGCGCGTTGTTCGTCCATGTGTTGCAGGTGTGGAACAGATGGTAGCTGCCCACGCCCTCGTAGAAGGCATCGTTCGGGCCATAGTTGGCCTGGGTATCAATCACCTGCATTCTGCCCGCCGCATCCTTGGCAAAGCTGCCTTCGATGTACCGGGCCAAACGCTCGTATTGGCCACGGCTCAATCGCAGGCGCTTGCACAGTGGACCTTCCTTCAAGCCTTTGTGGTAGGTGACATGCATGGCCGAGCTGCCCAGTGCGAACATGGCCTTGAAGGCCACGCGAGCGGTGAGGTCGCCCCAAGTGGGTGTCTCCAGGTAGAACCCCTTGTCGCCCCAACCGAAAGCGACCCATTCTGCGGTGCTGTCGCGTCCGGTGGTGTGGGAGAAGGGCAGCACGTGTGACCAATCCCGCTTCCCATTTCGCACAGGCAGCACGATGTCCGTGTGCACGCCGTTGCTCAGGATGTAGGCCGTGATCTCGTCATGGCTCACGATCTCGCCCGGTACTCTGATCCGCGAAAGCACCATGGCCGTGACCGCATAGAGCGCAATGATCGCGACCAGCACAAGTAGTGCACGCAGCGTGTAGCGCAGGACCTGCTTCAACATGGCGGAAATGTATCGTGGGGCCGATCACTCATCAAAACGTGGGCACGCTTTCGGGTCGGCATCAACGAAGGGCCACCCACACGATGCTCAACGCCGCAGCGGCCGCCATGCCCACGAAGCCGGGCAACACTTGTTTCCGCAGGGCCGGACCGCCCACCACCATCACGATCGTGAGCTTCACCAGCGTGTTCACCGTGGAGGCTATGAGGATAGTGACCAAGGCTTGTGTCTCCCACCCGGCGGAAAGCCCCATGCGCGCCATGCTCAAGGTGATGGCATCCACATCGGTGATGCCTGCAAGCGCACCTGCCACGTATGTGCCAGCCTGTCCGAACCGCTCATCGGCCCACACCACCACCCAGCGCACCAGGGCATACAGCAATGCGAATTGCAGGGCGATCCGGAAATTCAATGGATTGGTCAGTACGGGACTTGTCTCATCCCCGTCCGATCGATGGCCGTTCATGCGCCACGCCGTGAAAAGGCCCACACCGGCGATCAACACCAGAGGCACGAGCATGATCATGGCCATTGACCGGTTCACCACGAACAGTTCGAGCAGGACACGCAGGAACATGATGGCCGAAGCCGCCACGATGCCCAATGCGAGGGGCTGTGTGCGTGCGACACCCTCCGCTGAGCGACGGGCAAAGCTCAGGGCCACCGCAGTGCTGGAAACAAGACCGCCGAGAATTCCGGTGAGCAGTGTGCCCTTGCCGTGCCCCAGCACCTTGGCCAACAGGTAACCCACCAGGCTGATGCCCGAGACCAGTACCACCATGGTCCAGATCTCCTTGGGGTTCCACGTACCATGGGGGCCGTATCCTTGATCCGGTAGAAAGGGGAGCACCAGTACCGTGAGCACCACGAACTCGATGATGGCCCGTACGTCCTGCTCGGTAAGCGTGGTGACGAAGCGATGCAAGGGCAGCTTGAAGGAGAGCAACAACAGCACCAGCACGGCCACGATGATGATGAACAGGAGATGGCCCTCAAAGGCGAGCCCACCCAGCAAGAAGGTGATCAGTGCCGTGACCTCGGAGGTGGCGCCCACATCACCGCGTTGGATACTGGCTTTGTAAGAAGTGATCAGGAGCGCAACAAAGCCGGCCAAGGTGAGGCCGAAGAACCATCCTCCAACGTTCGCGGCAAATAGCGCGCTCAAGAAGCCCAACAAGGCGATGAGCGTAAAGGTGCGCAGCCCGGCGAATTTCTTTTCGGGAGTGGACCCTTCCGGCATGCGGTCACGCACCTGTTTGGCGAACTCGCGCTCCAGACCGATCAGGAAACCGATCCCTGCAGCCACGGCCAGACGCACGAGGAGGTGCACATCGGTGCTGGTCCAGACCTCGGTCAGTTCGTGCATTTGCGCTCTACAGGTTTACCCAGCTGGAAAGCTACGCTACCTGGCCTGTCCGTTCAATGACCAAGGCCCTGAACGAACAACGCCCGATACGATCGCACCGGGCGTTGGAGATCCGGCAGTAAGCCATGCTCAGTTCATGGCGATGGTCCTAGGGACCTCCAAGGCTGCGGCTGGCAGTGTGCCTGTGAGGCTTTCCAGGAAGGCCACCAACTTCTTGACCTGGTCCGCCGTGAGCTCCTTGTTCAACGAGGTGCGGGCCATCACATCCACGGCCTTGCCCAGGTCGGCCACGCTGCCATCGTGGAAGTAGGGGGCGGTCTTCGCCACATTGCGCAGGCCGGGTACCTTGAAGATGTCCTTGTCGGTCTCTTTCTTGGTGAGGTCCATCAGGCCATGATCGGCGTCGGTACTGCCGGTCAGCGGCCGGAAATCCTGGTGCAGGCCGAACTTCTGGAACATGGTGCCACCCAGTGAAACGCCCATGTGGCAGGTTGTGCAGCCCACATCCATGAAGAGGGCCAGTCCTTCCTTGGCCTCGGGCGTAAGCGCCGCCACATCACCTTTCACGAACGCATCGAACGGTGCAGGCGTCATCAGGGTGCGTTCAAAGGCACCAATGGCCCGCTCCATGCTGCGGTAGTTGACCGGCTGCTTTTCGTCCGGGAAGGCCGCAGCGAACAGGGGGGCATAGTCCTTCACTTCCCGTAAGCGTTTCTCCACGAATGCCTTGTTCGGCATGGAGTGTTCCACCGGGTTCAGCACGGGCATGCCGGCCTGTTCCTCCACATCCTTGGCACGTCCGTCCCAGAACTGCATGCTGTGCAGCGCTGCGTTGTACACCGTAGGCGAATTGCGGGCACCGCGCTCCTTGGTGTCGCCCAGCGAGGTCTTCTCGCCATCCACGCCGAAATTGTCCAGCTTGTGGCAGCTGTTGCAACTGATGGTGCCGTTCATGCTCAGGCGCGTATCGTGGAAGAGCAGCTTGCCGAGCGCCACTTTTTCGGCGGTGATGGGGTTCTCCTCGCTTTCGGCCACCTCTGGCAGTGCGGCGAACATGCCCTGTGCGCGCTTGAGGAGTTCCTGGTCGCCTGCGTTACCGCTGGTGCCCGGGGGCAGACCCCCGGACTTTTCCTGCGCTCCGCCGCATGACGCGAGCACGGTGATCAGGACAATGGGTGTGATCAGGCGTGACATTCTCTGAGTGGTTTTCATTTTCGACAGCGCAAGGTTCAGACACGGGGAACGCCCCGGATGTGACGGTCGTCACGAATCGTGAATAACATCTCGGACCCCAGCAGGACCGGCACCTACCTCCGAACTACATTGCGGCACCACTTACCCCATGCGCTCCAAGCCTAGTAACCCCATTGCCCGCCTCTGGCGGAAATTGGGGCCGGGTTTGGTGACCGGTGCCAGCGATGATGATCCATCGGGCATTGCGACCTATTCACAGGCGGGAGCCGCGTTCGGGACCCAATTGCTGTGGACGCCGCTGTTGACCTACCCCATGATGGTCGCGGTGCAGGAGATGTGCGCGCGCATCGGCATGGTCACCGGGCAGGGGCTCATGGGGGTCATTAAGAAGCACTACTCACCCTGGGTGGTGCGATTGGTGCTGTTGGTCAGCCTGCCCTCCATCCTGCTGAACATCGGGGCGAACATCGCCGGCATGGGGGCAGTGGGTACCATGCTCATTCCCTCCGTGCCACCCTTCCTGTTCTCGATCGTATTTACGGCCTTACTGTTATATGCCACGGTGGTGTGGTCCTACCGGCGCATCGCCAAGGTGATGAAATGGCTTTGCATTACCCTGTTCTGTTATGTGCTCATTCCCTTGATGATCGATACGGACTGGTGGGTCGCATTAAGTAACACCTTCATCCCGACACTAAGCTCCGACAAGGCCTTCCTGATGGCCTTGGTCGGCATTCTCGGCACCACCATCTCGCCTTACCTGTTCTTTTGGCAGGCCTCCATGGAAGTGGAGGAGCGCCTGCAACGTGGCCTGGTGGTCGATCGCAAGCTCATTGGCGAAATGGAGACCGATGTGCGCAGTGGCATGCTGTTGTCCAATGTTGTGTTCTACTTCATTGTGCTCACCTGCGGGACGGTGTTGCATGGCGCGGGCATCACCTCCATCGCGACCGTGGAGCAGGCAGCGGAAGCGCTTCGTCCCCTGTTAGGCAGTATGGCCCATGTGCTTTTCGCAGCAGGGGTCATAGGAACGGGATTCCTGGCCATTCCGGTGCTAGGAGGAGCCCTCAGCTACATGATGGCCGAAGTGTTCGATTGGCCGGAAGGCCTGGACAAGAAGTTCAACGAGGCACCCGGGTTCTACATCACCCTGATCCTTGCGCTGCTCATCGGGTTGTTCATCCTGTTCAGCGGCATCACGCCGTTCCAAGCGTTGTTGTGGACCGCCGTGCTCTATGGTGTGACGGCTCCGGTCCTCATCGCGTTGATCCTGCGGATCTGCAACGATGGCCGGATCATGGGCGAGTTCACCAATGGACGCAAACAGAACATCATCGCCGGGATCACCCTGGTGGTGATGATCGCAGCGGCGGTTGCCTTGCTGTTCTTCGGGTGGTGATAGTCCGCTTGCGAGGGATGCTATCTTGGCGTTCCACATGAATGCCATGAAACACATTGCCGTTCTCGCCCCGGCTCTTCTCCCGTGCCTTCTGAACGCCCAAGTGGTGATCAATGAGGTCGATTACGACCAGCCCGGCACTGATGCGGCGGAGTTCATCGAAGTAAAGAACATCGGCACCACGGCCTTTCCGCTGCAAGACCTGGCCGTTGTTCTCGTGAACGGCGCAGCGGGAGCCCCGACCACCTACCTCACCATATCGTCGCCCTCGTGGCCGGCACTGGAACCGGGGGGCTATTTCGTGATCTGCGCGAACGCGGCCACGGCCAATTGCGGCCATCTGTCCACACCGGCCACCAACCTCATCCAGAACGGCGTGCCCGATGCCATCGCCCTGGTGAACACCCAGACGGATGAAGTGCTGGACATGTTGAGCTACGGTGGTGATGTTACGGGCTACACCGAAGGGATGGGCACCACGGCCGTGGATGTGAACGTTGTTGACGATCGTAGCCTGAACCGCTGGCCCGATGGCACGGATACCAATGATAACAATGCCGACCTCATCCTGGGTTGCAGCACACCCGGCATCACCAACCTGGTGGATGATGACCTCTGCAGCGTGCCTTCCAGCGTAACGGAGATCGTGAACGTCGCTCCGCTGATCGTGATGCCCGACCCCAGCGGCGAACGGTTGCTCTTGAGCTACGGCACCGCGGCCGATGGTCCTGTGACCTTCGAGATCTTCGGCAGGGACGGCGCCTTGTTGGCCAGCCGCACCGTGCAAGGCGATACCAAGGCCATGTGGTCACTGCCCGCTGCGCATCTGCGCGGCCAATTGCTGTTGGTGCGGGCTTCCACCGTCACCTCGCAGCAAACGCGCCGGGTGGTGTTGCCCTGAGCGTTCGGCAACGTCCGCGTCCATCGTGGGCCGCAGGTCATTTCATCAACCATTCGTTGTGGATGACCTGAGCATTGGCAGGTGATCTTCCTGAGGATCAGCAGGATCAGTCCCGTTCGTTGGTGTTTCCGCAGCCCGCCATCAACACGGGCTGTTTGGTAAAGAGCCGTGGATGGCCTTGGATCACTGCCCATGGTCGCCGGACCTTGGCACCATGACAGCGGCGGTGTTCGAAGCCAGATGGAACAGGATCCTGCGCTCCAGGGAGCAGGGCTATGAGGAATTGTCCGATTTCCTGGGCAGGTACGCCAGTCTGGGGCCCTTGGTCCGGACCGGCCTGCTCAGGCGGCGGGAGGAGAATTCGGAGTACCAACGGTACCACGGTTACCTGCCCACGGCGAAGGGAGAGGAGTTCCTGCTGTACATCCCCGATAAGGAGCTCATCCTCGTGCGCCCGGAGAAGAGCGCATCGCTCTATCTCGAACTGCAGTCCGATCCCGCGCCCAAGGCTCCGTTCAAAGAGACCTATGCAGAGCCCACAGACCCGCAGTATGAGGCTGTGCGCGAATTGCGCCGCAATGGAGGCCGCGATGTGTGGCGTATGCAACGTGCCGAACAACTGGAGAAATACCTGCTGATGGGGTACATGGACGTTCGCACCTTCACGAAGCGGACCGGTACGGGGGAAGGTGCCTTGTTGCGCACCGGCCTGTGCAAGCCCCAGGTGGAACGGGCCCACGACCGTGCCCTGCACTTGGAGCTTTCCAAAGAAGGCGAGCGTTACCTGTTCATTGCCGATCCGTGGGAATTGTTGTTGATCCGTCCCGGAATGGAGCTGCCTTTGTTCGCGGTGTGCGAACCGGAGAAGGCCGACTACTGGTGCGGGTTGCCCTGAGCGATCTGGAACAGGTGGACCTTACCCGCTCGCATGGAGGCACAGCGCGTCACCATCCTGAAGACAGAGTACGTCACGCTGGACGTGAAGCGTTTCGTGCTGACCAGACCCAAAGGCTTCCGCTTCATGCCAGGCCAGGGCTGCATGGTCTCCATCGACATGGAGGGCCTGCGCGAAGAGAAGCGGGCCTTCACCTTCACCAACCTGCCATCGGCGCGCACACTGGAGCTGATCGTGAAGATCTATCCCGGTCATAAGGGTGTCACCCAGCAGATGTCGTTGATGCGTAAAGGTGATGCGCTGCTCCTGCACGAGGTCTTCGGCACCATCACCTACAAAGGCCCCGGGTTCTTCTTCGCGGGCGGTGCTGGCATCACGCCGTTCCTGGCCATTTTCCGCCAGTTGCACAAAGAGGGACGGTTGAAGGGCAGTACGCTCGTGTACTCGAACAAGGCCGCCAGCGATGTGATCATGGACGAGGAGTTGACGGCAATGCTCGGGCGCAACTATCTGAAGACCTTCACGCGGCAAGGCGTGATCGGGTTCCGCGACCGACGTATCGACAAGGACACCTTGATCACCCTGGTGCAGGACTTCGACCAGCACTTTTACCTGTGCGGGCCACCGGAGTTCGTGGGCGACCTGCAACGGATGCTGGTGGAGCTCGGTGCAAGCCCGGAAAGCCTGGTCTTCGAGGCCTGAGCTATTTCTTCGACGGGCGCCCCACCTGGAAGTCCCCGCTCTCAAAGCGACGCAGCAGTTCCGCCACGCGTTTGGCCTGTGTGGCCTCGGTCTTTGCGCTGCCCACCCAGTAGCACATGCTGCGTTGCATGCCCGGCGTCAGCTTCTTCCACGCGGCCTTCATTTCCGGCAGGAAGTCCAGTGTTTCGGCCAGCGCTTCAGGTATGTCCAGTTTGTCCGGCTCGGGGTCCAGCCAAAGCTCAACGTCCACGGGCTGCCCCACTTTCTTCAGGCCGGCCTTGCGGCGAATATCGCCACCAAGGATGATGATGTGGCATCCGCTCTTGCGCGGCATCAATGCGCGGTCGGTCGCCACGCCGTTGATCAGGCACTTCACCCGAATAGTGCCCCGCTTGCCGAAGACCAGCTCCGTGTCGTGCGGGAACTCCACATACCACCACGCAAAACGACCGTCGAAGCGTTCCAGCGGTGTGGTATAGCGAATGGTGTCCTTTGTGCGCCGAGGCATGGCCAAAGTTCCGTTCAGTCCGTGTGATGGTCAAGGGCCACCATGCGTTCCGGCGTGAAGCGGGCCAGTAGCACCAGCAGCAGCACCAGCACGAACGACAGGAGCTTGTAGTGGTCGTAATAGTGCGCCCATTCACCAGCCAGCAGGTTCGCGTTCATGCCCAGGTAGATCACGAACAGGGCGGCGAGCGTGATGGTGGACCGATGGCCCTTGTCCGCGAACATCAGCACCCCGTAGCGGCACAACCACACCACCGCAGGCGCCGCCAGGAACAGCGAGTAGGGGCGTTGGTGCGGGAACAGGAGGATGGTGCAGGCCAGCAGATAGCCCAGTTCGCGGAAGCGGTGCAAGGGCGTGGCGGCAGCGCGGAACGGCGGCCAGCCCAGGAAGTACAGCGCGATCAACGCCAACAGGAGCCTGCCCGTCCACACCAGCACAGTGATGCTCTGGAGCGACAGTTGTGCGAGGTTCCGAGGCAGGTCCAGCGTGTTCACATTGCCGCCCTCGGTGCTCAGGTAGGCGGACAGCAGCGAACCCCACGAGATCATCGAGGGCTCCTCCTCATCGAGGATGTGGCGGGGCGAAGCGGGGTCCAACAAGGCCCAGCGCGACCGGAACAATGCGAGGCCTTCCTCGGTGCCGAACACCAGCAGCGGGATGATCTGCAACACCGCGACCCCGATCACCACGGCCACCAATGCGCGCCACTGGCCGCGATAGGCGAGGTAGGGCAGCAGCACCAAGGGGATCAGTTTGGTATCCAAGGCCAGGGCAACGAGCAGGGCGCCCGGCCAGATCTGGCCTTGTTCCATGCGGTGCAGGCCTTCCACGCAGGCCCAGACCAGCAGCACGGTGACCTGCGACAGGTTGATGTTGTCGCGCACTGCTTGGAACAGGAAAAGCCCGGCGAAGAAGGTGATGGCCGCCTGACGGACCGGTGGCAGTTGCTGAAGACCCGCCCACCGCAGCAGAAGCTGCAGGCTGCGCAGTGCCACCGCGAGCGTGGCCAGCCCCCAGACCGCTTTGGCCCCGAGGCCTCCGAGCGTGCCCAGTGGAGCTACCAGCAGCGCGAATACCGGACTGTAGAAGAAGTTGTAGTGCTCGAAGTAGCGTTGCGTGTATGGGTCCTGCCCGTTCAACAGGTCGTGCGCCGCCTGCAGGTAAATGTCCAGGTCGTTGCGACCGGTCAGCATTAGCGCGATGGTGGCCAAACACGCCGCCACGATCAGCAGTGAGCCGATGTTCCAACGATACCCCGGTGTACCCGGACCGAAGAGGTGGACCATGGAACTTTTCCGCTCGTTCTATCCGCCTGCCTTCTTGGCCCGGTAGCCTTTCTCCGCCAGGTAGGCCAGCACCTTGTCGCGGTGGTCACCTTGCAACAGGATCACGCCGTCCTTGGTGTTGCCGCCCACGCCGCACTTGCTCTTCAGCGCGCGGCCCAGGTCCTCCAGGTCGCCGGGCTTGCCCACGAAGCCCACGATACGCGTCACTTCCTTGTTGCCCTTCAGCCGGTCCAGGTGGATACGTAGGTCCTGCTGTTGCGGGGGCAGGGTGGCGGGCTCCCGTTCGGTACTGAGGCCCTTGTTGGTGCTGTACACGAGGCCACCGAGGTCGGAGAGGGTGGGGCGCTTCTTCATGCTTCGACCGCCGTAGCCTTGAGCGAAGGCGGAATGCAAAGTTCACCGCAAAGACGCAAAGGACGCCAAGGGAGTGTTTCAACTTTGCGCTCTTCGCGTCTTGGCGGTGAGTTCTCCTACTTCCACCACGTGATCAACGGCCGCGTCATCTCCAGCCCGAACCTCCGTGCATCTTCCAGCTTGAAGGGCCCGTGCATCTTCAGGTAGAGGTCGAAGGTGATCGGCCCTTCCTGGTCGGCCTTGAAGTTGGTGTGCCAGTAGTTGTTGAGGGCGTAGAGGTAGATGGTGCTGCTGCTCTTCGCCTCGGTCTTCCAGGCCTTGTAGTACTCCGGGTTGGTACCGCGGCCGGGGTTCACCTTGCGCTCGTCCACCATTTCGCCGATCTCCCAGATCGCGCCTTGCGGGCACACGATGGTGACGCCCATGCTGTCGTTGCTCACATCGATCCAGCGCTGGGCGCAGAAGAAGTCGTTGTTGCTGCCGGGAATACGGCCGCTCTCGGGTGTGACGCAGGTATCGCCGATGCCGATGCGGACGGTGGCGTTGGGGATGTTGAAGGGGAGGGCACCATGAATGCCATACTTCTCCCTTGTTTTCGGCGCGTCCAGCCAGTACTGCCAGTGAACGCGACCGTTGAGCGTGTCTTGAAACATCAGGGTTGCACCTTCGAAAACTTGGGCGTGAGCCACATCCAAACCATCAACGATACTGAACAGATCGTTTGGTGATCGTGATATAGGAAGGCGTTCGACATCGCGCTTCACTGTTTTCACCCTGAGGAGTGGCAGCAGTTCTGGTGGGATCTGGTCGATCCAATTTCCGCCGTAGTCGACCGACGCCGTGCGCATTGCCGAGTTCAAGTCATAGTTGATCGTTCCTACAAACCGATCAGCATCATGGGCAAACAGCTGTTTCACCCGCCATTGGTCCGTGGTGAAGTGCGCATCCGGATCGCTGATGCTGCACCACGCGCCCCAGGTGTGTTCGTGCCACATCACGATGCTGCGCTTGGCGCGATAAAGCAGGTGCGGGTCGATGGGCTTGTCCAGGATCTTGGCCGCCTCGATCAGGTTGGTGAGCCGTGCGCTGAGCACACGCACACTTCCTTCTTCCGCCGCCGTGCTGTACGCGCCATCCTCCCAATAGGGCGTGAAGTCGCCGCTCCAGGTGGGAATGCGCTCGCCGTACTTCTCCTCGAACTGCTGCATCATCGTGCCCGCGTTGGCGATGATCAAGCGCGGTGAGGCGTAGGTCGAGTTCCACTCGCGCACGAAGTCGCTGAGGGTGCTGTCCACCGGGCCGTTGTCGCTCACGATGTTGTAGCGCCATTGCACCATGTCGTAGGGGTAGCCCTTCGCGGCCAGGTCGTTCATGTACGCGGCGATCTTCCGCGTGCCGCGCTCCTTGATGGCACCTGCGGTATAACCGTGCCAGCCGCCGTAGCCTTGTCCGGCCGTCCACACGAGGATGCTGTCGCGACCGGTCGTGCCCTTCCACCAGTAAGGCTTGTCGCCTTGTTCGCGCAGGGTGCTGCCGATGCGGTCGCCGCCGTCGGGCATGTCGGGGATGTAGTTCGGCCCCTGGCTCAGGTGGCGGATGCCGTGCGCGGCGTAGGCGTCCACCATGCTCCAGCTCATGCCGGGGATGTCCGTCTGCATCGCCATGGTGATCGGCAGGTCGTACCACTTGCGTAGCGAATCGGCGTACTCCACGATCCAGTGCATCTCCTCCGGTGTACACAGGCCGGTGAGGATGTTCGCATAGTTCGCGCTGAGGGCGATTCGCCCCGCTTTCACCGCCGCGATGAAGCGCTGTTTGTCCGCCTCGCTGGCGATGCCGAGGAAATTCTCCACGGCCCAGAGGCTCTCTACGTTCCACACGAAGCGGCTGTCCTCCGGATAGTCCTTCGTGCGGTCGATCAGCTCCAGCGCCTTCCAGATGTTGTTGTTCTGGATCGTCTCCACTTCAGCCTGCAGGTGGCTGTAGCCGATGTCGGTGTGGCTGTGGTGAACGAGGTGGATGTCGTGGTGGATGATGGGATGTAGAATCAATGTTGTATCAAACTGATGAATGCCCAAGGACCCTCGGAACCTGATTGTCGTCGTGTCATCCAAATAGCTCAACGCGTCCTCGATCACGTTCAGGCCATTGTTGATCGGATACGTCTTGGCTTTGAGGCCACCTTGGAAAAGGACGGCCAGCGTCGTCGGTTGTCCGAAGTGCATGACCGTGAACCGCATTGCCCGCTCAGGATGGCCTAGGCGATTCAGTAGGAAAGGCAACACCTCCACCTCCACCTTCTCCTCGAAGGTGTACCGGAAGGTCATGAACCAGTCCGGGCTGTCCTGCGCATGGCCCACCACCTTCAACCGCATGGGTCGGCCTGGCTTGATGAATTTCAACGGCACACGTAGATGCGCGAAGCCGTGCGCATCTCCATGGCGGTCCGCCTTTGAGAATTCGAACACCAGCTTCACGCCATCCACACCTTCGGATTCCCACGTGGCGGGTTTGGAGGAATGGTGCGTGGTGAAGGTCAGAACATGCTGATCATCGATGTACAGATCGAAGCTGCGGTCGCCTCCGCTGGTGGTGCTGTTGTGCGCCGCGATCCAACTGAAATAGGCAAAGTCGGACTTCAGGGCTTTGGGGGTTGGGGCGGTCTCCCAAGCGATCGCCTTCTGCCCATCGGTGCAGCGGGTGAGCAGCGCCGTGGTAGCATGCTCAGGGTACACGCTGAAGTAGGAGAGGACCTCGCCCTCCACATCCTTCGCGTAGCCGTTGATGACCTGCTGTTTACCGAAGACGGGCAGGTCGACCTGAGCGCTCGCCACGCCGGCCAAGAATAAGGTGACGGTCAGGAAGATCGGTTTCACCCGAGCAAGTTAGCCGTCCTTAGAACGCGTAGCGCAGACCAGCGTTCAGCACCATGCTGCGGGTTAGGCCATCGGGGCGTTCCTCGCGGACGATCATTGGCGACCCATAGGCCAGTTCAACGGTCCAGCGATCGCCGAGCCGATAGCCCGCGTCGAGCGTGAGATTGAGCGTCAGCCCTTCGGACCCATCGATCTCCACGCGTTGCGGCATCATCATGTCCATGGTCGGAACGGCTGCCAGCCGGCTGTCCTTGCCCAGGTGCTGAATGGCCAGCAGGCCGGGTTGCAGTGCGAAGCGACCCCAGGAGAAGCGGTACTGGACCCGGGCCACGGCATCCGGAGCACGCTCCAGGTAGGCGCTCTCGAAGTAGCCCAGCGCCGCCGGGTCCTGTCCCCAGCTGGCATGGGTGAACGTGTTCTCGTTGGCTTGGTGCACGGGAAGCTGCAGCGCCAGGGCCCCGGACCATCGCTTGTGGCGGTAGTTCACCCCCAACAGCAGGTCGGTGGTGCCCAGACTGGTCTGGTAGGGCATGGGAAGGGAGCGTGGCACTTGGTCGATGGAGAACCCGTCCCAGGTGTCATCCGCGTTCCCGGAGTTGAGCTTCACGCCCACCATGGCGTCCAGTCTGCGGCCTTCCTGCTTGATGAAGGCGTACGACGCGGTGATCACCGGATCGCCCACACCGCTGTTGCTGCCCAGGTTGCCCTCAGTGGACTGGTAGGGAAGGCGCAGGCTCATCCCGAGCCGGTCGGTGATACCAAAGCCAAGTTCCGCCACGGCCATGAGGATGGTGGTCTGCTGCTCGCCCACGGCATAGCTGAAGGTCATCCGGGCGAAATGGCGCTTCTCCGGGGTGGTCGAGGAGGTGTCGTTCGGTGCAACCAATTCGCCGATCGGACCGGCTGTGCAAACGCCTGCATCGCTGCAGCCTTGGGCAGCCACTTGCATGGAACTGAGCAACGTGCCGATCAGGAGCAAAAGGTGGGTCTCTTTTCGCATGTGCCGAAGCTAACGCACCCACCATCCCGATCAGTGCCAGGCGTGAATGATCACGGTCCCATGACCATTCCCGGTCATTCCCCTGCGGCACGTGATCCCCTACTTTTGGCGCCTATTGGGCAAAGGCATGGTGCGGGTCGGATCAATTGGTGTGTGGGCGTTCATGCTGTGCGGCACGCTTGCTGCCCAGGAGGTGCGGCGCGATGTGCTGTTCTACCCTGAAAAGCTGCATCAGGATGTGGACCTGCTGCGCGAGGTGGTGCTCACCTGCCATCCCGATCCCTTCCGCTTCACGGACAGCCTCACCATCGTTGCCCGTTTCGAAGCGCTGAAGGATTCCATCCGTGTGCCCATGAGCGTGGAGACCTTCCAGGAACGACTGACCGCGGTGATGCGCTCCATTGGCGATCGCAACTGCCAGCCGCAACTGCCCGAGCACATCCGAACCGACCTGTACCGGCACCGCGCCGTGCTGCCCATGCGGGTGCGTATACTGTCCACCGGCGTGTACGTGGAGGAAGAACTGAAAGGCTTCCGCAGCCTGCCCTCCGGCAGCCGCATCCTGTCGATCAATGGTGTTCCGTCCGACAGCATCGTACATCGTCTCGAAGGGCTCTATATCGGCGATGGCAATATCCGCACCTACCGCACGCGCATGATCGAGCAGGACCTGCCTTGGGCCTTATATCGTGTGTTCGGTCCCAAGAGCGGGCATACCATCCGCTACGTGGCCCCCGATGGCACCACCGGCGACCAGGTGCTGTTCGCCATAACGGGCGAGGAGATGGAGCGTTCGCGCAAGCCTGCAGGCGCGCCGTTGCTGCCTTGGAGCGCATCGTGGGAGGCTGAAAGTTCCACCATGTGGGTGACCTTGCGCACACTGCATCCCGATTCGCTGGCCGCTGCCGGACAACGGCCCGATAAGTTCCTCCGCAGTGTGTTGAACGAGGTCCAGCAGAACAAGGCAAAGGCTTTGGTGATCGATGTCCGCGGTGCTGGTGGTTCCGATCCGCAAGTGGCCGGACACTTGTTCGCGCATATCGCCAAGGAGCCGTTCAAGGCCACCCGACAGGTGGTCATGCGCACGCCGATCCCTCCGCCGTTCGCGGCATATGCGCAGCAGGACGCCTACCAGAGCGAAGCGCAGTCCGTCGGTGTGCGTTCGGGTACACAGGGCTCCCGATCATTACCCGAAAATGATAAGCGGGTGCGCACCTGGCGACCGGTGCCCAAGGCCTTCGGTGGCAATGTGTACATCGTGGGCGATGGCATGACCACCGATGCCGCAGCGGCGCTCGTGGCCCTGGTGAAGCGCACGGGTCGTGGTCGCTTCGTGGGAGAGGAAACGGGTACGGTGTCCATCGGCCCAACGGGTGGTGCGCCTTTGGTATTCACCGCGCCCAACACGGGCATCCGTGTGAACGTGCCGCTGTTCCGCTATGTGCTGGATGGCACGCCCGATGGTCCGTTCGATCACGGCGAGCAACCGCGGCACACCATTGAGCAGCGGCCATCGGCCATTGCCAAGGGCCGCGATACGGTGCGCGAATCGTTGCTGGAACTGCTGCGCGAGATCCTGTAGCCCCGTCAGTAGTTGATCCCGAGCCGACGGTACACGAAGCCCATCAGCCACGCCGGTCCGATCATCAGGAACTGCAGATCATCCAGGAAACTGGGTTTCTTGCCTTCCACCTTGTGGCCGTAGAACTGCCCGATCCAGGCCAGTACGAACAGCGCCAGGCTGATGGCCCAGAGCGGCCAGGGCGCATGCACATCGAGCCACGCGGCCAGGGCCAGGCACGCTATGCTGAAGGCCAGCATGCCGACCATGATGGGCAGTGAAAGGCGCAGGTAGAAGAGCCCCACCAGGCCCACCACGCACTTGGCCACCCACCCCGTGGACAGGAAGCTGCTCGTGAACGGGGAAGGGATGCTCCACAGAAGGCCCACCACGCAGAAGAAAATGGTGGGCACGCAGATCCAGTGGATCAGTTTGTTGGTGGGATGCTGGTGGCTTTCGCCATAGGCATCGAACCATTGCTGAATGCTACGCCGGCTCATGGGTCAGGTAACGTTGTTGCAGGATCTGCAAGTGGTGCATGGTGTGCCCGGCAATGATCCAGCCCAGCGCACGCACAGTGACCGGGTTGCCGTTGGCCACGCCCTGCCGTAGCGCCAAGTGATCGGGGAAGCTGCGGAAGAGCAGTTGGGAGGAACGGCGCACGGCTGCCAGTTCATCCGCGATCTCGCGCAGGTCACGCGTGCTGGTGTCCGCCTGCCGGGCGTACTCATCCTCATCGAAGCCGGGCAGTTCGGTGGCATCGTTCCGAGCGAAGCGCAGGGCCCGGTACTGCATGATGCGTTCACAATCCACCAGATGCTGGAACACCTCGCTGATCGTCCATTTGCCATCGGCGTAGCGATGTGTGGACAGACGGGGCGGTATGCGTTGCAGCAACTGTTCAGTGAGCAGGCTTACCTGCTCCAGAGCGGCGTGCACATCGGTGCTGCCCATGCGTTCGATGTAGCCTCGGTAGAACGGGCTGCATTCGTTCGTTTCCGGTGGTCCCCAAGCGTTCATGGGGAAAAGATAGTGCGCGGGAAGGGCCGCTGGTTCACTGCTCCTCCACGAGGAAGGGCGCCGGCCAGGCCACCAGTTCCTTGCCCATCTGGTACCAGCCATAGTAGTTGGTCCACCAGGTCCAGCGCTGGCACCAACGGTCGTGCAGGCTGATGATGCCCACACCTTCATCCGTGCCGGCCGCTTTGCGGTACATGCGCCAGGTGCGGCGGGCATGCACGCCCAGGGTGGCCACATCGTAGCGGGTAATGCCGTTCGCAGCGGCGTAGCTCGTGAACGACCGCGCCGATGACCACGTGCGGCTCCGTTCCACCTGCAACGTGGGTACCACCGTTATGCGGTCGGCCGGTACGCCCTCCTTCAGCAGCGCACTTCGGCCTTGCTCGGCATAGGTAGGTTCACCCTGACGTACGGTACCATCGACCTGATTGATGCTCATGCCGCTCATGAGGCCGTGCACGTTGTGTTCGTCCACGGTGAAGCGGGCCACGAACGCTACCGGTACTTCCGGTCCAGGCGATGTGGCCGAGCGGATCACCAGGGAACAGTCCCAAAGGCCTTTTTCGGGAATGCGAATGGTGTGTTCCTCCACGGCACCATCCACTGTACCCGAAAGCAGGACCTCACCCAAGGCGTTCAGTTCCCAAGTAGCACCGGGAAGTCCACCGATGCCCAGCTTGAGCAGCCCGTGTTGCGCTGTCTCGAAGTCCACATGCACAGAGTCACCGCTGAACAGGTAGTAAGCGAAGGGGCGGATGGTGCCCGTGAGGTACAGCCGATCATAGCTGCCATGGCCGAAGAGCTTCGCCGTTTCCCTTAGACCTTCGGTGTGCATCCAGCCCTCGGCCACCAAGGCCTTGCCACCGCTGGGGCGCGTCACCGCGAACCACGGATGCGCGAACAGGAGCACGAGCAGAAAGGCCCCGGCGAGGGCCGCGAACAGCTTTCTCCATCTCCCGCGCAAGAGCGTTCTCATTCCTCGTCGAGCAAGGCGCGTTTCAGGGCCAGTAGTTCCGTACGCGCCTTGGGATCGTTGGTCACGATGCATTGCAGGGCACCGGCCTCGCAGGTGTGGATGGCGTTCGCCACCTGTCCAAGTTCAGCCTGCAACGAGGCCAACTGGTAGTAGCTCGGAACGTGCTTGGGGTCATCCGTGAGAATGGCCTGCAGGTCCGCTATGGCCTGCTCCATCTGGCCCATTCGCTTGTGCTCCAAGGCAATGGCATAGCGGAGAAAGGTGTCGCCGGGCTCCTCGGCCAACATGGCCTGTAGCTGCTGCATCCGTTCGGCGCTCATGGTCGCGAGGTCTTCGTTCAATGTGGCGGTATGTCCGATCGCTTCGGCCGTGCAACAAGCACGTCAAGGGCGATACGATCGATCGGAGCGCGAAGCTACGTGTGGTGCCCCTGAGGCCGACGTGGAATGAATGAGGCGGGACCTGGTCCATCCCCCGTTCGGAAGCGTTTCAGTGCTGAAGGCAGTTAGCGCTGCCCTTGTTCCAGCGAACGCATGCATGCTCCATCCTTGGCCTGCAACTGGCAGTGGTCTCGTCCGTGTTCCTGTGGATCGACTTCCATCTGTTCGGGTCGGTGTTGCTGTTCATCGCATACGGCTTTTCACTGTTGGGGATGAAGAAGTACATCAGCCGGTCCCAGTTCGGAAAAATGCTGGCCTTTGGCGGGGCTCTAAGCGCTCTGGTGGACGTGCTGCAGCAGGCTATTTCGGACCGATTCCGCCTGTGGAAAGGCCGCGAGGAGCAAGTGGACGATGTGCTGCTGGTCGGGCTTGAGGTATGACCCGTGGCCGCTCAGTGCCCCTCCAACTTCAGGCGTTCGCGAATGGAGCCTGACCCTTGGGGCAAGACATGAAGGATGACAGCGTTCTCGGTATCCGCAGCGTTCGAGGGTGACCCTTGAAGGTCCACCCATTGTTCGGGGTTTCCGCCCACCACCAGCACATTCCCTTCCGCTGGCATCTGCAATAGCGCTCGTCGCCACGCCCGTCGGTCGAAACCTGCTCCAACAGTAGCAGGTAAGGTCGGCTCGAACAGTTCGCAGGTGTAGCAACGCAGAAAGCTCGCATGGTCGTCCGGTGCCTTGAAGAACACCACCAAGGATGCGTTGATCCGCTGCGCGTTCTCGTCGATCATGGCGCAAGCGGCCCTCAGTTCAGAAACACTGCGCACTTGCACCGGTACTTCCTGTTGGCCGGACAGGGTGCGGTCGATGACGGCCTGCCCACGGAACGCCTTCATGGTGAACGTGACAGAAGCCAGCGCGAACAGAACAAACACGACGTTGCGTGTGCGAGCAGGGCCGCGGTTCCTGTCCTGGAGCATGCCACCCCACCAAGCGAGCACCAACGGGAGCGCAAGGAACATCCGCGACAACGGGAAGAACGGATGTGCCAGGCCATCGTGCACCTTGGCGAAACCGAACGACCAGAGCACGAGCACGATAGCGAGCAGCAACGTGGTGGCGGGCATCCAGGCGCGACTGATGAACAGCATCACTGCCAACGCAACGAGCAGGAACACTAACTGCCCGTCATTCGCCCAGTTCACGGGCATTAGAGCGTAGAAGTGCTTGTGCAACTGCCCCAAGGCCTCGGTGATGCCTTCGGGATGGAACGCCAACATCCAGTCATCAATGGTGTGCCGGACCCGTTCGGGGTGGGTGGCGTAATAGTGCTTGGCCATTTTCCAGCCGACCGCTGCGGGAATGGCGCCCAACACAGAGATGATCAGCACCTTCCATTCGCGACGTTGCTGCCAGGCGAACAACAGGCCAACGGGCGCCGCGAACAGCAACACATTGGGATTGAGGAATAGTGCCGTGCTCAGGACAAGGCCCGCCAGCAGTCCCCGCAACCACGGTCGTTCCACGTTCAGGCACCATGGCCAGGCGGCCAGCATGGCGCACCCGCCAACGAAGCCGCGTGGCATGCTGGTGATGATGCCGTATTCCACCGGGAGCAGAACAGGAAGAAGGGCCACAGCGATGCCAGCGGCCGGTCTTTCCGCGCGCACCATCCACCATCCGAAGGACCAGAACGGTAGCAGGACCAGCAGGGAAGTGATGGTAGGCAGGGCCACATACAACGGAACGCCCAGCCAGAAGAGCGGCACCGTGACCACGGCCTCGGTCATGAAGGTGTAGTCCTGGCCGTAGAAGTACGGTTCGTGGAAAATGCCCGAGGCGTAATCCTTCACGGCTTGCCAGAAAATGGCGTCATCGCTGCCCACGTAGCGGTATCCGAACCGCAGCAGTATGATCAGACGGTCCAGGGCGCTGAGCAACACGGCGGCCAGGAACCACACACGCATGTTCTGTTTCCGTGAGCTCGGGTTCATGCTTCCCGGATGGCCAGTGCGTGCATGGCGGCGTGGTCCGTCGGGGCGCACCAATGCCACTCGGCATCGCGCCGCAACCAGGTCGTCTGGCGCTTGGCGTAGTTGCGGGTGTGCTGCTTGATCAGTTCCACGGCGGCTGGCAGCGAGAGCGGTCCATCGAAGTGGTCGAAGAGCTCGCGGTAGCCCACGGTTCGCAAGGCGTTCAGTTGGCGGTGGGGCAGTAGGGCACGCGCTTCCTCCTCCAGCCCTGCGGCCATCATGCGGTCCACCCGTTCATCGATCTGCGCGTACAGTTGCGGGCGAGGCACGTCCATGGCGATACGGACGATGCGCATGTCCGTGCGGTCCTGCGGTGTGGTGCGTTGTGCGCTGTAGGGCCTGCCGGTGATGTGGCAGACCTCCAACGCTCGGATGACCCGATGTGGATTGTACCGGTCGATGTGCAGCCAGGTCTCGTGGTCCAGCTGTTCAAGCTCTGTAAGCAAAGGAGGCAGGCCGTATTGCCGGAACCGTTCCTGCAAATGCTCACGCACCTTGGTATCCCCGGCGGGCAGCGGGTCCAGCCCTTTGATCAGCGCATCGATGTACAGTCCGCTGCCGCCTACAAGAACGGCGGTGCCCTGTTCCATCAGCAGGTGTTGCAACACAGGCTCTGCCGCGCGAGCGAACTCGCCAGCGCTCCAGGTCTCATGAAGCTCCAGATGGCCCAGGAAATGGTGGCGTACACCCAGCAGTTCCTCTTCGAGGGGCCGTGCCGTGCCAATGCGCATGGCGCGGTAGAACTGCCGCGAGTCGGCGCTGATGACCTCGGTGCCCAGTGTTCGGGCCAACGTGGCCGCTGCACGGGTCTTACCCGATGCCGTGGGACCACCGATCACCACCAGCGTTCCCTTCATGGTCATCGGAACTCATCGCCCTGGTCCTCGTAACCACCATGCCCGAACTCGTCATGGTCCTCGCCTTCCTCACCGAAGCCCATGTCCTCTTCCTCATCGTACAATTCCTCGCTGTCCATGGCGTACGGGTCCTCATCCAGGATCCCGGCGGTGAGGTCGTCCTCCTTGGAATGTTCGTCGGGCGCGTTGCCCATGCTCATCACCACGCGTGGGTAGGCGGCGTCCGGCTCGGGGTCGCTGGCCTGGATCAGTTCCACCATGAACATCCACATGTGCAGGAAGTCGTAGGCGTAGATGAACCGCTGGTTGGTGCTGCGGATGTGGTCGCTGATGTACACCTCGTCCATCAACGAGGGCTTCAGGTCGCCGTCCTGCCCGAAGCCCAGATCGGCCAAGGGGATCTCCGGTCCTTTGCCCCATTCCTCGTCGCTCACATAGAACGACGCCATTTCCTGCCCGATGAAGCCGAACGCGTCCTTGATGGCCTTGTGCAGGTCGAGAAAGGTCTGCTCGGACCCGATCTCGATGTCGCGGAAGGCCTCGCTGGGGTGATCGATAAGGACGCGGAAACGATAAATACGCATGGTGGCCGGGATACGTGGTTGAAGCGTCGCTCCGATCAAGAGGGGCGCGTTCATGCTGCGAAACTACTCAGTGATGTCGAAGGTCATGTTCCAAGGGCGTTCCATGTGCCTACTTTCATGTTATGGAAGTGCGTGTGGAGACACGGCTGGCCGAGATGCGCCTCACCATGGAGGGGCACCTGATCGAGGTGCATTACCGCGAAGGCATGGACCTGGACCAGGAGGGTCTTATGGAAGTGCAGCTCCGCCGGGGCGAACTGACCAGGGAACGGTGCGCCATGATCGCCTTTTTCCATGCGGGGACCTTGTCCGATGTGAAGGTGATGAACGTCGATCACTTCGGTCTCACGAATGCGAACGAACAACTCATCGCATTGGCCATTGTGACCCAGGACGCGTTGGGTGATGCGATGTCCAACGTGTACTACAGCTACCATCCGCAGACCTTCCCAACTCGCTTGTTCCGCAGCGAGAAGGATGCGCGGGAATGGATCTCGGAGGAATTGGCGCGCACCTGACCGGGGAACGGTCGCGTTCGGTCGTAAGCGCCTGCGTAGGTTCGCGGCCCTGAAATTTCCGTGAGGCACGTTTATGCAATTGCGTGCGTTCCTGCATCCAACGAGCAAGCTTCAACCTCATTCGCTCCCATGCGCTACCTCCTTCTTGCCCTTGGCCTCGCCTCGACCTTGTTGGTCCGCTCGGCCGAAAAGCCCGTCACTACAAGCATCAGCGCCGTCATGGTCTTCCTTAGTGGGGCCGAAGTGACGCGCACGGGCAAGGTTGATCTACCCAAGGGAACCAGCACGCTCATTCTCAACGGACTTAGCGAAGAGGTGGACCCGGCCAATATCCAGGTGAGCGGCAGTGGAGCATTCACCATTCTGGGTGTGCAGCATCGCTTGAATTATCTGGAGGAGAAGCAGGACCGCGAGGAGGTAGTGAAGCTCAAGGACCGCATCAAGGCCATTGAGGTCGACATTGAACGCGAGAACAGCATGTTGTCCGTGGTGGAGCGCGAGGATGCCCGCCTGGCCAAGAACGAGGTGGTGGCCGGCGACCAGGGGCTTACGCTGTCGCAGTTGCAGAGCATCAACGAATACCTGCGTGGAAGGCAGGAAGCCTTGGCCACCAAGCGTCTGGAGATCAAGCACACGCTTGCCACACTGAACGAGCAGCTGGGCAAGGTGAAGCTGCAACTGGCGCAAGTGCAGGGTAAGAGGACGCGTCCCACCAGCGAAGTGGTGGTGGAGGTGAGCGCCAACGCCCCGGTGAACGCTGGTATTACCCTGAAGTACATGGTGCGCAGTGCGGGCTGGAACCCGAGCTACGATATCCGTGTTTCCGACATTACCAAGCCTATGGAGCTTACCTACAAGGCGCAGGTGTACCAGAGCACCGGCGAGGATTGGGACAATGTGCAACTGACCCTTAGCAGTGGTGATCCCAACAAGGACGCCATCATGCCCACCATCTATCCCTGGCGCCTCGACTTCGGCATGCCACGCTCGAATCCTGCCCCGAACACCAACGGCCCAGGCTATAACTCGAACGTGCGCGACGTGCGGGGTATCATCCGCGATGCAAGTACCGGCGAGCCCTTGCCTTTTGTGAACGTAGTGCTCACCGATGCCAGCGGTGTTGTCATCAATGGCACCACCAGCAACATGGAAGGCTTTTACTCCATTGCGATACCGGTGAACGGACGGATCCTCCGCATCGATTACATCGGTTACACCACACAGCAGTTGCCCATATCATCGGGTACCATGAACATCAACATGACGGAGAATGCCGTACAGTTGAGCGAAGTGGTGGTGCAAGGTTCAAGAACAACGACCACATCGTCACAGCTGATGAGGCTCGCTCCGATGGCCGGCGTCGAAACGGTACGTACTTCCCGGTTCAAGAAGCAACGTGTCAGGTACGATGAAGATGAAATGGAGGAGAACATGGACGCCACTAAGGCGCTTGCACAGAGCGTTACCGAACGTACGACCAGCTTCGAGTTCACCATCAGCGTGCCTTACACGATCCCCGGCGATGGGAAGAACCATCAAGTGGGCGTACAGGAGCAGGAACTGGCAAGTACGTACAAGTATTACTGTACCCCTAAGCTTGACCTGGATGCTTTCCTCTTTGCGCAGGTTACGGGCTGGGAGGGCTTGAACCTGCTAGCGGGTCCGGCCTACATCTACTTCGAGGGTACCTACGTGGGCGAGAGCCTGCTGGACCTGGCCGGGGTGGGCGATACGCTGGACATCAGCCTGGGCCGCGACAAGGGTGTTACCGTGCAGCGTACCAAGCGGAAGGATTTCAGCCAGCGGCAGGTGGTGGGCGGCAAGCGTGTGGAGAGCGTGGGCTGGGAGATCGCCGTGCGCAACAACAAGGCACAGCCCATCGACCTGGTGATCACCGACCAGTACCCCGTGTCAGTGCGCAGCGAGATCGAAGTGAAGCTCGACGACAACGGTGGTGCGCAGGTGAACACCGACAAGGGCTTCCTCACCTGGAAAGTGAAGGTGGAGCCGCGCACCAACCAAAAGTGGACCTTCGGTTACAGTGTGAAGGTGCCGAAAGAGCGCATGGTGGTGTTGGAGTGAGCAGGGTGAATGGGAGTTGGTGAATGGCCAATGGATGGCTGTTCCTCACACACGCCAAGTGATATGCGCAAGCGCATTTCCCATTCGCCGACCTCCATTGATCTGCCCCTGTCCGATCCACCAGCTTTCATGGGTCGGAGGGCATCCATTCACCAGCTCCTATTCGCCATTCACTCTATCCTTTAGGCGGCACCTGCCTCGTTGGCAACAACCACTTTGGGCAAACGTTGCGCCATGCCCGGTCCAGGATATGACGCATGGTGCGCTCGTTCACCACGGGGAGGTACACATTGGTCCAGCCGTGCTGCCCCCATTTATTGGGCAAGGGAGCGAAGGCATCCGGCAGTTCGGCGCACCATTCCGCTTGCTGCTCGGGTGTCAACTTGATCACTGCGCGTTCCTCGTGCACCCACCACGTGCAGAAGATCTTCTTCTTTACGCTGAACGCTGGTTTGCCGAAGTGGTCTTGTTCCAAGGCCCCGGGAAGCTCCAAGGCAAGCGGCCGTATCAGTTGTTCGTCCATGGTTCAGGTAAGTTCGGGCCACGATCAGCAGATCGGTCACTGCGTTCCCATTCGGCGCAACATAGCTCACGCGGTCCTCAAGTACCGAAGCGAGCCCAGCAGTTCGCAACACCGCTCCAAGGTCTTTGGCCAGGTGGTAGTTCATCAGGATGAGCCGGTCTTCCGAAGGGCCCTCCCAGCCGCTCTTGGCGGGGTCGTCCTCCATGGTGCTCAGGTAGAGTGCTCCGCCGGGTAGCAGGCAACCGGCCACATCGCGAATGAACTTGGCCGCAGCCTGTTGGTCCAGGTAGGTCAGCCCGAATGCACAAACCACGCCGTGGAATTGCTGCCCCAAGGTGCCCACTGCACGCATGTCCAGCAGTAGGTGCTCGGCCTCCGGTACAGCCCTGCGCGCCAACATGAGCATTTCCTGGGCCAGGTCGGTGGACAGTATCCGAACATCAGGACGTCGGTCCGCCAAACCCCGGGTCACATTGCCCGGACCACAGGCCAGTTCAAGCACATGGCCACCGTCCGGGATCAACGCCAGGAAGCGGTCCAGCGAAGGGCCATAGCGTCCTACATCGCCGTACTTCAACGCATAGGCTTCAGCAAATTCACCGAAAATGCGCGCAGCGCGTTGGGTGGGGTCCATTCTGTTCAAGGCCTCAGTTATGAGTCAGGGAGGATGTGATCCGAAGCCCTGCCCAGATAGGTCATCTATTGGCCAAGCCGGCAAGCCGCCCGCCCAGCCACGCCATGGGCAGGTAGGCCACAGTGAGGTCCAGCACAACGAACCAAACAGGTGCAGGGATCATGAAGGCCGCCGCAATGCCACCCATCAGGTGCAGTCCACCTACTGCCAGCGCCAAGGTCATTTTGCGGGTGGCTGCCAACAGCGCCGCAAGGAGCCCGCCAAAGAGCGATGGAACAGCATGCGCTACAAATGGCGATAGCAAATGCTTCCCCTGTAGCAAACTGTAGGTGGCCACATCATTGGCGTCGAATCCTTCCGGCGGAGGGACGATCTGCAACATCACGCTGAGCAGAAGGCCGTTCAGCATAAAGCATGCAACCGCGCCAACAAGCACAGCGAGCACGTTGCGGAGGACCGGGTTCATGGTGAGCAGGTGTGTTTTCGTGGGTCGTTCGCGTTCCGGTGTCATCCCACCCACACCACACCATCATCGCCAATACGCACCAGCCTTTCCTTATAAAGCGCACCGAGCGCCTTCTTGAACGCCTTCTTGCTGATGCCGAACTCGGCGTAGATCTCCTCGGCAGAACTGTTGTCGCTGAGCGCGATGAACCCCTTTGCTTGGATGCGCTTGGCCAGCATGGCCGTGTTGGCGTCGATGTACTGTCGGTAGCCGATGGGCTGCAGGGTGATGTCCAGCTTGTTGTCCGGTCGGACGCTCTTCACATAGCCCGGGATCCGGTCGCCAACGGAAATGTGCTTGAAGACCTCGTTGGCGTGCACCAGACCATGATGCAGGTTGTTCACCACGACACTGTACCCCAGGTCGCTCCGTCCGTACACCACGAGAGCGACCTCCTGGCCCTGCTTCACGGTGAGCGAGCTGTTATCCAGGAAATCCTCGATGCGTGTGCTTCCGTAGATGCGGTCCGTGGCCTCGTTCAGGGCCACGCGCACCACGACCCAGCGCCCATCCACCAAGGGCTTTTTCTGTTCACTATGCGGCACAAGGAGGTCCGGGGAAAGTCCCCATTCCATCAGTGCGCCTGCAGGGGTGACGGCCTTCACGCGCATGGGGACGAACTCGCCCACTTGGGCCTTCGGTGCAAGGGTGGTCACCTGGAGCTTACCAGCACCATCCCGATAGGCGAACACCTTCACCGTGCCACCGATCGCATCGTTCGTGGGCCGCTCGCTCTCGGGCAACAACACTTCCGTGGTGTCCTCATCGCCGAGAACAAGGCCATCGCTTGTATGGCGGAGAATGGACAGGTCCTGGATGCGGCCGGTACGGATCATTGTGGCCGCAAGTTAGGTGCTACCAGTTGCCCGCATAGTCCAGCGGTACCGTGGTGTGGGCTTTCAGGTAGGCATAGCGCAGGTTCACCAGTTGGCGGATGTGGTGCAGGTCATGGGCCACCCAGTTGGTCAGGAGCAGTTCACAGCTCACGGGTCCCACCTTGGGGTGGATGTAGGCGTTGGTCCAAGGCGCATGGTCCTGGGCGCGAAGCCAAACCAGTGAATGTTCCCGCTCCTCCAGAAAGCCACGAAGGGTGGAGGAGAGGTCCTGTTCCAGGTAGTTGCGCTCCGTCACCCAGGCGGCCGGATCGATCTTGGGCCAGGGAGCCTCCGGGGTCTCCAACGTCGACCTGATCCGTGCACGGAAATCCTCGCGTTCCTCGTCGTACAAGTGGCAAACCACTTCCAACGGACACCACTTTTCGGGCGCCGGTCTCCACAGGACCTCTGTTGTCGAGAGGTCGGCGAGCAGTGCGCGGAACACCTGAGCGTGGCGTTCCAGCTGGGAAATGAGCGATGATCGGTCCATGCGGTGAAGTTCGGAAGAGGAATGACCTTCCGTTCATTCCGTGCCCTCAGATCACTCCCATGGGAACCCGAATTCCCCGATGGCCGTTGCATTTTCGCACGTGGTTGCTGCTGGCACAGGAAGCGAGCAACAGGGCCATGAACAGGAGGAGCAAAGGGCGGCGCATGATGGTACAACGCGGTGTACCGCGGTCCTCGTACATGCTGGCCGGTGAACGAACCACGTTTCGTATCGCATGCGCCGGGTTCACCGCCATCATGTAGCAGAGCGAGCTGGTCTCATCGCCTGATGGCGGTCACATGCGGGTCCTGCAGGACCGGTACTTTCACCGCCACTATGCCCGATACCAAGCCCTGCCCCGAGTGCCGTTCCACCATCACTTATCCCACAGGCACCTCGTGGATGTGTGGCGAGTGTGGCCATGAATGGAACCCCGATGAATTGGCCGCTGAAGAGGCCGGACCGGTGGTGAAGGATGCCAACGGCAATGTGCTGCACGATGGGGACGACGTGATCGTGATCAAGGACCTGCCCGTGAAAGGTGCGCCCAAGGCCATCAAGGCAGGGACCAAGGTGCGCGGCATCCGCCTCACCGACGGCGATCACAACATCGACTGCAAAGTGGACGGTTTCGGAGCGATGGGGCTCAAGAGCGAGTTCGTGAAGAAGGCGTGACAACGGCACTATTCGCCATTGCCATCGGATGTGAGCACTGCGGTCATGTGGTCGAACCACGGCCGCACAGTACAGAAGGTCGTCACCGCTTCATCCAGGAATGAGGCTGCCAGTACTTCCTTGTCGGTGAATGTGCGGCGCAAGAGGAATTGTCGTTTGCGGAGCAGATCGGCCGCCGGGTGGTCCTTCCGATAACCACGCGGAATGGTGGCCACTTCCTCTCCGAAGAGTTCGCCGAAGTGGGCACGCAGGTCCTTGCTTCGCAGGATCTTCCTCCACGTGGCGTGATCATGGTCGATGTCCTGCCGGATCAGGCGCAGGTCCTCGGCCACTGGCCCCGTGAAACCACAGGTGACATGCGAGCGGTCGCCGGGCTGGATCCGGTAGAAGTAGCCGCCACGATAGGCTGGCTTGGTGCGTACCAAACGGCCTCCGAAGCGGGGTGCATAAGGTGGTTTGTCCTTGTGGAAGCGTTGGTCGGTGTAGATGCGCATCAGGCTCTTGGCACCGCTCGGCGTGCTGATCCTGTCGTGGACCCTCATCCGTTCCAGCAGTACATCCGCAAAGGCGATCATGTTGGACTGGGCGGAGCGGTAGTGCACCTTGTTCGCCTCGAACCAGGGCTTTTCATTATGCACTTCCAGGTCGGAAAGGAACCGGAGGGTTCCCGGCATGATCACCGGTGCAGTGGACTTGGACATGGGTGCGTAGTTCAGTCTTCACCGCAGACCAAGGGCACGTTCCTGGTCCACTGCTACAGCCGCTTGGAGCAGGTTGCGGATGTTGCGGATATCGGAATCCGAAAGTGCGGTCAGGTCGCGCCAGAGCACTTGCTTTCGTGTGCCACGTTGGAGATAGGGCTCGCTACCTGGTACAAGACTTCCATAGCTCAGTCCGAAGCGTACCCCCTCGTAGGTCTTCTGCTTGCCCCATAGAACGGACGCTGGCCAGATGAAGCAAACATCGCGGTGGCCCTTGTAGAAGGGTACGTTGAAGCTCAGTCGCTCCCTCAGGTCCGGTGCTTCGGAGATAATGAGCTCGCGGAGCCGCTCCGTGAGCGATCGTTCTTCGGGAGGTAGGAAGTCCAGCATTTCCCTTATCGAGGTGAACCGTAGACCTCCGGTCAGCATCGTCGTGTTCTTATTCACCGTGTTCATTGCGGCTGCCCAAAGGTGAGCAGGTTATGGTCCGGGTCCAATAACGCGAACTCGCTCAGTCCCCATGGCTTGGTGGCAAGGGCCCCGTTCGGATGAATGGCCACACCACGGTCCACCAGCGATCGGTACAAGGTGCCGATGTCGGTCACGCGGATGTACACTTGGCCATCGTTGGTCAACGGGTCCAGGTCGGCGAACAGGAAGAAGTGAAGTTCAAGTCCATCGCGCTCCAGGATGAGATAGTCGGGGTATTGACCCTTCGCGGTGAAGCCGAGCTGTTCCACATAATAGGCCCGGGTGGCGAACGCGTCGCGCATGGGCAGTTTGGGGATGATGGCGGTGAGCATGTTGAACCTCCGAAAGATGCATCACTTTGCTGAACGTTGAACCACTTCCGAGCAACGGTGTACGGGTGCGCGATGCCGACCTTCCGCTACTTCCTGTTGTTGTCCTTTTGCTTGTGGGCCTTCAACGCCGATGCCCAATGCTGCTGCTCGAACATCGTGCTACAGATCCCGCTCGACCACCTTTCCTGGGTGCACAGTGTCCGTGCGTTCGAGGTGAAGGAGACCCGCGGCCAGTACTCGTTCCATCGGGCGGACAAGGACAGCACGGACGGCCGTATCGACCTGCTGCTCGACGCTGGCTGTGGCCTTCGCGACATCCAGTTGGAGATCACGCGGAGAACCAATGGCGAACGGATGATGCTCTCTGTGCTATTCGTCGGATTCGACGGTTGGCATCCGGGCCTTCGTATTCCGTTCCGGCCCGGGGCGTTCGAGGTGGACCTGGAGCGGATGATCGGCTGTGCGGGGCTTGATAGGGGTTGGGACCGTGCAGAGGCCGATACGCTGGAGCCCACCATCGAAGACGTCACCTGTGGCGGCTGCCGGCTGCGGGTGGAGCGCGACAGCATGGGTGTGATGTTGGAGCCCGTGGACCTGTGGACTGGTGGTTGCGGTGCAGGCAGCGTGGATGGGGATGCCTATGGCAAGGCAAGTTATCCCGACGGTCAGTTGCAGTTCTGCACGGCCGTGGAAGCGAAGCAGGCCGAACGGCGAGGCCGAAGCGTTCCGGATGAACGGCACTGGACCGGCCATGGCGTCGTGGGTCCCGAAGGATCGTTCTACGCGCGGATGGACCGTGAGCAGACCGAGCGCGTCTACGAACTGGAGATGAGCTTGATGCACATAACAGGGTGGAAGCCGGCCTGGGTGGCGGACGAAGCTGCTCCAGGGGGAAGGCGCACCATCGGAAGCATGGTCCGCTTCACGTTGGAGCGGCCGTAAGGAGGGCGCATGGCCTTTCGCCCATGGTCGTATCGATTCAATCGTCCATGCCCTTCCCGACCAGGATCCGTTCCACATGCTTCTCGATCCGCGCTTCCCGTGTCTTGCTCTGCTTGGCCCCAGCGAAGTGCAGCAGGTAGCCGCGCTGCCGACCGGGCGTAAGTGCCCCGAACGCCTTCTTCAGCGCCGGCATCGCCTTCAGCTTGGCAGCGAACTCCTCGGGCATCGCGAACTCCGCGGTCTTCTTCAAAGGCACCTTCTTTCCGCTCTGCTCCAAGGCAATGGCCTGTTGCATGTACGTGCGGATCACCGGCGCCATGTCCTTGATCTCCTTCAGGCTGGTGAACCGGATCTGCCGCGCGCTCTGCACGTTTACCGTCTGCTGCACCAACCGCTTGTGGTCGTCCTTCAGCAATGCGCCTTTAGGAAAGAGCAACGCGCAATAGTCGTTGAAGCCGTGCATCAGGAACACGTTCCTGCCCTTGAGCGTGTAGCAGGGGTGGCCCCACTTGAGTTCCTCGTGAAGGCCGCTGTCAAGCGCCAGCTTCCGCAACAGGGTGAAGCAACCCTGCCAGGGGCCTTCCTTTTCGAAGAACCAGTTCACCTTGGGGTTCGGTCCGTTCATGTTCGTTAGGCATCGATCTCAATGCTTCAACCAGCCCGGCAACGCCGCGGCCTGTTTCAGCCAATCAATAAGCTGGTCCTCGTCATCAATACCGTTCTCCCGGATGTCCAGGTAGCGGGCGTTCTTGTCCTTGCTGGGACCTGGTGGCATGGGCTTCAGCGACTGTCCGAAAAAGAAGGTGATCCGCACGAAGTGGGTGAACACGTGCGTGGCAATGAACCAGCCCTGGCCTTCCACCCCATAGAAGGGCGAGTTCCACTTCACGGCTTTTTGAAGCTTGGGGATGTGCTGTTCCAGTAGCGTGTCCAACCGCTCACCAATACCGCGCTTCCAACCCGGCATCGCCGCGATGTAGGCCTGTACTGGCGCATCGCCATCACCTTTCGGGATCTGCGGATTGCCGCCCGAGAGGAGCTTCACGGTGGCTTTGCTGGATCGCTTGCTGGCAGCCGGTGAGCTAACCTCTCGTTTCTTGGCCACGAACGCGAAGTTCGCTTATGGACGGTTAAGCGGCTCAACGACCGATAGACCGCTCTCCTATGCGGAAGCGCTTCACCTTCCACGTCGCGTCCGCCACCATCTTCTTGAGCTGGTCGTAGCGCGCGGTCTGCTCGGCGTTGAGCCGGCCACGGGACCTTGTCTGTTCGAGTTCAGCCAATTCGGCGTCCTGTGTTTCCAACGAAGGCGCATGGTACCTGCGACCGCGCTGCTCCACCAGGTAGAAGCCGTTGCGCGCTCCATCGTACACGTGTTTCTCCACGCCTTCCCACTTCCACGCACTACCTCCGAATTGCGCGATGATGAGCGTGTCCGCGTTGATGCTGATGCCACTGAGGCCTTCCTCGCCGATGGGGTCATGGAAGCCACCACTGGTCTTGTCGGGCAGGAATTCGTGCAGGAGAACGTGTTGCACGAACCGACCACGATCCGGTGCGGTGAACGTGATGAGCAGGTCGCGTTGTCCATCGTCGGCTTCGTTGGTGAGCACGAGCACATGGTCCTCTGCGCCGTCCCTGTTCAGGTCTCCGCTGGCTTGTTGCAACACCCTTCGTCCGGGCGGCAGTACCTCGCGCAGCGAATGCCAAGGGTAGGGCGGCCTTGCATCAACGTGGTGTTTCTCAACCCAGCATTGGGTAAGGTCCATTGCACGACGACGGAGTTGATAGCCATGCTTGATCTCGCCGCTCTCGTCAGCGTAAGCCATGCCTTCGATCACCGGCTCGTACACCAACGTATCGCACCGGTAGGCCATGGTGTCCACCTCATCGCGCAAGGTCTCGTTGTGCACGGACTCCACCAGCAATTGTCCGTAAGGGTTCAAGTAGATGCACTCCGAAACGGCGTACTGGCCGTCGCCAAAGGTGGAGGCCAGCGTATCCACGCCCTGCAAGCGCCCCGACCGGTCATAGGTCAACCAGAGCAGATCGTGGTCATCGTCGCGTTCGCAGATCAGCGTGATGCGCAGCCCGTTCTCGAAGGGTAGCTTGGCACCGTAAAGCAAGGTGGCACCGGCTTGGTCTGCTGCGGCGTATTGCAACAGCTTGGCGCGTGCTGCATCATCCATCAATGGCCTGGCCATGTTCTCGGCAGTGCGGCCGGGGCACAGGCGTTGGTTGCGGCGCAAGGTGTGGCGGTCCCAACCACCCGGCGGCGCGGGTAGCTGGCTTGCGCCAGTAACGACCGGAGCAATGCTAATGCTGCTGTCGGGCACCAGTGCTTCCAGGGTGATCCGGTACGATGCCATGGGAACCTTGCAAGGGACCGGCTTACCATTCACCGTGCAGCCGTTCACCAAGTGGATGTGGGTATCCGTAATGCTCACCACCGAACTGTCACGGGTGCGGTGGTCATGCTGCAGGTCCTTCTCATCGAACTCCCACTCGAAATTGTCCACAAGCGTTGTCAAGCTCGCATACGTAAGGTGTTCCAGATCGATGAGGTATAGTTCCACCTCATGGTACTCCTGCCCACGGGTGAAGTTCATGGACCATTGTTCCGCGATCAGGAACCGGCCATCGGGAGTGAAGCGTAGCAGCTCGAAGTGGCTCCGGCGGTCCTTGTAGAGGGGAAGGGGATAGGCCGACCACATCCCGCCCGCACGTTTCAATAGCATGGCGCTACCTTCTTCCAAAGGCTCCTGGGGTTCCCTAATGCTCCGCTCGTCCAAATCCACGTTGGGAACGGTCCATTTTAGTGTGGCTACCTGTTCAGCGTTGCGCAGGGTGTCCGGTGCCTCCAGCGGTGTAAAAGGGATGGGGAGATCGGTATCCTGTGACGCGGCGGTCCCGCAGGCGCTGATGATCAGGAGGACGAGAAGAACGGGAAGGACGCGCAAGTGGGTAGTGGAAGGGTGAAGCAGCTGAGCAAAGTTCGGGCCATGGCGACCGTGCTCCTTACTCCTCCACAAAGTACCACGTGGTGCGGCAGATCAGCCCGCACGGGATGTCCGAAACGATGCATAGCCCGTGCTTGCCCCCCGCCGTGCGAAAGGGGAGCACGAACTCCTGTCCGCCCTGGAGCACATTGCGTTCATGCTGGGCCGGTGCACTGCTATCGCCGCGTGTAAGAACAGCGATCCCGCCATGCTCTGATAGGATCCACGCCAGCCGATATCCGCTCACATTGTTTTTTGTGGCTTCGTCAGGGTCGATCGGTCGCATGCTGCGTACGAACTGCCCGAACGCCGCGCTATCCGCCGCATCAACGTGTGCATCGTGAATATGTGGCACCGCGAACTGACCGCTGGGATGAGTCGGTTCCTGAGCGCTGGCGTTGGTGGCTAGTGCGAACGCGAGGAGGCCGGGTATAGTGCGGAACATGGTCATGATGTGCTTTACACCCGATCGGGAACAAGGTTCGATCGGCCTCCTGTATCATGGCGAACTCGGATCTATTTTCATCTGATCGTCGGGAGGGGTACATAATGGTCGACCTTTGATGTATCAACGCCCCGGTGGTTTTGCCGGGGATCAACAGGTCCACCGTTCTGGTGGGCGCATTACCAGTAAGTACAATGTCAAGTGGTACAGTGAAATTCTTCAACACGGAGAAAGGTTTTGGTTTCATCACCCCGGACGAGGGTGGCAAGGATCTCTTCGTGCACAAGACCGGGACCCGGGATAACCTCCAGGAAGGTGACAAGGTCTCCTTCGATGTGGAGCAGAGCCCCAAAGGCCCCAACGCGGTCAACGTGACCCGCGCCTGAGGTCAACCCTCTCGCACAACTAACGAAGCCCCGGCGATGAGCCGGGGCTTTGTCGTTCTGCACTATGCGCATTGATCACAGGGGAACGCTGTCCGCCGCCTTGGATCAGTGTTCACGCCACTCCGCCCAGTTGCCGCAGCCGGCGCACATGCGAGCCGAGCGCGGCCATCATGGTGGGCTTCACGTTGTAGGGGATGCCGAACTCCTCGGCCGTGCGTTGCACTATGGGGGCGATGGCCGGGTAGTGCAGGTGGGAGATCCCCGGGAACAAGTGATGCTCCACCTGGTAGTTGAGGCCTCCGGTATACCAGGTCAACCAGCGGTTGTGCGGCGCGAAATCGGCCGTGGTGAGCACTTCATGCACCGTCCAGTCCGAGTGGATGACCCCGGTGGGGTCGGCCAGTGGTTGTTGCGCTCCTTCCACCACATGCGCCAATTGGAACACCGTACCCAGGATCACGCCGCAGGTGAAGTGCATCACCACGAAGCCGGTGATCACCTGCCACCAGGCAAGGTCGGTGAGCCAGAGCGGCAGGCCGATGAACACCAGCATATGTGCCGCCTTCACCAGCACCATCACGGCGAGGTCCTGCGCAAAGCTCCTGCCCTTGTAGCGTGCATCGCCACTGCGGGCCACGCGGGCCAGGGAAAAGAAATCGTTGCCCAGTTTCACCAGCGTGAGCAGGCCGTAGAAGAAGAACGAGTACACATGCTGGAAGCGATGCACACGCCACAATGGTGCATGTTCGCTGAACCGAAGCAGGTCCGGCGGGTCGATGTCCTGGTCCACACCATCCACATTGGTATGCGTGTGATGCGCACCGTTGTGCTGGATCTTCCAGGTGAAGGCATCGCTGCCCAGTACGTACATGGTGCCACCCAGCAATTCGTTCACCCACGGCTTGGTGGAAACGGCGCCATGCAGGCCATCATGCATCACGCTCATGCCCACACCGGCCATGCCAACCCCCATCAGGATGGCCAATGGCAATGCCGCCCAAGCGGACATCGGTACCAACAGGATCACCACCAGTGGGGCCAGGAAGAGGGTCATCAGGACGATCACCTTGGGTACCAGACGGGCGTCGGCCTTGGTGTTGGTACCGGTCTCCTTGAAGTAAGCGTGCACGCGAGAGCGCACCGTGCTGCCGAAACCGCGCTCGTGTTCCGTGCCGATGTAGCGAAGAGAGGAAATGGCCATCCGTGTTCAGAGGGTGTATGGAATACTTGGTCGAAAGTAGATGTAAGTGCTGTAGCAGGTTCCGCTGACCGTAGCCGGTCCGAGAAGCCTGAGGGCCGGCGGTGGTTTGTTCTTGGTGCAGGGCCGGCATCCTGGTCGGCTATGCCTTGGTCTGGTCCGCGGGGTCCAGCACGCAGGCATCGGGATAGCGCTCCTTCCAGTAAGCGAACTTCTTCATGCTCTTGATCAGCACGATGGTGCGGCGGTCAAGCCGGACGCGAATGCAATCCGCATCGGGTTGTGCGGGCTGGAACAGGATCTTTTCCTTGGCCATGGTCAGCGGCGTTGTAACAGGGCCACCATGGTCAAGCGCAAGGCGCAGAACAGGCCTTGGATGCGTTGCATCAGGTCTGACGTGTGCAGAAGGTCCGGCCCGGGGCGGTGGATCACAGCGACCTGTGCGATCCGGGTGTAGGGCAGGAAGTAAGGCCTTCCGTAGCGTATTGAAGCAGTATCGAAGCGAATGTGGTCCATGTTGATCGGCCCTTTCGGGTTGTGACGTGTTCCTCCCGCAGAACGGTTCGCGCTGCCTCCATCACGGAAGCTGGGCCACTTCGGGATCGTCGATCGGAGGACCGTTGTGTTGCCGTTCACCGGCCGGGCCCTTGGTGCTGGCCCACAAGGTCTTCAGAACGCCCGGCAAGTGAGCCCGGGCACGGGTACAAGGTACGACCGCGCCGCGCCGATCGGTGCTGGTCCCAGTGATCATTCGCTTCTCCATCTGGACGAATGGATATCGTGGCCGGCCTGCGAACGGATCGCGTGGACCATGACCTGGCCCGAGGCCTTCGCACCGGACAGCGCGGTCATGGCCACATGGACATTTGGAGCGCCCAGATGTCTTATTCCTCCACGTAGTATACCGTATCGCGGCAGATCAAGCCGCACGGGGTCTCGTGCACCACCATGAACCCACGCCGACCATCGGCCATGCGGAAGGGGATGTGAATGGGCAGGCCTGGGAACGAGGATCCTTTGATCTGCATCAAGCTGCCGTCGCCCCGGCTTACCACCGCCAGGCCGCCGTGTTCACCAATGCGCCACACCGCGCGGCAGACCACAGTTGTCGTAACCAGATCCGGCCTCGGGTCCGTTCGTTGAATGGCCTTCACGAATGCGGTGAGATCGACACTGTCCGCTGCACTGTCAAAGATCATTCGGCCGAAGTGGTGGTCGTTCTGAAAGGTTGTCGGCTGGTCTTGTGCCTTGGCGCACAACGCAAGTGACAACAGTAGGATGAGATGGTTGAAGCGTCCGATGTGCATTGTTGTCCGTGTTCTTCGTTGATCGTTCAACGCCGTTCGAAGAACCAATACCGGTAGCGCACCAGTCCCGTGGGCGGTTCCCAATGCACCACGGCATAGCGCCTTCCGTAGAAACGCGGGCAGCAGACGATCTCACCGAAGCGTTTCTCGGGCGGGTCCTTCAGAAAGGTCACGAGGTCGGTGCCGTTGCCCCGTTCCAACGTGGTCATGCCCTCGCATTGTACGGCCCACACCAGTCGGTATTCGCGTGGGTCCGGCAGCGGGCTGATGTCCGGTGTGGTGCGCGCCAGTGCCTCGCCGAACCGGGCGAAGGCGGCACTGTCGGCAGGGTTCTGCTGCATCCGGTCCTGGAACCGGTCGAACAGGTGGGCCGGGTCGCTGGAATGCCATTGGGACCGGGCGGGCAGGGAAAGGGTAAGCAGGATGAAGGGGAGGAGTGTGCGCATGCAAGGGACGGTACACGGAAGTGGCGAAGGAGTTCGATCGGCTGGCAGCCGCGTGCGCGTTGGTGGTACACCAACGCCCTTTGTCCGCGACCGATCAAACCAGCACGAAATGTGTGCTCCGCCCACCAGCTTTGCCTTTCTTCAGCACCTTCTTCGCGACCAGGTCCGTCAGGTCGCGTGCGGCTGTGTCCTGCGAGGTCTTTGTCAGCTTGGCGTATTTGCCGGAGGTAAGGTTCCCTTCAAAGCCGTCCAGCATCTTGCCAAGCACGTTGACCTGACGTGGGTTCAGGACCGTTCGTGCATGCGTTTGCCAGAAGCGGTGTTTGCCCAGCACGGACGCGAGTGTTTCCTCGGATGCCACCAACGCCCGCTGCAAACAGGCCAGGAACCAAGCCAGCCATTCGGTCACATCGAGCGTGCCGCGCTGCGAACGTTCCAGGATGTCATAGTACTTTTTGCGCTCGTTCCTGATCTGGGCGCTCATGCTGTAGAAGCGTTGCGGTGATCCATCGGCACGGGCCAGCAACATGTCGGCCACCGCGCGGGCCATTCGTCCGTTGCCATCCTCGAACGGGTGCAGCGTAACGAACCAGAAGTGCCCGAGACCGGCCTTGAGCAAGGGGTCCAAGCTGTCCTTGGCATTGACCCACTTGAGGAATGCCGTCATCTCCCTCTTCAACAGCTTGGCCGCAGGCGCTTGGTAATGCACCTTCTCTCGGCCCATCGCCCCGCTGACCACCTGCATGGGACCCGTGGAGTCGTCGCGCCATTGGCCAACGAGCACCTTCAGCATCCCACTACGACCCGTTGGGAATAGCGCGGCATGCCAACCGAAAAGCCGATCGGCAGTGAGTTTGTCGTTGCAGTTGCGGGTGGCATCCAACAGCATCTCCACCACGCCATCCACGTTGCGGTCCACCTTGGGAGTGCCGGAAACATCCATGCCCAAGCGCCTGGCCAACGAGGAGCGCACCTGTGCGGGGTCGAGCACTTCGCCCTCTATCTCGCTGGTGCGCAACACGTCAGTAGCCATGGTCCGGAAGTTGGCTTCGCTGCGCAGGTCGAAACCCACTGCGACCATTCGGCCCAAAAGATGACCCTGCAGTTCATGGACCTTGGCCAGTGCCGGTGCCAAGGCCTCCGCATCCCAATGGAATGAGGGCCATTCGGGCAGTTCGTGAACATAGCGTGGCATGGCCGATCTTCTTTGTGCGGAGAAAGATAATGATATTCTCCGCAAAAAGTGCGGAGAATATGTCATGTATTCTCCGCATACTTGAACCCTACAGCTTCTCACCCGGCAACTTCGCCGCCTGCTCCACCCAACTCACGAACTGCTTCTCATCCGGCAAGGCATTCTCGTAGATGTCCAGGTAGCGCGGGTCTTTCTGCTTGCTGCTGCCCGGTGGCATCGGCTTCAGGTGTGCGCCCATCAGGAAGGCCACCTTCACGTACTTGTTCAGGCAGTGGAAACCCAGGAACCAGGTCTCGCCGTCCATTCCATAGAAGGGCGTGTTCCACTTCACCATCTTCTGCACGCCGGGTATGATGCGCGTGATCATTTCGTCGAGCCAGCGGCCAACGTCCTGTTTCCAGCCGGGCATGGCCGCGATGAACTGAGGTGGTCTACCCGATCAGGACAGGTCTAGATCAAATGTAAGTGTGGTTGTTGGTGTTGAAATGAGGGGTCCAGGGGAGACTCATAACTCGTTGTTCTGTTGATATCTCAGGCTGCCATATGGTAGCATGCTGCCGGTGTGCGGTAGTCAAGCGACGAGTGCAGCCGTCGGTGGTTGTAGCGGTCAACGAAGCGTTCGCAGCTCTGATAAAGCGCAAGCCCGTCGGTGGGTGGCGCCAGATAGAGGTGGTCGTGCTTGAGGGTGCGCCAGAAGCGCTCGATGAAGACGTTGTCGATCGCACGCCCTTTACCGTCCATGCTGATCTTGACGCCTTCGGCCACGCCACCCTTGCGGAACAGGGCGGTGTATTCTTCGCTGGTGAACTGGCTGCCTTGGTCGCTATTGATGATCTCCGGCCTGCCGTGCATTGCGATGTCCTCTGTGATCATGGCCGTTACCCAAGCAGCCTCCATGCTGTTGGAGATGCTCCAGTTGAGCAGGTAGCGTGTGTGCACATCGATCACCGCCACCATGTACATGAAGCCGCCCCGTACGGGCAAGTAGGTGATATCCACTGACCATACCTGGTTGCGTCGGTCGATCTCCAAGCCGCGCAGCAGGTAAGGGTGCTTGTACTTGATGCTGTCGATCACCGTAGTCCGCGGAACGCAGTACACAGCCTTGATCCGCATCAGACGCATGAGCCGACGCACACGTGCGCGACCCGCCATGATACCCTTGGCACGAAGCTCCTTGGACAGCATGCGTGTGCCCATGCAGGGATCTTCCATATGCAGCTCATCCATCACACGCATAACCCTCAGATCCTCTTCATCGGTGGGCGTAGCCGTGTAGTAGAACCCGCTTCGGCGTATATCCAGGACTTCGCATTGCTTGACGATGCTGAGTCTGTCCCTCTTGGTTCCAGACTTGGCCAGTTCCACGTCAACCAGCTTGCGGCGCTCTTCCAAGGACATCACAGCAGTTTTTTTTTGAGCCAGTTCACCGTCACGGTCAACTCCCCGATCTGCTGGTGCAGCTGTGCCTTCTCCTGCTCATGCGCCTTGGCGTCCACCACAGGTCCTTCCCCGAACACTTGCTCGGCGCCCTCCAGGAACTCCCTCTTCCATGTGGCTATCTGGGTTGGATGCAACGAATGACGCTGGGCCAGTTCGCTCAATGTCTCGCGCTCCTTGAGCGCTTCCAGCACCACCTTCGTCTTGAAGGCAGGGCTATGCTTGCGGTAGGTCTTTTTCATGGTGTCGTTCAGAAATGTACTGATCGCCACCTGTCCTGATTCACCCTACCACCTCAGAACTCCTGCACCACTTCGTCGCCATGGCCTTTGGCGATCTGCGGATTGCCGCCGGATAGAAGTGTGACGGATGCCATGGAATTCTTCGCAGGAGCGCTCTTCTTCAGCGGTGCTGATACCTTCACTGGATCTGTCTTCTTCGTCGTTGCCATGGGTCGAAGTTCAGAAGCTTCAGCGATCCGTTGTGATCAGCATTCCATATTTGCAGGACATCCAACCCCATGGCCAAAGCCGAGCTCAAGACCACGGAGACCACCGCCAGTGTGGACGCCTTCATCGCCAAGCAACCCGCCGACATCGCCGCCGACTGCCGCGCCATCATGGGCCTGATGAGGAAGGCCACGGGCGAGGATCCGAAGCTATGGGGGGCCAGCATCGTGGGCTATGGGCGTTATGCCTACACGTACGACACCGGCCGCGAGGGCGAGTGGATGATCACCGGCTTCAGTCCACGAAAAGCCAACCTCACCCTCTACATCATGATGGGCTTCGAGGAGGAGGCGGCCCTGATGGAGAAGCTGGGCAAGCACACCACGGGGAAGAGCTGCCTGTACATCAAGAAGCTCAGTGATGTGGACCTGAGGGTGCTCGAGTCGCTCATCGTGAAAGGGGTGAGGGCGATGGAGAAGCAGCGCATCAAGTAGGTATCCCTTGGTGAACGCGCTGCTACGCAGCTCACACCGATGCCGTGCGTACCACGTTGATCAGGCAAAGGGCCTGGCTGAAGGAGATGCTGGCACACCACATGTTCACCAGGCCTCGGAGGGGCGTTGGGCGGTCCAGGTCGTCCCAGTCGGCCTGCTGTAGCACCCGGATGCCCTGCGGGGTGAAGGCGGCCAACAGCTCGGGATCATCAGCGCAATGGTCGGCCCAGTGCTTCAGGGCCTGCACTTCGTCCGAAGCCTGAACCTGGCAACAATAGGTGCCGCCCCGGTGCTCGGCGATGATGGTGTAGAGGGAGGACATGGGGGGCTGGCAGCGCTGCTTGCTTATGGTGAAGCTACGCCGGAGCGATCAAGGGCCGAAGGGCCAGGGGGGCGATGAGCTAAAGAAGCCAGATGACCCGTATGCTTTATGCCCCGGCCGAAAGCAGAAGGTCTTATATGCGGTCCTGATCCCCACGTGCCAGTGGATGGCACGTGGGGAGCGGAACAGCTGCAATGTGAAGCAGGGGTAAGGCGCCCTAGTTCTTCACCACGTGGAGCACGAAGCTGGAATCGCGGGTGGTGGCACGCAAGGTGTAAACGCCGCTGCTGAGCGCGGAGATGTCGATCACGCCGGCGCGGTCGCGCAGGGATTGCTGGGCCACTTCCTGGCCTTGTGCGTTGAAGAGCGTGACCAGTTCGATGGCCTCGGAGGACTGGATCTGCAGCACATCATCAGCCGGGTTGGGGTAGAGGACGACGGTCGGCTCCTCGCTTGCGCTGACACCTGTGCCGATCTCGGAGATGATCACCGTGTAATCCTCCACCTGGCCGAAGAAGTAGCTGAAGCAGGGATCGACAGGGGAAGCTCCGTCGGTCTTGATGATACGCATGCGGGTCACGCCGGTCAGTGCATCCAAAGGAACGCTGATGGTGCCGCTGGCAGCCTGTCCATCCAGGCCGGTGGAATTTTCGAGGCTGCCGATCTCGAACATCTCCTCGGCATTGTTGAACACACCGTCCTGGTCGAAGTCCACAAAGGCGGTGAAGAAGTTCACGTTTTCGCCACCGGTATAGCCTTCCAGGGAGATGGGGTAGCTGGCCGCAGCGTTCATGGGCACTTCCACGTCCAGGAAGAACTCATGGGCGGGGGCCGTGGCGTCCACGGTGGAGGCGTGGTCCACACCGGCCACCACCATGCGGGTGATGGGCCCCACGAAGAACTGGATCTGCGGCGCGCAGAACTCGTCGCTCACGGTCACATTGAAACTGCAGAGGTTCACCAGGTTGCCGTCGCCATCCACCAGGTGATGCACGATCTGCGTGGTCCCGAAAGGGAAGGAGGAACCGGAGGCGAGGCCCTGTACGAGCACGAGCTCCACACCGGGAGGTGCGTTGGGGCCGCACGTGAACGGAACTTCGTAGCTCACCACGGCGGAGGTCTCACCCTGTGGAGCGATCACAGCGATGTCCGCAGGGCACTCCATGGAACAAGCGGGCGGTTCGAACAACAGACCATCGAAGTACACCACCCAGCCATTCGCGGCGAAGGGAGGCTGATCATCCCAGCCGGCCACATACTCCCCGTTCGGGGAAATGGCAATGGCCGTGCCCATGCGGTCGTTCGGCGCGTTGATGTCGAGCCCGTTGATCAGCAGCATATCCCGTAGGAACCGTGGCTGGCCGCCCAGAGCGGGATGGTAGATGATGGCGTCGCGCAGCAAGCTGCCGAACTCGCCGAACTTCTGCGCATAGCCCACGGCAACGCCGGTGTTGGATACGCTGGTGAAGGTGGCCGCGATGTAACCGAAGGGAATGTCGAAGGTGGTGAACGTGTCCGTATTGCGGTCGTAGATGAAGGGCTGGTTATCGAAGTCGCCGACCATCACCGAAGAGGCATTGATGTCGTTCACTGCGTTGGTGCTGAACTGGGGCAGTGTGGTACCGACCGGGATGATCTCCAGGTCCGGCGTGATGTACACCGGTATGCGTCGCGTTCCACCGCCCAGGCCCTCATCATCCGCCCAACCGCCGATGGTGCCATCGTTGGTGATGACATACCCGGCCACCGCGAGGTAGGCTTCATCGAAGATCTCCGTGAGCACGCCGGTCTCCGTGTTGTACTTGAAGGTCCCGAAATCGCAGCAGCCAATGGACATCTGGCCGGTGACCCACACGCCGTTGGGCGAAATGCTGAAGGTGCTGAAGGAGGATTCCTGCGGGTTCGAAGCGGGGAACCATCCGATCGGTGTCCACACGCCGTTCTGCTGGTAGCCCGGTTGCAGGATGAAATTCGGCTCATCCAGGAACATGGACCCGGCCACATCGCCGTTGTTGTTGATCGATACCATTTCGGTCGCCTCGGGTTCCATCGGGGTCCACACCTCGGTCGCGAAGTCGAAGTAGGCACCGCCGCTCACCGCCACTCCACCATCGTTGATGTCGTTGAACCGGCTCCCGAACGAGCTGGCGATGTAATAGTCCATTTGGGCAAGGCTGACGAGGGGCCATGCGTAAAGGGTGAAAAGGGTGGCCCCGAAGGAGGAAAGACTTCTCATGGTGCGCGTTTTTGGTTCGGTGGTTGTGGTGCATATCAAATGTAGTGCACCTTTCTGTGCAAGACTTGGCAACGATGGCGCGCCCGTGTACGATCACCCGACGTGCCCGTACCGGATCATTGGACAACGCCGCATTTCGCGCCTACCCCGACGAAGAGGGTGTGAGCGATCGCAGCAGGCCCATCCTGCGGCAGGCAGACCCCGCCAATTGGAAAGGGGAACGGTTCAAGCGGTGATGACGATATTCGGGTCATGGCCGACCGTTTCCATCGCCGATCCATCCGGTTACGAGGATACGATTACACCCGTTCCGGTGCCTATTACGTCACGGTATGCACGCAGGAACGGTTGCCGTTGTTCGGTGATGTGGTGAACGGCGTGATGGTGCCCAATGCCATGGGTGATATTGTAAAACGGTGTTGGGATGCGATACCCGAACACATGCCCATGGTGGTGTGCGATGCATTTATCGTGATGCCGAACCACATGCATGGGATCGTGGTGATCACGGATGTGGCGGGAACGTCGGTTGGCGGGGTAGGGGCGGCGAATTCGCCGCCCCTACGAATGCCCGCCACCAACGACCCCGATGAACCGCCGCCACCGAACGGTACCGACATCCCCCGCCGACCACCGATCGCCATCATGGTGAAAAATTCGTTGGGCCACATCATGCAAACGTTCAAGGCCGCGGTATCACGGCAGGCCGTGCGCGATGGGTTGATGCCACGTGGTACGCCGATCTGGCAACGCGGGTATTACGAACGGATCATCCGCGATGACGGCGAACACGATCGCATTGCCAGGTACATCGCCGAGAACCCCGCGAATTGGGGGAAGGACCGGTTCAACCGGTGATCTGCATTTCGCGTTAGGGACAGCAGTGGAAAGCCCGGAGTCCGCCATCCGGCGGACGAGGACTTGCAACGAATGGCCCGACGGCGACATCCTGAGCGTAGCAAGGCGGAGTCGAAGGACGAGCCGGAACGCCCAACCTCAATCATCCATTATAGTGCTGGTTATCCCGGAAAACACAAGGAACAGGTAGAGCAGAAGGAGAAGAATGGGTGAAGCCAAAAGGATGTACAACACCCATTGCGGAGGTCGCTTCGTTTTCATGTCTGCAACACCCCCATATTGAACTCCCGCGTCGCCGGTGCCTGGCTTGCCGCCTCGATCACCAACCAGATCTGCGTCTTCATGCGTTCTTCAGCGGTTTACGCACTAGCTCGTTTACGATGATTCCTGTTGAGAACAAGGTAATGGCGATCGCGCCAATCTGCGGCCCAGTGAAGGACAAGACCAGCACGCACGCTGCGATGATCAACAACCACCTTGCTTCTTGCGGCATTTGCTTCATCGAGCAATAGAGCGCTACGGCAGCTATCGCAATTCCTACGATTATCCCGGTCATTGGCAGCGCATATCCTTCTTGTGGGCGTGCGGCCGTGAAGAAGTCAACGACGTAAGGCACGAACCCGATCAATGCGATCAAGGCACCGACCACAACTGGCCCTCTTATCTCTGACAACCGGTTCATGTCTGAAGAACACCCATGTTGAACTCGCGAGTTGCGGGCGCTTGCGATGCTGCTTCAATACCGAGGCTGATCCACGTCCGCGTCTCCAACGGATCGATCACCGCATCCAGCCACAGCCTGCTCGCCGCGTAGTACGGGCTGATGGTCTCTTCATACTTCCCGCGGATCCTGTTCAGCAGTTCGGCCTCCTTCTCGGGGGTGATGGTCTCGCCCTTGCCTTTCAGCGCGGCCACTTCGATCTGCAGCATCACCTTGCTGGCCTGCTCGCCGCCCATCACGGCCACTTGGGCGCTGGGCCAGCCCACGATCAGGCGCGGGTCGTAGGCCTTGCCGCACATGGCGTAGTTGCCGGCGCCGTAGCTGTTGCCGATGATGATGGTGAATTTGGGCACCACGCTGTTGCTTACGGCGTTCACCAGTTTCGCGCCGTCCTTGATGATGCCGCCGTGCTCGCTGCGGCTGCCCACCATGAAGCCGGTGACATCCTGCAAAAAGACCAGCGGGATGTTCTTCTGGTTGCAGTTGGCGATGAAGCGCGTGGCCTTGTCGGCGCTGTCGCTGTAGATGACGCCGCCGAACTGCATCTCGCCCTTCTTGCTCTTCACCACCTTGCGCTGGTTGGCCACGATGCCCACCGCCCAGCCGTCGATGCGGGCGTAGGCGGTGATGATGCTCTGGCCGTAGCCTTCCTTGTACTCGGTGTACTCGCTGTCGTCCACCAGCCGCGCGATCACCTCGCGCATGTCGTAGGGCTTGGCGCGGTCGGTGGGGAGGATGCCGTAGATCTCCTTCGGGTCGGCCTTGGGCGCGGCGGCCTTCTCGCGGCTGAAACCTGCGTCTTTGGGTTTGCCCAGCTTGTCCACGATGGCGCGGATCTTCTTCAGGCAATCCGCATCGTCCTTGCACTTGTAGTCGGTCACCCCGCTGATCTCGCTGTGGGTGGTGGCGCCGCCGAGCGTCTCGTTGTCGATGTCCTCACCGATGGCGGCTTTTACCAGGTAGCTGCCGGCGAGGAAGATGCTGCCGGTCTTCTCCACGATCAGCGCCTCATCGCTCATGATGGGCAGGTAGGCGCCGCCCGCCACGCAGCTGCCCATGATGGCGGCGATCTGCGTGATGCCCATGGAGCTCATGATGGCGTTGTTCCGGAAGATCCTTCCGAAGTGCTCCTTGTCGGGGAAGATCTCGTCCTGCATGGGCAGGTACACGCCCGCGCTGTCCACCAGGTAGATGATGGGCAGGCGGTTCTCGATGGCGATCTCTTGTGCGCGCAGGTTCTTCTTGCCCGTCATGGGGAACCAGGCGCCGGCCTTCACGGTGGCGTCGTTGGCCACCACGATGCATTGGCGCTTGCTCACGTAGCCGATCACCACCACCACACCGGCGCTGGGGGCACCGCCGTGCTCTTTGTACATGCCATCGGCCGCGAAGGCACCGATCTCGATGCGCGGGCTCTTGGGGTCGAGCAGCGCGTCGATGCGCTCGCGGGCGGTCATCTTGCCTTCGGCCTTCAGCTTGGCCATGCGCTTTTCGCCGCCGCCCTCATGGATCTTGTGCAGGCGCTTGTTAAGGTCGGAGACCTTCAGCTTGTTGAAGTCCTCGTTCTTGGATGCTTCGATGTCGATCTTCTCGGCCATGATGATCAGATGCTTCCGCCAAAGCTTCAGCGTAGGTGGATGATCAGACGATCAGATGATCAGAGGATGGCCTGACCCGCGATGTCTGTGGTGCGAAGATCGGGTGTAGTGGGTGAATTGCGAGAGGGTTGGGGCGTGCCCCGGCTCAAAAGCAGCCGGGTCGGGCTATCCGCTGCAACTCCGCGGCCTGATGACAGGCCTTGCGGGGTTTCCGCTGCTATCCCTCACGCGAAATGCAGGCTCACGGTACGGGTCAGAATGGTGGGCAACTGCGACATCCGAAACCCTTGGATATGATCTCTCCGCGCTTGTTATAAACGACGAACGCACGGTCCGTTACCCACCATGTGCCGACCTTGACGTCTTTCTTGTATGGACCATCATCGCGGTCCTTGATATCACCCGTGAAGTAGCACCAACGACCATCCTTACGGCCCTTCTTATCTCTGTTGCCGAGCGCAATGAGCTGGTGCTCACTGGTATAAAGACATCGTGTGTAGTGCAGCCGGTCGAAAGTTGTGTCGCAAGCGAATTCCAAGGTATCCGTTTGACCGATGGCACATGCTGTGATCAGCAGGGCAGTGAGCGATGTCGTGTATCGTGAGAAGGTCATCCGATCCGGTTGGCTTGTTGAAGTCCTCGTTCTTGGATGCTTCGATGCCGATCTTCTCGGCCATGGTGATCAGATGCTTTCGCCAAAGCTTCAGCGTAGGTGGATGATCAGACGATCAGATGATCAGAGGATGGCCTGACCGCGATGTCTGTGGTGCGAAGATCGGGCAGGGCGTTCAATTGTTCTGATCTTCTGATCATCTCATTGTCTGATCGGCTCGCCCGCTCACTCCAACCTGAACTTCACCGGCACGTTCATCTTCACCCGCACCGGCTTGCCGTTCATCCGACCGGGTGTCCAAGCTGGCATGGCCTTCAGCACGCGGATCGCCTCCTGGGTCAGGCCACGCCCGCCGTACACTTCGCGCAGCGGAGTGATGTTGGTGACCACCCCGTTCTCTTCCACGATGATGCTGAGGTACACCGTGCCCTGAATGCTGTTCTCACGCTCTAGCTCGGGATAGCGGAGGTTCGTCGCCAAGTAGGCCTTGAAGGCTTCCTCCCCGCCGGGGAATTGCGGCATCGGATCGGTGAAGGTGTACCAGTCTTCTTGGATGGATGGCTCCGGAACGGGCTCGGTCTCGAGGTCAAGAGCGCCATCCACCTTTAACGCAGACTGACCATGCTCCTGAAAAATCCATGAAATGGTACCGCTTTGGTGCGCGGGTGCGGTCGGGTCAGGGTTGAACCGGTACTCCTTCGCTTGGGCCACCGCGGCTGCGATCAGCTCCCGATCCGTACAAGAGTCGTTGTCTGTGACCACTACAGCCTTGGTCACCTGGCCGCTGCGATCCACCGTGATGCGCACCTCCAATCTGCACCCTGCCTCACTTTTCAACGCGCCGATCGGCTCAACACCTGCTATTCGGATGGGCTTATCGAATGCGACTTGGGGCCGTGCGCTGTACTGGGCCAACCCACAAAGACTGGTGAACAGCGCGAAGCACGTTGCCGACCATAGCCTGATAGCGGGGTTCATGCGTTTTCTCGGCGAAAGGGCCGGCGCCGTTGGTCCTATTATTTATCCCCCGCCAACTTGTACCGGATCGGCAGGTTGTACTTCACCCGCACCGGCTTTCCAGCTTGCATACCGGGCGTCCAGTTCGGCATGCTGCGCACCACGCGTACCGCCTCCTCATCGCAGCCACCACCGATGCCACGCAGCACCTTGACACCTGTAATGCTGCCGTCCACCTCCACCACAAAGGTGACGTAGACCACCCCCTCGATGCCTTCTTCCACCGCCTGCTCGGGGTACTTGAGGTTCTTTCCAATGTAGGCGAACAAGGCCTCCTTGCCACCCGGGAACTCCGGCATCACCTCGGCGATGGTCAGGGGTTCATTGGGGTCGTGGGTATCCTCTATCACGGGCACGGCCACGTCGATTGCGCCTTCGTTCTGGGCGCTAACGGCAGTGCTGGCCAGCAAGGAGAGCAGGGGAAGTGTATGGCGTAGGTTCATGGGGGGAAAGTAGTGGATCGGGCGTATGAACTGCGGGCATCGACCAGCCTTCGATCATGACCCGGCCCGGTTGAAGACCTGCCTTCTGAAGGCCTAGCCATGCATGAGGGCGCTGCGGCTTGGGTCCATCAACGGAAGATCGACCTCATTGGTCCGCTGGCTGCAAGGTCCGTGGTGCGGAGGGTGCGGTCCGTTCCATCTCCACATACACACCCACCACAAGGAAGTCACGCCCGATCTCGTCGTTGATCCGGTAGTCGAACTGGTGCAGGTAGCCCAGTTGAACGGAAACGGTAGAGGATATCCGGCGGGCAACACCCAACTGGACGCGGTTCCGCTCGAAGTAAGGCTCATTGTCGGTGAAGAACAGCTCGTTGTTCCCGCTCAAGAGGTAAGGCCGCACGCCATCCTTCATCGGACCAAAAGGATAGGCAAGACCGATCCGGAACCGGAAACGGTTGCGATAGCCAAAGCTGGTGTAACGCATCTCCCAGCGGTAGCGCTGCTCGACACGCACCCGGCCAAGTGAGCTTTCCAGCACTACTTGGGGCCAGAGGCGGAACTCGTCGTTCGCCCTGGGCTCCACGAAATCGCCACCGGGTCGGTAGGTGACGTAGCGCCCTGCACCGAGGGACAACTTGAGGCCGGCCATGGCCTTGTAGGTGAGGCCGCCCTTGTACTCGTAGTAGTGGAAGTCGTCGTAGAAGCGCAAGGAGCGTACCTGTCCCTCCGCGAACCCGCTCAGCCGATCGCTCCAAGCATACTTCACGTTCAGGATGTTCCAACTGCCGAGGCCCTCGGTCTGGGCGGCGGCCAGCAATGGTAACAGCAGCATCACGAAAATGGCCAGCATCAAACGCGGCAGACGTGTGCGTAACACGTGTATGGGTCTGGTCATCTTCCCGGTGGCGTGGGGCATGGGAGCAGTGTGGCTGGCGTGGTGATGGTGGACGGCATCGAAGTTCGGTCACCGGATGATCCGCTTTGCCTCCGGCCCGCAGTTGCACACCAGGTCGATGATGCTCAGACGCGAAACAAAGCCATGGCGGTCCGCGAAGACCTGCGGATAAGCAGGTGAAGGCTGCACATCGGGAGGCAGGGGCTTCTTGGGGTGAAAGGAGGTGCGAAGGTCCACATACGTAGCAGCGTGTTGCGATTGGCGAGTGGCTTCAGGGACACTCGCCGCTCGCCGCTCGTCACTTGCCACTTCCACATAAGTCTCGCTCACCACCACCTCCGTGGTCAGCCCCAGCCATTTCATTCCCAGCTGCAAGGTGGCCAGGTCAAGGTCGATGAGGCGCTGGTGCGGCGCCGTGATCACGGCCTCGATGGCGTCGATGTAATGCAGGCCCCACGGCGATTTCCCGTAGGCGCTGCGGATGGCATGCACGTGCTGCTGCGGCCAGGTCTCGATGGTGCTGAGACCCACGTTATTCATCGGCATCTTTTGCCCGTGATCGCGGGTGATCTGCACGTTCAGGTCCTGCACGCCGTTCGGCCCCACGATGCGGGTGCGCGTGCGGTAGCTCTGGCGTTCGTAGTGCTCCCCCACGTCGATGATGACCTTCGAGTGCTTTGCCAACAGGCGATAATGGTCCACACTGCCGAAGTAGAAGGCGGATAGGAGGGGTGTGTTCATACCATGCGGAGGCGCGAGCCCCAATAACGTTCTTCCAACCAGATCTTGAACAGGGGGTCGATCCACTCGGTGTCCTTGCCCACGAAGTCGAGGATCTCCTTGGTCTCCAGTGCATTGGTCACCCGCTTCACGTTGGCGCTGGAACCCAGGTCGAAGCGTTTGAGGTTCTCCTTTGTGGTGAAGCGCTCCACGCCGTTGAGCAGGGCCCGGAGGTAGTTGAGCTGTGGTGTGGTGATCTCGTCCACCATGCGATGGTAAATGGCGTCGTGCTGGTTCAGCAGGTCGTTCAGCGCAGTGTCCACGATCGCGCGTGTGCAGGTACGGCCATTGGTACGCAACCATGCCGCATGCCCCAGCATCTGCACATGGTAGCTGTGGTCCTGCATGCGCTCGGCCAGGTGGTCGCAGGTCTCATCGCTGATGGTCTTCTTCGCGCTGGCGAAACGGCCGTTGATGAAGGGCACCCAGTCGTGCCGCTTGATCTTGTCCAGGAACAGGATGTCGCCAAAACGGAAGAAGGGCATGCTCTGCTTGTTGAACAGGTCCATCATCATGTGGCGCTTGCTTCCGTAGATGGCATGGCACACGGCCTTCTGGTGTTGCCACGAGGCGCGCAGCATTTTCTGGAAGCCGGTGGGGTCGGGCAGTTGCGCGATGTTCTGGAACTCGTCGATGCAAAGCACCAGGCGAACCCCCTTCGCCTGGGCCATGCGCTCGGGCAGGTCCAGCAGGTCGGGCATGCTGCGGCGTCCGTCGGGAAGGTCGAACTTCAGGCTGAACTCGCTTTGCGGGTCAACCCCGAATGACACCTGTGGCACCACCCCCCGGATGAACTCCTTGACGTCGGCCATGCGCTGTTCCATGGTCTTTCCCAACGCCTTGATCACCGCCTCGGTCGTGCGCTCCAGGAACTCCTGCTCGGTGCGCACGTGGAAGAGGTCCACGAAGGCGAAGCGTACGTTCCTTTCACGGGACATGTCCAGCGCCACCTGTTTGATGAGCGAGGATTTGCCCCACCGCCGCGGACTGATGATGACCGTGTTGATGCCGGACTTGAAATTGGCCCGCAGGTGTTTGCGGGGCCATTCACGGTCCACGAAGCTGTCACCTGAAACGAGCGTGCCGATGAGGAAGGGTGATCGTTCTTCGTTCATGTGCGGTGGTTTTCCCAAGGCTGAACAAATGTAACAACTTAGTTAGTAACAACATCGTTACTAACAATTCTGTTACATAGATCTTGCCGGGTTCTGTTGCCTTTCCGCTCATGTCGAGGCCCCTCCATGGCCGCATACCTTCGGTCCTCCAAACCCCGGCTATGCGACTATCGCTCCCCATTCTCGTGCTTTCGATCCTGTCGGCCTGCTCCAATGCCCCGACCGAAGAGCAGGGAGCAACGCTGCCCGTTGAGCCAGCGGCCCAAGGCCTGGTCGAATGGACCGGCTACTACGATGGCATCTTCCCTCGTGGTAAGGACCGCGCGACAATGGTACAGCTGTGGGTCCGCAGTGATAGCACATTCATCATCCGGCAACGCCTCGTGGATGCCGATACGCTCGCAGAAGGAGCGTTAGGGACTTGGCGTGTCGTGCACATATCCGGTGGCCCTGTCTCCGGACTACTGAGCATCCAATATGGTGGTGATCCGCCGGACCATTACCAACGTACGGACAAGGGGCTGGTCTTCGTGGATGTCATCGGTGGGGTGGAGGTTGCGCAAGACTGGACCTTGGAGCGTCTGGCCGATGAGGCCCAGGACGAGATCCCCCGGATGAAGGTGAGTGGCACCTTCACCTACATGGCCGATGCAAAGAGCTTCCAGCCGTGCGGCTCGCAGTTCACGTGGCCGTGCGCCGGCGGCTTGGACATGAGAGCTGAAGAAGGAGAGCTCGTCGGATCGATGAACGGTGCCGATCTGGAGCGTGCCTACCTGAAGGCCGTGGGGCAGGGTGGAAAGCCTTGGACCATCGAGGTGGAGTGCTCTTTGGACCAAGGCCCTGCGATGGAAGGCGACGGCATGGAGGAGTATCTGCTCATTCACCGTGTGCTCGGACCGATCGAGGAATGCCCCTGAAACGAGACGCGGGCCGCACCTTTCGGCACGGCCCGCGCTTTCCCCGTTAAGCGTTGCGCCTATCGGGTACCCACCTTGGTGACGTTCTTTTTCTCGTACACGTAGACGAAGCTTCCGTCGGTGCTCATGCTCGTAATGGCGCCCGTGCGGGCCTTGAACTGCTTGAAGGTGCAATCATCCAGGTCGAAGCACGCGATGTCAGCGCTTTCGGTCTTCAGGACCATGCGGTCGCCCTCGTAGTCCTCCAGGTCGCTCTTCTTGTACTTGCCCATGGCCACGGGCTCGCCGGTCTTGGAACTGAAGGTGCTCACGCCCTTGTCGCCGATCACCACCACCATGTCCTTGTACACCATGATCTGGTCGGCATTGCCCACACCGCCCTTGGCCACGGGTACCACGTACTTCTCGGCACCAGTGTTGATGTCCATGCTGTAGAGCTCCTTTCCGCTACACACCACGAACTTGTCCTCCACGATCACGGCATTGGTGATGCCTTTGCGGAAGCGTTCGCTCTCCCAGGCCAGGCTGCCATCCTTGGTGTTGAAGGCCTGGATGCCGTTCGGTTTCACGTTGGGTCGCCAGACGCGCCACTCTTCAGTGATACGCCAGCCGCCCTGTCCATCGGGTTCACGCTTGTAGATGTAGGCCTGGCATTCCACGTTGCCACCGATCTGCAGCAGCACCTTGTCGCCCACCACGTACATGTTGGGAATGGCGCGTGCCTCTTTGATCTCGGGGCTGGTCCACAGCAGCTTGCCGCTGTTCTTGTCATACTTCTTCACGTACTGGCTCTTCTTGCTGCTCATGTCCAGCACGTACAGGTCGTCACCAACGATGACAGGGTCGGCCACGGCATGATAAACGCCGAACTTCTTGGCACCGGCGGGTTTACCCACCAGGCCTTCAGGCGTGAAGTCGAACGCGGCTGAGTAGATGTTGGCGCCCGTGTTCAGGTCGTACACCTGCATACCGTTCATGCGCAGGAAGACCTTGTTGTCGGTCACGTCCAGTTCGTAGAGGAACTCGCCGGTGATCACCTTGCGCTCGGCACGGCCCACATAGGTGTTCTCCCAAAGGATGTTGCCATTGGTGAGGTCGATCTTCACGATCTGGTTCTTGAAACCGGTGAAGAGCGCGCCCAGGTTGCTCGGAACGAAGTTCACCATGATGAGCTTGCTGTCGGCCGTGATCACATATTGGCCCACCACGCCCTTGAACTTGTCGGTGCTCCAACGCTCCTCGCCAGTGCGCGCAAGTATCCAGACGAGGCGCTCCTTCAACGAGATGGCGAATCCGTCCAGTTCGGGTATGTAGACCACGTTCTCATCGGTCACGTTCTGGTATTTGTCCGTGCTCCAGAGCAGGCGGCCATCACTAAGGTCGAGGCAGGCGATCTGGTCCTTGCCCATTTTACGGTCGAAGAGGAAGAGCACGTTGCTCTCCCAGAAGGGTGCGAGTTCGTCCACCTTGCTCAGCTTGGGTGTCAGGTCCTTGAACTTCCCGGTCCAGCGCACGCCGCCGGTCTTGTTGTTGAAGACGGTGATCTCCTTGTCGCTGGCGGCATAGCTGTAGCCGCGCTCTTCGGTGCCGGTGCCGGTGTGTTCGATCTTGTGCTCGAGCTTGGTCTCCCAGATGGTGGGCATTTCCTCTTGGGCGAAGAGCCCGGCGGAAGCCAGCATCAGTACGGATGTGAACAGGTGTTTCATGGTGTGGGTAATGGTTGCTTAGCGTGGTATGGCGTTCAGGTCGAACGTGTGTTCTATGCGGTACTGGCGCCCTTTGGGCATCTTGAAGGGCATCTCCAGCTGGTGGACCAGGTCCTTGAACCGGTTCTGCGAGCGTTGGTCGTGCGCTTCTGCGCTCACCACGAACACGCTGCTGATGTCGCCCTTTTCGCGGAAGCTCACCTGGATCACATAGCGGCCGATGAGGTTCTCCTTCTTCACCGCCTCGTAGAGCGCCCCTCCTGGCTGCATGGCCGCCTCCAGGGCCTGCGATGCGCGGGCAAGTATGGTCTCCTTGTCCTCCAGCAGTTCCTTTTTCTGGGCCTGCGCGACCAGTCCGGTGATCAATAGGATGAGGGTGATCAGCTTCTTCATGGGGCGTAGGTCCATTCGATCAGTCGGCTGCCGAACGTCATCAACATGCGTTTGCCATCGGGCAACAGGGCGAAGCCTACACGGGCATCGCTCCATTTCTCGGCGCCGTTCTGTTTGTTCTTGAACAGCCGCTCATCGATCACAAAGCGGCCCACCATGGACATGGCGCCGTGCTCGTAGATGTGCACTTCCAAGTAGCGCCCTTTCTGGCTGCCGATGGAGACCAGCCGGTTGGCGGCATCTCCACAGAACGTTGGTTCGTAAAGCGCATGTGAGGGATAGGAGGAGCGGCCCATTTCGCCGGTGAGCGCGTCCGCGATATCCAGATAACTGAGGGTCACGTCCGGGTTGGCGTTCTTATGGGCGCGGGGCTTGGCATGTATCCACAGTTCCTTGCCATCGCTGTTGTAGGCCAGCCGGAACACCTTGTCGAACAACTCGTTCACGGGAAGAATGAACTTGCCGCTGACGAGGTCGTGGACCAGCACGATCTGCCCCACCTTCAGTGCCGCCTTGATGGCTTTCTTGTCGTTGCGCACCGAAGGGATCAAGGACAGTTCGTCCTCGGTCGGGTCGTAGGCAATGGCGATGCGCGTGCCATCCGGTGAAAGGGCCATGGCGCTGCCTTTGCGCTCCAGGCCTTTCACCTTGTTCTGTTTCCCTGTGGCCAGGTCGGTGGCAAGTACACCTTCGGCATCAATGCTGTATAGCGTGCGCTCATCGGCCGATAGCGCAGCGGAATAGGCTTGTACCTCGTTCACGACAAGCTGACCCGTTGCAACGTTGAGCACTGCGAACCGGCGGGCATTGTCCTTGCCGTTCGAGGAGTAGGCGAGGTATTCGATCTCCTCAAGCAGGGCATAATTGCCCCGGGCACTGTGATAAACGCGGGCGCCCACGTTCCAATCGCCGATGTCAATGCGACGCTGTACGCTCAGGTCGGTCGCATCCAGGACCAGCAGGGGGGATCGTTTGGTGGCGGAGACAAGCAGGGTACGGCCATCCGGTGAACGGTCGACCCAGGAGTGAACGTGGTCCAAGGGAAGGCCCAGTGCCTCGACCCCGATCATCCGGTAATGCTGCCCATCGTCCTGCCCGCAAGTGGCCAGGGTGAGCAGACCCGCGACCGCCGTGGCGATCAGCGCAGGGAATGACAGGCGGTTAAGCCGTTGGTCGGGTGTGTGGGTGGACACCGTTGAAGGTTTCGGCAAAGCTTCCCCGTTCAACGGGGTCGCTTCCTCCGTTACCTACCGTGTTCCACTACGGTGATCACCGTATTTCCCACCCTGAAGCGTCCCTTAGAGCGTGAACCGAACGCCCAGATCGAGGCTCACGCTGTAGACCCGGGCCGAAACGGGCGCGTCGATCAGCTTTAGTGCTCCGTAGCGGAACGTGGGGCACAACGACCAGGTCCAGCGGCCACCCGGATGCATGGTCACTCCGGTGCTGAAGTAGGGGATCAGGTTGAACGAAGCGAAGTCCCCGGGTAGATCGAAGCTTTCGCGCTCCTCTTGGCCATCCGAATAGGTGCTCACCGTCAACCCTTGGGCGGCCAACAGAAAGGCTGGCGCCACGCCCAAGGTGGTGAAGGATCGCCAGCGCCCCTGACCCAGCTCCATCACCACACCGATGGGCAACTCGAGGTAATGGAACCGGTCCACGAACCGCCAACTCTCAGGAGGCACATCCCCGGTATTGTAGATAAAGCCGCGCCGCGGATCGATCTGGTCGCCAAAGGTGAGGTCGCTCAGGTTCACCGCGTCGGCGTAACCGAACCGGGCGTAGGCCACACCAGCCTCCAGGCTGAACCGGTCGGAAAGCCGGTAACCGGCATGAAAACCACCCCCAATGGCCACATCCCATTCTTCCCGCTCATTCCGGCCATCGATGATCCGGTCCGCGAGCGCTGAACCATCGATATTGATCAACGTGCGATACGACGCACCCGCCCAGCCCGAGGCCCCGATGCTCCAGCGCCCCTCAGGCACAGCGTCTTGGGCATTGACAGTTCCTACTATGGCAAGACCGACTGCCGGAAGGAGGGTTCTGATGGAGTTGTTCATGGCGGTCAGTTGGCCTTCTGTGAACAGCGGAGACGGGTGTTATCGTACATCAGGACTATTTCCCGATACAGAACCTCCCGAAAATACTGCCCAGTAGATCTTCCGTGGTAATGCGCCCGGTGATCTCGCCCAAATGGTGCTGGGCGCGGCGCAGGTCGATGGCCAACAGCTCGCCGCTGATGCCCAGGTCGATGGCCTTTTTGGCCTCTAGCAGCGAGGTGCGTGCCTTTTGCAATGCGTCCACGTGGCGGGCGTTGGTCACCACGATATCGCCCGGCCCGCTGCGCATCTCTTGAACGTACATCAAGAAGGCTTGTTGTAACGCGCTTAGTCCAGTGCCACTGCGCGCCGATATGGACAGGGTCTCCTTGCTGGCCGGTGCACCGGGCACGTCGCACTTGTTCAGCACGGGCAGGATGCGCGGCCCTTCGCCGATCTTCTTGCGGAGCATGGCCGCCTCGGTGCGCAGTGCGCCTTCGGCCACCACCGAGGCATCGCCCAACAGCACCACGATGCTGGCCTCGGAGGCCTTCTTATAGCTGCGCTCAATGCCCAGTTTCTCCACCGTATCGTCCGTGCGCCGGATGCCCGCCGTATCGATGAACCGGAACAACACGCCCTCGATGGTCATGGTCTCTTCCACGGTATCGCGTGTGGTGCCGGGGATGTCGCTCACAATGGCGCGGTCATCCTTCAGCAACGCGTTCAGCAGGGTGCTCTTGCCGCTGTTGGGCGCGCCCACTATGGCCACGGGGATACCCTGTTTGATGGCGTTCCCGTAGCGGAAGCTGTCGATCAGTTCGGTGCTCAGGTCCACCAGGCGGTCCAGCAGGGCTTGCAGCTCAATGCGCTGCGCGAACTGCACATCCTCTTCGCTGAAGTCGAGCTCCAGTTCGATCAGTGCGGCGAAGTCGATCAGTTGCTGGCGCAGTTCCTCGATGCGGGCACCGAAACCACCGCGCAGCTGCTGCAGGGCGAGCCGGTGCTGGGCCGCGCTCTGGCTGGCGATCAGGTCGGCCACGGCCTCGGCCTGGCTCAGGTCCATCTTCCGGTTCAGGAACGCACGCTGGGTGAACTCGCCGGGCTGCGCCAACCGCGCACCGGCGTCCAGCAGGGCCTGCAACAGACGCTGTTGGATGTACACCGAGCCGTGCACGCTCACTTCCACCACGTCCTCGCCCGTGTAGCTGTTGGGCCCTTTGAATACCGTGAGCACCGCTTCATCCACCTGGCCGTCCAGGTCGATCACGGGCATGAAATAGGCCCTGCGTGCCAATGGTTCCATGGGGAGCGACGGGGCAATGCGTCCAGCCACCTCCAGGGCCCGCGCCCCGCTGAGGCGCAGCACCGCAATGGCGCCCGCACCCGGCGGCGTGCTGATGGCGGCTATGGTGTCTTGCTCGTACATGCCGATGAAAGGGCCGTTCGGTGGTCAGTTGGGCCGCAAAGATCCGGATCTTTGTACCCCGCTCGACATTACGCCCATGCCCAGTAACGCCAAAGCACACTACGACGCCCTGACCTATCCAAGAGTGCTCGTGGTCGGCGGTGGTTTCGCCGGGCTCGAAGTGGTGCAGGGACTGGCCGGCAAGCCCTACAAGGTGTTGTTGTTGGACAAGCAGAACCACCACTGTTTCCAGCCGCTTCTTTATCAGGTGGCCACGGCCAGCCTGGGCGCCGATAGCATCGGGCATCCCTTCCGGCGAACCATCGGCCCCATGCCCAATGTGGCCTTCCGCATGGCCGAAGTGCAGCGCATTGTACCCGGGGCCAAACGCGTGGAGACCAACGTTGGCGATTTCGAGTACGACATCCTGGTCCTCGCGCTGGGCAGTACCACCAACTTCTTCGGCAACCGGGCCATGGCCGAGCATGCCATGCAGCTCAAGAGCATCAGCCAGGCGCTGGACATCCGCAGCGATTTCCTGCAGGAGTTCGAGCATGCCATGGTGATGAAGCACGAAGCGGACCAGCGTCGCTGCCTCAACTTCGTGATCGTGGGAGCGGGGCCCACCGGCGTGGAATTGTCCGGTGCTTTGGCCGAGATCCGCCGCACGGTACTCAAGCACGAGTACCGCGAAATGGACAGTGACCTGATGCGCATCGTGCTGATCGACAGCAACGACCGCGTGCTCAAGAACTTCTCGGAGCGTTCCAGTGCATTGGCGCTGAAGTACCTGCAGGACCTGGGCGTGGAAGTGATGCTCGGCAAGCGGGTGACGGGTGGCGATGATGAACGTATCACCCTGAACGATGGCAGTGCACTGGACACGAACACCGTGATCTGGGCTGCCGGTGTCAAGGGCCTGTTGATCCCGGGGCTGGAGGCCGCTGTGAACGAACGGTCCAGCCGCTACACTGTTGATCACACCAATGCCTTGACGGGGTTCCCGGATATCTATGCATTGGGCGACAGTGCCCTGATGGCGGAAGGGGAGACGTGGCCGAACGGGCATCCGCAGGTGGCCACCGTGGCGATCCAGCAGGGCCGGCATTTGGTCAAGAACCTGATGCGCCGGGCGGAAGGGAAGGAGATGCTCCCGTTCACCTACCGCAACAAGGGCAGCATGGCCGTGATCGGACGGCGCCGTGCGGTGGTGGAGATCGGCGACCGGGCCTTTGGGGGCGTGATCGCCTGGCTGCTCTGGATGTTCGTGCACGTAATGCAACTGGTCAGCTTCCGCAATCGCATGATGGTGCTGTTCAACTGGGGCTGGAAGTACCTCAGCTGGAAGAACACCATCCGCCTGATCGTACGGCCTTATGTACGCCGGGACTCCAGCATTTCCAGGCCGTTCGTGGCGCAGGAGTAGACCGTGGTCATCGGGAAAGCCCGAACCCGGTCCGGAAGTGGACCCGCCTCTCGGAAACAGGCATTGATGGATGTGCATGGGAACTGACCAATTCCCGTTCATTCCCGTCCATTTCCGGTTGAATAGTTCCTGCACTGAGGCCCGGCCACGGGTCACGTCTACCTTCGCCGGTCTTTTGGCAACCGCGCATGGACCGCCGTCTGCTCATCCTCTTCATCACCATCTTCATCGACCTGATGGGCTTCGGCATTTTCGTGCCGGTGGTGCCCATCTATGCGCGGGAACTGAACGCCAGCGAGTCCTTGGTGGGGGATACCGGTGCGTTGTTCTCGTTGATGATGTTCATTTTCACGCCGTTCTGGGGCACGCTCAGCGACCGCTTCGGGCGCAGGCCGGTCATCCTCATCGCGCTCGCCATTTCGGCGGTCAGTTATGTGATGTTCGCCCATGCCACCACGTTGGCGGTGCTCATCATCAGCCGCATGCTCACGGGGGTGGGCTCGGGCAACATCACGGCGGCGCAGGCCTACATCACCGACATCACACCGCCCGAGGGCCGGGCCAAGGCCTTGGGACTCATCGGTGCGGCGTTCGGGCTGGGGTTCATCTTCGGCCCTCCGCTGGGCAGCTTCGTGTTCGATAAGCTCGGTGTGGAGTGGGTGGGCTACGTGGCCGCGATCATGTGCGTGCTCAACATGGTGGCCGTGTGGGCCTTCCTGCCCGAATCGCTCAAGGAGAAGGTCATGCACCGCAAGATCCGTATCAAGCCGGTCTCCAGCGCCATCAAGGCCCTGCGCCAACCGCGCTTCCGTGACCTGTTCATCATCAGCTTCATCTACATCACGGCCTTCAGCATGATGCAGATGACGATCGCCATGTATTGGTACGATGACTATGGTCTGGACAAGACCCAGATCGGGTACATGTTCGCCATTGTGGGCCTGGGCTCGGCCATTGTGCAGGGCACTATGGTAGGCTGGTTGCAGCGCACCTTCGGCGAGCGCAACCTCATGATCTACGGGGCGCTCATGGTGGCCATGGGGCTTGGCATGATCGCCTTCATTCCTGTTGCGTACTTCCTGCCCATGAGCATCCTTTCCATCGCGCTGCTCTCCTTGGGCAATGGCAGCCTGAGCCCCACCTTGTTGTCCCAGCTCAGCCGCAATGCCGAGCAAAGCGAGCAGGGGGAGGTGCTCGGCATGAACCAGAGCTTTGGGTCACTGGCCCGCATTGCCGGCCCGGCCATGGGCGGCAGGTTGTATGAACTGGACCACGCCCTTCCCTACATGGTCTCGGGGCTGATCATGCTCGGGGGACTTTACTATGTGTACGGTTACCTGAAGGCCGTGGCCGCGGCACGTATCGCCATCAAGCCGTAGCGGTTACTTTAGCGCCCCGAAATATTCGACAGCCACCACCATGAGCGTACTCGTCAACAAGAACAGCAAGGTCCTGGTACAAGGGTTTACCGGCAGCGAAGGCACCTTCCATGCCACCCAGATGATCGAGTACGGCACCAACGTGGTCGGCGGTGTCACCCCCGGCAAAGGCGGCCAGACGCACCTCGACCGTCCGGTGTTCGAGACGGTGAGCGATGCGGTGAAAGCCACCGGCGCCGACGTGAGCATCATTTTCGTTCCGCCCGCGTTCGCTGCTGATGCGATCATGGAGGCCGCAGAGGCCGGTATCAAGGTCATCGTGTGCATCACCGAGGGCATTCCTGTGAAGGACATGGTCTCGGCCCGCGAGTACCTGCGTGGCAAGGACTGCCGCCTGATCGGCCCCAACTGCCCCGGCGTGATCACAGCAGATGAGTGCAAAGTGGGCATCATGCCCGGCTTCGTGTTCAAAAAGGGCAAGGTGGGCATCGTGTCCAAATCCGGTACGCTGACCTACGAGGCCGCCGACCAGGTGGTGAAGGCCGGCATGGGCATCACCACGGCCATCGGTATCGGTGGCGACCCCATCATCGGCACCACCACCCTCGAGGCCGTCCAGCTTTTCGCCAACGACCCCGAGACCGAGGCCATCGTGATGATCGGTGAGATCGGTGGTGACCTGGAGATCCAGGCCGCCCGGTGGATCAAGGCCAACTGCAAGAAACCCGTCATCGGCTTCATCGCCGGTGAGACCGCCCCCAAAGGCCGCACCATGGGCCACGCCGGTGCCATCGTAAGTGGAGCCGACGAGAGCGCCGCCGCCAAAAAGGCTGTGATGCGCGAGTGCGGCATCCACGTGGTGGACAGCCCCGCTACGATCGGTGCGAAGGTGAAGGAGGTGCTGGGCTGAGGCGGACCTCAGTGCCCATCGGATCCGCGGAGGCGCAGCCGCTATTCGGTCCCCCCATCGTCGCTCGACGGCCTCAAGGGCGTAGGTCTTTGTGTTTGGATGCGGTAACTGATGCCGAGTAATAGGCTGCCCCGGAAGTTGACCGGTGGCGCTTCGGTAATTTCTCCACCTGTGCGATCATCGATCCAGGTGCCTGGATCAAGAGGGAACAAGCAAGTGACACCGAATAGAAGGCTAACCCTTTGGCCGTAACGGCTGATCACCGTGGCTGAGATGGAGTTCCGATCGAAGCTTACATCCGGACCTGCTGCCTGTCCATTTTCATCATCTATAGCATAGCCGTATACGGAGTAATTCCAGCCGATGGTCGTCGCAAGTTCGAACTTCTGGGACTTGATCATTGCATAGCCCGCGGAAAGACCCAACGAAGTGTAGGACGTTCTGGCACGTGAGGAATCGCTTCGTGTACTGCCGCTTGCGGTGGTGTAGTGCATCTCCATCACAACTCCTGGACCACCCGAGCCATAGAGCATTAGGCCGCCGCGATAGGGTTGGTCGAGTGGGGCGGGAAGCCCTGCCTCCACGACCAATTTCTCGAGATCACGAGCATCTGTCAGGTCCATGCAGGAGACTAGTGCCATATGGGCAGTGGATGACGTGTCACGCTGGGCTGAGCACACCATGTGCATGAAGGCCCAAGTGCAAGTGAGCAGGTAGCATTCCAAACGCATATGCATGATGAACGCTTGTTCAACTTGGATAGTCTTGCCTGTTCAGGCCAAACGGCTCCGCTCATCGCCGAGCGTGCGCTTGTCGTGGTAGGCGATCACGTCGTCAACGGTGTCACGTCCGATCACTTCCACCAGCCGACAGACGTTGAACCCGCGGCTACGCTCGTTGTACGCCTGCACCCAAGCGCCGAGGGTCGAGCGCGTCTCTTCCCCGTACGGGACCAGTAGCCGTATCGGCTTTTGTTGGATCCGATACGGTTTCGGTGTCAACCTGGCGCGATAGCAGTCCTGCCTGCGGCACATCATGGCATAGAGCGGATCACTGTTCATGGCCTCAAATAGTCTGGTAACGGCCCTTTCCTTGGGTGCCATCTGTATTCCGGTGATGATCACCCGAAAGCCGCTGTGTGTCTCATAAATGCGGTAACCGACCCGTTGGTCCAATGCTCGGATGGTCTTCCGGAGATGATCCAGCATGCGCACTTTGACCGGGCGACCATCAGGCTTGAACAACTGGGCCCAAAATCCCTGGGCTGGCGGCTTGTCCACATCGATCATGATCAGCCGCGCACAATTGAGCACTTCCGCTCCATATCGGTTGCGGGTGACCACCGCATCACTGGAGAGCTCCGCCACGATCTCCTCCCGGATACAGACCTCGTATTCCGCAGCGTGGCCGGTGGAGTGGTTGTCGATACGGGCCTGCACCGCGGCGACCCGCTCGAGGGCGCGCTGGTGCGCTTCCTCCTCGGATCGGTCGGAGTGCCCTATGAAGGTGGACAGGTAATCCGTCCGCCGCCCATCGATGACCAGGTCGTGCTGGATCTTGGCCCAGTAGCGGGGAATGTTCATGGTCTGTGAGCTGAAGGGTCGTGGTTCATGAGCAAAGTGGTCACATGGCCTCTCGGCGGAACAAGCCTTCTCGCTTGTCAAAGCCTCCTTAGGTGGTATCGCATTTCGCCCATCCGGTACACGTACTCTTCTTCCGCAGCCTGCATGGGGTAGAGGAAAAGCTCCTCTTCGTCGTACTGGAAATGGTAGGCGTCCTTATCCCAGTCGTACTGGCCGGTGAAGAGGAACACGATGTCCCGGTCATCGAGTCCTTCGGTGAAGTCGGTCAGCACCACGGCCTGTTCGATACCGGGAAGTCCCGTGACCTTTCCGTTCGTATGAAAGCGCACGGTATCACCGGTCCCTTCGTCCATGAACACCCCGGAGAACAGGGCGCTGAGCAGGAGTTCCTGTTCGCTTTGAACACGAACGAAGCGACGCGCGATTCCTTTCCGTTCGGTGCGCAGCTCCAAATGGTCCGGGTCCACGGACCTCACGTGGACCATCTCTTCGGCGCTGTATTCGCCCGGCTGGCCAACGAAGCCCTGCCCTTGTTGGTCATAGGCCAGCATCAGCTCCGGACCTCCCTCGTGCGTGGTGATGTAGCTCCAGCGCAGGCTGGCTGCCCCAGCTTGCTGCATGTACATCACGTAGATGTCATCCCCCATCGTACGGCAGGCGAATGCAGAGCGCTGTCGGGTCAGGCAGTCACGGTAGTCCTCAGGCATCCACGTGCCCACGAGATCATTGATCAGTTGTGCCGGTGGCGTTGAGACGCGAACGGTGGTGCTGTCCGCAATGACCCCATCGGTAGCAGGTGTTCCGGGGTTCCCGCAGCCAACGAACAGTAGTGTGGTAAGGATGCAGGCGGGGGCGATGATGCGTTGCATACGTCAAAGAAAATGGTCCGGTCGGAAGTAGCCGAACGGGCGGTCGCACGGAGCCTTCTATCTTCGCCCTCATGGCACTACTACAGGACAAAGCCGCCCTGGTCACCGGCGGATCACGCGGCATCGGTCGCGGTATCGTTGAACGCTTCCTCGAAGAGGGCGCCGATGTCGCTTTCACTTATGTGAGCAGTCCCGACAAGGCGAATGCCGTGGCCACTGAGCTGGCGGCCAAGTACGGTCGCAAGGTGCTCGCCATCCAGAGCGATGCCGGCAATTTCGAGCAGGCCCAGAAAGCGGTGGACGAGGTGGTGAACGCCTGGGGAAAACTGGATGTGCTGGTGAACAATGCCGGTATCACCAAGGACCAGCTGCTCATGCGTATGAGCGAGGCCGACTTCGATGCCGTGATCAACACCAACCTGAAGAGCGTCTTCAACATGACCAAGGCCGTGATGCGCACCATGCTGAAGCAGCGAAATGGCAGCATCATCAACATGAGCAGCGTGGTGGGCGTGAAGGGCAACGCCGGACAGGCCAACTACGCGGCCAGCAAGGCAGGCATCATCGGCTTCACCAAGAGCGTGGCCCTGGAGCTGGGCAGTCGCAACATTCGCAGCAATGCCATCGCACCTGGCTTCATCGAGACCGAAATGACCGGTGCGCTGGACCAGAAAGTGGTGGAGCAATGGCGCGAGGGCATCCCCCTGAAACGTGGCGGAACGCCCACCGATGTGGCCAACGCCTGCGTGTTCCTGGGCAGCGACCTCAGCGCCTACATCACCGGGCAAACGCTGCACGTCTGCGGCGGCATGCTCACCTGATCGATGATCCGCACATATTTCATGTGCACATGCCCACATGGGCACATGTGCACATGAACTGTTGCCGACCTTTGCACCCGTGAACCTCTCCACCGTCCATAGCCTATGGCTGGCACCTTTGTGCCTACTGGTCGGTATAGCGCTGGCGTGGTGGCTTTACCGCCGGACCGCAACGAACGAAGGGTTCGCACGCCCCGTTTCCCTGTTGCTTGGCACCTTGCGGGCACTGGCCATCGCGCTGGTGGCCTTCTTCCTGCTGGAGCCCATGGTGCGCCTGCTGGTGCGCGAGGTCCGCAAACCGGTGGTGGTGGTGGCGCACGATGGCAGTGCCTCGTTGATGGCCGTGGGCGATACGGCGGCGCTGAAGAACACTTACCGGGCGGAGCTGGAGGCACTCGTTGAACGACTGGGTGATCGTTACGAGGTAAGGACCTTCACCTATGGCCAGCGCGTGAACGAGGGCCTAGCCTTCGCACAACAGGACGCCCTGACCGACGTGGACGAACTGTTCCGCGAGGTGTACGACCGATTTGGAGGTCCGGACCTCGGTGCGGTGATCCTGGACGGTGACGGTATTTTCACACGGGGCCGCGACCCGCGCCTGTCGGCCAGCCGCTTGGGAGTGCCGGTGCATGCCATCATGCTTGGCGATACCACCGTGCGGCCCGATCTGGCGTTAAAGGCCGTGGAACACAACCGCATCAGCTATCTCGGGAATGAGTTCCCCTTGCTGGCACGGATCGATGCGCGGCATTTGGTCGGTGTGCGTACACAGTTAACCGTTTCGCAGGGAGAGCGCGAACTGGCCACCCGCGAGATCGCAGTGACCGGTGATCCGCAACTGATCGAGATCCCGTTCACCGTGAAGGCTGAGCGGCCGGGCACACAACGGTACACCGTCCGCATCAGGCCGGTTTCCCAGGAGGCCTCCTTGGTGAACAATGCCCAGGACATCTATATCGATGTGCTCGATGATCGCCAGAAGGTGCTCCTGCTGGGTGTGGCACCCCACCCTGATCTGGGGGCATTGAGGCTCGCGCTTTCCGGCCTGGAAGGCTATGGCTGCGACCTGTCCTATGCAGCGGAGTTCAACGGGCCGGTGGAGGAATACGACCTAGTGGTGCTTCACCAGCTGCCCTCGGCCAAAGTGTCGATCCAGCCCCTGCTTCAGCGCATGTCAGCGAAGGGGATACCGGCGCTCTTCATTCTCGGCCAGGGAATGGACATGGCGGCCTACAATGCGGCAGGTGCCGGCGTGAACGTGACCAATGTGCGCACGGCCACCACCGACGCCCAGGCCGCTGTGAACCCTGACTTTTCCGTGTTCACCCTGGAAGCGGCGCAGGCCAAGGCCATCGAACGCTTCCCACCCCTTCAGGTGCCGTTCGGGCAGTACGATGCAGGGCGATCGGCCGCCGTGTTGTTGAACCAGCGCATCGGTGTGGTGCGCACGCCCTATCCGCTGCTGGCCATGCAACAACAGGGTGAACGCCGCCTGGCCACGGTGATGGGCGAGGGGCTCTGGCGCTGGCGGCTCGCCGACCTGCAGCAGAACGGTTCCACGGCGCACTTCGATAAGCTCGTGCACAAGCTGGTTCAGTACCTGGCATTGAAGGCGGACAAGCAGCGCTTCCGTGTGGACCACCTGCCTGTGGTGAACGAGAACGAACCGCTCCTGTTCCAGGGAGAGCTGTACAACAAGGCCTATGAGAACATCAACACCCCCGAGGCCACGATGACGCTCACCGATGAGCAGGGGAGGGAATATGCCTTCACGTTCAGCCGGGCCGGGTCCAACTATCGCCTCGATGCCGGACGACTTCCCGCCGGAACCTATACCTGGAAGGCCACGACCACCTTGGATGGTGAACGGCTATCGGACAAGGGTGAAGTGGTGGTGCGCGAACTGACAGCCGAACGCGTGAACACGGTGGCCGACCATGCCCTTTGGCGCGACATCGCCGCACGGACGCAGGGATCTGTCGTCAGCCCGGGATCGCTGGCGGACATGGAGGCTCAACTCGCACAGCGGAAGGACCTGGTGGCTCGCTCTTATGCGCATGCCAGTTTCAGCGACCTGATCGGCGTGAAGTGGTTGTTCTTCATCATCCTGGCCTTGCTCACGGTGGAATGGGTGGTCCGCCGACGCAATGGTTCGTACTGAACCATGAACGAACACTCGGAAGACCGCGATCACCGGCATCGCCTTCGATGGTGGAAGATCGGGATCGCAGCGTTCATCGTGGTGGTGCTCTGGTCGTCCAAAGAGGGTATTCTGCGTGGTATGGGTCGCGTGCTCATGAACGAGGATGAGCTGATGCATGCCGATCTGGTCTATGCCCTTGGTGGTGCGCCTTTGGAACGCGGACGGGAACTTGCCGAGCTTCTTGCACGAGGTACTGCGCCGCTGGGGGTGACCACCGGAGGCAACCCGTCCCACAGCATGGAGGCCTATGGGCTCGAGGTCCTGGAGGCAGAGCTCACGCGCCAGGCCGCTCTACGGGCCGGTGCCGTGCCCGACCTACTGGACACACTGGCACGCGGCACCAGCACCTGGGAAGAGGCGGCACACGTGCTGGCCGACGCTGGAAGGCGCGGAGCGGACACCATCGTGGTGGTCACTACGGAGTTCCACACGCGGCGTGTCGGCCGGGTGTTCCGCAAGCGGTTCAAGGGTTCGGGTATCGTGGTCCTGGTGCACGGCGCACGTTCATTGGACTACGACCCAGAGCGTTGGTGGGACACCGAGGAGGGCCTCCTCATGGTGAACAACGAGTACGTGAAGCTGCTTTACTACGCACTGAAGTACTGAGCCGATCACCGGCTGAGCACGACGGGCTTGATCGTTGTGCCCGGCACGCCTTTGCAGGCAAGCAAGTACATGCCATCGGGCATGTCGGTAAGGTCCAGCACATCCAGCTCCGTCATTGACCTCCAGGAGCGCAAGATGCGACCGGAAGCATCGGACAGTTCCATGTGTACAGGGCCTTCGAGAGCGGACCGTTGAACATTCAGCAGGCCGGTCGTCGGGTTGGGATAGGTGACCAGGTCGAACAGCGGTCCCTGTTCCTGAAGACCCACCACGGTCACGCAGAACTCGTTGCTGTTCTCGAACGCGTACTGCCCATCGCTTTCGGCATAGATCAGGGAGTCGATGTCATAGATCACATAGCTGCCCTCGCCTTCGGTGCAACAGATGCCATCACCGAACACATCGAAAATGGTGAATACATAGCAATCGTTCGTAAGGCAGAAGGGCACCAGCACTTGTTCACCGGCGTCGTTATCCGGGTAGGGGCCGCCTTCATACAGTGTTGTGCCAAGGTTTGTCTCCAAGATCCAGGTGACGTCCGAACCGAAGTCGTCCAGTGTCAGCGCGAAGGTGATCAGTCCTCCGGGGTTGTTCACCGAGAACGGGAAGCTCCAAGAGTCATTACCGGGTACCGGATCCGTGATCCCGTTCGGTTCAGAGACGGTCGCTACAAGCACATGTTCCCCGGTGGGTACGGTGATCTGGGGAAGGTCCACGTTCAAGGTCTGTTCAGGCTGCAGGGAACCTTCCCAAGAAAAATTGGCCTGGGGAACGCCGCTGACCCCATAGGTGATGGTCGCGGTGGCAAGCACCAACGTGCCATTGTTCTTCAGGGTGATCCGTGGCTGGATCCGGTCATTGTCACACAACAGCAGGGGGACCTGCTGGATGGAGGTCACGGCAGCATCGGTCTCCACCATGCCGACATGCGCAGCATCATGTTCATGCGGAACGACCTGTGCGGTTGCGGTGATCCCGAGCAGGAGAGCGGGAAGAAGTAACGTGGAACGCATGGGGACTTTCTTTCTGACCGGGGGCGAGGTGAAAATACGGACATCCCGAAAAGCGACCGGCGGGAGGCCGGCTTGCACCAGGAACTCCCGCCGGAAAGCGCTCGGGGAAAGGGATCAGCGCGTCAGCACCAAGCGCTCCACGGACTTGCCACCGTTCGCGAACACGCTCACGAAGTACAGACCTTCAGGACGGCCGCTCAGGTCGAGGGTGGTGCGTTCCATGCCATGGGTGAGGTTCTGGTCGACCACCAATTGGCCCAGCGCATCGAATACCGTGATCCGGGCACCTTGGGCCATGTTCGCAGGCAATTGCACCGTGAACAAGCCGTTGGTGGGGTTCGGAGCGATCTGGATGCGTTCAAGCACCGAGGCTTCGTTCACACCAACGGACTGCGGAAAGCCTTGGAGCTGGTCGCCGCAGTTGCCCAGCCACTGGGTCAGCAGGGGAAAGCTTACGTTGAACTTGCCATAATAATCGTTGATGTTGTTGCTGCAGCTGGCCTGCCCACCGAAGAGCTGTCCGACCAACAGACCGTTCTGGTTCCAGAGTCCGCTTCCGCTGGAGCCACCTTCCGTGGTGCCGTCCTCCCAGTTCAGGATCCGCCAGCACTGCGCACCACTGAAGTTCCCGTTCGTGGCGGCATTGTTGTCGAAGCTGATCTTCTTCACGTCGCCACTGGGGTGGTGGATGGCGGTTGAGGAGGTCGGTGCCGTACCGCTCTTATCCCAGCCGGTGTAAAAGACGTTGTAGTTCGCGGGTGGGGTGGTGTTCAGCCGCAGCAGGGCCACGTCGCTGCCACCGCTGTTGGCGAGCAACTGGCTGCCGCTCACGCTCTGGTTGGTAGGGCCGTTCTGGTTCTGGGCGCAGGAGGGGCTGTTCCAGTTGAAGCGGAACACCCAGGTGTTGTTTCCACCCAGGCAATGGTTGGCCGTGAGGAAGTAAGGAATACCGTCGTTGTTGCAGTTGTTGATGAGCTGTCCCGTGCAGATGCCGCTGCCGCCCACGGTGATCATGGCCACGCTACGGATCTGGGCGCGCCAGGGATCGCCTTCGGGGCAGATCACGTTGTTGTTGCATGAGCCGCTGTCGCCAAGGCCCTTGGACATACCCATGATGTCGCGGTAGGCGTGTGTCACCTGTCCGATACGCAGGCGTCCTTGTCCGCGCACGGCGGCCGGCTCCACATACTCGATGGTGATGCGATCGCCAGCGAGCTGTGTCACACCCAGTTCGGTGCGGCCCGGATTGCTTTCCGCATTGAAGGAACCCAGGACCTCATCAAGTTCATTGTAAACGAATACGGCAGCACCAGCAGGCACCACGTAATCATGGAACTCGAAATTGATGCTGTACGCCTCGGGGCACTGGATGGCCACACGCCAAACGCGGTCACCGTTGGCCAGTTCGGTCCATGTTCCGCTGTTCTCCGTGGAGATGTCGGTGGCATGGTTGAAGCCGAACCGGTAGGGGCCTTTGATACCTTGCTGGATCCGGGCCTCGTCCTCGGCCTTGAGAGCCTCAGCATTTACGGAAGGCATCACCACGAGCGGAGCCTCGGGCATCAGGGCCTTGTTCAGGCCGTAGGGCTGACCCCCGAAGGAGATCTGTGCCTCTGTAGACAGCAGGGCTGCGAACAGGGCGAAGGACAGGACAGTGTAGCGTTGGTTCATGGTCTGGTTCCTAATGCTGGTCGGTTCTGGGACACAAGATAAAGTCGACGAACAGTTCACGCGGTCATCGAATGTCCACGATCCGACGAGTCGCCGTTCGGCTGGTCCGAAAGCTAGGCGGGCCAAGGATGAAGTCCGGGAAAGATCCCTACGCTTCCTTGGAAACCTTGTCCCGGTCCTCGAGCAGCTTCCGCATGGCGAACAGCTCGTCCCGCAACTGGGCGGCCGCAATGAAGTCCAGTTCCTTCGCGGCTTTGCGCATCTGGGTCTCCAACACCTCTACATTGCGACGGAGCTGGTCCTCGCTCATGTAGGCCATCACCGGATCGGCGGCCAGGCTGAGCACTTCGGGCTCCACGTAGGCGCGTCGTCCTTCGGCATCGTGTATGTCGATCACAGCGGTCTGGCGCATCACATCGGCACGGTCGCGTTTGATCTGGGTGGGGGTGATGCCGTTGGCCTCGTTATAGGCCATTTGCTTCGCACGGCGCCGTTCGGTCTCGTCCATGGTGCGCTGCATGCTCTCGGTCACCTTGTCGGCATAGAAGATCACACGGCCGTTCACGTTCCTGGCAGCGCGTCCAGCGGTCTGTGTCAATGATCGGTTGCTGCGCAGGAAGCCCTCCTTGTCCGCGTCCAGGACCGCCACCAAGCTCACCTCGGGAAGGTCCAATCCTTCGCGGAGCAGGTTCACGCCCACCAGCACATCGAACAAGCCCAGACGCAACTGACGCAGGATCTCGATCCGCTCCAGGGTCTCCACATCGCTATGGATGTACTTGGCACGCACGCCGTTCTTGCCCAGGAACTCGTTCAATTCCTCGGCCATGCGCTTGGTCAGGGTGGTCACCAACACCCGCTCTTCCTTCTGTGCCCGCTGCCTGATCTCGTAAAGAAGGTCGTCGATCTGGTCCCTGCTGGGACGCACTTCGATGGGTGGGTCCAGCAGTCCGGTAGGCCTGATGACCTGTTCCACCACCACGCCCTCGCTGCGCTGCAGTTCATGGTCGGCAGGGGTGGCGCTCACGTAGAGCGTCTGTCCCATCATCCCCTCGAACTCCTCGAACTTCAAGGGGCGGTTGTCCATGGCGCTGGGCAGACGGAACCCGTATTCCACCAGGTTCTTCTTGCGGCTGCGGTCACCGCCATACATGGCATGCACCTGGCTCACGGTCACATGGCTCTCGTCAATGACCATCAGGAAGTCATCGGGAAAATAGTCCAGCAAACAGAAGGGGCGTTGCCCGGTCTGCCGCTGATCGAAGTATCTGCTGTAGTTCTCGATGCCGGAGCAGTAGCCTAGTTCGCGCATCATTTCCAGATCGTAGTTCACCCGTTCCTCCAGGCGTTTGGCCTCGAGGTGCTTTCCGATCTCCTGGAAGAACGCCACCTGCTTCACCATGTCGTCCTGGATCGAGTGGATGGCCGCGTTCATGGTGTCCCGGCTGGTCACGAAAATGTTGGCCGGGTAGATGGTCACCTGCTCTTCGGACTGGATGGTACGGTTGTCAATGATGCCGAACCGTTCGAGCCGCTCGATCTCATCCCCCCAGAAATGAATGCGTATGCCTTCATCGTCGTAGGCCAGGAAGACCTCCACCACATCACCTCGCACCCGGAAGTTGCCGCGTGCCGGGTCCACGTCCTTGCGGCTGTACAATGCCTCCACGAACAAATGCAACAGCTTGTTCCGGGCGATCTTCTGGCCGGTCCGTAGGTTGATGATGCTCTTATGGAACTCTGCCGGGTTGCCGATACCGTAGATGCAGCTCACACTGGCCACCACGATCACGTTCCGGCGCCCGCTCAATAAAGCGCTTGTTGCGCTCAAACGCAGCTTCTCGATCTCGTCGTTGATCGACAGGTCCTTCTCGATGTAGGTGTTGGTGGTCGGTAGGTAGGCTTCGGGCTGGTAGTAGTCGTAGTAGCTCACGAAGTACTCCACCCGGTCCTTGGGGAAGAAGTGCTTGAACTCGCCGTACAACTGGGCTGCCAGCGTTTTGTTGTGGCTCAGGATCAAGGTGGGCCGGTCCACCTGTGCGATCACGTTGGCCACGGTGAACGTCTTTCCTGAACCTGTTACACCGAGCAGCGTTTGCGCGGGAACACCTGCGTTCAGCCCCTCCACCAACTGCCGTATAGCCTCCGGTTGGTCGCCCGTCGGCTCGAACTCACTGATCAGTTGGAAGGACATGGTGCAAAAGTACCGTTGAACATTACGGAAGGCTCCGCACATTTGCGGACCATTTTGGCCCTGCTCACCATGCGAACCCTGTTCAAGCCGGTCGTGCCGATCATGATCGGTGCCACATTCATTATCGGTTGCTCAAGCAACGACGTACCATCCACGGAGCCAACCACCGAGGTGGCCGCTGTCAACGAACAGGCGATACCGTCCGGTCGTATCGCGTTGAAAGCAGCGAACGATAGGTTCGTGGTCTGTGACCTGGGCGCAACCGACGCCATGCAGGGCTCGCTCAAGGCCGACCGGGAAGTGGTGGGTCCTTGGGAAACGTTCCAGGTGGTGGACCTTGGCAATGGTCGTATTGCCTTGAAAGCCGACAACGGCAAGTATGTCTGTGCGGACCGCGCGTTGGGCAATGTCCTGGTGGCGAACCGTGATTCGGTCAGCGATTGGGAGACCTTCGTGGTGAAGATGCTTTCCAACGATCAACTGAGCCTCCAGACCTTGGAGGGCAAATATGTCTCGGCAGATCTGGCCGCTGAGGGTGAACGCAATGGCACTTTGGTCGCCGATCGCGACGATGTGAAGGAGTGGGAAACATTCCGCCTGCAGCGGGATGTTCCACTTCCTGCGGTGCAATAGGTGCCGTCGCAAGAGCGAACAACGGTGTGATCGCGGTCGTTTAGGATCATAGACCTGATTATCTTCACATCATGTTCCTCAAGCGCGTCCTCTACTACCTGAACCCGGCCACCTTGTTCGGCAAGGCCAGCGACAATTCAAGCCTGCGCTTCATGCACGGCATCAACCGGATCAGCATCCTGCTTTTCCTGTTCGGGTTGGTGGTGATGGTGGCGCGTGCGATGAGCCGTTGAACCCATGAGTGAACGGGACTTCCTGGCCGCGGACCGTGCCACGAGGTTGGAGCATGTTCGACAGAGCGGCGAGTACCTAGGCTCACGCGCACATGGGGGACATCGCGTTCACTTGTACCGGCTGGATGGTTTTTTCTGCGAAGTGTGGATCCGCTTGGGCCTGCAGCAGGTGGAATGGGTGGAGGTGGCCCGCAATACGGAGGTCCTTACTGAATACGTGCGCATCGATCTCGGCGACCTGCTGAACGATAAGCGCTGAGCGGGTCGCTTAAGCCTGTTCCTGCCAGATGCGCCACGACGCCTCGGCCTGCGCGATCAGCATCGGCATGCCGTTCATAATGGAGGCTCCTTTGCTTTCACCGTGGCGCAGGAACACCGTTCTCTCCGGATTGTAGACAAGGTCCACGAGGATGTGCCTTGGTCCTATGGCATCATAGGGCAGTTCAGGTGCACTGTTCACATCGGGGAACATGCCCAGTGGCGTTGTATTGATGATCAGCGGGCACGCTTTGATCACAATGGGGTCCAATAGGTCCCAGGTCAGGTCGCCACGCTCACGGCTGCGGCTCACCACGCGGAACTTGATACCGAGTTCCTTCAGCACATAGGCCACGGCCCGGCTGGCCCCACCACTGCCCAGCACCAAGGCCCTGGGCCGCGCATGGCCCAAAAGCTCCAGTAAGCTGGTGCGGAAGCCTTCCACATCCGTGTTGTAGCCGGTGAGCCGACCCTCCCGGATGGCGATGGTGTTCACCGCGCCGGCCGCAGCGGCCACGTGGTCCAGGGCATGCATGTAGGACAGTACCGCCTGCTTGTACGGGATGGTCACGTTCAGTCCGCGCAGGTCGGGCGTGGCCGCGAGCAGGGCGGGCAAGTCCTCAATGCGGTCCAGCTCAAATAAGTCGTAGCGGTGGTCCGCCAGACCTTCCTGTTCGAACTTCCAGGTGAAATGGTCGCGGCTGAAGGAGTGGGAGAGGCCCCGGCCAATGAGTCCGTATCGGTGCATGCTCCTAACAACGGTCAACCCACCTTCGTTCGTGCGGTCCACCAAGCGCGAAAGATCTCCACGAACATGGGCAGCACCGAGATGAAGATGATGCCGAGGATCACCGATTCGTAGTGCTTCTGCACCCATGGGTGGTTCCCGAAAGCGAACCCTAGCATCAGCAGCAGCCCGATCCACAGGGCTCCACCGATGAGGTTGTACGGGGTGAAGAGCCGACGGTGGTCCATCTCCCCGATCCCGGCCGCGAAGGGCGCCAACGTGCGCACGATCGGGATGAACCGTGCGATGATGATGGTCCGCGGACCATACTTCTCGAAGTAGGCATGGGTCTTCTCCATGTCCTTGTCCCGCACCAGTTGCCGACCGCCGATCCTCCACTTCACCACCTTGTGCCCGAAGTAGCGGCCAACCAGGTAGTTGATATTGTCGCCCAGCACCGCGGCCACGAACAGCAACGGCAGCAGCACCCAGAGGTTCATTGTGGGGGAGGCTCCGGCGGCCAATGTGCCGGCCACAAAGAGCAGTGAGTCACCGGGCAGAAAGGGCATCACCACCAATCCGGTCTCCACGAAGATGATGGCGAACAGCAGTACATACACCAAGGTGCCGTGCGCGGCGATGAAGGCATCGATCACGGCCTTCGGGTCGCGCAGCAGGTCGAGCAGATGGTCGATGATGGATTGAAGAAGCTCCATGGTGCGATCAGGGTTGCTTGGTACCTGGCTCCATGGGACCCACTTCCTGGAGATAGCCCTGCAAGCCGCCGCGCAGGCTCAGCACATTGGGCCGACTGTAGCGCTGCACCAGGGCCTGCACCACAGCGCTGGACCGGTTGCCGCTCTGGCAATGGATCACCACGGGAACATCCATGCGCAACTCATCCAACCGTTGGATGATCTCGCCCATGGGGATCAATAATCCTCCCAGATCGGCGAGTTCCGCCTCATAGGCCTCGCGTACGTCGATGAGCTGGAACGGAGCGCCGGTCTCCTTCCATGTCTTCAGTTCCTGGGCCGTGATCTCGTTCATGCGGGGCGAATATCGGGGTTCATGCCGACCCGATGCACCATCATTGAGGAATGGGGTGGCAGGTCCGGATCACTCGGGCTTCACCTGCCGCAGCTTGTCAGCCACCTCCTCGGGCAGGTATTGGAAGAAGGTATCGCCACGAAGGCCGAGGCGCAGGGTCTCCAAAGCGATCACTTCGTCAGGCGCTATGTTGCCCAGGTTCACGTTGGCGCCCAGTTGCTTGATGAACCAGACCTGCTGGGGTTTCTGGGGCGCTTCCCAGAGGATGTCCTTGGCGGCCACCTTGGCCAGGATGCGGTTCACCAACGCGGTGTGCGCATGGCCGCTGGGGCGATAGATGCCCACGGTACCGCTCTCGCGTGCTTCGGCGATCACCTTCCAGCTTCCTGCGTCGAGCTCGGTGCGCATCATGCTCACCCACTTGGCAGGGCTTATCAGGATCCCCGATTCCTTGGAACCCACCTCGCTCAAGACCGTGTAGTGCTTGGCCAGATCGGTGATGTATTTGCACTTCTCCTTGGCCGGCATGTTGATGGACCCATCGGACACCTCCACGGTATCCAGTCCCAGCTGGTCCACGAGCTTACGGTAATCCTTCACCAGCCCACGGGCCACGAACGCCTCGAACAAGGTCCCTCCCAGGTAAACACGCATTCCGGCATTTTGGTAAAGCTTGACTTTCTCCTTCAGGCGAGGTGTCACCATGGAGGTGCCGAATCCCAGTTTCACCAGGTCGACAAGTTCGCCGCTCACCTCGATCAGGTCCTCGGCCTGGCGCATGGACAGACCCTTGTCCATCACCATGGTTACCCCTTCCTCACGCGGCCTGATGCTGCGTGCAGGAATGTGCGACATCGAATAATTCATTTCCGGTAGAGGTCGAGGAGGTGTATCACCTGGGGCATGGCCGCTGCTTCCGGCATGTGTTCCAGCAGAAGGGTGTGGGAGGCATGGTCGGCCATCAGGGCCTCCTCCAGTTCAAGCAAGGCCTGTTGTTCCAGTCCGGCACGCAACAGGTAGCTCACCATACGGAACCGGTAGCGGGCGTTCAGCTTATGGACCTGCTCACTTTCCTTCAGCTTGCGGATGGCGGCCTCCGGTCCTTTCAGGTTCAACAGCAGGTCGGCATGGTCCAGCCAGCCATCCAGGCTTTCGGGTTCGATCTTGTGCAACCGCTCGTAGGCTTCGAAGGCCTCTTCGTTGCGCCCTACGTGTGCCAAAGCGCTGGCGCAATAGAACCAGGCATCGCCGTTCTCCGGCGCAATGCGCGTGGCCATGGCCAGGTCCTGAACGGCCTCGGCCCCACGGCCCTGCATGTCCTTCACCACACCGCGTCCGATCCAGGCATCCACCCAATTGGGGTCGAGCGCGATGGCCTGGTCGTAATGGATCAGCGCCTGTTCGTAGCGCTCCATCTTCTCGTAACACTCGCCGATGTAGCTGAACGTGACCGCCTGCGGCCCATCGTGCTGGAGGGTCTCCTCGTAGCATTCAATGGCCTCGGCATAGCGTCCCAGGACCAGCAGATTGCGTGCCTTGCTGTAGTAAGCCGAAGTGAACCGCTCCTCGATCGCAATGCACAGATCAAGGGCTTCGATGCTTTCCTCCAGGCGTTCCATGCGTGCGAGGGCATTGCCCAGGTTGTACCACGCCACGAACGCATAGGGATGTTCGTTGGTGAACGAACGGAAGTAGGCCACAGCGGCCTGATGGGCCTCCATCAGGTCGAAACAATAGGCCAGCTCATAAAGCACGGCCTCGTTCTCCGGGTTGATCTCAAGACCCTTTTTCAGGCTTTCGATCGCCTGCTCGAAGGCTTCGATGTTCTCGTACTCGAAGGCCAGGTCCAGATGGATATCGTCCAGTCCTTCGTCGGCCAGTTCCAGCGCCCGCCGATAATGTTCGATCGCCCGACGGTAGTTACGCAGTTGGCTGAAGATCCCCGCCTTCATCAGGTGCACCTCATCGTTGAACGGCTCCAGCTTGCCTATGGCGTCGAGCACCTCCAACGCCTTGTTCAATTTGCCTTGGCCAATGAGCACGTTGGCTTCGCTGAACAACAGGTCCAGCGAACCGGGATGTTGTTGCCGGGCATATTCCAGGACCTCCTGGGCACGCCTCAGCTCGTTCTGTTCCAGATAGTGATCGATGATGAGCTCGAATTCCTCAACATCGAAGAAGTAGTGACCATTGCTGTGGAGCATGGCCTCGTAGCGCTGAACACAGCTTTGCTGGTCTTCGTTGCGCTCGGGTAGTGAGGGAGAGCCTTCGTTCATGGATGGACCGGCTTTCGCGGCCACTTGGACAAAATTAGGGAGATCGCCGCGCGACCGACCCGACTGTAAGGACCTTTTGAACAGGTCCCGGTGCGATCCGGTTCAACATCCGATCGTGGATGCGGCGCGCTCGGCACGCTGTTACAGCCATGGCGTCGGGATAGCTTTGCGCCTGAGGCTCCGGGACATGTCCGTCCATGGCCTTCTTTGAAACAGCATGACGCTCATTCGTTCCATTTCCGGTATCCGGGGTACCATCGGAGGTCCGTCCGGTGAAGGTCTTACTCCTTTGGATGTGGTCCGCTACACGGCCGCGTTCGGCGTTCTGATCAAGCAGCGCTCCACCAAGGAACGGCCGCGCATGCTTCTGGGGCGCGATGCCCGGCCGAGCGGCCCCATGGTACGCGACCTGGTCGTGGGCACTTTAGTGGGGCTCGGGTTCGATGTCGTGGACCTGGACATGTCCACCACGCCAACGGTTGAGATGGCCGTGGTGGGCGAGGGGGCCGACGGTGGCATCATCCTGACCGCCAGCCACAATCCGGTTCAATGGAACGCCCTTAAGTTATTGAACGCCAAGGGAGAGTTCATCAGCGCAGAGGATGGCGCGGAGGTCCTGCGGATCGCTGCTTCCGATGCCGTGGACTATGCTCCGGTGGAACGGTTGGGTTCCGTTCGCCGAACCGATGGATGGACCCGCCGGCACATTGACGCCATCCTGGACCTCGACCTGGTGGATACCAAGGCGATCCGCGAAGCGAACTTGCGCGTGGCCGTGGATGCCGTGAACTCCATCGGTGGTCATGCCGTACCGGCGTTGCTCACCGCCTTGGGCGTCAACGAGGTAGTGGAAGTGAATTGTGTGCCCAACGGCCAGTTCGCGCACAACCCCGAACCATTGCCCGAGCATTTGGGTGATCTGTGCCAGGCCGTGGTGCGGCACAAGGCACACCTCGGTATCGCCGTGGACCCCGATGTGGACCGACTGGCCCTGGTCTGTGAGGACGGCACACTGTTCGGCGAGGAATACACCCTCGTGGCCGTGGCGGATCATGTGCTCGCCATCCGTCCCGGTGATACGGTGAGCAACCTGAGCAGTACCCGCGCGTTGGACGACATTGCGGCTAAGCACGGTCGCAAGCGCCACGCCAGTGCGGTGGGCGAGGTGAACGTGGTGGAAACGATGAAGGAGGTGCAAGCGCCCATTGGTGGTGAAGGCAATGGAGGCATCATCCTGAGTGAATTGCACTACGGACGCGATGCGCTTGTTGGGATCGCACTGTTCCTCACGCACTTGGTGAAGAGCGGCAAGACATGCTCGGCCCTGCGCCAGAGCTACCCGGACTACTTCATCAGCAAGAACAAGATCGAACTGAAGGCCGACATGGACGTGGCCGCGATCGTGGAGGCCATGCGTTCGCGCTATGCGAGCGAACCACACAGCACGGTGGATGGCCTTCGCATCGAGTTCGGGAATACCTGGGTACACCTGCGCCGCAGCAACACCGAGCCGATCATCCGGGTATACGCAGAGGCGCCCACCAAGACCGCTGCCGATGATCTGGCCAGCAGGATCCTGAGGGAACTGGCCGAAGTGGCGGAAGGGCAGGCCATGGCCCGGTAACTTCGCGGCCTGCATCTCCGAATCCGCATCCGGACCAACATGAACAGGATCTATCTCGACAACGCGGCCACGACCCCCTTGGACCCTGAGGTGTTGGAGGCCATGCTGCCTTGTTTCCAGGAGCACTTCGGCAATCCCAGTTCCATCCATGCGTTCGGCAGGCGCACGCGGGCCGCGGTGGAACAGGCCCGGCGCCAGATCGCCCTATTGCTCAATTGCACCCCGGGCGAGATCATCTTCACCAGCGGCGGCACCGAGGCCGACAACATGGCGCTTTCATGCAGTGTTCGTGACCTGGGTGTGAGGCACATCATCACCTCGCCCATCGAGCACCACGCGGTGGAGCTCACGGCCGAGGCCATCGGTCACCAAGGTGGAGCGCAAGTGCACTGGCTCCGGCTCCATGCCGATGGGCAGCCCGACCTGGTGCATCTGGAGGAACTGCTGCAGGCCACGAACGGCCAGGGTGTTCTGGTCTCACTGATGCATGCCAACAACGAGATCGGTACGCGCATCGACCTGAAGGTGATCGGTGAACTGGCACATCGCTTTGGCGCGCTTTTCCACAGCGATACCGTGCAGACCATGGGTCACTACCGTTTCGATCTGGCAGCATTGCCCGTGGACATGATCACCTGTGCAGCGCACAAGTTCCACGGCCCCAAGGGCGTGGGCTTCCTGTTCATGCGCAATGGAACGGGGCTGAAACCTTTGATCCTGGGCGGTGCACAGGAGCGCAACATGCGTGCAGGCACCGAGAATATTCCCGGCATCGTGGGCCTGGCCAAGGCCATGGAGATCGCCTATCGCGATGTGGAAGGGCACCAGCATCACGTACAAGCGCTGAAGGACCGCATGAAGCAGCGCCTGCTCGCGGAGATCCCCGGAGTGGGTTTCAACGGCGATGTGGGTCCCGATAGCCTATACACAGTGTTGAACGTGCGTTTCCCCGACGATGGCAAGTCCGAAATGCTCTTGTACAACCTGGACATCGAGGGCGTGGCGTGCAGCGGCGGCAGTGCCTGCAGCAGTGGCAGCAACAAGGGTTCGCATGTACTTGGTGCCTTGTATCCGGACCGGCCGGGTGCGAACATCCGGTTCTCGTTCAGCAGGTTCACCACGGCCGAGGAAGTGGACCGCACCGTGGCGATCGTGAAGCGCATTTTCCAGCTCGAGCCGGTGACGGCCTGAGCTCCGGACACGGCGTGGCCTGTGGTAATGTCCCGCGGATCGTTATTTTCGGTGCATGCCAGCCAATGCTGAAAAGGTCTGCCTGGAGTGCGGAGAGCGCATCCTGGGGCGCACTGACAAGCGCTTTTGCTCGGACGCCTGTCGGAACCTCTACCACTACCGTGCGAACAATGCGCCCATCAATTACGTGCGCAACGTGGTGAATGCGCTGAAACGGAACAGGCGCATTCTTTCCGAGTTGAACACAGGGCCGGAGGGCAAGACCAAGGTGCACCGCGACAGGCTCATCGAGAAGGGATACAGCTTTACGTATCACACCAATACCCATCGCACCAAGGCTGGCAACAATTACGTGTTCTGTTTTGAGCAGGGATTCCTCGAACTGGGGGAGAACTGGTTCATGCTCGTGCGACGGGACGAGTATCTGGACCGTGCAGGCGACGGAAAGGCCGACCGTGCCGGATAGGCTTAGCGGTGCGCCGCAGTGCGCGGTGCGACAGCACTGGTCACTTCGATGACCTCCCGTTCCGTGCATGCGAACACGCGGTCCTCTGGCCGTGGGGTCACCGGATGAAGTCCTGTCGAGGTGCCGAAAGCAGGCAGTAGCACGCGCTCCTCACTGATCAGGAAGGCGGGCACCGTGATGCGCTGCCGACCGGGACCGGAGAGCACGATGCCCGGATGCACATGACCGCTCATGGTCCCCTTTGGGGCGTCCTTGCCGGCGTCATGCATCATCACGAACGGTGTGATCCCGTACTGTTCGTCATGTACAATGAGCCCGGCATCCATATATCTCTCATGCGCAAGCACATCGTGGTTTCCAGGCACCAGTTCGATCCGGCATGGTTGATCCAGCGCCCAGGAGGCGAAGCTTGGCCAGGCAAGGTTATGCGCACTGTGGAAAAGGTCTCCGAGAATGAGCAGGCGTTCGGGCCGGAAGGTGGCCAGCAGGTCCGAGAGGCGTTGCAGCGTGCGGTCATCATGCGCTTCAGGCATGGCCAGACCCCCTTTGCGCAGATGTGCCGCCTTGCCCAAGTGCAGGTCGCTCACGACCAGGCAGCGCTTAGCCGACCAGAACAACGCACGATGTGGGTGAAGTACCCATCGCTCGCCCAAAAGGTCCATATCCATCATCGTCCGGTGGCTAAACTACGGGGTATGCCCTGGTGTTCATCAGCATCTGAACACGTAGCGTTGGATACCTTGCGGGGGACATGGGGTTGATGTGGACATTGCTCGGGTTCATCGCCTGCGCCGCCGCCATCTGGTTCAGCGGTACGCACTTGGCCCGCCTGGGTGATCGCCTCGCGGAGCTCACCGGCATGGGACGTGCCTGGCTCGGTCTGGTGCTCATGGCCACGGTCACCTCGCTGCCCGAGCTCTTCGTGGGTATCGGCTCGGCGGGCATCCTCGGCAACGCAGACCTCGCCGTGGGCGACGTGCTCGGCAGCTGCGTGTTCAACCTGCTCATCCTGTCGATGCTCGACGCGCTTTACCGGGGTCCGGGCCTGCTTAGCGCCGTAACACCCAAGCAAGTGCTCAGCGCCGCCCTCGGCATCGTGCTGCTGGCCTTGGTGGGCTTCGGACTCTTCCTGCCCGACCAGTACGTGGTGATGGGCTGGGTGGGCGCCCTCAGTATCGTCTTCGTCGGTGTCTACCTCATCGCCATGCGGATGGTCTATCGGCACCTCGGACAGGAACCGAGGCCGGACCATGCCGAGCGACCCGACCGCACCGGCCTGCGCCGTGTGGTGCTGTGGTATGCCGTTCACGCCGCCGTGGTCATCACCGCCGCGCTCTTCCTGCCCGGCTTAGCCGAGACCATCACGGAGGAGACCGGGTTGAAGGCCTCCTTCGTGGGCACGCTGCTGCTGGCCACCTCCACCTCACTGCCCGAAGTGGCGGTGTCCCTCGCGGCGCTGCGCATCGGTGCGGTGGACATGGCCGTATCGAACCTTCTCGGCAGCAACCTCTTTAACATCGTCATCCTCGCCATCGATGACCTCGTGTACAGCGGCGGGTTCCTTCTGAAGGATGCCACCGACGCCCATCTGGTCTCGGTGCTCAGCACCATCATCATGAGCGCCATCGTCATCGTGGGGCTCACCTTCCGTACTGCGCCCAAGCGCTTCCTGCTCGCGTGGGACACCTTCCTGATCGCCCTCGTCTACATCATCAACCTGGTCCTCCTCTTCCGGATCTCCTGACCCATGAAATGGCACCTGCTGGATATCGGTGAACTGCGACAGGCCTTGGGCGTGGGCGAGCAGGGATTGAGCGAGGCCAACGCGGCGGACCGCCTGCTTGAGCAAGGCCCGAACGAACTGGAGGGCAAGCGCCGGCGCACGGTGATCGGGCTCTTCCTCGCCCAGTTCAAGGACCTGATGATACTGGTGCTGCTGGCGGCCGCGGTGATCGCAGGGGCGGTGGGCGACCTCACCGACACCATCATCATCCTGGCCATCGTCCTGGTGAACGCAGTGATCGGCGTGGTGCAGGAGTTCCGCGCGGAGAAGGCACTGGAGGCCCTGCGTCGCATGGCCGCCCCGCAGGCCACGGTGCGGCGCGGCGGGGTGATGCGCACCGTGCCGGCCCGTGAGCTAGTGCCCGGCGATGTGGTGCTGCTCGAGGCCGGGCAAGTGGTGCCCGCCGACCTCCGCTTCACCGCCTGCCACGGCCTGCGCATGCAGGAGGCCGCGCTCACAGGCGAATCGCTCGACACCGTGAAGCAGCCCGGCGAACTGGAAGGGGAGGACCTCCCGCTCGGCGACCGCAGCAACATGGGCTACAAGGGCACCGTGGTGGCCAAGGGGCGCGGCGAGGGCATTGTGGTGGCCACCGGCATGCGCACCGAGATGGGCCGCATCGCCCAGTTGCTGGATCAGGGCACCACCGCCACGCCCCTGCAGAAGCGCATGGCCGTCTTTGGCAAGGTGGTGGCCGTGGCCGTGCTCGCCATCTGCGCGGTGCTTTTCACCGTGGGCTGGCTGCGCGGTGGCGATCCGCTCACCCTGCTGCTTACTTCCATCTCGCTGGCCGTGGCCGCCATCCCCGAGGCCCTGCCCGCGCTGATGTCCGTGTCGCTGGCCCTCTCCGCCGCCCGCATGGTGAAGCAGCAGGCCCTCGTGCGCCGCCTGGCCGCAGTGGAGACCCTGGGCTCCGTCACCGTGATCTGTACCGACAAGACCGGCACGCTCACCCGCAACCGCATGCGCGTGGAGGAGCTCGTGGTGTTGGACGAATCGCAGCGTTCGCGCCTGCTCCAGGCCATGGCACTGAGCAACGACGTCATGGCTGGGCCCGATGGTCCGGTGGGTGAGGGCACCGAGCTCGCGCTCTTCGAGCATACCGAGGCCAACGGGGTGCTGAAGGCTGAAGTCGAACGTCAGCTGCCACGCGTGGCCGAAGTGCCCTTCGATGCTGTGCGCAAGTGCATGAGCACCATCCACCGCCTGCCCGATGGCCGCCACCTGCTCTTCATCAAGGGCGCCCTCGAATCCCTGTGGGAACGCGTGCCTTCGCCCGATCCCCGCTGGCGCACCGAGGCCGACCGCCTCGCCGCCGAGGGGCTCCGCGTGATGGCCTTGGGCTGGCGCGAACTGCCACCGGGTCAATTGCCCGATGACCCGCATCCGCTGGAACGAGAGATCACCTTGCTCGGTCTCGCGGGCATCCAGGACCCGCCTCGCGACGAGGTGCCGCAGGCCATCGCCGATTGCCACGGCGCCGGCATCCGCACGGTGATGATCACCGGAGACCACCCGGTCACCGCGCGCACCATCGCCCGGCGCATCGGCCTGCTGGGCCCGGCCGAAGCGGAGGATCCGCGCAGTGTGATCACCGGCGCAGAGCTCGCGAAGCTCGATGCCAGGGCCCTGCGCGAGCGGGTGGACCACCTGCGCGTGATCGCCCGCGTTTCGCCCGAGCAGAAGCTCGACATCGTGGCCGCCTTGCAGGAGCACGGGCATTTCGTGGCCATGACCGGCGATGGCGTCAACGACGCGCCGGCCCTCAAGCGCGCTGACATCGGCGTGGCCATGGGCATCACCGGCACTGACGTGAGCCGCGAGGCGGCCGACATGGTGCTGCTCGACGACAACTTCGCCACGCTGGCCCAGGCCGTGCGCGAAGGGCGCCGGGTGTTCGACAACATCCGGAAGTTCATCAAGTACACCCTCACCTCGAACGCCGGCGAGATCTGGGCCATCGCTCTGGCACCGCTCATCGGCCTGCCCATCCCGCTGCTGCCGGTGCACATCCTGTGGATCAACTTGGTCACCGATGGCTTGCCCGGCCTCTTCCTGTCCAAGGAACCGGCCGAGTCCAATGTCATGCGCAGGCCGCCGCGCCATCCCAAGGAGAGCATCTTCGCCCACGGCATGGCCTTCCACATCTTCTGGGTGGGCCTGCTCATGGGTGGCATCACGCTCGCCGCGCAGGCATGGGCCATCGGTACCGGTCATGCCCATTGGCAGACGATCGCGTTCAATGTGCTTTGCCTCAGCCAGATGGGCCATGTATGGGCCATCCGCTCGGAACGCTCGTTCCTCCGCACCAACTTCTTCTCCAATCCCGCGCTGCTCGGGGCCGTGGCGCTCACCTTCGGCCTTCAGGCGCTCGTCACCTTCGTGCCGCTCTTCCAGCGCGTGTTCAACACCCAGGCGCTCACCGCGGAAGAGTTCCTGGTGGTCACCGCGCTCTCATCGGTGGTCTTCATCGGCGTGGAGGTGGAGAGGCTGGTCCGGGAGCGAGCATCATCATCGCGGGGTGGCGATGCATGAAGGAGGGGTGCGCTCTCAATCCTTCACCACCCGTACGATACGCTGTCCCACGCGCACGAAATACACGCCGCTGCCGAGATCGGCCAGTCCCACCGCCGTTGATGGTCCCGTCAGCAGGCCCTGCAACGCTATGCGGCCGCTGGCATCCAGCAGGGCGAAGGACTCCCCGGGCTGCACATCCTCGCCAGCGATGGTGAGCACATCGGAGACCGGGTTGGGGTGAACGCTCCAATCCGCACCGCGCGTCTCCGCGATCGAAGTCGCGGTCTCCGTGGGCTTGTAAGCCTTGAGGACACCCGCCCCGGTGACCACCACGAGCCCGTTCGGTGAGATGGTCACGCCGCTGATGTTGATGTTGGGGACAGGATCGTTCCACAGGGGCTGCAGGTCGGGCGTGAAGACATGAACGCCATCATCGCCATCCGTAACGTACACCACCCCGTTGGCCGGTGAGGATGCACGCATCTGGAAAAGCTGCGGGTTCTGGGCGATAACTCCAGAAGTGTTGAGGATGGTCCCAGTTGTTGGATCCAGACGTATGACTCGGCCGTTGGAGGGTGCGTACAGGGTCCCGTCGGCACCAAGGCACATCTGGCTGAAGGGCGCATAGCCTTGGATCTGGGTCTCCCACAGGAGCGTGAGCTGGGTGCCATCGTCCGTGAACGCCGAGATGTTGTCGCCCAGCTTGTGGTAAAAGATGACCCCGGCATCGTTGACCACGATGGGGCAGTACTGCTCGCCTCCATCGGGCTGGGTGTCGTTGATGGGATGTGAATACAGTCGTTCGCCGGTGGTGAGGTCGATGGCCGTGATGTTGGCGGCACCGTTCAGGCTCTCGGCGAGGTATCCGGTGTTGCCACGCACGGTGAGTTCAGAGGCACCGATGTTCACCGGCTGGAAGTTGCACTCCCACATCAGGCTGCCATCCAGTCTGCTGATGCGGCGCATGCGGCCCTGGGTTTGCGGCCAGCTCCAGCCCTCCACAAAGAGGTCACCGTTCGAAGCGAAGTTGGCACTACAGGAGATGTGGTTCGAAATGGTGGTGGCAGCTGCCCAGATGCGGTCGCCGGTAAAGGCGTCGAGCGCGAAGAGCGAATCCTCCAGGCTCTCGGTGAGGCGCATCACATACACCTGTCCGTCGCGGAAGCCGATCGGTAGCGACCTGCCGGTGCCGCCGGTCACCTCACGGCTCCAGAGCAACGCCCCGGTCCCCAGGCTACGGCATTCCACCGGTGCAAAGGCCAGGCCGAGGAAGCGCATCGTAACGAAGCGGTCCCCCTCGATGTAAACCGGTGAGCCGAAGCCACCGGCCGCGGTTGCTTGCCACAGGGTCACGTTCTCGGTGGGGCCGATCACGTCCACGAAGCCGGTGCGGCCGGGATCGCCTCCGCCATTATTCCAGCCGGTGGGCTGGGCAGTGAGCAAGGCATGCCATAACAAAGCAGCGACGGAGGCGATGGAATGCACCATCGCTCGGTTGGAGCGGGTGGGGGGAGAGGCGGTCTTCATCACGCGGTAACTTGTTGATGGTTATAGAGCAGCACAAAATAAGATGCATTGCAAGATCTGGAGTTCCCTGCGGGGATGAGCCGTTGAACCACACGTCGTATAGGCGGAAAGGTCCGGAGAGCGCCCGTGCAAAGTACCGCTGGCTTGGATCGTTTAAGCTGTGCCATAGCCGGCCGACGGTCTGAGGCCCCGGCTGCAGAGGCCCGGCCCATTGTCATTTCCCAGCGACCATTATATTCGGAACGGCGGTGATCCCTAACGCTGTTGCTCTCCCATGCTGAACGCCATTTCCCTTCGCGTCATCGCGCTGGCCGTCCTCTTGGCGGCCCTGGACGGTGTCACGCTCCACGCCCAGATACAGCCCAACGGCCAGCTCGATGACCTGTTCGAGCTCACCACCCCGGTACCGTTGGATTTTATCATGCCGGACAGCACCCGGCTGCGGTCCCGTGCCGCGCAGGTAGTCCACGGCCTGCTCCAGCACGGCGGGCGTTACGTAGCCGCCACCGGCCGCGAGCGGACAGGCGGGCAGGCCGATGGCCACCTTCTCCGGCGGCAGCGGCGCGAAGTAGCCGCCGTCCGTGGTGAAGCCCTGCAGCAGCGCCTCGGTCTGGCTCACGATGAAGTCGGCGGTGCCCTGGGTGTAGATGCCGCCGTCGATGCCGTACATGCTGCCGCTGTTGTACAGCTGCACCTGCAGGATGTCCAGGCGGTTCCGCAGCGCATCGATGATGGGCAGGTACGCGCCCCAGATGCCGCCGTACGCGCTCATGCCGCCCTGCACGTAGGCGGTCTCGGGCGCCATGGTCAGCATCATGGGCACACCGTTCGCGGCCTCGTACTGGTCGGCGATGCTGTTCACCGCGTCGATCAGGCGGATGATCCGGGCATCGGTGGGGTTGGCGATGGTGCCGCCGCTGATGGCCACCGATGCGCCCTCCAGGTCGATGTCGATGCCGTCGAAGCCGTAGGTGTCGAGGATGCCGAGCATGCTGCTCATGAACTGGTCGCGCTCGGCATCGCTGTCCAGGTGCACCGTGGCGTTGGCCCCGCCAATGCTGATCAGCACCTTCTTCCCCTGGGCCTGCAGCGCGGCCACATCAGCGATGAAGGTGGCGGGCGCGGTCTCGGCCGGCGCGAACACCATGTCGTAGGTGCTGCCCACCGCGGGCACGGCGAAGCTCACCTCGATCACCGTGTAGCGCGGGTCCACCTGGCTCAGTTCCAAGTAGGGCGCGTTGCCGTCGTTCCAGTTGTGCCAGTAGCCCACCAGGTCGGGGCCTTGGGCGTGCGCTGTAAGGCATACGGCCATGGCGATAGGAACAAGGTGTGTTCGAAGTAACTGTAGCGTCGACCCACCGGGTCGACCTGAACGGTTTGATGAGGTGCAATATGGACGCATGTGCAGGACGTTCGGTGCTGCCCGAAGATGCGAGGTCAGCGGAGAACGGCGAGGACGGGGTTCAGCGATCCTTGGGGAGCTGAACAAGATGACCTAAGCCTTCTCCAACCGCTCCGTCATCTTCCGGATCTGGTCCTCCAACTGCTCACTGGTGAGCTTCTCCCGCAGGCGGTCCACCAGGATGGGGAAGGCCAACGGCGTGAAGCGGCCGGGATTCTTGAGCACGATGCGCTGGCGCTGGATCCGCTCCAGGGCCTCGCGCATGCGCGGCAGCTCCAACTGCACGTCGAAGGCCTCGTCGTAGGCCTGGCGCAGCAGCAGGTGGTCGGGCTCGTGCTCGCGGAACACGTCGAAGAAGAGGCCGCTGTTGGCGCGCATGTGCCGCTCCTTGAGCTGTCGGCCGGGCAGGCCCTTGAACACCAGCCCGGCGATGCTGGCGATGTCGCGGAACTTCCGTTTAGCCATCTCCGTGGCGTTCAGGCTGCGCTGCAGGTCGCTCAGCAGGTCCTGCGGACTGAACAGGTCGTTGTCCAGCGCCTCCTCGATGGGGATGGGCTGGTCGCTGAGCAGCTCGAAGCCGTAGTCGTTCATGGCGATGCTGAAGGTGATGGGCTTCAGCAGGCTCATACGGAAGGCGAGGAGCGAGCCCATGGCCTCGTGCACCAGCCGCCCTTCGAAGGGGTAGATCACCACGTGGTGCCCTTCGCGGCTCTCGAAGCGCTCGATGAGCAGCTCGTCCTCGGTGGGCACGATGCTTGTTTCGCGCTGCCGCTCCAGGATGGGCTGCACGGCGGCCATCTCCAAGTTGCTTCCAGCATCGGTGAGCTGCGCGCGCAGCACCTTGGCCATGTAGCTGCTCAGGGGCATACGGCCGCCCTGCCAGCTGGGGATCTTGCCTTTCTGCTCGCGGCTCTTGCGCACCTGCGCCACCAGCCCCTGCACGCGCACGAACTCCAGGCTGCGCCCCGCGAACCAGAACACGTCGCCGGGCTTGAGCTGGTTGATGAACCATTCTTCCACCGTGCCGATGCGCCCGCCACTGATCAGCTTCACCGCATAGCTCTCGCTGCCCACGATGGTGCCGATGCTCAGCTTGTGGCGCAGGGCGATGCGGCGGTCGTGCACGCGGACCATGCCATCGGCGTCCACCACGGCCTTGCGGAATTCCTCATACGCAATCAGGCTCTTGCCGCCTGTGGTGATGAAGGTGAGCAGCCAGTCCCATTCCTCCAGCGTGATGTCCTGGAAGCACCACGTGGAGCGCACTTCGTCGTAGAGCGCGGCGGGGGAGAAGCCGTCGCTCACGGCCAGCGTCACCAGGTATTGCGCCAGCACATCGAAGCAGCGGAAGAGCGGCTGGCGCGCCTCAATGCTGCCCTCCTCGGCGGCCTGACGCAGCGCGGAGGCCTCCACCAGCTCCAATGCGTGCGTGGGCAGGAACCAGATGCGGCTCACGGCATCCGGGCGGTGGCCACTGCGCCCGGCGCGTTGCACGAAGCGCGCCACACCCTTGGGTCCGCCCACCTGCACCACGGTCTCCACCGGACGGAAGTCCACGCCGAGGTCGAGGCTGCTGGTGCACACCACGGCCTTCAGCCGGCCTTCATCCAAGGCCTTCTCCACCCACTCGCGCATGTCACGGTCCAGGCTTCCGTGGTGCAGGGCGATGGTGCCCGCCAGTTCCGGCGCGATGTCCAGCAGGTGGTGGTACCAGATCTCGCTTTGCGCGCGGGTGTTGGTGAAGATGAGTGTGCTGGTGCACTGTTCGATGATGGGCAGCAACCGGTGGGCCAGCTTCAGGCCCAGATGCCCGGCCCACGGGTAGCGCGCCACCTGATCGGGGATGATGCTCCGGACCTCGATGGGCTTCTTGATCGTGGATCGCACGAGCACAGGCGCATCAGCTGATCGCTTGTCACTTGACACTTGCGTGCCCATCAGCACATCCCGCGCCTCATCCAGGTTCCCGATCGTGGCGCTGATCCCCCAGATGCCCAGCTGTGGCCGAAGGGCCTTCAGCCGGCTCAGGGCCAGCTCCACCTGCACGCCGCGCTTGCTGCCCAGCAGCTCGTGCCACTCATCGGCGATGAACCAATCGAGGTGCTTGAACAGCTCTGCGTAGCCCTTGGTGGCCAGCAGCACATGCAGGCTCTCAGGCGTGGTGACGAGCAGCTGTGGCAACGCCTTCCTCTGTGCTGCGCGCTCCTTGGTGCTGGTGTCACCGGTGCGTGCACCCACCTTCCAGTCCAAGCCCACGCCATCGCACATCCGCTGCACGCTCTCCGCGATCTCGCCGGCCAGCGCGCGCAGGGGCGTGATCCAGATGGCTTTCAGGCCTTGCACCTTGGACGGATGCTGCAGCGCGTGGTTCACCACACCACCCCACACCGCGTAGGTCTTGCCGGTCCCGGTGGGCGCGTTCAGCAGACCGCTGCGCCCTTGGGCCATGTGCGACCACACGTCCCGCTGGAAGGGCTGCGCGGACCAGCCTTTTGCGGCGAACCACGCGGCGAGGGCGGGGTGGGGGGCGGGATATTCCACGGCGGTCCTGGATGCGGGCACTGCGAAGGTGCGTCCGACGGAGCAACAACCGGAAGGCGTATCGGGGTCATTTTTTGAAGGCCTGGTTGAACTTTGTCCTCCTCCCTGCGTCCAAAGAGGTGTACCACCTTCGGCAGACCTTTGCCCCCATGCATCTCCACACACCCATGAACCGCGCTGCCCTGTTGCTGGTGTTATTGGTTCTCGTGTTCACGGCCTGCCGCAAGGAGGCCGACACCGCTTCGCCGACAGCGCCCTTGCCGGATGGTGGAACCAACATGGGCGACAGCGCCTACGTCATCACCCGCACCATCGGCACGGACAGCGTCAACGTGGAGGCCATCATCGACAAGCCGGCCGGCGACACGCTTGATGTGCTGCTGCTCTACCATGGAACTGTAGGCTACGACAGCCTGGTGCTGGGTGCGGCGCAGAACACGCTGGAAGCATTCGACGCGATACTCGATCGCGAGGACATGCTGCTCGTGAGCGTGGCCTACCCGGAGGAGGGGCTTCTGCTCGGAGACAACATCAGCCATGCGGAGGCCGCCCTGCTGTGGGTGCGCGACCATGCGGAGCAGGAACTCGACATTACGGTGAACAAGGTGTTCCTGGCCGGGCATTCGCAGGGCGGGTACATCGTCACGCGCCTCAACACCATGCACCCCACCAACGGCGTGATCGCCAACGCGCCTGGGCCGCTTAACCTGGTGTTCCGATGCGGGCTGGAGGAGGATGGGCAGCTGGCGCCAGGCGCGGTGTGCACGCTGCTGTACGAGACCTATGGCTCAACGCAGGACGCGCCGGAGGCCTACATGCAGCGCTCCTTGCTGAGCTTCACCGGTGGCCACCTTTCCGATATCCTCTTCGTGCAGGGGCTGGATGACTCGCCGATCCAGATGTATTCCTGGTCCACCTTCCGCCAGCAGCTGGAGGCCTGCACGGACTGCCAGGTGAATACCTTCCTGGAACTGCCGGGGCTGGGGCACCAGGCGCTCTTCAACAGTGCGGTGGCGATGCAGGCGTTCAACGATTTCATCGCGCAGCACTGAGTATCATCGGCCCGCCTGGCCAACGAGCTCAAGCCACCGCAGGCCGAACGCTGCTGCGCCGGTATCTCGCCAGATAGACCACAAAGGCCACCATGCCTGTCAGCAGGGCGAGCGAGCAGCCCAGTAAGGGGTTCGCCCGATATGGCGTGAGCCCCAGTCCCAGCAGGGTGAGCACCATCACCATCCCGGTGATGGACCACAGGCCCAGCCGTTCCACCGCAGGGCAAGGTCCGGGCAGCTTGCCTTCTTGCGGCCGGAAGAAGAGGTATTGCAGCACATCGCCTTCCCACACGGCCAGGTAGATGGCGGCCAGCAGCATGAGCCCGGCGATCACGTTGGTGCCCTCGAAGCCATAGGTCTGGGTGATGATGAAGATGTTGAGGATGATGACCAGGTAGATGAGCACGCCGGCGCGTGCGAAGCGCTGGGTGACGAGCAGGGCACCACCGATGATCTGCGACCAGCCGATGAAGCCCCAATACACGGTTGAATGGATGAAGCTGGAGAACGCCAGGCCAATGGGATTGTCCAGCGCGGTCATCGTATCCGGTCCCAGGTCGATGAACTGGTTCACCTTGCCCATGGCGAAGGCCGCCACGATGAAGGCGCAGCCCAGCAGGTAGCGCACGTACACGGTGAAGAGCTGGAGCAGTTCGATCTGCTTGATGCGGGTGAGGGAGTTGATGATGCGCTGCATGGTCGGGGTGGAGGTGGCTTGGCCCTAACCTAGCCCGTGCACCGCACCCCGCGTTCCCGGAAATGACCAGCGGCATCCGGCCATGACGAGCGTTCCAAGAAAGCGCGCGCAGTTGGCCGGAGCGTACGATACCTGGAACAAGGTCCCTGTATCCACGGTCTGCCCTGTCCGAAGGTTTTTGCCGGGATCAACATTCGTTAACAGCAACGCAGGTATGCCGCCCGTTAGTTTTGTCACAAACTCCTCCGCAGCATGAAGAAACTGATGATCGCGGCCCTGGCGTTGATCGCCGCCGCTACAGGCTGGTTCCTCTACAACAAATACCGCGTGGTGATGCCACCTGTGGATGTGGCCCGCAGCGAGATCGGCTGGGTGGGCAAGAGCATCGATGATGCGCACCGCGGGAAGATCCAACTGGATTCCGCCGTTGTGGAGGTTCAGGACGGTACGGTCCGCGCCATCCGGGTGTTGGCCGACATGCGGAGCATCACCGTGGAGGACATCACCGATCCGGAGGGAAAGCGGGATTTCGTGGACCACATCGCGAACGCCGATTTCTTCGAGGTGGACAGGTACCCCACGGCGCGTTTCGTGTCCACCAAGGTGGAGCGTGCAGCGGACGGCACCTATTTGGTCTCCGGCGACCTGACGATCAAGGCGGTGACACGCCCCGTATCGTTCACAGCCAAGCCCGCTGCGGATGGTGGCTCATTGCAGGCCACGCTGGAGATCGACCGCACCGCCTATGGCATCGTTTACGGCTCGCAGGGGCAGGTGGGCTCGGAGAAGGACTGGTTCATCCATGATGCGTTCACCATCACAGTGAACCTGCTGTACGGCAGCGGCAGCTGAGGCAATGACGATCAGCCGGCCGGTGCGTCAGTCCACGAACACGCAGGTGTAACTGCGGCCGTGGCCGTTCTCCACGGCATAGGTGCCCGCTTCGCCGGGCGCGCGCGAGCAGCGTATCGTGGTTCCATCCCACAGGGTGAAGCTGTCCTCGCCATAGCCGTGGAAGCGGATCTCCAGGGATGCGTTCACGTGCTCCATGTCCTTGATCGCCGGATCCTCCACGCCTTCCACGAAGGTGTCCACCTCCCGGTCGAAAGTGGGGATGATCAAGCCCTCCCGCATGAAGAGGGGAAGTGAGCCAGGCGGTGCGGGTACCTCGTGGTAGGCGCCACCTGCGTACTTCGTTCCGCTCCAGTGGTGGTACCAGTTGCCGGGTGGCAGGTAAACACGCCATGTGGTGCGGGCCTGCGACATGTCCGTGCGCCCCACATCGGCCTTCTCCTCGGTCACCGGGCATGACAGGATGCGGTCGCCGAGCAGGAATTCCCGATCCTGCCGGAGGCTTTCGGGGTCATCGGGATGGTGGAGGGCGAGGTGGCGCACCAAGGGCCTGCCAAGATCGGCCGCCTGGCGGGCAAGCGTGTAGATATAGGGGAACAACCGCGCGTGCAGGGTGGCGTATTTCTTCCATTGAAGCAGGGTCTCACCGTCCTCATCGAAGCGCCAATGGTCGCAGAACTGCACGCCGCGGTGCAGGCGCATCACGGGCATCAGTGCACCCATCTCGATCCACCGGAACATCATCAGCTTGCCCATGGGCGGACCGCCCTTGCAGTTGTAGGCCCCGATGTCCATGGTGGTGTTCGGATGCACCGAAAGGCATGCGTTGAGCACGCCCGTGATGCTGCCGCCCAGGCCGGAGAACGGCTCGTACGTGGCATTGCGGTCGCCGGTGAAGAGGAATGCGTTGTACTGGTGGAGGCCGGGCCAGCCGCTGCGCGAGAACACGCAGTGGTCGCCGTCCGGGCGTGCCTTGCGGAAGAAATCGTTCGCCGTCCTGGCCCACAGCAGCGGGTACTGGTTGTGCATGGTGGTGCCCCATTCGCCGTTGTCCGACCGCGACCCGTAGGAGGTGTATTCCCCGAAGTCGTTCAGCCATCCGTCCACGCCGAAGCGCGCCGCATGGTCGTAGTATTCATGGTGGAACCAGTTCACCGCCGCGGTGTCCGTCCAGTCGAACTGCGCCGATGGCCACACGAAGAACTTGAACACGTCGGTCCGTCCCTTGCCGTTCATGATGAACAGCTTGCGCCGGTCGCCCTCGGTGAAGGCCGGGTTGCGCTTGAAGAGCTTGTTCCGGGCTACGCTGGGCAGGAAGTAGCCCATGTGCTTCACGCCGGACCGGTGCTGCTCGTCGATCATCCGCCCGTAGTCCGGGTAGTATTTGGGGTTCACCCGCCAGTCCGCGATGGGGCTCAGGCTGAAGAAGTCGAAATACCAGTCCTCCGCCCAGATCGCGCTCATCGGGATACCGTTGCTGCGGCAGGTGCGCAGCACGGATTCGTTCAGATCCTGTCCCTTCTGCTTGGACTGCCAGTCGCTGCCCGCGGCCGTCCACACGCCGAACACCCACGGCCTGGGCAGCGTGTATGCGCCGTTGCTCCGGAAGTACGCGCTCACGATGTCCAGCGGGGAGCCCGAGAGGTATACCATCAACTGCAGCTGATCGGCGTGGTTGGTCACCGCCATGGTGGTGCGGTCGGTCCTGCCCAGGTCGAACACGCTGTAGCTGGTGCCACCGAGCAGCAGGCCGTAGCCTTTCAGGTTGAGGAAGAAGGGGGCGGGGGCATAGGTGATGTCCCGTCCCTGTTCCCCGCCGTTGCGCACCACCTTGGGCAGGTTCGGACCCACCTCCTGCGCCCAGTTGGTGACGATGGTGCCGCGGTGGTCCGTGGCGTTGAAGCGCATGCCCATGCCCAGGTAGCTGTCCGTGCTGTCCGATGCGAAGCGGATGGACACCTGGCAGATGCGATCACCATCCGCAGGCGGCGGCCGCAGCTCCTGCACGGCCAGCGATACGCGCCCGTCCGGGAAGGTCCGGTAGGCCAGTGAGGCGATGTGCGCACTGCCGGCATTCCCCAGGTGGAAGGTGGTGAGGCTGTCGCCGCGCTCGATGCCGGTGATGCGGTCCAACTCCACGTCGAAGACCACATCTCCCGGCTGGAACACCGTGTAGGGCTTCCGGTACTTCATCCCCGTGCCGGTGCGGTGGGTGAGCGTGATGCCGCCTTTGGTCTGCAGCAGCACGAGGTCGCGGCGCTCATCGCGCAACGTGAACCGGAAGGGCAGGGACCGGATGTGGATGCTGTGGTCGCCCAGCCTGTCGGTGAAGTCCCCGGCGGATGATGAGGCGCCAGGTGCCTGCGCCCATAGGCCTGCTGCGACCCCCCCGGATGCGATGAGCAACGCGCACCGCCTGGTGGAATGATGCAGCAGTGACATGGTGCGCTTGCCGCCTACTCTTTCACCACGCGCACACTGCGTCCGCTGCCATCCAGCATGCGGATGAGGTAGGTGCCGGTGGCGAGGCCATCGAGCGCGATGACGGACCGCGGTCCGGCTGCGCGGCCCGCGCGCACGGTGCGTCCCATGCCATCCACGAGCATATAGGGAGCGGGCCCTGTGAGACCTTCCAGCACCACTTCACCGTCGGCAGGTACGGGCCATGCGGCAAGTGCTGTAGTGGCGGGCTCCTTCACCGCAGTGCTGATGTCGCCACAGGTGAAGCCTTGGAAAAACGCCCAGATAATATTGGTGGCACTGAACGTGGCACCTGTGGGCCACGTGTGTCCTCCTCCGTCGATCTTGTAGTGCGCCACAATAGACCCGCCATTGCAAGGCTCATAGAGTTGCAGTTCCACCGAGCTCGAGTACGGTGTCACCACGGGCGGAGTGGCACAATCCAGGTTGCCGGTCCACAGGTCCAGCACCGCCTGCACGCCCAGCCCGCTGAAGACGCTGCCGTTGTAGCTCACGATGAAGTCGGAGGTGCCGTGGATCTGCAGCACGCCCGGCGTATGTTGAGGCATGCACCCGGCCACATCCCCGTTGTTGATGGTGCCCGACACCGAGGCGATGGCGGCGAAGCACTTGGGGCTTTCGCAGCCCAGCTTGTGGCTCATGTAGCCGCCTGCGGAAAAGCCCGTGGCGTAGATGCGCGTGGTATCGATGCTGAACTGAGCGACCAGGGTGTCGCGCAGGGCACCGATGTAGCCCACGTCATCGGCCGTGCTGCCGCCGGGGAAGGGGGAGCTGGTGTTCCAGCCGTTGTTCACGCCGTTGGGGTAGGCCACGATGAAGCCCTGGTCCTCCGCCAAGGCATTGAAGCCTGTGACGTTCATGATGGCCTCCGCGCTCTGGGTGAAGCCGTGCATCACGAACACCAGCGGCACCGTGGTCCCCGGCACGTAGCCCGTGGGCACGTAGGTGATGTGGTTGCGGGTGATGCCGTCGTGTGTGATGGTGCCGTTCACTTGGGAGGCGACGGGCAGGGCGAGCGTGAAAAAGAGGAGCAGAATGGCGTTTCGCATGGTGAGGTGCTGCATGAATGGATGTCCAATTTACAGCGCGATCGCTCAAGGGGCCGAACCGCTTGCGCTTCTGCACCGGAGGAAACCGCTCTGGACCGGCACCGGACCCACGAGCGTATCCGTGCAAAGCCGCAACCAGAGCGGGCCATGCGCGCAATACGGCCCAATGAACCGCTACATGGCCGTTTGATCGTTGTTCGGCTTCCTTCCGCTGGTCGGCACCACATGTGGACAGACACCGGGAGGTTCACCCTCAGCCGATCCGGCCCTTTGGCTGAAGGTCGATGCGGGCAGTAGCTGCGGTTGCAACGGTTGTGCGGTGACCAGCTGGGCGGATCCCGGGCCGAACGGGAACGTGGCGATCGGCTTCAACAGCCCCACGATGGAACAGGGCCTGCACAACTTCGATGCGGGCATCACCTGCAACACCGTCCCATCGACCGCCTCCGCGAGCCGTCACTTCGATGTGACCGATGGCTTCGACAACTTCACTGCAGGCATCAGTGCCTTCGCAGCGGCGCGACCGATCGCAAACGCCAGCTGGGAGAGGTCTACGAAATTTCCGCAGGTGGCGTGAGCACGCACAGCAACAGCATGTTCGGGCGGAGGGGAGAGCGCATTCCTCTTGCACGGCCGGCGTTGCGTCCGGCTGATGCAGCAGTGAGGCTCCTGCTGCGGACAAGGCTGCGGGTCGGAGATGAACCACCCGGCATCGATTGACCAGGCGTTGCACAAGGGTATGATGCGGATACGCGGAGGGTGGAACTTTCCCACCCCAGATGCCGTATCACGGCCTAATTCAACCTTGCTATGCAATGGAAGTTGATATGAGGATGATCTTGACATGCATCGGCGCATGGGGTCGGAATGAACAGCAGCTTGGTCATCCTTGCCAGGGCCGGGGGCTTCGTCCGTTGGGGCGCCCCTCCATTGCGGTGAGCGGCCCTGCACATGCAGGGTTCCGATCCATCTTGGCCTTGGCGACCTTGTTCGTCCTGGTCTTCGCTCCCGCATCGGCACAAGTGCAGTACGATGCACTGTCGAGCTATGCGCTCCGCCGGGTGGATCCGGCCTACACGGGCAACCTGGTGCAGGTACGCCGCTCCTGCGACAATGCCACGATGATGGTCGGGCAGACCGCCTGCGGCGACCTGGACACGAACGCGATCAAGACCTTCGCGCTGGCCAACGGCATCGTGGACCAGCTGGGCTCACCTGCTGTCGGAGCCTACAGCCTGCGTCGCATGCGATGCGGCTACACCGGTCCCATGATCCGTGTGCGCCGCAGTTGCGACAACGCGCAAACGGACATCGGCACCAACGCCAATGGCGACCTGGACACGGTGGCCCTGAGGAACTTCGTTCTGGGCGCCGGACCGCTGAACATGATCTCCACACCGGCCAACGTGGCCTACAGCCTGCGCCGGTTGTACTGCGGGTATACCGGTTCGGCCATCCGCGTGCGCCGGAGCAGCGACAATGCCGTGCAGAACATCGGGTTCACCGTGAACGGCGATCTGGATACCGTGGCCCTGAAGAACTTCGTCACCACCGGGAGCGGCTTTGTGACCACCTGGTACGATCAGAGCGGCAACGCCAAGCACCTGAGCCAGGCCACAGCGGGCAACCAGCCACAGATCATGGCTGCGGGGGCGATACTGCGGCAGAACGGCAGGCCCACGGTGAAGTTCACGGTGGGCTCCAATTTCAGCTCGCTCGTGTTCAGCGGCACGGTAACCACTGGGAGCGCCCCGTTCAGCGCGCTGGTGGTGAGCAGCCGCATCAACGACAACATCCCGGTCTTCGGGTGGGGTGCCAATTCATGGGACGGATCCCGCATAGGCATCTGCTCTATCAGTGGGAGGCAATCCCTGGAGATCCAGAACGCCGGATTGAGCGGAAGCACGGCCCCCGCCGGGGTGCTTGATATGCAGACATGGATGTACACGTCGGGAGGCGTGCATACCGGGCTTTCCACGTTCTACAATGGTGCAGCACCCGCCGTATCCGCGCTCGGTGCGAACCTCACGCCGAACGTGAACGCTTCCGGGCAGATCGCCATGGGCACCCCCCCGATGGTACCGGGCACCCTGTATGCCTTGAACGGCAACGTCTCCGAAGCACTGGCCTTCACCTCGGTGCTGAGCGCCACTGACCGCCAGATCCTGGAGTACCTGCAATCCCTGTACTACGCGATCCCCGGGCCGCCCGTGGTGGCCATGGGCACCTCCGCCGCAAATGCCTTCGTGAGCACCTGGTACGACCAATCCGGCAACAACCGGCACGTGACCCAAGCCAGCACGGGCTTGCAGCCCTCCCTGATGTCCGCCGGACAGCTGATCCTCACCCAGGCCAACCGGCCTACGGTGGTGTTCAACGGTTCGCAGGGGCTCACACATCCCTATGTGCTTCCCACGCAACCGGTCAGCACCTCGTGCGTGTTCCGGGCCACAGCGTTGGTATCGCCGGGCGGTGAGCTGTTCGGCTGGGGTAACAACGCCGGCGCGTACCGGCGCTACGGCGCTTGGTTCTCACGCAGCAGTGCCACGCAGGGCACCATCGGCGTGGAGCAGCAGGGTCCGTTCAGGGGGACCACGACGTTGTTCAACACGAACACCTGGCTCATCAGTTCACAGGTGCTGCCAGGTAACAGCCTCAACACGCTGGCACAGTGGGTGAACGGCACGGCGCAGGCGCTCACCAGCTCAGGCGCCACGGGCAACTTTACCATCAGCGCTGGTGAGTTCTGCCTGGGCAACATCCCCACGGCCATCGGCGCCAACCAGGGGCACCGCGGCTCCATCGCGGAGGTCATCTACTTCCCCTCCGAACTTTCCACGGCGAACCGGGAGCTGCTGGAGTTCAGCCAGGCGAGCTATTACGGCATCAGCGGTCCCGCCAGCGTGCCCTTGAACAGCCTGCCTTCGGTATTCGTAACCAGCTGGCTTGACCAGAGCGGCAACGACAACCTGCTGGCTCAGGTCACGAACAGCCGGCAACCCGAGCTGATGACCTTTGGCGTGATCTGCAGGATCAACGGCCGACCGGCGATCAAGGGCACCAACGCGAACCAGACGAACCTGACAACCATCTTCCCGACGGCCCAAGTCGGCTCCCGCCTCACAGCGAACGGCATCGTACAGACCGATGAGGGCAGCAACGGGAACCGGCGCATCATGTCCCTGGGCAACGACCTGCTGAACAGCTCCGATTGGAGCAATGCGGCCAACTGCAACATCAACCAGCGCAACGGCAACCAGTTCTTCATCGAGCGCAATGGCGTGAGCCCGGGCTTCTCTGCGACGATCGGTGTGCCCTTCGCTTTCTCCATGCGCTTCAGCGGCACCACGCGGCAGCTGTTCAACAATGGGGTGGGCACGGCCACTGTCGGCGATGGTGCTGCATTCGACTTCCGCTCGCTGCGTTTGCTGCAAAGCATCAATCCGTGCTGTGAAGGGAGCGAGGCCCTCACCGGCCGCATGTCGGAATACGGGCTGTACATGCGATCGCTGTCCGAGACACGCCGGATCCTCCTCGAATCCAACCAGGGGGCCTACTACGGCATGGCCATCACCGGCGCGAAGTACGCATTGCCGACCGGGAGCACCTATTTCCGGTATGTGAACGGTATCGGCCGGGAGAGCGCCACGGACAGTGTGGCCGCCACGCCCACAAGTGCCGGCATGGGGCTTTCGGTGGGAACCGGTCCGGCGGGCTACCTGAAGGACAACGGCGACTACCTCACCATCGGCATGAGCTGCCCTGCGCCGGGCTACACCACGGCCGATCTACCGGCCTTGGTCGTACGCCGCTGGGTCAATGATTGGTACATGAACATCTCCGACGTGGGAGGCAACAGCGGTTCGGTGACACTCTGGTTCGACCACAGCGACCACGGCCTCGCCGGGCTGCCCGACGCGGCGATCCTCAACGTGCTGCTTGTGCGCAGCGCGCCGACCGGTGCATTCTCCGTGGTGCCGGGCGCCACGGCCACCGTGACCGGCGACCGTGTCATGTTCACCGTGGATGCTGCGCTGCTGCGGAACAACCACTACTACACGCTGGGCACATGGAGCTTGACCATACTGCCGGTCGAGCTCCTCACCTTTGAGGCCGAGGCTGTCGACCCCGCAGTGGACCTGAGTTGGATCACCGCTACCGAGAGCAACAACGCAGGCTTCCATGTGGAGCGGAGCCGCGATGGGCTCACCTTCGAGCGCATCGGCTTCGTGCAGGGTGCGGGCAACAGCATGGCCACACTGGAGTACACCTTCACGGACCAGCAGCCCTACCAGGGTATCAGCTACTACCGGTTGTGGCAGCAGGACCTCGATGGCCAGGGCGAATACGGGCCGGTGCGCGTGGTGGAACTGCGGTCCATGATGGAGGTGCGTGCCTATCCGAACCCCACCACGGACATGCTGATCCTCGACAACCTGCCCGATGAGCCTGTGCGCATCGAGCTCCTGGATGCACGCGGTGTGCTGGTGCTCACCCACGAAGGCCATGGCCCTGCAGTGCGGATGAACCTCACCAGCCTGCCGCCCGCCGTTTACCTCGTGCGGGTGATCCAGCAGCGCGATACCTGGCAGACAACGGTGATGAGACAGTAGCAACCTCGGCCAGCTTATGATGGGCAACGCGTTCGTTGTCTTGGACCAGCGCAGTGATCAACAGATCCTCCGATCCCGGATCAGTAGGTACAAGAAAGCTCCGATCGACCGCATGGGGACCCGCAGGACTGGCATACCGAGCGAGGAGTGGGCTGGCTGGAACAGGTGCTGCGGCATACACTGTGCCGACCGGTGGAAGCACACAGGGCTGATGCCTTCTCCGCGATCGTGGGTCGGCGCGAACAGACCGACAGCCAGCAAGGGGAGGAGGAGTCGTGGTGTCATGTGGATTTGGTTTCCAATGGGGTATCAAGTTCGTTGTTGCCGGCTTCAATAGGCAAGTGGGTCGCGCTGGCCAGGCGCTTCAATGCCTCCAAGGTATCCGCATCCTCCGGTCGTTTATCCCGCCGCCAGCGCACGATCCTCGGAAAACGCACCGCCACGCCGCTTTTATGGCGCGTGCTGGAACTGATGCCCTCGAAGGCGATCTCGAACACCAACTTCGGTTCCACCTGCCGAACGGGCCCGAATCGTTCGATGGTGTTCTTCTTCACGAAGGCATCCACCTCCTTCATCTCGGCATCCGTTAAACCACTGTATGCTTTCGCGAAGGTCACCAGCTGGCCGTCCTGCCATAGTCCGAAGGTGTGGTCGGTGTAGAGATCGGCGCGCCTGCCGTGTCCCTGCATACTGAAGGTGAGCACGGCATCGATGCTGAGCGGGTCCACCTTCCATTTCCACCAGTCGCCGCGTTTGCGGCCCACCTCGTAGGTGCTGCTCCGGCGTTTCAACATCAGGCCTTCGATGCTGGTGGCCCGTGCGTGTTCGCGGTGTGCGACGATCTCCTCCCACGAGCTGAACGATAGGGTGGGCGAGAGCAGGAGCGAAGGATGAGCGGCCGATGCGTGCACGTTCTCGAGGATCCGTCGTCGCTCTTCCATGGGCGCTTGCCGGATGTCCCTGCCTTCGAACTCCAGGATGTCGTAGGCCATGAAGACCACGGGCACGTCGCTCAGGATCTTCTTTCCGACGGTCTTGCGGCCGATGCGTTTCTGCATCTCGGCGAAGGGTAGGGCAACGCCTTCCTTCCACGCGAGGATCTCCCCATCGAGCACCGTGCCCGGAGGTAGTGCTTCCCGGAAGGCACGGAATTCCTGGTACTTGTCGGTCACCAGTTCCTCGCCACGGCTCCACACGAAGTGCTCTCCACCGCGCACGATCAACTGCCCGCGGATGCCGTCCCACTTGTGCTCGGCCTGCCATTCCGCGGGATCGCCGAGCTCCTGGAGTTGCTCCATCCCAGCACCGGCCGCGCGGCCGTCCACGCCTTCAATGCCATAGGCCAGGTAGAAGGGGTAGGGGCGCGAGCTTTGGTCAGCCGGGTTCTCCGCGAAGAGCAATTTTTGGAACGTGGTGGTGTGCGGGCTCCAATCGCCCATGAGCCGGTGCGCGATGGCATCCTCTTCGATGCCGGTGGCCTTGCTCAGGCCTTTCACCATGATCTTCTGGCTCACGCCGATGCGGAAACCACCGGTGATGATCTTGTTGAACACGAAGAGCTCCATGCCTTGCAGTCCGGCCCACGCGGCCTTTACGCGAATGGCTTTCTCTGCTTCATCCTGGTGCTTCAGGTCCTCCACGTAGTACACCCACTCTGTCAGGCTCTTGGTGATGGGCCTTTCCAGCTTAGCGATGTGCGTCACCGTTTCCGCGAAGTCGCCCACCACGTGGTAGCTGGCCTCGAACAGCCAGTCGGGGATGCCGCTGATCTCGGCGGCCCATTGCCGCAACTGGGTGCTGGTGACAGGCCGTTTCGGTCGCCGGCCGCTGAGCAGCGCGATGGTCCACAGCTTGTCGCTGTCCGCCGCTTCGCGGAAATAGGACGCCAGCGCATCCACCTTGGCGTTGGTGCTGGTGGTGGCGTCGAGCGCATCGAAGAGTTGGGCGGCGCGTTTCATGGTCCTTCGCCTGACGTTATCGGTCGACCCGGAGGGTCGACGGTGCCAGTGGCCCCGCCAAGATCCGTGTTCTGTTCGCCGCCGCCTTCGCCCGTGAACTCCGTCGATTCCGCAGTCGCGTCAACCCCAACGCTGCGCAGGTATTGGCTGAAGATGTCGGTATAGCCATGGGTGGCGATGACGCGCTCGGCCCCGGTCTCCTTCACGGCCAGCAACAGCGCATCCCAATCGGCATGGTCGCTGAGCACGAAGCCCTTGTCGATGTTGCCGCGCCTACGCCAGCCGCGCAACTGCATCCAACCGCTGGCCATGGCGGTATTGTATGGTTTCATCTTGTTGGTCCACGGCGTGCCGATGGCGCTGCCCGGGGTGATGACCAATGCGTTGCGGAAGCGCTCCTTGGGTGTGTCCTTGGTGATCGGCTCCCAAGGTGGCAGCACCGGTCCAGTGGCCTCAAGCACGTTGTTCATGTTGGCCACGGCACCATGCACCAGGATCGGGCCGATGCTCGGGTCCACGCCCTTCATCACACGTTGCGCCTTACCCAGACTGTAGGCGCTGATGATGCTGCACACGCCGTTCGCGGCATTGGCGCGCCACCAGGCATTGATGTCCGCGAGGACCTCTGCGGGGTCCGGCCAGCGGTAGATGGGAAGTCCGAAGGTGCACTCGGTGATGAAGGTGTGGCATTTCACCGGTTCGAACGCTTCGCTGATCCCGTCCGTGTGCCGCTTGTGGTCGCCGCTGGCCACCCACACCTCGCCCTTGTGTTCCACCCGCACCTGTGCGCTGCCCGGAATATGCCCGGCCGGATGCAGGCTGAAACGCACGCCGTTGATGGTGACCGGCTCACCGAAGGCCAGCGCGTCAATGCTCAGGTCATCGCCGTAACGGGCGTGCATCAAGGGTTTGGTGACGCGGCTGGTCAGGTAGTGGGCACTGCCGCGCCGGGCGTGGTCAGCATGGGCGTGGGTGATGATGGCCCGTTCCACCCCGCGCCAGGGATCGATGTATACGTCGGCGATGGGGCAGTGGATACCGCGGGAGGTGAATGCCAATAAAGGCGTCAAAGGCATGAACACAAGGTATCCTGCATACCGATCTGCTCAAAAGCGAGATAATGCACGAACAACCTTCCCCGGGTTATGTTCCGGGTTTCTCAGGTCAAGAGTAACCAATTGAACCGCCTAGCTGGCGGCCCAGATCAGCAGGATGATGGTCCCGAGGATCATCATCGCGAACAACACAGGGCCTCCGATCTCGTTCTGTTCGGCCTCTTCCGGGAAATGCCCCTCAAAATGATGGTCGCTCATATCTGGTCAGGTTCGAGTGCAAATATAAACGCCATGCTCGACCATGCTCGAGGAGCACGACATTGATCGGTCTCAAGTATCAACAAGCATCAGTTCAAGCTGAACGTAGGCTGACGAAGTACCATACGTGCAATGACGGCGCTTTCGTTGGCACGCATGCGCTTGATCATCGCAAGTACCTGCTCGTCCAGTTCCCGGTCGCTCAGCTTGGCCAGGTCCCTATAGACCGGAAGGCTGCTTTTGCTCTTGAGGATGAGTGCTATTTTGTAGGAGCGTGACATGGTCCTTAATTTATAGACGTACCCACGGGCAAAAGGGATGCCTCATATTGATGGTCCGGACCAAGGTGATCGGCGAACGGTCTGATCACGGATGTGAACCGCCCGTTTTTCAAGAGGAACGGCGCGCCGTTCGACGCTGTCCGTATCAGTTCGCGCCATAATGGTATGGCCGGAGTGATCGGATGGGTGGGTCATTCCACTTATGGTAGGCCTCAGGCCGTGCCCTGACGCTTCTTCGCATCGTTGGGGCTTTATCCTTGCAGCCCTCGCAGAAGCTGCATGAACGGATTGCCCGAGGACGGGCCATACTAGGAGGGGGGAGGTCTCATACACAAGCCCTGGACGCTGCTTCGCGTCACCGGGGCTTGGTCTGGTCGGGGTGAGAGGATTGGCCGAAGATGGCCTTTCCTGATGGGGGAGGCCTCATACACAAGCACTGGACGCTGCTTCGCATCGTCGGGCTTTTTCATGCCCTTCCTCGCTCAAGCTACGCTTGGCTCGATCGGTCATGAAAAAGCCCCGGTGACTTTGTCACCAGGGCTTGGTCTGGTCGGGGTGAGAGGATTCGAACCTCCGACCTCGTCGTCCCGAACGACGCGCGCTAACCGGGCTGCGCTACACCCCGAACTGGGCCCTTGTAGCTCGGGCATTCGCTGCAAGGGGCGGCAAATATAACAGGGAAAGCGAGGCTACGCGTCGAACTTGTATCCGATGCCCTTGATGGTCTTGATGCGGTCGTCGCCGATCTTCTCGCGCAACTTGCGGATGTGCACATCGATGGTGCGGTCGCCAACGAACAGTTCATTGCCCCAGATCTGTCCATAGATCTCGTCGCGCTTGAACACCTTGCCCGGCTTGCTCATGAGCAGGACCAGCAGTTCAAACTCCTTTTTCGGGAGTTGCATCTCCTTGTCGCCCAAATAGACCAATACCTTTTCCAGGTCCACCTTGATGCCGTTCGATTCCATGATCTGGCCGTCGGGCCGATCGGAACTGCTGCGCTTCAACAAGGCTTTCACTTTGCTGATGAACACCTTTGGTCGCACCGGTTTGGTGATGTAATCATCCGCACCGGCATCGAATCCCGCGATCTGCGAGTAGTCCTCGCCACGCGCCGATAGGAAGGTGATCAACGTGTGCTTGAACTCGGGTTGTTGGCGCAACTGATTGCAGACCTCGACACCGTCCATGCCTGGCATCATGATATCCAGGACGATCAGGTCCGGACGGTTGAGCTTCGCGGCTTTCAGGGCATCCCGTCCGTTGAGCGCTGTGAAGACCTGGTACCCCTCCCGTTCAAGGTTGTACTTGAGCAGTTCAACGATATCCGGTTCATCATCCACCAACAATACCTTCTGCACCAATGCTCCGCTCATGGGGTCTGACATGTATGTGGCGCAAAGGTGATCGGGCTTGACCCACCAAGGTGTTAAGGCTCGGTCAAATATAGGTTAAGGCCTTTGCCCCGAGGGCGTTTTCGGATCCATGGCTCGTGCTACTTTTGGACCGCACCGGACCGTTGGGCCAAGGATCGGGTAGAGTAGTGCTGGTCAGTATGGGCGGTTTGTAACGAATAAGCGGGAGTAGCTCAGTTGGTAGAGCATCAGCTTCCCAAGCTGAATGTCGCGGGTTCGAATCCCGTCTCCCGCTCAAATGCATGAAGGACGGTCGATGGGCCGTCCTTCTTTGTTCACTGCGGACCTTGAAGGTCTCCCGCCGCTTGTTCACATGAGGGGGTTGATCGGGAACAAGGCATGATGCCTTGGGCCAAGGACATGGGTACTATGTTCGGCCCGCCGTGGCAAAGAGATCGAAGAATGTCCGCACCGTCCGAGTGGCCGAACTGTTCGCAGGTGTTGGTGGCTTTCGCCTAGGTCTTGAGCGGGCGTCCGGCCCGGAAGTGTCCTACAAGGTGGTGTTCAGCAACCAGTGGGAGCCAGGCAAGAGGATCCAACACGCATCGAATATCTATGTTGCGCGCTTCGGGAAGGAGCATCATACCAACGGCGATATCGCGTCGGTCCCGACCTCCGGGATCCCCGATCACGATCTATTGGTGGGCGGCTTCCCGTGCCAGGACTATTCGGTGGCCAGCACCCTGCGCAACTCGAAGGGCTTGGTCGGGAAAAAAGGTGTTCTCTGGTGGCAGATCCACCGGATATTGAAGGAGAAGGACCGACCACCGCAATACCTGCTCCTGGAGAACGTGGACCGGCTGTTAAGCTCGCCAGTGGCCCAGCGAGGGCGTGATCTCGCGGTCATGCTCAGGTCCTTGGACCTGTTGGGGTATGCGGTGGAATGGCGCGTCGTGAACGCGGCGGAGCATGGCATGCCACAACGCCGGCGCCGTGTGTTCATCGTGGGTTACCGCAAGGGTACACCGGAGCACAAGGCCATCAAGCGTGCAACACCAACGGATTGGTGCACGATCGATGGTCCCATGGCCCTTGCGCTTCCCTGCAAGGCCGATGGCGGCTTCGTTCAGTTCAGCATCGAACAGGACCTGGATGTGCTTTCCAATGAGTTCGGCCAGCGACAGGGCACCAGTCCGTTCGGGAATACGGGCATCATGATCGAAGGACAGGTGTTCACCGGCCGCACCAAGCCCGCATACGACGGAGAGCCCGTCACCTTGGGCAGCATTCTCCAGCCGGAGGACGAAGTGCCTGAGGAGTTCTACATCAAGCGAAGTGAATTGAAGCAGTGGCGATACCTGAAAGGGGCGAAGAAGGAAGCCCGGGTCTCGCAAGGGTCCGGTCACACCTATTCCTATTCGGAAGGGGCCATGGTCTTTCCTGACCCGCTCGATCGTCCCAGCCGTACCATCATTACCGGAGAAGGCGGACGAGCAGCATCGCGGTTCAAGCATGTGGTCTGCGTGGACGGTAAGCGTTATCGTCGGTTGACCCCGGTGGAGCTCGAGCGCCTGAACATGTTCCCGGACGGTCACACCGCCGGTGTGAGCGACACCTGGCGGGCATTCTTCATGGGCAATGCGCTGGTGGTCGGTGTCGTTGAACGCATTGGCCGGGAGTTGTTGCGATGGTCGCCAGGCAGTTGAACGAACCGCAGTGCCATTCCTTTGTTGCCTTACTGACATGTTGAACCGTTCACTTGCCTTTCCAGTCGTATTGTCGATGCTGCTCAGCTCCATCGGATGGAGTGCATGCGGCCCCAAGACCCAACAGCCTACGCCATCTTCCATCACTATGGATCAGACCAACACTTCCCCCCAGCAGACCGATACCATCACGCTCGGCGCGGGCTGCTTTTGGTGCGTGGAGGCCGTTTTCCAGGAACTGAAAGGCGTGGTCTCCGTGACCTCGGGGTATATGGGTGGGCATGTGAAGAACCCCGCCTATAAGGAGGTGTGTAATGGGACCACCGGGCACGCAGAGGTTGCGCAGGTGATCTACGATCCGCAGGTGATCAGTGTGGATGAACTGCTGGAGGTATTCTGGCAGACCCACGACCCCACTACACTGAACAGACAAGGGGCCGATGTGGGCACCCAGTATCGCAGCGCGGTCTTCTTCCACAATGAGCTGCAGCGTTCGCGTGCACAGCACTTCAAGGAGGAACTGGATAAGAGCGGTGCGTTCAGGGCTCCCATCGTCACCGAGATCACACCCGCGAGCACGTTCTATCCTGCAGAGAACTATCACCAGGACTACTACGCCCAGAATGGTGAGCAGGGGTATTGCCAGATGGTGATCAGGCCCAAGCTGGACAAGTTCCGTAAGGTCTTCGCTGACAAGCTGCGGAAATGATCATGGTGACCCAAATCACCGGTGTGCCGAACAGGTCATAGGTACTTTTGGGCCATGTTCAAGAAAGGCAGCAAGGCGTACAGTATCGTTCACAAGAAATGTCCGTTCTGCCATGAGGGTGCGTTCTTCGTGGACGATAATCCCTATAACCTCTCGAAGGCGGGCGATCTGCTCGAGGAATGTCCTGTATGCCATCGTAAGTACCTGCCCGAACCCGGCTTCTATTATGGTGGCATGTACGTGAGCTATGCGCTGGCCGTTGCCTTTTTCGTGACCATCTATGTGGCCATACAGGTATTATACCCTGAAGCGCCGCTCTGGCTATACGCCACCCTCAGCCTTGGTGGTCTGGTTGTTCTCGGTCCTTGGATGTATGCGCTTTCCAAGATGATCTGGGCCAACCTGTTCTTCAAGTACACGGGTGTTGAACTGACCCCTTCCGAGCAGGAAAAGGCCGCCCAACGGGCCGCACGCCGCGCCGTGCAATAGGTCTATTGCAGGCCGGTGCTTTCCGGGGATCCCATGTCGTCCATCGGGTCGTGGGCCACATAGATGACTTGATCGGGAATGGTGGCCGCGTTGAAGCTGACGTCCGTATAGTTCAGGCTGCCAATGGTCTCCATGATCTCCTCTGGAGCGGCGCGCATGGCGAGCGGTGGTCCATGTTGGGTCTGTTTCTTGGGCCACTCCAACATGAACAGGAGGTACGGGTAGCGCAGACCACGCCGCATCAGGTTGAAATAGCTCTTCCTGTCGCTGAGGGTCGTGAAGCGATGCACCATGAGCGCCATGTCGGCCTCCTCGGGCATCAGGCCGGGATCGCCAACAGGTACCAATCGGATACGCAATCGATCGTCGGTGATACCCTTGGCCTTCTTCAACTCCTCCAAGCGTTCGGCCTGAGCAGGCTCGTTCACGACCGCGATCACGTCGGCCCCCGCATCCAGCAACTTAAAGGTGAAGTAGCCATCGTCCGCAAAAAGGTCAGCGACCACCCGATTGCGAAGGTCCCCGCCCATCATCCCGATCATCCCTTCGGGATGCTGCCACTGGTCGCGTTCCTTCCAAGGGTCCACGGCGACCGATGCTGTCTTCGTATCAGCAGTGGGGGCGGTGGAAGTGCCAGGATCTTCGCTGTTACAAGCGATGAGGGCGAGTGCGAAGATGAAAAGGTGGGAGCGGGACATGGCGATCATGTGAAGCGGTAAAATTAGGCGAGGCACCAGTTCCGTCACGTTCAAGCGTATCATATTCCATGGAAAATAGATACGCGTACATTTGCAGTATGCCTGCACTGGACAAGGAACTGAAAAGTCGTTTTGAGAGCGAACAACAAAAGGCCATGTTGAACGTCCTGTTCACGGCCAATTGGTTCAAGAGCAGGCAAGTGGGCTTGTTCAAACCGTTCGACATCAGCCCGCAGCAGTATAACATCCTGCGCATCCTTAGAGGTGCCAAGGGCCGAATGAACATGCACAACGTAAAGGAGCGCATGATCGACAGGGCCCCCAATGCCACCCGATTGACGGACAAGTTGATCGCGAAGGACCTCGTTGAACGCGAACGTTGCGAAGAGGATCGGAGGGTGGTCTACGTGCGTATAAGCCCGAAAGGTGCGGAGCTACTGGCCAAGATCGATGAGCTCAACAAGGAGGACATGCGTGACCTGGTCAAGAAATTGACAACAGCGGATGCCACGCACATGAACGAAATGCTCGATCGGATCCGTGGCTGAACCAACCACGGTCCCGGGTGTTGAAGAGCCACCATGTCAACCCCAAGTGCTCCTGCAATGGCCGTGAACGATCGAAGTGTCCTTCCCTTGCATCCGGTGATCGGTGCCAGGTACAGCCCGCGTGCGTTCAGCGAACGTGACGTGACCGATGACGAACTCCGTTTGGTGTTGGAGGCTGCGCGTTGGGCGCCCAGCAGCATGAACGAGCAACCCTGGCGATTCCTTGTGGTCCGTCGAGGAGGGGAAGGGCATGCCGACCTGCTTGCATGCATTGCCCCCAGTAATTCCATTTGGGCGGACAAGGCACCCGTCCTGATCGTGAACATGGTACACCGTCAGTTCGCACGCAACGGTCACGAGAACTTCCATGCGCGGCATGATCTGGGTTTGGCCCTGGGCCAGTTCACGGCGCAGGCGACGGCCATGGGCATGGGTTTGCACCTGTTGGGCGGTTTTGACGCGCAGGCCACCAGGTCCGCGTTCCGCATACCGGAGGTCTATGACCTTGTCTGCATTACGGTGCTCGGCTTCCCCGGTGATCCCGGCTCATTACCCGAGAACCTGCGCACGAGGGAACTGAACCGTTCAACCAGAAAGGACCTGGACGAGCTGGTGCATTACGGCATCTTCAAGGGCTGATCCCGTTCATTTCTCCGACCTTGACCGGGGAATGAGGCGTTCCCAGAGCAGCACACCCTGTGCGTCATGAACACGGATCGTCATTGTCCGCTCTTTCACGGGGCCACTGAAGGATAGCGTCGCAAAATTCCTTTGCTCCACCACCGTCCCGTCCACGCGGTTGGTGTTGGCTTCCTTCACCTTGTAGACGCCACTCGTCAGGGGGGAAACGGTGAGGTCATAGATCACGCGGCCATCCTTCAGTCGGACCTCGCTCAGCTCCGTGAAGTGCCTGTCGCCAGTGAGGAACACCACGCCATGGATCCCTTCCTCCTCGATCCGGCGCAGTAGCTCAGCGCGTTCCTGGGGCATGGTCGCATAGTTCTCATACACGGCCGCATCGTTCAATACCTGGTTGCCGATGGCCACCAGCTTGAAGGGGGCTCTGCTGGCCTTGAGCGCACGGATCAACCAGTCCAACTGTTCAGGGCCCAGCAAGGCCGGTGTATTGGTCCTCATGTCGCCGGTGACCCGGAACGTACGGTCATCCATCAGGAACAGGTCCACGTCCAAATGGTTGACCATGGTGGTGGTGCCGATCACGCCTGGCACCCCACAGGTGGGGTTCGGCCAGAACAGGTCGAACATCTCCCGGGCCAGTTCGCTCTGCACGAAGCTTCCATCGCCATCGTTCGGACCAAAATCGTGGTCGTCCCAGATGGCATAATGATGGGTGCTGCGGAGCAAGCGTTGCAGTTCGGGCGTGCTGCGCGTGTGGGTGTAACGGTGCAGGTAGCCGCTGCGGCTGCCCCAATCGGGCTCGCGCAGGTAAATGTTGTCACCCAGCCAGAGCATCAGGTCGGGGTCCTTTTCTGCAATTGCGTCGAAAATGACATACTCGCCACCGTAGGCCTTTCCCGGACGGTCGTATGCCGGCTCGTTGACATATGCGCAGCTCCCGATCGCCATGGTGAACGGTGGCGGATCGGTCCGGTGTCGCCAGAGCGGCTGGGTGGTGAAGGAGAGGGGTTGTCCAACATCAATGGCCTTCCCGTTCACGATAGGGCGGTAGCCATACGTGGTGCCGGGTATCACTGGTGCCATGATGAAGTCCATGGCGTGGGCCTTTGCGGCATCCGACCGCTGTTCAGCCGTGGTAAGCACACTGTCCGGTCTGTCCAGCTTCCAGTACTCCAGGCGTGCCGTGCATGGTCCTTTACATTGCATCCAGATGGTGGCTTCCAAGAGATCGCTGTGGCCAGGCATGGGGCCGTTGATCGGGCTTTGCCCGAAGAGGAGCGATGGAAAGAGAGCGGAGAGCAACAACGAGGAACGCATGAGGGTGGGAGCGGTTAGGCCGACGCAAGTTACCGGCACCTGACATTGCGCTGGTCAGCGAACGGCTGAAGCAGGTAGATTTGGCGGGTCCCAGTCAATCAGGGGCGGATACAAGAGCGATGTTCAATCCCATACAGGCCTGGCTGGACATGAAGGCCAGTCTCCCAGAACTGCCGATCGAGGGCATCGGCATCAAGTACATCTACCCGATCTTCCTGGTCCTGATCATCCTGGAATACCTGCGGGCAAAGGAGCTGTTCGACCTGAAGGAAAGCCTCAGTGGCTTTGTGATCGGACTTGGGGCCACGGTGATCCGGGTGATAACCAACGTGTTCGAGATCACCCTGTACATGTTCCTGTTCTGGTGGGCTGCCGACTGGCGTCAGGAGCACCTGGGCTACACCAGCCTGGGCTATGCTTGGTACATCTGGCTGGCCTGCATCGTACTGGACGATCATAACTTCTACTGGCACCATCGCCTTGCACACAATGTCCGTTTGCTCTGGGCCGCCCACTTGCCCCACCACAGTGGCCGCAAATACAACCTCACCATCAGTATCCGGAACGGCTGGTTCATCACATTGATCAAGCCGATCTACTGGCTTTGGATGCCGCTGTTGGGGTTCGAACCGATCATGATCGCCACATGCCTGATCGCGAACGCGTTCTATCAGTTCACCCTGCACTCACAACTGCTTCCTTCCTACGGGTGGATCGAGAACATTTTCAATTCATCCTATATCCACGTGGTGCACCACAGCAGCAACACCGAATACCTGGACCGTAACCATGGGGGAATTTTCACGTTCTGGGACCGCATGTACGGTACCTGGCAGGCTCCCATTAAAGGGGTCGTACCCAAGTTCGGCATCAGCCACGATCCGAACACGAACAACCCGATCACGCATAATCTGTTCGAGTTCAAGGAGATCTGGCAGGATGTGAAACGCGCACCCACGTTACACGCAAAGCTGATGTACATCTTCGGCCCCCCCGGTTGGAGTCACGATGGCAGTAGCAAGACCAGTCGCGAACTGCAGGACGAACTGCGTGCTTCGGGACAATTCGGGAAAGCAGATCCGGGTCCCATTGCACAGCGGGCATGACGGATCCGCATGAACGAGGAAAGCCGGGGTCACTCCCGGCTTTCCTCGTTCATGGCTGTATGGTCTACCGGCCGAACAGACGTCCGAGCCCGAATCCTTTCTTCTTGTTCTCCTGCTTCTCGTTCTTTTCACTGGACCGCTCCACTTCGCCAAAAAGCTCCTTGGTCATCTTGGCGTAATCCGGCTGTCCCGGGTTGGCTGGTCGCTCTTGTTGTGGACGATCGGCCCGAGGGCGGTCCGTGCGTTGTTGAGGCGCCCGATCGTTCCGGTTCCGTTCGCGGCCATCGTTCTGACGAGCGGGACGCTCGCTGCGCTGGCCGGCAGGACGATCGCTTCGTTGCTGCTGGGGGCGTTGTTCACGCCCCTGCTGACCACGGTTTCCGTCGCGACCACCGCCTTGACGAGGTCCGCGGCCTGAAGGGGCTGTTCCGCCCTCACGCCGTTGCCCTTGGCCCTGGCCGCGTGGTTGGTTCCCACGTCCGGGACCGCGTGGTTGACGAGGTTCGCGCACTTCAGGTTCAGCCTTCTTCGGGCCACCGATCATGACGAACTCGTGCGATTCGACCACGGGAATGTCGCGCTTGATCAGACGCGTGATATCGCGCAGGAAAGCCTTTTCCTCGTGATCGCAGAAGCTGAGCGCACGCCCCGATGCACCTGCACGTCCGGTGCGTCCGATACGGTGCACATACGTTTCAGGTATGTTCGGGATATCGAAGTTGATGACGTGGGTCAATCCATCGATGTCGATGCCACGAGCGGCAATGTCCGTTGCCACCAAGGCGCGTAGTTTGCCGTCCTTGAAGGCCTTCAGGGCGTTCTGCCGGGCGGTCTGGCTCTTGTTGCCATGGATGGCCTCGGCCGCGAAGCCGTTCTGGGTGAGCAATTTGGCCACCTTGTTCGCACCGTGCTTGGTACGGGTGAAGATCAAGGCCTCGCGAATGGTATCACCTTGCAGGAGATGGACGAGCAGCTTGTTCTTGTCGGTCCGGTCCACATAATAGAGGTGTTGATCGATGGTATCGGCCGTGCTGCTGACGGGCGCCACTTCCACCTTGATGGGATCGGTGAGGATGCTGTTGGCCAGCTTGGCGATCTCGGGTGGCATCGTTGCGCTGAAGAAGAGCGTCTGGCGCTTCGCAGGCAGCTTCGCGATGACCTTCTTCACATCGTGGATGAAGCCCATGTCGAGCATGCGATCGGCCTCGTCGAGCACGAACACTTCGAGCCCGTTCAGATGAACGAAGCCCTGGCCCATGAGGTCGAGCAGGCGGCCGGGCGTGGCGATCACGATATCCACTCCACGCTGAAGGGCATCGGTCTGAGGCTTTTGTCCTACGCCACCGAAAATGACCGTGTGCTTCAACTGCAGATTGCGTCCGTAGGCTGAGAAGCTCTCACCGATCTGGATGGCCAGTTCACGGGTAGGTGTGAGGATGAGGGTGCGGATGGCGCGCTTGGTCTGCGGTCCCCTGGCATGCAGTTCCTGCAGGATGGGGATGGCGAACGCGGCGGTCTTGCCGGTCCCGGTCTGCGCGCAACCGAGCAGGTCGCGACCCTTGATCAGGTGCGGGATGGCCTGCTCCTGAATGGGGGTGGGATGTGTGTAGCCTTCGGCATGAAGGGCTTTCAGAATGGGCTCAATGAGCCCCATGTCGTTGAACGTGGTACGTTCCATGGTCGTGTACACAGGGATCCCTGTGCGGATGAAGTTCGGAGTGCCCAGGCCATTGACCCTGGAGCACACCCGTTAAGGTGTTTGTTTGTTCGCCCCTTCGATCGGGTCCGGCGTGCAATGATCCGCTGGGGATGGCGCCTGGACTGGTCTTCCGCATGGACCTTTCGGTCACTGAAAGCGGGGAAAGTTGGGCGCTCGGGGCTTGTCCACCTGTCGGTGAACGGCACAAAGATAGAGGAAAATCCCTTGGATCTCAGGAGCCTTCAATATCCGAGCAGGACCAGGCGCTGCGTGTCGACGGGACGATCGCCTACCATCAACCGACAGATGTACGTGCCTGAAGCCAGATCGGACAGGTCCATCATGAAGCTGCCCAGTTGGCCATGCACCGCCTTGTCGATCACTAGTTCTCCCAACGTGTTGAGCACCACCAGACGGGCGGGAGCGGAGGTTCCCACGGTCAACCAGACTTGACCTGAAGTGGGATTGGGCATGATGCGCAATAGCGGCATGGAATGCCTTTCGCCATTGGTTCCCGTGGTATTGGCATTGCTCACCGTAACGGTCAGGTCGTCGAACCGGAAGCCCGGGTAGTTGCCACCCCAATCGCTCTGCAATTGGAAGCGGAGCCTTAACGGACCTCCGAGGAAAGCCCCCAGGTCGATCTCCTCGTGCACCCAATTGGGCTGTTGTCCATCATACGCCGGCTGGCCTTCATCCTGAAAGACGGAGCCTGGCCTGGTGTAACGTCCGCAAAGCGGGGTCCAGTTGACACCATCCGCCGACCCCAACACCTGCACCTGATCATAATAGGCTTCAATATCCCATTGGGCCATGAAGGTGAGCACGGCAGCAGAAGCGTTGGTAAGATCGACCGTTTGGGAGCGGGTGATCCGTTGTGTTACGCCATCAGGGTAGTTGCCCGAGGACGGTATGCTGATGCACGATGGGGAACTGGTCCATGAATTCGTTGCGATACCCCAGCCCGTTCCCTGCCAGTTGGCCAGGGAATTGCCTTGGTCGACCAGCACCACTGCAGGAATGCCGGCCGCCCTTGTGATCGTATCGCGCCATGTATAAAGGCCGTTGCTGAGCGAGAGCACGTAGCGGAAGGCGGTTCCAGAGGCGAGCCCTTGTTCCAGGGAGATGGCGATGGAATCCGTACGGAGCTCCAGCAGGTCGAGGTCCGCGTACGTGATGGGCTGTCCAACGGCAGTAACGTGGTCAAGGCCTTCCAAGGAGACAGTGAGCGGCCCTTGCTCCAAACCGAAGCGCTGCAGGTCGAAGCGGATGTGGCCCTCACTTCCAGCGAAGATGGGAGCGGTCCGATCATCCAGACGTCCGTACACCGCTGCCAGGTGCGCCAAGCGTTTGTTCTGTCCCACGTTCACCTGGCAGATCTCGGTGATCCGCCAATCGGGCGGCCAGAACCCTTCATCCTGCTGTCCGGCCTCCGGTGTCATGGAGAAGATCTTGTCCTTGGTGACCTGCTCACCATACATCCAATCATCCGAACCACCGTTCACCACGTAGTTCACCGTTTGATCGGCCGTGCCAAAGCGATACCGGTTCTCCTTGGTAAGCACAACACCTTGTTCCACGAACACTGCGGAATCGGGTGTGTAGAAGGAGGGCTGGTAGCCCCAAGGATAAATGAGCAGGTTGCCGAACGTGTGGTAGTTGAGCGCCATCCTGAACTGACGTGCAATGCAGAGGTCGCGCATGGCCTGGGTCTCGGGCTCACTGAACGCTGATGCACCGCGGTACACATCGGAGCCGGGGTCCGGTGATGATCCGGAATCGTCGGTTCCCCAACCTTGACCATAGTTCCGGTTCAGGTCCACGCCGAAAGAGCCATCACTGTTCATCCTGCGGTTCTTGCGCCACATGCCGCCGCCTTCAGGTGCCGTGGTCTGGTTGTACACGTAACCGTCCGGATTGACACAGGGTACGAAATACAGTTCCAGGTTGTTCAGCAGATAGGTGACCTCATCATCCGTCCCATAGTTCTCCAGCAAATGCCACATGTAAAATATCAACTGAGAGAGCGATGCCGGCTCACGGGCGTGGTGCAAGGCATCGTAGAGCACTTCGGGTTTGTCCTGATCCATATCGGGTGCATTGGACATACGCACCACATACAAGGAACGACCTTCGTGCGTGGTGCCGATGGCCTGCCTGGCACTGATCAGACCGGGAAAAGCAGCGTGCATCGCATCGAGGTTGGCCAGCATTTCCTCCCAGGTAAGGTATCCACCCATGCTGCCCAGCTGAAAATTCTCAGGAATGGCCACGGGAGCGGGGGCGTTGCACAGCTCTCTGTCAGACTTCGCCCGTGGGACGTTACCTCCCGTATTGCGGGAGCGGTAGAAGCTTCCCACATCCGGGATCAGCACATCGCAGGTGAAACCAGCGGCCCGCGCGATGGAGATCTCCGTGGTGGACAGATCGGTGGTGATGCATACGCCTGCCTTGACCTCGCCATGGTCCACGGCCAGGCCCAATGCGGCCAGATCAGCCAAGGTGCCGGCCCTTCCATCGGTCCATATGCGGACCCGCGAATAACCTTCTGGTTGTTGCGAACTTGCGGACAGGCAGAGCAGCAGGAAGGCCAGGGCGGGGAGGATGCGGTGGGACATGGTCGAGGTTACTGTTCGAAGCTAGCGAACGGTCGCAGCTGCATGCAATTAGTATCACGCTCAGGTTGGAAGCCCAATGAAGATGGAACGGGGAAAAGGAGGTAGGATAAGCGAACGCCCCAAGATGCAGTGCACCTTGGGGCGTTCGAAGAGAAAGGGTGGTGATCAATGCTTGGTAGCGCCCAGCAGCTCGCGAATTCCACCCAGGCTGCTCAGAACGCCTGTGGCCTCGTAAGGCATGAACACCGTACGGTTGCCTTCGCTCGAAGAGGTCATCTGTTCCAACGCCTGGATGTACTTCATGGCGATCAGGTAGTTCGCAGGGTCGGCCTTACTGCCCTGGATGGCGGCGGTCACCAGCTTGATGGCCTCGGCCTCACCTTGTGCAATGCGGATGCGGCTTTGGGCCTCACCTTCGGCACGCAGGATCTGCGCCTGCTTCTCACCTTCGGCCTGGCTCACGGCGGCATCACGCACACCCTCGGCCTGAAGGATCGCGGCACGCTTGCTTCCTTCCGCATCAATGATCTGGGCGCGCTTGTCACGCTCGGCACGCATCTGCTTCTCCATGGCCTCACGGATGTCGCGCGGAGGATTGATGTCCTGCAGTTCCACGCGGTTCACTTTCACGCCCCATTTATTGCTGGCCTCGTCCAGGATCTGGCGCAGCTTCATGTTGATGGTATCGCGGCTGGTCAAGGTCTCGTCCAGGTCCAGCTCGCCGATCACGTTACGCAGGGTGGTCTGCGTAAGCTTCTCAATGGCCAACGGCAGGTTCTCGATCTCGTACATGGCCTTCACGGGGTCCATGACCTGGAAGTAAAGCAGCGCATTGATCTCCGTCATCACGTTATCCTTGGTGATCACGTTCTGGCGCGGGAAATCGTACACGGTCTCACGCAGGTCGATGCGCTCCTTCTTCACGAACTGCACGTATTTGTTGCCATCGGGCAGATCGCGGGTGAAGCGGAAAACGATCTCGCGGGGCTTGTCGAAAATGGGAATGATCACGTTGAAGCCTGCGGTGAGCGTGGTGCGGTACTTACCGAGCCGTTCAATGACCATGGCTTCGCTTTGTTGAACGATACGTACACCCTTCGCGATGATGAACACCACGAAGAAGGCCAGTAGGATGAGAACAATGGTTCCGGCGGACATGGTTGAATGTGTTTGGGGTTTGAGGGGAGGAAGGGTTGGGTTCAGTCCTTGGCAACAGGCTTGACAACGAGGGTATTGCTTTCCACGCGGACCACTTCCACAAGGTCGCCGATGCGGAGGGCAGTGTCGTTAGTGCACTCGGCCCGCCAGTCATCACCGGCAGCGGCCACGCGTCCCAATCGGAGCGCTGGGTCGAATTCCTGGGTCACTTTGCCTCGTTGGCCGACCAAGGCGTCCATGTTGGTCTTGACCTCCGAACCTTTCCACATGCGCTTCATCAACAATGGACGAATGGTGAAGAAGGATAAGAGCGAGAAAGCGCTGAAGGCTATGAGTTGTGCGCTGGAGCCCAGGCCGAGGGCTGCGACCATGCTTGCGCCAGCAGCCCCCACACCGAGGCAAAGAAGGAAGAATCC
>JBKDXR010000007.1:0-55264 GCA_046306055.1 Flavobacteriales bacterium
GCTCGCGTTGCTCCTTGCACCTCACGTGCACGCACAATCGTTGCTCGGCAGCAGTGGCAGCGGAGGCGGTGGCACTGGCAATGGGTCCCTGTTGGGCAACGGCATCATTGCGGGGCTCGAACTCCTGCAGCAGGCCCTGAACACCGACCCCGTATCCAAGCCTCGGGACTTTGAACCCAGGTTGCTCATGGGCGTTGGGGTGTGCCTTCAAGAAGCCCATGTGGAGGACAGCACCCGGAAAGCCAGCGGGGCCAGCTATCCATGGCTGGGCGGCCTGATGGAACTGGGAGCATCGGTGACCTACCGCGACCGCCTTGGGCTGGCCCTGGTGGGGGCCACGGGCCTTAATGGTTACCGCGCCAAACTGGACACCATGAACTACCTGATGTACCACGCCACCAAACGGGCCGAGGCGCGACTATGGTGGACCACACTGCCCCACTACGACAGGCCCAAGCAATGGAAGTTCGGGCTGGCCTTGGGCTGCACCTTTCAACGGCCCGATGAACTGGTGCACGAGCGCAACGGCCTACATGCAGCCACCACCGCACCCGCCGCCATACGCCCTTATCTGGCGCCGGAGATCGGCAGGTTGAACGCCGAAGGACGCGACCGGTACGAGGTTTCACTGCGCTATGTGGCACACCTCGGCGGCTCCACGGCCTGGCAGAGCAACGTAAGTACTGCCACTCACGCGGGTACCTACAGCGCTACGGACAACTATTTCGCCGTGATGACCCGCTTCCACATCGGCGTACCGCACAAGCCCGTACCGGAGCCACCGCCCACCACTGTTCCTTACATGGACCGTGAGACCGATACACTGGCCACCATGGCCTCGCGCCAGCGGCGCATCACCTTGCGTATGTGGGACGATGCCGAGATCGATGGCGATACCATCAGCGTATTGCTGAACAACGTGCCCGTGCTTAGTGCCTATGGCCTGCAACGCCGCCCCCTGCGTGTTCCGCTGGACCTGCGGCGCGGCAACAACCACCTGATGGTCATTGCCCACAACGAAGGCGCGGTGGCCCCCAACACCGCCACGTGCATCGTGCGGCGCGGCCGTGGCAAGGAGAAGCTCCTGATCAAGACCTCGCATAAGCAGAACCAATTGGTGGTGATCCGGAACGGGTAGCACACCGGGTTCCGGCGAAGGCCACTTGTTAAAGTCTGTGTAGTTCCACGCTGCCCACCTGGCCGGCCCCATCTTCGAGCCACCAACACCGGTACCATGCGTGCTTCCACCTTCACCGCCACACTGCTCGTGGTCCTGATCGCATCCTGCGCCAACGAGCCACGCGCCGGTGTGGCCGCAGCACCGCCACCCATGCAATACCTCGCGGACCCAGCGGCTCGCCCGGTGGTCTCCATGGTGGATGCCTTGCACCCGGACCTGGTGCAGCGCACGTGTGCCATGTACGTGGCCGTGCGTTCAGCGGCATTCGCGGCACCCCTGGCCTTCGGCAACGACGTGGAGGACAGCATGGTGCATTGGAACCTGTGTCCCGGCGGCACCATGGTGGCCTGTGCCACCGTGCCCGCCGCCAACGGCGACTCCGTAATGGTGGGCATTCCGTGGCCGTATGCGAAAAAGGTGGCCATTTAGCATGGGGCGGCACCAACGCCCGAACACACGCACTGCTCATCCCTACGCCTCGCTTTGCAATAACACGCGCTGTACATTGGTTCCAGCATTCGTCCACCAGATCCAACGACCATGAAGCTTCGCCACCCTTTCCTGCTCGCCAGTTGCCTGTTCGTGTCCGTTCTGGTGGCCCAGGACCAACAAGGACAAGCGCGGCCCACCACCACCGTACAGTTCGAGGCCATGGAGCATGACTTCGGCCGGATCATGCAGGACTCGAAGAACCCGCATGTGTTCAAATTCAGGAACACAGGTAGTGTGCCTTTGATCATAGAAAACGCCACGGGTAGTTGCGGATGCACGGTGCCCCAGTACAGCACCGCCCCCGTACCACCGGGCGAAGAAGGCACCATTGAAGTGAACTACAGTCCCGGCAAACAAGAAGGGCAGCAAGTGAAGACCGTGACCCTTGTGGCCAACACCTTTCCGGCCGAAACACAGTTGCGCATACACGCCGAAGTGCTGACGGCAGAACCCACCAGCACATACGAACCTTACATCTTCGCCCCGCTGCCACCTCCAGCAGAACCCGTGTTCGACCCTATGGCCTTGGTGGACGAGGAAACGGCGGAGGGTGGCGTTGAAATACCCACCACCACCGTCCAGTTCGATGCCATGGAACACGACTTCGGCGACATCTACCAAGGCTCGGAGAACCCGTACGTGTTCCGGTTCACCAACACGGGCAGCGCGCCCCTGGTGATCGAGAACGCCAAAGGCAGCTGTGGCTGCACCGTGCCCTTCTATGCCAAGGAGCCGATCATGCCCGGCGAGACGAGCGAGATCCACGTGGTGTACAAGCCCGGCAAGCAACAAGGGCCACAGACCAAGTCCGTAACCCTGATGGCCAACACGGAAATGGGCATGACCATTCTGCGCATCAAGGCCAACGTGCTGGTGGTGGACTCGGTGACGGCCCCCACGCTCTTCGCCATCGAGGAGGAGCACGAGGAGGCCCGCAAGGCCATTGATGCCGTGAACCCCGGCTGCTTCGTGCTCTTCCCCAACCCCACCTCCGGCGACCTGCGGCTCGACCTGAAGGAGCACATCGGCCGCAGTGCGCAAGTGCAGATACACGATGGCACCGGCCGCGTGATGCTGCAAACGCGCATCGCCGAGATCAGCAGCGAGAGCAGCCGCCTGGACGTGTCCGCCTTCCCCGATGGCATCTACATCGCCACCGTGCAGGTGGATGGCCTGTCGCCGATGTCGCAGTGCTTTGTCGTTAACAAGTGAGAGGCGGGGGACCCTTGTGGATCAAAGGTCCATGATGGGGATCGCCCTACTTGAAGAACCGTTCGAACAGGTGCAGGTCCTTCTTCAGGTCCTTGTCGTTCGGGAGCGATAGGTGTTTCAGCGATGGCACGTTCAGGATCGGCAGGTAGGAATGGTCCGCGATGGTGGTCATAGTGAGGTTCAGGCGGATCAACTGCGGCAGCTGCTCCAGGAAACCCAAGGAGCGGATGGTCACTTTCTTCAAGGAGGCATAGGGATCACCTTCAATGGAGAGGTCCTCCAGCTTGGGCAGTTGGGCCAGGAGATCGTAGTCGGTGATCTGGTACAATTTGTCCGCTTCAAAGGTCACCAGCTCCTTCAGCCCGGCCACTACGCTGATGTCCTCGATGCTGGCCCCACCGCCCAGGTGCAGGTACTTCAAGCCCGGCAACTTGGCCAGGCCCTGTATGTTGGGGTACACGCCCCACTTGATCCAGAGCCCCTCCAAATGCGACTGACAACATAGGGCGTCAAAGATCTTCTGCGAGATGCGCGAATGGAGCCAGATCTTCTTTGCAGGCAACTCCTCGTTCATGAACAGCTGGCACCATTGGTCCACGATCCGGTTCTGCTCCTTTGCGGGCCGATCGAGCTGTGTGCAGGCAAAGTGCAGGTGTTCTTCGCCACGGTATTGATCCACTGTGGTGATGGGTGCCCACGGCTCATCCTGCTTTTCGAAAAGATGCCAGTGTCCGAATTCCAAGGAGGGTGCCGTTGTCATGGACCGGAAGAAAGGTTGAATATACCGCGCCCACCGCCGAGTAGCCGAGCCTCTATCCCGTCCGGTCATTCGCACGCTGCACAGCAACTGCACCAAAGACCTTTCGAGCCATTCACGCCATCTTCCGGAGGCCCATGGAACGACACGGTGTTGGATGGTCCTGTTCATGAGCGTAATGCACGAGGTGTGGCGAAGGCCCCCTTATGGTCCAATGACCATTGGCGCAGGCCCTGCTCACCTTGGCTGCGGCCGATCCCCGATCAAGCACCCAACCTAGTAGCATTTTCCTGCGTGTATACTGCCGAAGGCCCTGCCGATGGAACCCGCACCCCACGAACGGGTACTGTGCCTGTGAACGATTCTCGCCCCATGCAACACCGCACCCTCTCCGCCCTGCTCGCACTGCTCGCCCTGAACACCCTCCACGCGCAATGGCTGCCGGCCGGCGTGTTCTCCACCGTGATCCACTTCCAGGGCGCCGCCTTCCACTCGGCCGACAGCGGGCTCTTCGTGTACGGCGCCAACAACCCCGGGCCCAGCCCCTCCGGCACCGAGGGCGGCATCATCCTCACCGACGACGGCGCCGCATCCGGCGGATACTACCTCTGGTACGAGCCCTCCACCAACCTGGAGGACATCGACGTGAAGATGACGGCGGAAGGCCCGCTGTACCTGGCCGCCGGGCACGAGCTCTATAACCGCAGCATCGTGGTGCGGCCCTTCAACCTGGCCGCGGCGCCCCTGGGCTTCGACAGCGTGCGCACCGGCGTGGGCCGCTACTACCGCGCCATCCGCATGCGCAGCGACCTCACCGCCTTCGCCGCCGGGGGCGATGCCGCCGGCAACGGCATCATCGACATGAGCACCGACAGCGGCGCCACCTGGGCCAACATCGCCGTGCTCACCGGCCAGCCCGTATCGCGCCTGCACTTCGTGAACGACCAGCTCGGCTTCGCGGCCACCGGGGGCTACCGGCGCCTGGCCAACAACGGCATCTTCCTGCCCGACAGTGGCGCCATCTACCGCACCACCAACGGCGGCCTCAGCTGGCAGCAGGTGCATGCCGACAACACGGCCGGCTTCAGCGCCGTGGCCTTCAGTTCGGCCACCAACGGCGTGGCCACGCGCAACGATGGGCAGATCCTGCGCACCACCAACGGCGGCACCACCTGGACCCCCGCCACCAACAACTTCGCCGGCACCTACGTGCTCACCGGCGCCACCTTCCGGTCCGATGGTGCGGGCTTTGTGACCGGCTACCGCACGGACGGCACCGCGGGCTACATCCTGCTGAGCCAGGACGGCGGCGCCACCTGGAACCTGCACTTTAGCACGGCCTCCCTGAACTCCGCCCGCCGGCTGTACGACATCTACTTCTACGACCTCACGCACGGCTACGCCATGGGCCAGATCCGCCCCCTGCGCAGCAACGGGCTCGTCACCACCATCGAGGAGGAAGAGGCGGCCATGGCCGCGCCTTACCCCAACCCCACCGAGGGCGACGTGACCCTGCTGGTGGAAGAGGCCGGTGCCCACGTGGAGCTCTTCGACGCCACCGGGCGTCAGGTGTGGCAGGGGCGCTTCGCCCAGGCCGGTCCCGTGCAACTGCCCTTGGGCGCGCTACCCGCCGGCGCCTACACGGTGCGTGTGCGCACGGAGGGCGCCGTGCAAAGCCAGGTGGTGATCAAGCGATAGGGATCGCGCATGTAGCCCCGAGCTACACCCGGACACGCGGCCCGCTGCGCACCGAGCGGCCCGGTACCATCTTCGCCTGCGACACCTACCTGAGCGTGGACATGCTGCGCCCCGACCAGCTGAGCCTGCACCGCGAACTGCAGCACCACGCCGCCACCAAGTACTGGTCCGCCGTGCAGCGGCAACAGTACATCGCAGCAATCCAGAAGGAAATGGACCGCGCCGAGCGGCTGCTCAAACAGGCGGAAGAGGACCGGGCCCTAGAACGGGCCGAGGGGCTGGAGGAATAGAAGCTGATAAGCGTTGACTACAGAGTCACCAGTCGGGGAATCGCGGTAGTTGAAGTCATTCTAAAACCTAACCCCCAGAGCGAATCTCAACAGACGACTTTGCACGCTTAGAGCAGAAATTCCACCATACCCCGAAGGAGTATAGTAGGAAAGCTCATCATGGCGATACTTTACTCCTTGGTAATCATACATTACCGATATCAACAATGATGCATCACTTCCAATATCACTCATAAAACCAACACCTGCCGCTGCTTGAAAACCGCTCGCCATTCCATCAACAGAGGTCACACCATTCGTTGAAGGATAGCCATATAGGTTGATTTCATCAGGAACCACGCTCGTGACGTATCCCCCTTGCAACACAACCATCAAGGTTGTCGATGCCTCAGATGCATAGAATCGCATGTCCAGCATTAGGGGCATTTTCAATCCTTCTGCTTCAAACTCCTTCTCTATTCCAACTAGCATAGACAACGATATTAGACCATCACTAGTCCATAGGCCAGGATTGTAATTTAACCGCATAGTATTCCCAGAACCGACCTTATTGGTCGCCGAACTACTCGATCTATCTTCGCTTAACTGTAGTCCATAAGAAACCTCCAAAAGTCCATAATAACCGGACCTTGCATTCTTGTGCAAAGTCTTCTCCTTCAATTGCTTCTGCTTAGTACTCTCGCTTTCTTCCTTGGCTATCTTCACAATCTCTTCCATCCTGAATACTAAAACACTCCCATCCGACATTTTTAATGATAGACTCTCCCCGATTCTCTGTTCTACGATTATTCCGCGATACATGCTACCATTTTTCAGGTACACAACATCCTCCAGATTCGCTTGACCAAATGCACAGAAGGACAATGACATGGCGAGGGCGAAAAAGAGGTTTCTACGTATCTGCATGGAGTCTTCTTTTAGGCGGATGACCGAATATACAATACTGTCACTAAGTCAATTCACTCTCCAGTTCTTTAAGCGGTCCCTCCGTCGCAACCTAGCCGGCGAATTGCTCTGTTGGAGCAGCTCAGGAACGAATGCCGGGCAACATCAGCGTCCACTTTCATCATCAGTGTACACGCTGCAATCACATCATCACCCCCAAGCGAGGCGATTGCTGTGTGTCCTGCAGCTACAGCAGGACTCCCTGTGTAAGCTTCCCCTGTTTTCGGGCCGATCATAACTAGAGGCTCCTGGGGCATTGGTTTAGGGTTGGATGAGCGCTGGTGGCCGGTAGCCGAGCGACTTGTGTGGGCGGTGATGGTTGTAGTCGTTCATCCACTCATCGGCCTTCTCACGCACCTCCTCCAAGGTACGGAACACGTAGGCGCTGAGCAGTTCGCGACGCATGCTGCCATTGAGGCGTTCTACGTAGGCGTTCTGGGTGGGCTTGCCAGGTTGGATGTAAGTGAGGGTGATGCCGTTTGCGCGGCACCAGTGGTCGAGCTTCGCGCTGATGAACTCCGGGCCGTTGTCCACGCGGATCATCTTGGGCAACGGACGTACTGACTTGATGCGTTCCAGCACGCGTATTACACGCAGGGCGGGCAAGGAGGTATCCACCTCGATGGCGAGCACCTCCCGGTTGTAGTCGTCGATCACATTGAGCAAGCGGTATGAGCGCCCGTCCCAGAGGCTGTCATGCATGAAGTCGATGCTGTAGACCTGGTCCGGACCTTCGGGACGGAACAAGGCCTGCTTTACCCGTGCAGGCAGCCGTTTCTTGGCCCTGCGGCGGATATTCAGGCCCAGACCGGTGTAGGCCCGGTATACCCGCTTGAAGTTCCACAAATGACCCATCAAGCGCATCCGATGATGGCTTTGCCATACCCCGATGGCGGGGTGTCTCTGGGTGAGCTGCTCCAAAGCCTGGATGATGGGCGTGTCATCCGGTGGTGTCTTGCGGTACTGCGCGGTGCTGCGCGCCAAGCCCACGCTATTGCAGGCCTGGCGCTCGGAGATGCTGTGCTCCTGTATCATCGCCTGAACGATCTCGCGCTTCTCGTCAGGCGCCCCACTTCTTTTCCACCACGCTCTTCAAGGCGTCATGGACCATGCTTAGCTCAGCATACATGCGCTTCAGGCGACTGTTCTCCTCCTGGAGGTCCTTTAGCTGCTTGAGCTGGCTGGCATCCATGCCGCCGTACTTGGCCTTCCACTGGTAAAAGGTGGCGTTGCTGATCCCGTGCTCCCGGCACAGGTCGGCCACCTTTAGTCCGGTCTCATGCTGCTTGAGGATGGAGATGATCTAGTGTTCGGTGAACTTGCTCTTTCTCATGGCTACTTGGTGTTGAAAGTAGCCCCTGGCCGGCCGAAGTGATCCTTGGCCCCGCGGGGCCAAGGATCACTTCACCTCCAGTAATGAATGGCCGAACTTTGGGGAAGCTTACAAATTTGCTGCGCTGGGCGCTGGAGAATGGGCTGGGGTAGGGCCGTGACGAGCTAGCTACAGTAGCAAGGCGTTAGGCCTAGGGCGCAGAGATGGCTGAGTGTCGCAGACACGAGGCGGAGATTGTGCAGCGCCCTCTACGGGAGATTCTTAAAAGGTAAAGATTACCTCCGAAGTAAAACCTCAAAGTCATCTTCCACTTTGACCTCCAAAATAAGCTAGCACATACATTACAAGAACGAAAACTACCATACCCGGTCTACGCCACCAGTATATCCTTCGCTCCACTATATAGGTATAAATCATCACAAACAACTGAGCAATATTCAGCAATATGAATCCTCCATATGCACTCGCCATTGCATATAAAATTGACGACCCTTGAATCCAATACCAAATTACACCAACCACATATGTTATAGTCAGATAATACTTACCAACATAATCATCATGTCGACGTTCTTCACTACTATTTTCCATGCGTACAATGGGCCGTGTTTCCTCTCTAACAAGACTGCACGAAGCAACTATGACGCTACCAAGTTAAGCAGCCTTTGAGTAACACAGCCTAAATACCTACAATATCCCATTTGCGCCACTTGAACCGCACGCAGGGACTCAATTGCGGAAACCCTCCGCCACTCGGCACTACAACTCGTAACGCTTCGCGCGGTCTATCTGCTGCCCGTTTCGCAGGCCTCCGGGCTGACCATGCCACGAGCAATTGGGACGGCCCCAGGGCTCCACGGAACTCGTGCTGCTGGTCACAGGGCTCTGAAAAAGTAATGGCTTCTACGATTTGCCACAGGGCCACGAATCGCAGCTTCGCAGTGGGGGGAGCAAACTCACGGAAGCACATGGACACTGCGGATAACAGATTCCGAAGGGTCTATTTATAGTTACACTTCTGAAGCTTGAAATGCCTATTTGTTCACTTCGTAAAACCTATGGATAAAATTCCTGCTATTCGCCTTTGCTGTAGTGACACTAAGATTATCAGTGTAATCATAATAATGAGATATCATAATTATTCTTTCCTTTACTATACAAATATTCATAGTCGCGATAAGTACATGCCCGTATCCATCAAACGGTCGTTGCATAATGGTAGTTAATGCGTACGATGGATTATCGTCATCCTTGTAAGTATCAATTAGCAATGGGTTTTGAGCCTTTGAAAATAATGACCCATTATCCATCCATATTTCAATATCCGATAATTGGACACGTGTCATACCACCCGCAATACCATTTCGAATCATAACGGCATGCTTTTCTTCCACATATACCTCCTTGGTTCTGTTTGCAGCATTTATTCTAATGTAGTCCGAGAATTCAGTGTTTTTAATTTTCTCGCCAATCTCCCAGTCTTTATCTGTAATATAAAATGCCAGAGTCGGATGTGCAGTATCCTGGATCATGGCCATTCGGTCTTGCAGATAAGGGCTTCTGGATACTTCCCTCCAACCATTGATGGATGGCATGCATATCTGTTTAGTGGAATATCTAACAATTGTATCACAATTACCGGATTCCTTAATATTGTCAATAATTTCCAATTCTTCCTTTCTGGCTACTATGCTAGCCACGACAGTCTGTAAACTGTCGAGTTTTGTACTCATATCTTCAACTGCGCGTCCTTCAACAGCCTGTCGTCCGAACCTCCGTTCAATATACCAGTCTGGGAAGCTGCTCCTCATCCACTGACCTAAACCCAACAGCACGATGCCTATGCCTATCCGCGCTGGCCAGCTCATTCGTGAGCCCTTCTCCGGTGGTGTCATACTACCAAGGTAATGTTCGAGCTGGTACAGGTCAAAAACCCACAATAATCTATAAGGCACCTTTCACCTATTGGACTTGACTTAACTCTAAATAGCTACCCAGCAACAGAATACACCCAGATGTACTCAAAACATCTTCCCATACACAGGGTCCTCTTGTACCTCGGGATACCAGATGAGGTAGTGCGGAAAACTAGAGCCTTCGAAGTTTGCGGAACGGTAGTTAATTATGATCCCTAGCCCATTCCTCAAACTGCAAGATAGACTGAGCACGAAACCGTCCTTTATAGCAATACATGGTAAGGGTGTTGACCACAAAAATCCCCTCAACTGAATAGCCCTCTAAATTGATACTCTCGCCATTGTGGCGTAATGAAAAGTGCACGGCAACCTCCGAGAGTTTACCCTCGAACCATTGAATTTTCTTCTCTAGTTTGGGCTCATAATCCGACTCAAAGTTTGACTGGTCCATTCTGTATCCAATCATATCATGCCTAGGTCGATGATACTTGCAATCAACGACGTAAAGCTTCCTCTCCTTATGGGATAAGAACAAGAAGTCAACTTCTCCGAGTCCAGCAACATCGAACCGTAAATGCTTGCCGCTTTGCAACTGTAATAATCGGGGGTTCCGATGATAATGGGGAAATATCGCCTTGAGAATCAATTCAACACGATCCTCAAGAATCTTATCGTGTGCATCATGCTTACGATTGACAAAGTCCTTGAACTTATCATTTGCCAACCACTCCGGAGGCACCTCGCGCCATTGAAGCGCGTTGACCGCCATTAGAGTAAGGCTCTCCGACCATCTTTGGGGAGCACAGATGGCCCTCCGTTGCCCATCTACATTCCAAACTAGAATGGGTCGATACATGTGTCGTGCCTGCCCACCTGGTTTTCGAATGACCTTTTCAAGCCCCGGCATGGTATCACGACTGAGGGTCCAACCAGCGCAAAAGATGCGGACCTTCTCAATCTCGACCTTTGAGGTATTCGCAAGCCTCTGGATTATTTCATCGTAAGGCACATCCACGAGCAGTGGGTACTCTGCGTATGGATGAATTCCTTCTGGCTCGGGAACAAAACCTGCATCTTGATGCAAATCGATGCCCATACACTGTTTAAATGCCCTTGTAAGCTCACCCACACCTTCGATATCGTGAATTGCTTCTTGCCCAACTCGAATCATCTCCTGGCGTAAACTTCTAATGAAATCATCATAGTGCCGTTTTCGATTGATTCGCATCGTATCGTCTGAGTCGATGTGCAGCTCGTCTACTTCACCTAATAATTGCTGATGAGCAATTGCTTGAGCAAATCCCCATATCCATGTTGTTAAGTACAGCAGATCCTCTATTACTTGAGCTTGCTCGTCCGTAATGTCCGCGACTTCACCTGTGCCCGTGAGGTCAAGCTCACAAGCCCTCTCCAGGATTAGCCTTAGGCCGTTTCGGTTCGTGACGAAGTCCTGCTCCTTTATATAGCTGAGTGGTTCATTCATGCTTAAGAATCCCTGCACCTCAATGGTATTCTCGTATAGACCTGCAACAGTCTTATAGAAACCTAGGTTATGCTGCTGTACTGTCAGTCGCCGGAATTCACCCAAAGTCCACTCAAAACAAAAGTTTAGCACTTCCTTTACTTCCGGGGCCTTAATGAACGGGCCCCTTCCGAAGCGATCAATGACCTGTTTTGAGATTATTGGCCAGTACTTCTCCAATGAACGCCGTCCCCAGTGCAGTACCGGTATTCCGAATTCGCGAATCAGAGGCATACTATGATTACTGATACGTACAAGAATCGGCTTTAAAACACCCGCAGGGTCTCACTTGCGTGGACCCTGCGGGCATTCGTCACTACAACTCCAAACGTTCCGTTCGGTCTATCCGCTGCACATTTCGCAGGCATCCGGGTTGTCCAGGCTGCAGGCGATCTGGGCGGCGGCGAGCTCTTCGGCGTTCATCGCCTTGACCGCGCTCGGCGTGGCATACACACCGCTGAGCACGGGTTCCTGCACGCGCTCGGCACCCACGGCCACAACGGCAGCGGCCTCGGCGGGCTGGGCCAGCTTGGCCTTGTCCACCGTGAACTTGATGGCATCGGTGGCGGCCTTGGTGCGCAGGTAGTACATGCCGGTCTTCAGGCCCGCCTTCCAGCTGTAGAAGTGCATGCTGGTGAGCTTGCCGAAGTTGGCGTTCTCCATGAAGATGTTGAGGCTCTGGCTCTGGCAGATGTAGGCGCCACGGTCGGCGGCCATGTCAATGATCACCTTCTGGCTGATCTCCCACGCGGTCTTGTACAGCTCCTTCAGGTTCTGCGGGATCTCGGGGATGTGCTGGATGCTGCCGTTGGCGGCAATGATCTTGTTCTTGAGCTCTTCGCCCCAGAGGCCCAGCCTCACCAGGTCGCGCAGCAGGTACTTGTTCACCACCACGAACTCGCCGCTCAGAACACGGCGGGTGTAGATGTTGCTGGTGTAGGGTTCGAAGCACTCGTTGTTGCCCAGGATCTGGGCGGTGCTGGCGGTGGGCATGGGGGCCATGAGCAGGCTGTTGCGCACGCCGTGCTGCTTCACCTCTTCGCGCAGCACATCCCACTCCCAGCGGTCGCTGGGCTTCACGCCCCACATGTCGAACTGGAACACGCCCTGGCTGATGGGGCTGCCGGCGTAGGTCTCGTAGGTGCCCTCCTCTTTCGCCAGGTCCTTGCTGGCGGTCATGGCGGCGTAGTAGATGGTCTCGAAGATCTCGCGGTTCAGCACCTTCGCCTCCACGCTATCGAAGGGGTAGCGCATCAGGATGAACGCGTCGGCCAGGCCCTGCACGCCGATGCCGATGGGGCGGTGGCGCATGTTGCTGCGGCGTGCCTCGGGGATCGGGTAGTAGTTCTGGTCGATCACGCGGTTCAGGTTGCGCGTGAGCTGGTAGCTCACCTCGAAGAGCTTGTCGTGGTCGAACTTGCCCTTCTCCACGAACTTGGGCAGCGCAATGGAACCGAGGTTGCACACGGCCACCTCGTCGGGGCTGGTGTACTCGATGATCTCGGTGCACAGGTTGCTGCTCTTGATGGTGCCCAGGTTCTGCTGGTTGCTCTTGCCGTTGGCAGCGTCCTTGAACAGGATGTAGGGGGTACCGGTCTCGATCTGGCTTTCCAGGATCTTGAACCAGAGGTCCTGCGCCTTGATGGTGTCGCGGCCCTTGCCCTCGCTCTCGTACTTCTCGTACAGCTCCTCGAACTTGGCGCCCCAGGTGTCGGCCAGGCCGGGGCACTCGTTGGGGCACATCAGGGTCCAGTTGCCGCCCTGCTCCACGCGCTTCATGAAGAGGTCGGGGATCCACATGGCGTAGAACAGGTCGCGGGCGCGCATCTCTTCCTTGCCGTGGTTCTTCTTCAGCTCCAGGAAGTCGAACACGTCGGCATGCCAGGGCTCCAGGTAGATGGCGAAGGAACCTTTGCGCTTTCCGCCGCCCTGGTCCACGTAGCGGGCAGTGTCGTTGAACACGCGCAGCATGGGCACAATGCCGTTGCTGGTGCCGTTGGTGCCCTTGATGTAGCTGCCCTTGGCGCGCAGGTTGTGCACGCTGAGGCCGATGCCGCCGGCGCTCTGGCTGATCTGGGCGCACTGCTTCAGGGTGTCGTAGATGCCGCTGATGCTGTCGTCCTTCAGTTGCAGCAGGAAGCAGCTGCTCATTTGCGGCTTGGGGGTGCCGGCGTTGAACAGGGTGGGCGTGGCGTGGGTGTACCAGCCTTCGCTGAGGTCGTTGTAGGTGCGGATGGCGTGCTCCAGGTCGTTCTTGTGGATGCCCACGGCCACACGCATCAGCATGTGCTGGGGGCGCTCCATCACCTTGCCATGCATGCGCAGCAGGTAGCTGCGCTCCAAGGTCTTGAAGCCGAAGAAGTCGTAGCTGAAGTCGCGGTCGTAGATGATGGCGCTATCGAGCACATCGGCGTTCTTGCTGATGATGTCCATGACATCCTCGGCAATAAGGCTGGCGCGTTCGCCGGTCTTGGGGTCCATGTAGTTGTAGAGGTCCCTCATGGTCTCGCTGAAGGACTTCTTGGTGCTCTTGTGCAGGTTGCTCACCGCAATGCGGCTGGCGAGCTGGGCGTAGTCCGGGTGTTTCACCGTCATGGTGGCGGCCACCTCGGCGGTCAGGTTGTCCAGCTGGGTGGTGGTCACACCATCGAAGATGCCATCGATGACCTTGAGGGTCACCTGGGTGGCATCCACGGTGGGGTCCAGCCCATAGCAGAGCTTTTTTACCCGGGCCGTGATCTTGTCAAATTTCACCGCCTCCCGGCGTCCGTCGCGCTTGATCACATACATGTTCTATCGATGCTGTTTGGTTTGGTGGACCGGTCCGCTTGGGGGCTCCCGCCTTTGGGCGTTCCGGCTGGTTAGATTCCTGTCGTGGAACAGGACCTCCAAGATGGGGGCCTGTCCGGGGCGTTGCTCCGGCCCTTCACCTACCGATCGTCAACCGGTCGATGTTAGTTCCGGGGGCGCCCCTTAGAAGTCGGCGTCCAGGGTGAACTTGGCCTCGTCCTTGTTGTTGTTGAGCACGCCGGCCTTCTGGTATTCGCCCACGCGCTTCTCGAAGAAGTTGGTCTTCCCCTGGAGGGAGATCATCTCCATGAAGTCGAAGGGGTTGGTGGCGTTGTAGATCTTCTCGTTGCCCAGTTCCATCAGCAGGCGGTCGGCCACGAACTCGATGTACTGCTGCATCAGCTTGGCGTTCATGCCGATGAGGTTCACGGGCAGGGCGTCGGTCACGAACTCCTTCTCGATCTCCACGGCATCGCGGATGATGGTCTCCACCGTTTTCTTGGGGAGGCGGTTCATGAGGTGCTTGGTGTAGAGCAGGCAGGCGAAGTCGCAGTGCAGGCCCTCGTCGCGGCTGATGAGCTCGTTGCTGAAGCTGAGGCCGGGCATGAGGCCGCGCTTCTTCAGCCAGAAGATGCTGCAGAAGCTGCCGCTGAAGAAGATGCCTTCCACGGCGGCGAAGGCGATGAGGCGCTCGGCAAAGCTTCCCTTGCTGATCCAGCGCAGGGCCCACTCGGCCTTGCGGCTCACGCAGGGCACGGTGTCGATGGCGTGCAGCAGGCGGTCCTTCTCCAGGGGGTCCTTGATCAGGGTGTCGATCAGCAGGCTGTACGTCTCACTATGGATGTTCTCCATCATGATCTGGAAGCCGTAGAAGAAGCGCGCCTCGGGGTACTGCACCTCGTGCAGGAAGTTCTCGGCCAGGTTCTCGTTCACAATGCCGTCGCTGGCGGCGAAGAAGGCCAGCACGTGCTTGATGAAGAAGCGTTCCTCGTCGTTGAGCTTTTCGGCCCAGTCCACCAGGTCGGCGTGCAGGTCGATCTCCTCGGCGGTCCAGAAGCTGGCCTCGTGCTTCTTATAGAAGTTCCAGATGTCGTGGTGCTGGATGGGGAAGATGACGAAGCGGTCCTTGTTCTCCTTGAGCAGGGGCTCGTTGGCATCCGCGGGGTGTGCGGGCAGGATGTCGTCCATGCTCATCTGGGTGGGCTGGCTGGGGTTGCTCATGGTGTTCAGTAGTGGCGATAAGTAGTTCATTCGGGGAAGGCCCCGTTCAAAAAACGTCGGACTTGCTTGGGTTCCGCCGGCGTCGTTCCCGCCCCTTTCGGGGTGATGGGAGAGCGGCGTCGTCGGGTCACAAAATTGGATCGGGCGCACCCTGCTCACAAGGACCCTGGGTGGGTAAGTTTCCGGAGTTTTCAACACGGCCCGGTTCCTCAGCATTGACGCGGCAGGGATCCATTGCGCAACCCTGCAAGACATTTCTTTTCACGATCCGTTAACAACGCGGAAAGCACGCGGCAGTAGGGCGTTGGCGCGGCGATGCCGTCCGCCATGGCGCGCCACCATTGCGTTCGGCGAGGGTCTCCGGCCGATGCCCAGCACGATCCATTGCGGTCTTCGGAACGCCTTGCCCGCATAGCCCCTGAAAATGGGTGTTCCACGTTCGGTGCCACCCTGCGAACGCCGTTCGCCGGGCGAACACACCAAGCAGCCCGCACGCGTGTGCCGCACGCACTGTTCCACGCCCACACCTGCGGAACGTGAACGCGATCGCCCTACTTCACCGGCCGCTGAGCCACCCAAGCGGCGTACACCACTTCCAGCTCATCGTACCACACCTGGCCATAGGCGCGCACCAAGGCATCCTTCAGGAAGCGGAACACCGGCACATCCAGCTTGGCGCCGCAGGTGCAGGCGGGTTTGCAGATGGGCCAGCGGTGGTAGTTGAGCCCGTCGTGGAACTTCAGCCTGGCCACACGGATGGGGTACAGGTGGCAGCTGATGGGCTTGCGGAAGGGGATCTTACCCGCCTTCCACGCCTTCTCGATGCCGCACAACGCAATGCCGTTCTCGAACACGGTGAAGGCGCACTCGCGCACGCCATCCACCAACGGGGTCACCAGGTCTCCATCCTCGTCCACCACGCTGGTGCCGAACTCGGTCACGGCCTGCTGCCCGGGTTCGGGGATGAAGGGCTTGATCTTGGGCCACAGCTGCTTGATCAGTTCGGCCTCATCGGCCTCCAGCGGCGCACCGCTCGACCCCTCCACACAACAGGCGCCCTTGCAGGCGTTGAGGTCGCATACGAATCGCTTCTCGAAGAGGTCTTCGGAGATGAGGGTACCGCGGTGTTCGATCACAGTTTCCGCCGAAGCCTCGGCGAAGGCGGATGGTTCCGCGCTGCGAAGCTACGGGCAGCCAAGGTGATACTTGGGGCTACGCCATATGGACACTGAATGGACATGTATGGACACGGCTTCCATCCGTGTCCATACATGTCCATTGGCACCAACTCCGAACAGAACGCCACGAACTGCGCATCTTTGCCGCCGCAACGCTGAAGTATTCCAGAGCGGATGCACACCAAAGCATGAGCACCAACGAAGACCGCCTCAAGACCCTCATCGGCCATGCCAAGGAGTATGGCTTCGTGTTCCCCAGCAGCGAGATCTACGACGGCCTGAGCGCCACGTACGACTACGGGCCGTACGGTGCCGAGCTGAAGAACAACATCCGCCGCTACTGGTGGGAGGCCATGGTGAAGCTCAACGAGAACATCGTGGGCATCGACGCGGCCATCTTCATGCACCCCACCACCTGGAAGGCCAGCGGACACGTGGACGCCTTCAACGACCCGCTGATCGACAACAAGGACAGCAAGAAGCGCTACCGGGCGGACGTGCTCCTGGAAGAGCACATGGCCAAGTACGAGCAGAAGATCGCTAAGGAGGTGGAGAAGGCAAGGAACAAGTTCGGCGAGGCCTTCGACGAGGCGCAGTTCCGTGCCACCAACCCCAACGTGAAGCGCAGCCAGGAGCGCATCGACGCGGTGGAAGGGCGCATGAAGGAGGCGCTCAACGCCAGCGACCTCGAGGCCGTGCGCCAGCTGATCATCGACGAGGAGATCAAGTGCCCCATCAGCGGCACCGCCAACTGGACCGAGGTGCGGCAGTTCAACCTGATGTTCGCCACCGAGCTGGGCAGCGTGAGCGGCGAGAGCAGCACCATCTACCTGCGTCCCGAAACGGCACAGGGCATCTTCGTGAACTTCCTCAACGTGCAGAAGAGCGCGCGGATGAAGATACCCTTCGGCATCGCCCAGACCGGCAAGGCCTTCCGCAACGAGATCGTGGCGCGGCAGTTCGTGTTCCGCATGCGCGAGTTCGAGCAGATGGAAATGCAGTTCTTCGTGAAGCCCGGCACCGAGATGGAGTGGTACGCCCACTGGAAGGAGTACCGCATGAAGTGGCACCGCGCCCTGGGACTGCCCGTGGAGAACTACCGCTTCCACGACCACATCAAGCTGGCGCACTACGCCAACGCCGCTTGCGACATCGAGTTCCAATTCCCCATGGGTTTCAAGGAGCTGGAAGGCATCCACAGCCGCACGGACTTCGACCTCAGCAGCCACGAGAAGCACAGCGGTCGCAAGCTGCAGTACTTCGATACCGAGGCGAGTGAGAGTTACGTGCCCTACGTCGTGGAGACTTCGATCGGGCTTGATCGTATGTTCCTCGCGATCCTAAGCGCAGCTTACGACGAGGAGAAGCTGGAGAACGGCGAGGAGCGCGTGGTGCTCCGCATCCCAGCCCCACTGGCCCCGGTGAAGGTGGCCGTGCTTCCGCTGATCAAGAAGGACGGCCTGCCCGAGGTGGCGCGTAAGATCATGGACCGCCTGAAGCTGGACCACAACTGCCAGTACGACGAGAAGGACGCCATCGGCCGCCGCTATCGCCGCCAGGACGCCATCGGCACGCCCTACTGCATCACCGTGGACCACCAATCGCTGGAGGACGACAAGGTGACCATCCGCGAGCGCGACAGCATGCAGCAGGAGCGCGTGCCCATCAGCGAGGTGGAGCGCATCGTGGGCGAGAAGGTGGACCTGAGGGGGCTGTTGCGGAAGTTGTAAGCCGTTATCTTTGCCGCCCCAACACCCACCCAGGTGGCGGAATCGGTAGACGCGCTGGTCTCAAACACCAGTGAAGCAATTCGTGCGGGTTCGAGTCCCGCCCTGGGTACCAGTTGAAAAGCATGTGGTCATGTGAGCATGCGACCATGTGCACATGGGATACCCTGGTACCCGCAACGTGCGATCATGGGCACATGAGCACATGAACACATGGGCAAATGCCCACCCCATGCAACAGGACAACCTCGTCTACGCCGACCCCGCCAAGCAGGACCGCTACGACCAGGCCTATATGCGCATGGCGTTGGAATGGTCCAGGCTCAGCCATTGCACCCGCAAAAAGGTCGGCGCCATCATCGTAAAGGATGGCATGATCATCAGTGATGGATACAACGGAACACCCACCGGATTCGCCAATGATTGCGAGGATCCGGACGGCCTGACCCACTGGTACGTGCTGCATGCCGAGGCCAACGCGATCCTGAAAGTGGCACGCAGCACCAACAATGCGCGGGGTGCGACGTTATACCTCACGCACTCCCCCTGCAAGGAATGCAGCAAGTTGATCCTGCAGGCGGGCATCAAACGCCTGGTCTATTTGGATGCCTACAAGGACACTTCGGGCCTCACCTTGCTGGAAAAAGGCGGATCGATGGTCCGTAAATTGGAGTTGCCCTAACCAACATGGGACCACAGCATCGACCCGTATCGCCATTTTACCCGCTCCTGCTCTCCCTGGCGCTGGTGGGCGGGCTCTTCATTGGTCGGAACATGGGCGGCGGCGATCCGGGCCCGCTCACCATCCTGGGGCTGCGCCAAACCTCTGCAGCTGACAAGATCGGCCAGGTGCTCGACCTGATCGACCGCCAGTACGTGGACAGTGTGGAGAAGAACGCCCTGGTGGACGAAGTGCTCCAGGACATCCTGCAGCGCTTGGACCCGCACAGCTACTACATCACGGCAGCCGAGCTTCAGGCCGCGCAGGAACCATTGGAAGGCAGTTTTGATGGCATCGGCGTGGAGTTCGCCGTGCAGCGGGACACCGTGGTGGTGATCACTACGGTGGAAGGCGGTCCCAGCGAGGCCTTGGGGATCAGGGCCGGCGACCGCATCCTGAGCGCCGACGGCAAGGCCATGGCCGGCGTGAAGATCACCAACGACGAAGTGATGCGGACCCTGCGTGGGCCCAAGGGTAGCGAGGTGAAGGTGCAGCTGCAACGTGCCGGCAAGGCACCCTTCGACGTGACCATCAAGCGTGGCAAGGTGCCGATCAACAGTGTGGCGGTAGCCCTGATCTCCGAGGATGGCACCGGCTACATCAAGCTGGTCCGCTTCGCCAAGAACACCCACGAGGAATTCCTGAAGGCCGCCGATGAACTGCGCAACAAGGGTATGAAGCGCATGGTCCTGGACCTGCGCGGCAATGGCGGTGGATACCTTACGGCAGCCATCGATCTGGCAGACGAGTTCCTCGGCGACGGAAAGACCATTGTGTACACCCAAGGTCGCAATACCCCACGCCGCGATGTCACGGCATCACGGAGCGGTCGCTTCGAGGACATCCCACTGGCGGTGCTCATTGATGAAGGTTCAGCCAGCGCCAGCGAGATCGTGGCCGGCGCCATCCAGGACCACGACCGCGGAACGATCATCGGACGCCGGTCCTTTGGCAAGGGCCTGGTTCAGGAGCACGTGGACCTGCCCGACCATAGCGCTGTGCGGTTGACCACGGCACGCTATTACACACCGAGCGGCCGCTCCATCCAACGGCCTTATGGCGAAGGCATCAGTTACGAGGAGGACATTGAGGACCGCTATATCCACGGCGAACTGGTTTCGGCGGACAGCATGCGGATCGATTCCAGCCAGGTGTTCACCACCACTGGAGGGCGCAAGGTCTATGGTGGGGGCGGTATCATGCCCGACATCTTCGTACCCGCGGACACGGCCGAGGGCTCGCACTACCTCACGGAGCTTTTCTTCAGCGGAGTGCTCAACCAGTTCGCCTTCGATGTGGCCGACCGCGAACGCGAGCGCCTGATGGCCTACGGATCGCCAAGTTCCTTCGCCCAACGCTACCAGGTCACCGAGGGCCTCCTCCGCCAATTGGGCGACCTTGCACGCAAGGAGGGCATTGAGGAGCATCCTGGCGATGTACAACGTTCACGGCGACAGTTGGCCACACGCATCAAAGCAGGGATAGCGCGCAACCTGTGGGGGAACACCGGTTTCTACGGCATCATGCTGGAAACGGACAGCGTATACCTGAAAGCACTCGAGCAACTCGGCAGCGGTGCCTGAGCCAAGACCGATGTGATGCAAAAGAAAAGGGGGCCTTGCGGCCCCCTTTGATCTTCAGGAATGGTTGCTTAGTGAGCAGCCTCCGTAGCAGCTTCAACAGCGGCAGCGGCGGTGTCCACAGCGGCTTCGGTGGTAGCCTCAACGGCCTCCGTGGTGGCCTCAACAGCCTCCGTGGTGGTCTCAGCGGCGTTTTCCATGGTCTCTTCGGTGCTGCTGCTGCAGGCAACGAACAGAGCTGCCATCGTGGCGAGCAGGGCGAACTTCTTGGTCATGTGGTCGTGTGTTGCGTGGTTGGAAATTACTTCTTGCCAGGCTTGGCAGCGGCAGCGGCAATGCTGTCGGCAACGGCCTGAGCAGCAGCGGCGCTATCAGCAGCAGCTTGAGCAGCGGCGGCAGCAGCAGCCTCATCGGCCAAGCGGATGCTATCGGCGGTGGCAATGGCAGCGAGACTGTCAGCAGTGGCCTGGGCCTTTGCCTCGATCTCAGCTTGTGACGGACCGCAGGCTACCACGAAGGCGGCCATTGCGGCAACTAGGGCGATCTTTTTGTACACGTTGGAACTGTTTTGGTGAAAGTGGGTGCAAAAGTAATCATTCCATGATAACTACCAAATAACCAGCGGTTTGAACCGAAAGTATCTTTGACCCCTCGACGAATGAGATCCAACCAACGACGAACAGGAACCATGGCCTTCCAACTTTCCGAACTCCCCTACGCGCACAATGCGCTGGAACCCCACATCGACACACGCACCATGGAGATCCACCATGGCAAGCACCACCAGGCCTACGTTACCAACCTGAACAAGGCCATCGAAGGCACTCCCATGGATGGCAGGTCCATCGAAGAACTCCTTACCGGCCTCGACATGACCAATATGGCCGTACGTAACAACGGCGGAGGGCACTACAACCACACCCTCTTCTGGAACATCATGTCCCCGACCGGCGGCGGTGCCCCGAGCGGCGCATTGGCCGAGGCCATTGCACGCGACTTCGGGTCCTTCGATGCGTTCAAGGAGAAGTTCAGCGCGGCCGGTGCCACACGTTTCGGTAGTGGCTGGGCATGGCTGTGCGTACACAAGGGCGGCAAGCTCGATGTGTGCAGCACCCCCAACCAGGACAACCCGTTGATGCCGAACACCGGTTGCGGGGGCACCCCCGTGCTGGGCATGGACGTATGGGAACATGCGTACTACCTGCATTACCAGAACCGCCGTCCGGACTACATCGCCGCATTCTGGAACGTGGTGAACTGGGCTGAAGTGTCACGGCGTTACGAAGCGGCCAAATAAGGCCTGCCGACCAATGCTGGAACGGGCGTCGCGGTCGGTTGACCGGGCGCCCGTTCTACCTTTCCGGCGAATGCGCAGCTACACGAGGGTCCTCCTTCCGATCGTCCTGGTCATGTTCGTGCCTGCGGCGCGATGCATGGCCGGCGGTCCTTTGGGGCTATGCGTACAACCGCACGTACACCCCATCGCGCATTCAGTCGCGGACAGCGCTGACGCGCAAAGCAAGGAGAACGCGCGATTGGTCAGCAGCACGTTGGCGCTTCTGCTCGGCCCCTTCGCCGCACACCGCATCTACCTCGGCACCACACCAAAGGTGGCCATCATCTATGGGGTCACTTTCGGCGGTTTCGGGCTACTGGCCATAACGGACCTTGGGCATCTGCTATTCACCAAGGACCTTGAACCCTATCGGAACAACGACCGGGTGTTCATGTGGGCCGAAAAGCACCACACCCCTACTCCACCGTGACGCTCTTGGCCAGGTTACGCGGCTGATCCACATTGCGCCCAAGCATCACCGCTATATGATAGCTGATGAGCTGGAAGGGGATCACGCTCAGTAAGGGCACCAATTGGTCAGGGGTCTCCGGGATCTCGATCACATGGTCCGCCAACTCCTTCACCACGGTGTCACCTTCGGTAACAATGGCGATGATCTTTCCTTTCCGGGCCTTCACTTCCTGGATGTTCGAGACGACCTTTTCATAGCTGGCACCTTTGGTCGCGACCACGAACACCGGCATGGCCTCATCGATCAGGGCGATCGGCCCATGCTTCATCTCGGCGGCCGGGTAGCCCTCCGCATGGATGTAGCTGATCTCCTTCAGCTTCAGTGCACCCTCCAAGGCAACGGGGAAGCTGTAACCGCGGCCCAGGTAAAGAGCGTTGGTGGCATCCTTGTAGATGTCGGCGATGTACTTGATCTGTGACTCGGACCCGAGCACCTTCTGCACCTTGTCCGGTATGGCATCCAGTTCGTTGATCAGACGATGGAAGTTGCTCGCAGAGATGGTGCCCTTGCGCCGCCCGATCATCAGGGCCATCAGCGTAAGCACTGTCACCTGGGCCGTGAAGGCCTTGGTGCTGGCCACCCCGATCTCCGGACCGGCGTGCGTGTATGAGCCGGCGTGCGTGACACGCGCGATACTGCTGCCCACCACGTTGCAAATGCCAATGATCGTGGCCCCACGGCTCTTGGCCAGCTCGATCGCGGCCAACGTGTCCGCGGTCTCACCGCTCTGGCTGATGGCGATGACAATATCCTCCTCGCCTACGATGGGGTTACGGTAGCGGAACTCGCTGGCGTATTCCACTTCCACAGGGATCCGGGCGAGGTCCTCGAAAAGGTATTCCCCGACCAGTCCTGCATGCCAGCTGGTGCCGCACCCCAGGATGAGGATACGCTTGGCGTTCTGGAATTTCTGCTCGTGGTCGCGGATGCCACCGAGCACGACCTCGCTGTTGATCAGGTCCATCCTGCCGCGCAGACTGTCGCGGATGCTCCGCGGCTGCTCGTGGATCTCCTTGAGCATGAAGTGCTCGTAGCCTCCCTTTTCCAAGGCTTCGAGGTGCATCTCCAGCTCCTGGATGAAGGGCGTCTTGTCCTGGTTCTTGATGTTGCGGATCTTCAAGCCTTTCTGCCTGTCGATCACCGCGATCTCCCCATCCTCCAGATATACCACGTTCTTGGTGTGCTCCACGATCGGTGTGGCATCACTGGCCAGGAAATGCTCTCCCTGCTCACCGATCCCGATCACCAGCGGTGAGCTCTTCCGGGCAGCCACCATGACATCAGGCTCCTTGCGATCGATCACGACAATGGCGTAGGCGCCAACCACACTGTCCAGGGCAAGCCGCACCGCTTCGGCCAGGTCCACTTTCTCCGTGAACTGGATATCCTCGATCAGATGGACGAGCACTTCGGTATCCGTGTCGCTCTTGAAGGAGTGCCCGCGATGGATCAGCTCCTCTTTCAGGGGAGCATAGTTCTCGATGATCCCGTTGTGGATCAGCGCAAGGTCACCCGAATTGCCTTGGTGCGGATGCGCATTGACATCATTGGGTGGTCCATGGGTGGCCCACCGGGTATGGCCGATACCCACCGAGCCCTTCACATTACCGTCCTGAACATGGGACTCCAGGTCACTGACCTTGCCCTTGCATTTGAAGATGCGCAGGTCCTGTCCATCGAGCAGTGCGACCCCGGCACTGTCGTAGCCCCGGTACTCCAGCCTGCGCAGGCCATTGATGAGGATGGGGTAGGCCTCACGATGGCCCAGGTAGGCAACGATGCCGCACATCGGATAATCAGTATGTGGTAAAAGTAAGACGCAGCTTCATCGGCGCGGTGCCATCCACTGGTCCCGCCAACACCACACGATTGGCACTGACCCCATTGCTGCTGGAGACCAGCGCCAGCCGGCTGTTCGGCAGCGTGCCATTGAGCACCTGTTGCACGTACCGGGTGATGTTGAACCGATAAGCACGCTCGCTGGCCCGATAGGTCCCATCGATCGCGCCGATACCGTTCAACTGGTCCGGCAGGAACACGTCCTTATTATCCGCATCCTTTCGGAATATGAACAACTGGGAAGGGGGTAGATGGGACGGGTAGAAGCTGCCTTTGACCGGAACGACGAGCTCGGCCTTGGAAAGCACGCGTCCCTCTCCGGCCAGGTCCATGAGGTCCGGCACCCGGATGATGGTGCGCAGGCCACCCAAGGCCTGCACGTAGGTGGCAGAGGCATTGGTGGCCGTGTCCGCCAAGGCGTTGAGCAGATCCGGTGAATAGGCCAGCTCCCGTTCGTGCACCATGGTGGTGTATCGCACACAGTTCTGGTTGATCAAAAAGTCCAAGGTGCGCTGTTCGGTGGGTGCAGTGACCACATTGCGATAATACAGGGTGACCTTGGATGCCGTGCTTAGCAGGTTGAAGTACAGGACACCCGCCTCGAACGGCAACTGGGTGCCGTTGTTCACCGTAACGTACAGACCCTTGAAGAACTGGATAAAAGCGTCGCTATCCCTCATCTCAGGGCCTCCGAACACCGAGAGGAATCGCTGGGCGAGTTCCTGAGATAGGCGGATACGCAGTTGCGGCACCAAGCTATCGCCACCGATGACAGGATTGGTCAGTGGCTGTGGTGTGATCCGACCACCTCGACGGAGGTTCAGGTCCTCGGACAGCACTTGGGGGATGCGGTCGCTCTTGTAGGCCGAATCCACGGAAAGGTCCTCTGAGAGCTCATGGACCTCGAACACCTGTGGGTTCAGGTTGCCATAAACGTAGTTGATGCCATCAAAAGCCAGAGCCAGCACGAGGCTGTCAGCGACCAGTTCGGCAGCGTTCTGGTTAGACCCGATGTTGTTCGCGCTGAGGCGGATCTGGGTGACCACACCGGCCTTCACCAGACCGAACTCCGTATCGAGGTAGGATCCGAGCAGATTGCGCGAGAGCGCACTGGTGCGCACGGCGCTGTCCACCACGGTGTAGGCGTGAAGGTCCAACGTGTCCACTACAAGCCCCAACGGATCTCCGGGAAGCAGGTCAAGGCCCAGGTCCTCATCCGGCTTCTTGCAACCGGACATCACCACGAACGGCAGGATCGCCAGCAGAAGGATGCCGGCAATGGCCGGTCTTTTCGAATGCATGGCCAAGGCTCAGACGAGTGCTTCTTCCAGCACACCGTGGAAGAAGTCGGCATGGGCCTTCACGCGGTCGGCATCGCTGGTATGGGCCAGCACTGGCTTATCGCTGGCCTTGATCGCTGTCTCGAGGCCCTTGCTCAGTTTGGGGCTGCCCTTGATTATACCATCGCACATGCCCATGGCGAACTTGTAAAGCTCGTCCGTGGTCGGTTTTGCAAGGCCCTTCAACAGGTCCTTGGAGTAGCCTTCAGCGAGCAGCTTCTTGCTCAGGTCCTTATCAAGTGCTTCGTTCTTGTCGTCATACACGGAGAGCACCAACTTGGTGTTCTCGAAATGCGGGTCGTCGTTGAACTGATGACGCACCAACAGGGGAACGAACGCGGACATCCAACCGTGCAGGTGAATGATGTCCGGGGCCCATCCGAGCTTGCGCACGGTCTCCAGCACACCACGTGCGAAGAACAAGGCCCGCTCGTCATTGTCGGCATGGAACACACCATCGTCATCATGCGTGGAGGACTTCCGCTTGAAGTACTCCTCGTTATCGATGAAATAGACCTGCATGCGTGCATTGGGCACACTGGCCACCTTGATCAGCAAGGCGTGGTCGGTATCGTTGATGATGAGGTTCATGCCGCTCAGGCGAATGACCTCATGGAGCTGGTGGCGTCGCTCGTTGATACAGCCGAACCGGGGCATGAACACCCGTACCTCGTTTCCGCACTCCATGATACCCTGCGGCATCTGGCGCGCGACCTTCGCCATTTCCTCGGGGCCGTCCATGAAGGGTTGAATGGACTGGGAAATGGTGAGGACCTTCGCGTTCTTCAAGCTCATCGTATGGTGGGGGGATTCGAGCACAAAAATATAGACTTTTTCCCGGAACATCAACCGACGGGACTAGATTAGCCCCCGGTTCCACCTAACAAAACCCGCGCCGATCGTGGAGTTCATTGAGATCCCGGCCAATATGGCCGAGCGTTCGGCAGCTGCCCGCAGGGCGGGCCATACCATCGGCTTCATACCCACCATGGGTGCCCTCCACCAAGGGCATCTCGATCTGGTACGCCGGGCCCGGGCCGACCATGGCCTGGTGACCTGCAGCATCTTCGTGAACCCACTGCAATTCAACAATGCAGCGGACCTTGCGAACTATCCGCGCCAATTGGAACGCGACATTCCGCTGTTGGAGCAGGCTGGCTGCGATGTCCTCTTCGCCCCCAACAAAGAGACCCTGTTCCACGGATTCACGCCCACGCAATATGATCTGGGCGGACTGGACGCGCATTGGGAGGGCCCCTCCCGACCGGGCCACTTCCAGGGTGTGGTGAACGTGGTGGAACGGCTGTTCTTCCATGTGCGGCCTGATGCGGCCTACTTCGGCGAGAAGGACCGACAGCAGGTGACCATCATCCGGCACATGGCCCACACGTTGCATTGGCCGGAACGCATCGTCCCTTGCCCTACCGTGCGTGCGGCGGACGGCCTCGCCCTCAGCTCGCGCAACCAGCGCCTCAACGAGCGTGAACAGAGGATGGCCACCGTGCTTTACAAGGCACTGACCCGCACCGCCGAGCTGGCCTTCCGGGAGCCCTTGCCCTCGGTACTGGAAGCCGCCATGGACGTCCTTTCCAGCGAGCCGGAAGTGGTCCTGGACCATTTCGGTATTGCCCACCCGGAAGACCTGCGCCCCCTGACCGAATGGCCTGGGTCCGATACCGCGGTGGCCTTGATCGCCGCGCAAGTGGGTCCGGTGCGCCTGATCGACAATATGACGCTGAACCGCCCGACCGGAGCAGATCACTGAAGGCCCGTACCTTTGCACCCCCGTTGACGGCACCCAGCCGCGCGGTCGCAGAAGGATGACCATCGAAGTGCTCCGCGCCAAGCTTCACCGGGTAAGCATCACCGAGGCCGACCTCAATTATATCGGCAGCATCACCATCGACGAGGACCTGATCGATGCGGTCGGTTTCGTGGAGGGGGAGAAAGTGCAGGTGCTGAACGTCAACAACGGCGAGCGCTTGGAGACCTACGTGATCAAAGGGGAGCGCGGTAGTGGCAGGATCTGCCTCAATGGCCCGGCCGCCCACAAGGCCACGGTCGGCGATATCGTCATCGTGGTGGCTTACGCGCGCATGACCATCGAGGAGGCCCGTGTGTTCCGGCCCACGATCATTTTCCCGGACGAACGGACCAACCAGCTCAAGGCCTGATCGGATGAAGAAGGTGGTGATCGGCGCGCTGAAGGTGCTGGTGCCACTCGGTCTGGGCGTCTGGCTCATCTTTTACTTCTACGACCAGCTCGATGAGAACCAGAGAACGGAATTGTTCGCGGCTTTCAAGGAGGCGAACTGGGGCTGGTTGCTGCTGAGCATGTTCCTGGGCTGGGGCAGCCATTTGAGCCGGGCCTGGCGGTGGCGGTACCTGCTGGAGCACCTCGGCCACCGGGTCGGCTTCTGGAACGCCTACAATGCCACCATGACCGGCTACTTCATGAACATGCTGCTGCCCCGGGCCGGAGAGGCCAGTCGCGCGGTCATGCTTTACCGTGCCGAAGGCGTTCCCTTTGAAAAAGGCTTTGGGACCATATTGGCCGAACGGGCCGTGGACATGATCATGTTGCTCTCCATTGCCGGGGTCACCGTACTGCTGCAACTGGACAAGCTCGATCTCTTTCAGGAGCGCATCGCACGGTTCAGGGCTGAACAAGGTACACCGACCGCCAGCACGGAACCCGGCCTGCCGTGGATGTGGATCATCGTTGGCATGATGGTGATCGGAGCGATCGCCGGGACCTTTCTCTATATGACCAGGCCGGCCCTGAAAGCACGCATCAAGGCTGGCGTGCGTGGCTTCTACGAAGGCCTGCGTTCGGTGCTGATGACCAAGGACAGGGGCGCTTTCCTGCTACACACGTTCGTGATCTGGGGGCTCTATGTGGCCATGTTCTGGGTGGGGTTCTTTGCCCTGCCCACAACGGCCAGCGTTCCCTTTGCCGGCATCATGGCCGGTTTCATCGCAGGTTCCATCGGGATCGTGCTGGTGCAGGGCGGCATTGGCGTTTATCCGGCCTTTGTCGCATTGATCGTTGGCATTTACATGGGGGTGCCCGAAGGCGGCGGGATCATCCGCCCCGATGCCCTGGCCATGGGGTGGCTGCTGTGGGTGGCCCAGTCCATCCTCCTTATCGGCCTTGGTGGCCTATCCCTACTTTTGATCACCCGCAAGGGAAAACAGCAAGCGCAATGACCGTTGAAGCCGTCACCGTCCCTACCGACAAACGCATCATGGACCTCGTGAGCGTGCAGCGTCTCTGCAACATCTGGCGCATGAAAGGTGATCGCATCGTGTTCACCAACGGGTGTTTCGACATCCTGCACCGCGGGCACGTGGAATACCTGCAGGAGGCTGCGGCCATGGGTGACCGACTGGTGATCGGCCTGAACAGCGACTCCAGCGTAAAGCGCCAGAACAAAGGCCCCGAACGGCCATTGAACGACGAACAGAGCCGCGCCAAAGTGCTGGCCGCGCTGCGTTTGGTGGACGCTGTGGTGATCTTCGACCAGGACACTCCCTTGGAGCTGATCCAGGCCGTGGGACCCGACGTGTTGGTGAAAGGCGGCGACTGGAGCGAGGACCGCATCGTGGGTGCCGACCTGGTGAAGGCCCGCGGTGGCGAGGTGCGCAGCTTGAAGCTCGTGGAGGGCTTCTCCACCACGTCGCTCGTCGAGAAGATCCGCCGTGGCTAAGGTCCGCAGCCAGTTCGTTTGCCAGAGCTGCGGTTCCACGTATCCGCAATGGCTGGGGCAATGCCTGCAGTGCAAACAATGGAACACCCTGGTGGAGGAGGTGCGCGACCGCGTGGAGGAGAAACGTGGCACCCCGGCGAGTGTGAAAGGCAGGAACCCCAAGCCCATCGCCATTGACGAGATACCCGCGCAGGATGGACCTCGCATTCCCCTGTCGGACCGCGAACTGTCCCGTGTTCTTGGCGGCGGTCTGGTGCCGGGCAGCATCATCCTCATTGGAGGTGAACCGGGCATCGGCAAGAGCACCTTGCTGCTGCAAACGGCACTGCGCAATCCCGATCTGCGCACGCTTTACGTTTCGGGGGAAGAGAGCGAGCACCAGGTGAAGATGCGCGCAGAGCGGCTCGAAGGAACGACCCGCCACGGCAAGGAGGGCTGCTACGTGCTCACCGAAACGAACACCCAGAACATCTTCAAGCACATCGAGGCCCTGAAGCCCGGTCTGGTCGTGATCGACAGCGTACAGACCTTGCACACCGCGACCCTTGATGCCAGTCCAGGCAGCGTGGGCCAGGTGCGCGAATGCACGGCCGAGCTCATGCGCTTCGCAAAGGCAACGGACGTGCCCATGGTGCTGATCGGCCATATCACGAAGGATGGCTTCATCGCTGGACCGAAAGTGCTTGAGCACATGGTGGACGTGGTGCTCCAGTTCGAAGGCGACCGCGATCATGCCTATCGCCTGCTGCGGCCATTGAAGAACCGCTTTGGCAGCACGAACGAGCTGGGCATCTATGAAATGCAAGGCACCGGACTGGCCGCAGTGGAAGACCCCAGCCAGGTCCTGTTGGGCGACCGCCGCGAACGACCGAGCGGTGTGGCCGTAAGCGCGACCCTGGAAGGCCAGCGCCCCTTGTTGATCGAGGTTCAGGCGCTGGTCAGCAGTGCCGTGTATGGCACACCTCAGCGAAGCGCCACCGGCTTCGATCTGCGCCGCATGAACATGCTGTTGGCCGTACTGGAGAAACGATGCGGCTTCCGACTGGGGCAGAAGGACGTGTTCCTGAACCTGGCCGGCGGCTTCCGCGTGGAGGAACCGGCCATTGACCTGGCCGTAGTGTGCGCCGTGCTCAGCAGCAATGCGGACATCGCGATCCCCATGGACACCGCGTTCTGTGGCGAGGTGGGCCTCACCGGCGAGATCCGTCCCGTGACCCGCACCGACCAGCGCATCGCCGAAGCGCAGAAGCTGGGCTTCGCGCGGATCTTCGTTCCGAAAGGCACCAAAGGGATCGGTCCCATGAAGGGCATCGAACTGGTGCAGATGGGACAGGTGAACGAGGTGCTTTCGCACCTGTTCGGCTGACCATTTCCTGCTGACCAGTCGAGCTCAGAACGGTGCGTCACCCTGCTGTGTGAACTCGCGCAGGTCCCAGATCCCAATATTCCAGAGCAGCCGCTTCATCCCCTCATCGGTGTAACGCAAGGCCTCCACATCCTTCACCTCCATATCAACGAAGTCGTAGACCACCTCGATCACCATGCCGTAAAGCATGTAGAACACATGCGCATGCTCACCCATGAAACATTCATTGGTGGCCAGCCATTCGGCATGCCCCCTGACCAGGAGCAGACGTTCCCGCAAGGGTAGTACGTTGAAGAGGTCCTGGTCCATGAGCGGGGGCGACCCTTCGGAGATCGCCCCCGCGCGGGATCCGCGCAAACGCCTTTCTACTGGATCAGTAATCGGCCAGTGAGCACCTGATCACCATTGGTCACGCGGTACAGGTACATGCCCTGGGCCTGGCCCGACGCATCCCAACGGAACCGGTGCTCCTCGGCCGCATCGAGCACACCACTGAACAGCACCACCACCCGCTGACCGGTGGCCGAGTACACCTCGATGGTGGTCGGTCCATCGACAACGGCACCCGTAAGCACCAGTTCGGTGGTGGTGGTGAAGGGGTTGGGCATGGCCAGCACCTCTATTACCGGTAGATCGAGCAGCTTGATGTCGTCGGCATCCATCTGATCATCCTCCAGGACCATCCCACTGGCGGGGCAGGTGAGAAAGCCCGTGTTCGCTACGCCTCCATCGTACCCATTGTTCACGTTGGCGAGGGCCGTGCTCAGTTGGCTGAGGGTGTAGGCGGTACTGCAACCACCAATTGCCTGATCGGCCGCTGTGATCAGCTGCTGCACGGTCCAACCAACGAACGGTCCCGATGCGATCACCAAATCGCGTAGCAGCAAGGAACTGGGCATGAAGGCCGCGTCGGTCTCATCGAACCGGACGTTGAGCTTCAAAGCGACCAGCTGGCCCACCATCGTGTTGGCGATCGTATTACCGGGGTTCACCACGGTGCCACTGGCCAACAGGGCAGGCATTCCATACGTGGGCAGCGTTGCAACAACAGCCGCCGGAGTAGTGAACCGCAACAGTCTAGTGCCACAGCCGATGGTGAGATGGTTCGGTGCCGGGAATGCTGCAACGAAGCGGGAGGTCATATAGGACGCAGGATTGTTGCTGGTCGCCGGGGCACCCCAAGTGCCTTGGGCTTCGGTACGAATGCCTGAGCAACCGCCAAGGCTTGCCACGGTAACACTACCGGAGCATGTGGCCGAACATCCGTTCGCTCCGGTGACCGTAACGGTATAGGAACCATTGGAGGAAGCTGTGAAGGAACTGCTCGTGCTTCCACCGCTCCAACTATACGTGTACGGGGCCGTGCCGCCGGAGACATTGGTCGTGATCGTGGAGCCGGATACTGAACAGGTCACGGCGGGGACAGCATTCACTGTTACACTGCTCCCGGTCGATGTCGTGGAGCATCCACTGGAAGTGACCACCACCGTATAGGTGCCCGACTGGTTCGCCGCATAGGAACTGCCCGTGGCACCACTGATGGCGGAGCCGTTCCTGAGCCATTGGTAGGTGAGGCCGGTCCCCGTATTCGCATTCAGTGCGACACTTCCGCCAGCACAGAACGTGGTCGCCCCTCCGGCCGTGATGGTCGCAGTAGGCGGTGTGCCCACCGTGACCGATACAGCAGCCGAGGTGGCACTGCACCCGGCCGCCGTGACCACGACCGTGTAGCTCCCCGCCTGAGAGGCCGTGTAACTCGATGCGGTGGCACCCGAAATGACCGTGCCGTTCCTGCGCCAGGAGTATGTATTACCAGTACCCGTGGACGCATTCAGCACCACGCTGCCACCTGAACAGAAGGCTGTGCTCCCGGCCGAAGTGATGGACGCCGTGGGCGCCGCGTTCACCGTGACCGCAGTGCCGGCCGAAGTGGTGGAACAGCCATTGGAAGAAACAACCACCGTGTAGGTGCCTGCTTGCGCGGCCGAGTAGCTGCTCGAAGTGCCCCCGGTGATGGCCGTGCCGTTACGTCGCCACTGGTAGGTAAGACCGGTTCCTGTGTTGGCGGAGAGCGTCACAGAACCGCCCGAACAGAAGGTGGTGCCTCCACCAGCCGTGATCGTCGCGGAAGGGGCGGTACCCACGGTGACGGAAACCGCCGATGACGTGGTCGTGCAACTGTTCGATGTGATCGTGGCCGTATAGGAGCCTGCCGTGGTCGCAGCGTAGCTGGAAGACGTGGCGCCCGATATCGCAGTCCCGTTGCGGCGCCAAACATAGGTGTAGCCTGTGCCGGTGTTGGCGTTCAGCACGACCGAGGAACCGCTGCAAATGGACGTGCCCGAGGCCGGCGTAACAGTAGCGGAAGGGGCACCGATCAGACTGACCGTGACACCGGACGATGTGGTGGAGCAGCCGTTGGCCGTGACCACGACCGTATAAGCCCCCGCAGCATTGGCGACATAGCTGGCGGAAGTGGCCCCGCTGATCGACGTACCATCGCGACGCCATTGATAGGTGTATCCCGTACCCGAGGTGGCGGTGAGCGTAACAGCACCGCCAGCACAGAACGATGTGGCACTACCGGCCGAGATGGTGGCCGTAGGAGGCGTGTTCACCGTTACAGTGATCGCCGTTGAGGTGGTGCTGCACCCTGCGGAGGTCGTGACCTGCACGGTGTAGGACCCGGCCTGAGCAGCGGTATAGCTACTGGCAGTGGCCCCGCTGATCGCTGTGCCGTTCCTGCGCCATACGTAGGTCAGACCGTTACCGGTGTTCGCATTGAGCACCACACTGCCTCCCGTGCAGAACGAGGCACTACCCCCGGCAGTAATGGTGGCCACAGGCGCCGAGCTCACTCCTACGCACTGGCAGCTCGCGTTCCACGTGTCGTTCGTCGTGCAGGCATTGCCATCGTTACATGCCGCACCAGGCACGGCAGCACCACCGACAACACCCGTGCAATCCGCGGTTGCGGCACCCTGCGCAGTGGATATCGTCCCCAACGAAAGGTTGAAATAGCTGCCGCTGAAACTGCTCTCCAACCTCACAGCTCGTACCATGTACTCCCTGCCTGCCACAAAAGGGACCGTGCCACTGGACCAGGAGGTCCCGGTGATCGGCGTGCTGTTCAGCCGCGTGATGGCCCCACTGGTGGCGTTGAACTCATAGAGGTAATAGCCCAGCACACTGCCGTTCGAAGCCGTCCACGAAAATGATACGGCACCTCCAGCGTTCGTGACCGTGAGGTTGCTCGGCGGCGCGACCATGGTCAGACGCAGTGTGGGATCACCCATGAGCGCCAGGTGCGACCGACCGATACTTCCCTGCCAGCCTTCGGTGAGCGGTGTGTAAAGGCTGCTGTTGTTCATGGTGGCCAGCACACTGGCACCGATGTTCTCCCCGATGCCCATGTGATGGAAATACCAGGAGGGTATCCCGGACCAGCAGCTCGTCAGCGATTGTCCACTGGCGAGCGGAGCACGCAGGAAATTATTCCGGTTGTCCCAGTCGCCGAAATAGCTCCCCATGGCCAGGTTGAAGACCCCGCCATGCGATGACGTGGCGTAGTTCTGTGTGGTGCCCACATTGGCGGCACCGTTGAAGGTGAGCACACCGCCATCCACGGCCTGAAGGCCTCCTCCGGAGGAATAGGTCCATAGGTGGCTCTGGCCGTTCACCAAGGAATGGAACGCCGTGCTGTTCTGGTTGGCCGCAACGATGTTGGAAGGACCCACCAGAGGGCCCATGTTCCGCCAGCCACTACCTGCAAGGGGGTTACCCACCCACTGAAGATTGTCGAACACCAGGCCACGGACCGTTGGTGTCCATGACTTTACCTTGAAGGCATGCAGCTTGTTCAGGTAGGCACGCATCAGTTCGACCTCGCTCGTTCCAAAGGCGGGCATGTCATAAAGGTCCACCCTGCCCACTTGGAGCTCCAATTCGGAGGGGAAATTGCTCTGGTCGAACTTGCCGTCACCGGGCACGTTCCTGTTCTCGGTCCGCTGCGACGAGGCGATGTTCACGGAGGCATCGGTCCAGGCCCCGTTGAGCTCACCATAGTATCCATCGCAAGGCCATGCCCCCTGATGCTCCGAGTGACCATCGGGCGCAACATTGCCCGAGTAGGGTACCGCCAGATGACCCAGAATGAACACCGCCTTCACGTTGGACGGGTCGCTATTATAATGGGAAAGGATCGTGCTTTTCACCGTAGCCACGGTCGCTGTACGTGCAAGGTCACTGCGCACCACCGCCCAACCATCGCCACGCAGGTCCCTCACCAACTGCTGCAATTCCGCGCTCAATGTTGAACTGAAGGTATTGTCGACCAGCAGCACCAACTTGCCCCGATAATCAGGAGCCGGCACATTGACGCCGGTGCAGACGTACCCGGTACCAGTAACACCGCCGGCCACACGGGTCACCTTGTATTCGTATACCTGACCGACCGTGACCGTATTGTCCGTGTAGCTCGTGGACGAAGCCGCTGGTGTGGCCAGCGCCGACCAGGACGTGGCCGTGCGAGGCTTCCGTTGGATGGTAATGGACGTGGTGCTGGACAAGGAGGTCCAACCAAGCGTAATGCCCACAGGCGAACTAATGGCTGTGGCCGACAGTTGCACCGCTGCTCTTTGCGAGCTTGTCTGGGCGATCGAGGCAAAGGCCAGGAAGAACATCCATGACACAAGTGCCGATCTCACCATCAGGCGCCGCGATGCGCTGCCATGGGAAAGCCCTGCCAGCGGGAAAATGCCCGGGCCAGGATGCTCCGCTGCGTTAGATAGGTTCCTTGTCATGTTGCAAGAATACAGCGATCGAACGCGTAAAATGTTCGCCAAAACCCTTGTGTAACAGGCCATTCCGGAAGTTCCGGCGGGGTCTTGAACGGCTTCGTCGGGCATTCGGACCGGCTCGACCGGCGATCATCCCGTTATGTCGTCAAAATCCCCTTTCCGACAGACCGGTACCGAAACCCGCTCAATTCGTCTTTCGGCCCGATAACTTCACCAGCATGGCCTTTGCGGCCCAAATTCCCATGCTGAACGCGGCTTGTAGGAGGTATCCACCGGTGGGGGCGTCGATATCGATCATCTCGCCCGCCACGAACATCCGTGGATGCTTCAGGAGCGCAAGGTCGCTGCCCACCTCCTCAATGGCAATTCCCCCCACGGTGCTGATCGCTTCCTCCACGGAGCGAAGGGCCTTTACCGGTATCCGGAGGTTCTTGATATCATGTGCCAGCCAGCGCCCATCAAGCGATCGTTCAAGGGGTGTGAAGGCCTTGTACAACGCCACTGCGTGACGATCAAGCCGGATGGCCGCCATGCGTTCCTTCCATGCCGCGTCACGAAGACGCTGCTCTACTTGCTCCATGGAAAGGTCCGGCTTGAGGTCGATCGTGAGGTACGCCGGGCCACCCATCGCCAAAGCCTCACGAATAGCGGGCACTACCGGATACACGGCATTACCCTCCAATCCATAGCTGGTAATGGTCGCCTCACCGTGTACCACACGGTCGCCCGAGCTGATCACGATGTTCTTGAGCGGCTTGCCCAGATGTGGTCGGATGGTATCAGGCAGCTCGATCTCCACACCGCAATTGCTCGCGGCAAAGGGCATCGTGCGTATGCCGACAGCTTCGAAGTAAGCGGTCCAGGAACCCGTGGAACCGGTCTTGGGCCAGGATGCGCCTCCCAACGCGAACAGTACCAGATCCGCATCAAGGGTGGTGCGACCATCCACGTGGACAACGATCGGTCGGGCCTGTGCATCGAACCCAACGAACGCATGATCAGGATGAACGGAAACACCTTTGGTATCGAGTCGGTCCCGTATGGCACCCAGGACCTCGGCAGGTCTGATACCCCGTTCGGGGAACACCCGTCCGCTGCTACCCACATATGTGGGAACACCCAGCACCCTGAGCCAGGACCGCAATTCCACAGGACCGAACGCCTCGAGCATGGGCTGCATGAGCGCACGGGGTATGAACTTGGCGTAGAGTTCCTCACCCGTCGCGCTGTTCGTGATGTTGAGTCCACCATCACCGGCCACCAGGAACTTACGTCCCACCATGCGTCCCTGCTCGTATAGATGCACTTCGCACTCCTCGGAGAGCAGGTCCGCAGCGATCAGCCCGGCAGGCCCACCACCGATGATGGCGACCGACGGACGAGGTCCCGGACCACTTTTTGATGCCGCCCGCCTCGTTGTCATTAGCCTATGCTCAGTCGCGCACGAGCTTGTACAGCTCCTGCAGGTCGGGAGATAGAATGATCTCGATGCGGCGGTTCTTGGCCTTGTCGGCCGGGTCCACTGGTACGAACTCGCCCCTTCCGGCGGCGGTAACACGAAGGGGGTCCATGCGACTGCTTTCCTGCATGATGCGTACCACGCTCGTTGCGCGCATCACGCTCAAGTCCCAATTATCCTTCACCCCCCCCCCGGGTTGCACCTTATCCGTATCCGTGTGGCCCTCTACCAGTACGTTCAGTTCCTTTTCGTTCTCAATGGCCTTCGCCAATTTCACGATCAGCTCCCTTCCCTTTGCATCAACGGCATAACTGCCACTTGGAAAGAGCAGCTTGTTCTCCATGCTCACATAAATGCGTCCATTGCGCTGCTCCACAGTAAGGCCCTTGCCCTCGAAACCCGTAAGGGCTGCGCTGACCCGGTCCTTGAGGTCCCGCATGGCCTTATCCTTCGAAGCCAGCTCGGCCTGAAGTTCGGCCAGTTGTGCCTCCTTGTCAGCCAATGCGGCCTGCTTATCCGCCACGCTCTTGCCCAGGGCGTTCAACGAATCCTCCCGGCTCATCAGGTCGAGGCGCAGGGCCTCCAGGTCGCTGAGCAGCTTGCGGTTCTCACTGCCATGCCCGGCCAGGAGCTTGTTGTACTTCTCGAGCAGTTCATTGTTGAGCCCGTTGATCTTGTCGTACTGCTTGTTCATTTGCCGCAGCGAATTGCCAAGAACGGTCGTATCACGCTGCAGCTCGGTCATGCGCTTATCCAGCTCCGCTTCACGTGCCTTGCTATCCTCCAGTTCGGCCTGTGCGACCCGGGCCTTGCTATTGGCTGCATCGACCTCTGCCTGCATGGCCCTCAGTTTGGAGTTGGCCTCCTCGTACTTGCGGGCGGGCACACAAGCGGTGACCGCTGTGGCGATGACCCCGATGAGCAGGACGTTGAGCAGGGAGTTCTTCATGATCCGGTCTGTCGATGCGCCAAAGGTGCATGCGTGGTGAACGGGCATCGGCAACAGGCAACATTATTTTTGAACAAGGCGTTCCAATGAAAGCAAGTCAAGAACATGAGCGCGACAGGACTTCCCCGAGACTGGCTGGTGGCACCGGCCTTCGACCTTGAACTGAAGCAATACATGCTGCTCGCCTACCTCCAGCGTGTGCAGCAGCGGTTCAAGGAGAACAAATTGTACCCGCATTTGGAGGACCTCCGGGACCAGATCAACGAACTGAGCAACTTCAGGCTGCATCGTAAGGAGCTGGCTTCCCGCTTGAGAGGACCGATCATCGGTTTCGATCGCGGGTCGGGCGAGGTCCTTCGCGAACCACCACCTGAGCCGGAGGCGTTGGGAACGGTGGATGCGGTGATCGATCTGGCACTGCCCCGACTTTCCCGCGCACTGGACCGAGGTTCGGAGCTCCGGGAGGAACTGGCATCGCGCATTCAATTCGGGCCCATCGGCATTCTTCCATTATACCGGCAGGAAGGTTGGTTGCTCCTTCGGAACGGCAGGTATGTCAGGGTCTATTCGTACGCACTTTCAGGAGTTCTCGCCCCTACGGAGCGGCATGCGCCCTCCATGTTACACACGCACTATGTGAGCAGCCACACTTTGAGCTTTGCCTGCACCTATGAGGTGATCCGCAGCACGCTCATCGAGCGCCACCGGGAACACCCGGTCCCGGCCACCTATGCCTTCGATGCCGACATTCCATTGCCTCACATAGAAACGTTCATGCCTCTGGCGAAGCAGCTCATCCACAAGGCGATCGTGCCCGATCCTGGTTCAGTGAGCTGACCTGATCTTGGGGTCGAACCAGGTGGCACGCAGGTCACGGTACTCCATGCCATTGATCGGGAGGTCCATGACCCAGGGTTGAAGCAGCCTGATGGCCCGTTCGTGATAGAGCGGAACAACATACGCGTCACTGATCAACCGTGCTTCCGCCTCGGCAAGCAGGCGCATGTGTTCCGCACGGTCCACGCTCCGCTGCGCCAATAGGAACAATGAATCAAAGACGGGGTCACGGTAGCGCGTGCTGTTCAAGTATGATGGCGCAGCCGTGTCCGCAGGTACTTGTGTCCCTTGGAACAGGGCAAGCACGTTCTCCGGGTCCGGGTGGTCCATGATCCACCCTTCTCGCCAGAACCGGGCACGCCCGCGTTCGATCTGTTCGAAATGCTGTTCGCCGGGCAGAACGCTGACCACCACGCGTACACCCAATTCCTTCTCGAGCATGGCCTGCACGGCCTCGGCCACGCGCACATAGCCGAAACCATCATTGTTCACCTGGAGGACAATGGTCGGCAAGCCTTTGCCTCCCGGGAACCCCGCCGCACCCAACAAGTCTCGCGCACGTATTGGATCATAGCGGCGCTCGGGTAGGCGATCGTAAGGATACTCGGGAAATCCGGGCGGCACCAGACCCCTGCTGGCGACAATGCCCAATCCCCTCAGCACACTATCCACCAGGAACTGCCTGTCAATGGCCATGGACACGGCCTGCCGCACCCGAACATCGGTGAATGGTCGTTCCCGGACATTGAGCCCATAGAACTGGACGCTCAGGCCGGGTGCGCTCTGCACGTTGAATTGCCCATTGGCCGTTGAACTATCAAGCAGTCCGGTCCGCGTAATGGGCAGTTCATACACCACCGAAAGTCGACCTTTCAGGAAAGCATCAAGCTCCTTGTCCTTATCGGTCTCGAAGGTGTATTTCACACCGTCAAGGAACGGAAGTTCATTGCCGTGTTCATCCACGCCCCAATAGTCCGCATTACGTTCCATTACCATCACCTTTCCCCGCGTGAACGTACGCACCTTGAAAGGCCCCGTTCCGACCGGATGCCAAGCGGCATCACGCCCGTGGTGCTCCAAAAGCTCGGGGGGATATATCCAACAGCCCTGATGTGCGAGCACTTGAAGGAATCCGGCCCATGGCGCGGCCAACGTGATACGAACAGTATGGTCATCGAGCACCGCGATGCCCTCGACGCCGGCCGACGGACGGCCTGCGAGCACGGCCGCATAATGCGCATTGGCCCCGACCACATGGTCCCGGAACAACCAATCCATCTGGTTCATCTGACCCGGTGTTGCCACTGCGTTAAGGCAATAGGCCACATCCGATGCCACCAGTTCACGTCCACGACCATCCGGAAAACAGACGTCATCATGGAAAAGCACCCCCTTGCGGATGGAGAACGTGTACTGCGTGCCGGTCGGGTCCACGTTCCAGGCCTCCGCCAACCTGGGCTGAACAGAGAGGTCGCCCTGATCGAATCCGACCAGCCCCTCATAGATCTGCGCCGCGATGCGATGCGATGCGGCCTGTGTAAGCGTCAGCGGGAAAAGGCTCCGCAAGGGCTCCACCTCATTGGCGTTGAACACGCCTCCGTAGAACCGGCCTCCCTTCCCCTCACGACCGACGGGCTCCTGAGGTGTGCCACAGGCCACGAAAAGCAAGATCACCAAGGATGCCAGCGTTGACCAGGAACACTTCATGCGTGAGGGAGCAATGCGACCAAAACTACCGGAACCCATGCGACCAAAGCCGTGTGTGGTACCATTGGTGATCAACAGCCTGTTGGTGATGATCCCGAACGATCCGGGGCCGCACCCCATAAGCGGGTAATTTTCGGGCTTCCTCTGCGTATGGTCCATGTGCCGCACCACGATCAGCCTACCATGACCGCTCCGCCCAACGGACGGAGCAGTGGAATTGCGCGTTGGTCCGGTGTAATGCTCCTGCTGCTCTTGACGGGTTGCACGCTCCGCGCGCAGGACCTGAGCAATCTGCGTCAGCGATGGGTGAAGCCCAACAACGATACCCTCAGGCTCGATACGTTGAGCATCATCCCCGGAAGCGTGGTCATACTAAAGGATGGCCAGCCGCTCGACCTGGACCAATACGTTCTTGACCCTTACAGGGCCACCTTGGTGGTAAGCACGGACGCCGACTCCGTTCTGGTGCGGTACCGGGTGATGCCCCTTCTGCTTGGAGGTGTGCGGCAGCACAAGGACACCCTGAGGTTGCGAACGGCGAACGAGACCCGATCGAACCCTTTCCGCTATGAGCCCGTCCGTTCGACCAATGACCTGATGGGACTGCAAGGCCTGAACCGATCGGGCAGTATTTCTCGAGGGGTGTTATTCGGCAATAACCAGGACCTTTCGGTAAACTCCACGCTGAACCTGGAGCTGAGCGGACGGTTGAGCGACCGCATACAAGTGCTGGCCTCGATCACGGACAACAACATCCCGATACAAGCAGGTGGTAATACCCTTGAGCTCCAGGACTTCGACCAGGTGTTCATCAAGCTCTTTGAGCAGGACCCCAAACAGGAAGGGAACCTGTGGGAGCTCATCGCGGGTGACTTCGTGCTGCAACGGCCCAAGAGCCATTTCCTCACCTACCTGAAGAAGACCAAGGGCCTGAGCTTCGATACACGGCTATCCGGTTCCGAACGGATCAAGAACGACCTGGGCACCAGCGTGGCCATCAGCAAAGGAAAATTCGCACGCTTCCAAGTGCAGGGGGTGGAAGGGGTGCAAGGCCCCTATCGTCTGCGCGGCAACGATGGAGAGGCGTTCATCATCGTGCTATCCGGTACGGAACGTGTATACATCGACGGTCAACTATTGACGCGTGGACAGGAGAACGATTACGTGATCGACTACAATACGGCAGAGGTCACGTTCACCGCGCGGAGATTGATCACCAAGGACCGCCGCATTACCGTGGAGTTCCAGTACTCCGATAAGAACTATGCCCGCTCTCTGGTCCGTTTGGACAATACCACCGAGATCGGGCAGAGCACCATACGGTTCAATTTGTACAGTGAACAGGACCACAAGAACCAACCCCTGCAACAACAACTGTCCGAAACGGAACGCGAGGTCCTGCAAGAGGCCGGGGATGATCCACTTGCTGCAGCGGTGAGCGGCGTAGACAGTACAGGCTTTGTTACGGACCAGGTCCTTTACCGGGTAACGGATTCGCTGGGATACACCCCCGTGTATGTGTACAGCACCAGCCCCGATCTGGCCCAATACCGATTGACGTTCACCCAAGTAGGGCCAGGCAATAGCGATTATGTGCAACAAGAGTTCACGCCCAATGGACGGGTGTTCCGCTGGGTGCCGCCCGATACGGTGGAGAATGTCATCATCAGGCGAGGGGACCATGCACCGATCCGAGTGCTCATTGCACCGAAGAGCCAGCAGCTCATCACCCTTGGTGTCGATCATAAGTTCGGCCAGCGTACCACAGCGACCCTTGAAGGCGCCTTCAGCAGCAACGACCGGAACACGTTCAGCGAACTGAGCGATTCGGACAACAAAGGCCTTGGGCTATTGGCCCGCGTAAAGCACGAAATACCACTGCCAGGCAGGGACACCACGTTACGGCTCATTTTGGGCGGGGAGACGGAGACCACCTCGCGGAACTTCCGTTTTATTGAACGATACAGGCCCGTTGAGTTCGAGCGCAATTGGAACGCCCGTGGCATTTCGCTGGATGGCGACCAACTGATCGCAGGTGCCACTGTAGGCGTAAAGGGCAAACGGATCGGCAACGCGAGCTACGGTCTCAACACCTTCCAGGTGACCGACCACTATTCCGGCTGGAAACAGGACCTGATCAGCGACCTGCATCCGGGACGCACGGACATTGTGGGCGTGGCCAGTTGGTTGAGCTCCACCTCTCCGACCACCAGTGATTTCCTCCGGCACAAGGGTACTGTGCGCCAACGACTGCGCCCATTCACCATTGGGTTGAACAGTGAACACGAACGCAACCTGTTCCAGAGCGATACACTACCCGGACTTCAGGCAGGCAGTTACCAGTTCCATGAATGGGAGGGATTCGTACAGAGCTCTGATTCGACCCGGAACAAATGGCGATTGGGAGGTGGTCAGCGCATGGACCAAGTGGCACGCAACGGCGAGCTCGTTACCAGCACCATGGCCACATCCGGCTCCTTCGGCCTGGACCTTACCAGCGATCCCCGTAACCGATTGGCCACGACGCTCACGTATAGGAGCCTCGAGATCCGGGATGCCACCCTGACCAGCAATAGACCGGAGGACACGTATCTGGCGCGCATTGACTATGACCTGATGCTTTGGAAGGGGGCCGCGCTACTGGACCTCTTCTATGAGTTCAGTTCGGGGCTGGAGCAGGAGCGCTCCTACATCTACATTCAAGTGCCGGCCGGTCAGGGCCTCTACATCTGGATCGATTATAATGGCGATGGGATCAAGGACCTGAACGAATTCGAGCTGGCCAACTTCGGCTACGAGGCCAACTACCTCCGTGTTTTCGTACCCAGCGACACCTATATACGCACTTACCGCAACCAGTTCAGCGCCTCCCTCGACCTGCGACCCGCCGTTAAATGGTCCAATGCCACGGGCTTGAGGCAGTTCCTGGCCAAATTCTCGGATAATGCATCATTCCGTGTGGACCGCAAGACAACGGCGGATGACCTGCTCAATGCCATGGACCCGTTCGTTCCCGAGCTTTCGGACTCACTGCTCACCTCCTACAACGGATCATCACGGAACACGCTCTATTACGACCGAACGAGCCGCACATGGAGCCTGGACCACACGTGGCAGAGCGACCGCGGCCGTTCACTGCTGCTGAACGGCTTCGAGTCCCGGTCAAGGGAGTTCAACACCCTTCGCCTGCGCTGGAACATGACCCGCCAATGGAGCCTTGACGTGGAGACCGAAAGCGGCCGTATCGGCAACGCATCCGACCTGCTTACAGGTCGTACGTACGCCATTGACCAGCAAGGGCTGCGACCCCGGATCACCTGGCAACCCAACACATCCTTGCGTGCACAGGCCTATTTCAAGGTCACGGACAAACGGAATGCCGCGGAGTTCGGGGGGCAACAAGCCGTGCTTAACGACCTGGGGCTTGAGTTCCGATATAACACGGCGGGCAAAGGCAGCGTGCTGTTGAACGCGAACCTGGTGGACATCCGTTATGATGGGGAGGTCAACTCAGCACTTGGCAATGAAATGCTGAGCGGCCTGAAACCCGGAACCAACGCCACGTGGAGCATCAGCCTGCAGCGCAATCTGAGCAACAACCTACAGGTGGACATCACCTATAACGGGCGAAGATCGGAAGGCGTGCCCGTTGTACATGTCGGTGGCGCCCAGGTCAGGGCCTACTTCTGACCCTATTTCAGATCAAAGGAGGACTTGGACACCAGTGCACCGGCCTCGTAGACCTCCACGATGTACTGACCGGTCCGCAGTTCATCCGTACCGGTCCAGAAGATACAGGCGTCAACCGCCTGGTTCTGGTAGTTGATCTCGCGACGGGCACTGAACTCACCTTCCACACCATTGAACTTGAAGCGATTGTCGCTTTCGGTGGCGCGCAGCACTTTGCCATCCGGGCTGATCACACGCATGTAAAGTGTCTTGTCGCCGGACGTGGTAACCTTGTTCTCCCCCAACGTGAAGCAGCACTTGATCATTTCGGCCTTCTTGGCACGGTCGGTCTCCACCTGTTTTCCGTTGTTCCGCATGAACAACGCATTGGCAACAATGGACGTGGTGTGCAGGACACTCCCCTTGGCGATCTTTCCTTCCAGCTCCTGGGCCTTGGAGTTCAGGGCATCCTTCTGACCCTTCACCTCCCCCAGCTCCTGGGTCAGGTTGATCTTGTCGGCCGTGAGCTGCTTGTTGGCTTGGTTGAGCGAATCGATGGTAGCCACATACCCTTTCATGATCCGGCGCAGGGTCTCGGCCTCCTTCTTGGCCTTGTTCAGATCGTAGTTCCCGCGCTTTACTTGATCGAGCAAGCTTTCGATCTTCTCACGCTGTGCCTCCATCTCCACGGTCAACTGCTCGTTCTCCGTATTCAGCGTATCGTAGCTGGCCAGCATCTTCTCCAAAAGTTCCGTCACACCCTCTTTCTCGCTTGTAACCCTCTCAACCTCGGCCTGAGTCTCCTTGGCATGACGTTCACTTTGATTGTACATAATGAACTGGAACACGTTGCTGATCAGCAGCAACACCACCAGCAACAACAGGCCGGTATTCGATCGGTTCTTCTTCTCGCTGGCGTTCGTCTGTTCCATGTTGGGCAGGTCTAACTGCGGGCTAAATTAGGGCCGGTAGCATGGCCTTCCCCATCAGATCGCGAGCCTTTTCAACAAAGTATTGAACCCGTATGGCAACATACCGAGGAGCCCGTTCATGGACCTGCTCGGGCTTTTCATGCCGCGCAGGTGCGCTGGCTGTGATGAACCCCTGCTCCGGTTCGAAAGCGGCATCTGCCTGGGTTGCCTGATGGACCTGCCCTTGACCCGTTTCCATAATGACCCCGGGAACCAGGTGGCCCAGCTGTTCTGGGGCAAAGTGCAACTTGAAGCGGCCAGCGCGCTCATGTTCTTTCATCGGCACGGCAAGGTGCAACGCATGCTGCACCGGCTGAAATACAAGCATGATGTGGAAGTGGGCCACCTCCTGGGCAAGCTCATGGCCAGGGAGCTGATGGCCTGCCCGCGGTTCCAAGAGATTGACACCTTGCTTCCCATTCCACTGCACCCGGGCAAGGAGCGCAAGCGTGGCTATAACCAGAGCCAGCTCCTGGTCGATGGCATCCGCATGGAATGGCCCTTGGCATCGGTGAATGGCAGCCTACGTCGCGTTCAGCATACCTCATCGCAAACGCGAAAAGGACGCATGGACCGCTGGTCGAACGTGAAGGAGGCGTTCCATCTTCCCGACCCCATGGCCCTCAAGGACCGACATGTCCTGTTGGTGGACGATGTGGTGACCACCGGGGCCACCATTGAAGGATGCGTGAAGGCCCTTTCCCAGGTGCCGGGGATCCGCATCAGCCTCTTCACAGCAGCTTGCGCATAGCGGGTACCTTTGCCCACCTTTTGCAAAACCTGCTCATGGAGACGATCTCGCTACCCAAGACCAACGACCGGGTGGCCCTGTACGCGGCATTGACCCCACAGCTTCGTGAATTACTGGGTGAAGAACGGGACCCGATCGCCGCCATGGCCAACATGGCCGCAGCGTTGCACCAGACCTTTGGCTGGCATTGGATCGGTTTTTACCGCGTGATGGGTGCCGAACTGGTGCTCGGACCATTCCAAGGACCCGTTGCCTGCGCGCGCATCGCACACGGCCGCGGGGTTTGTGGGACCGCTTGGGCGGAAGAGCGCACCCTGATCGTTCCCGACGTGGACAAGTTCCCGGGTCATATCGCCTGTAGTGCATTATCCCGTTCGGAGATCGTGGTGCCATGCCTGGACAGTGATGGGCGCGTTGCCGCAGTGCTTGATATTGACAGCGAGCGACCTGACGATTTCAGTGTGATCGATGCCCACGCGCTGGAGCACCTCTGCGAGATCCTTCAGCCCTTGCTCGGATGAGACGGTGGTCGGCGCCACTGATCGCATGGGTGCTCCTGGCCGGTTGTGCACAGGTACGCGAGGTAAGTGGTGGCGAAGCGGACCGGAACCCACCACAATTGGTCTCAGCGGACCCCGGCAACCTGACCACGGAATTCAACGGTGAGCGCATCGTATTGCGATTCGACGAGCGCCTCCAATTGGAGCGTGCAAGTGAGCGCATCCTCTTCTCTCCACCATTGAGCGGCACGCCCAAGATCAGGCTTTCGGGGCCCAAGGAAGTGACCATTGAACTGCGGTCCGCTCTCCTGGACAGCACCACCTACGTGGTGACCTTGGGCGAAGCGATAAAGGACCTCACGGAGGGGAACCCGACTGCCGGCCTGGAACACGTGTTCTCCACTGGACCGCTTTTGGACGCCCGAACGATCGCGGGCAAGGTCATCAACGCGTACACCGGTGCAGCGGAGAAAGAAGTGATGGTGCTGCTCTATCGCCCGGCGGACACTGCGGATTTCAGGAACGACCGGCCGGCCTATGCCGTGCGCGTGGATGCCCAGGGTCAGTTCCGATTCCCCCATCTTCCGGAAGGCGAATTCGTCCTTCGGGCCTTGCGGGACAAGAACAACAACTACAGGTATGACCTGCCGAATGAAGAGATCGCGTTCCTGGGGACGGCCATACGTTCCGCCGAACCGGACAGCGCGCAGCCATCATCAGTGACCCTGCGACTATTCCAGGAAACATCGGCGAGGCAGCTCATCCGCGACAGCCGTACTCTCCCCGACCGGTCGTTGCGCGTGGTATTCGCTCGTCCTGCCGAAGAGGTCCGCATTCGGGATATCGCAAGGACGGGCGGCGCGCTCCGGTGGACACCGGAGTGGAACGAGACCCGTGATACGGTGTCACTATGGCCGTCGGACACCACGCTATTGGGCGATGGACGCTATGAGGTCTCCACGGAAACCGGGGTAGTGGACACATTACGATACAGGACACCCGAAAAGCCGGAGTTCCTTTTAGGCTTGTCAGCCGTGCTCAGCGAACGGACCGAGGGCACGGAGGTCGTTCTGACCGCCTCGCGACCGGTCGCAACCTTCGATGATACTCGCGTGCTGCTCATGGTGGACAGTATACCGGTGGGCTACACCATCGAACGATCGGGATCCCGCCTTTTCAGGCTGAAGACCACGGTGGCGTCCGACAGGACCATCCGCATCACTGCCCTTCCGAAGGCTTTGCGCGACATCCATGGTGGATACAACGATACGCTGAGCATGGACCTGGGGCTTGCAGATGAGCGGAGCACGGGCGTGATCCGCGTGCAACTGAAGTTCAATGAGGACCCTGGCACACCCCTTATCGTGCTGCTGTTGGACGGCCAGGGACGGATCGTTCGCAGCGCGCCATTACCATCAGGACAGCGCAGTATCACGTGGGCCAGGTCGCAGCCTGGAGCGCACGAACTTCGGCTGATCGCGGACCGGAACGGCAACGGCCGGTGGGATACAGGCGACATGGACCAGGACCTGCAACCGGAACGTGTGTGGGCCTATCCCGAAAAGGTCAACATAAGAGCAGCTTGGGACATTGGCCTGGAGTGGACCGTGGAGTGATCCGTGACCTGCACTTGCTGACCGTCCACAGCTTCGGAACCCCAGCACATCATTCGGCGTAGAACGGCCGGGCCCCAGGACGGGGCAGGTCCGTGCAAATGCCTTTCCGCTCCAATACAACACGCGTCCTTCTGCCGTACTTGCTGTTCCTGGCCCTGGTCATGGGCTTGGCGGTGACGGGCCATGCACAAGGTCCTGAACAACTGCCCACACGTGGCACACGCTTCTGGACCGGGTTCATGCAGAACGGCTTCGGGGCACAGAGCCTGAAGGTCCATATCATGCCGCGTGTGGCGACCAGTGGCACGGTCAGTATCCCGCTTACCGGTTGGAGCTATCCCTTCAGCATTGGTGCCAACGCAGCGGCCGTGATCGATGTGCCACTGAGCGCAGAGAACATGGGCAGCGAATCCGTGCTGAACAAGGCGGTGCTGGTGGAGACGAGCGATAGCGTGAACGTGTTCGTGACCAGCTTCCAGAATTACACGCACGACCTCGCACAGGTCCTACCCGAGCAGTCCATTGGCACCAGTTACCGGGTGGATGCGTACAAGGGGCTTCCCAACTTCACTAACCTGCATCGCAGCGAACTATTGATCATTGCGACGCAGGATGGCACACAGGTGCGTATTACACCCACAGCCAATACAACAGGTGGAAGACCGGCCGGAGTGCCGTTCACGGTCGACCTGAACGCGGGCCAGACCTACCAAGTGCAGGCCCTGTCCGATGTGGCCGACCTTACCGGAACATTGATCGAAGGCACGGACCTGAGCGGTCCCTGCCGGCCCTTTGCGGTCATCGGAGGCTCCATGTGTGCCAGCGTTCCTGGAGGCTGCTCCGCGTGCGATGCCCTCTTCGAGCAATTGATGCCCCGCAATACCTGGGGCACGCGCTTCTTTACAGTACCGGTGAACGGGACCACTTCCGTTACCTACCGCATCATGGCGGACCAGAACGGCACGGTGGTGACCATTGGTGCAGGTGCACCGATCACGTTGAACGCGGGTCAGCAACATGAGGTGAACGGCACGAATACGCCGGTGTGCATTCAGGCCAACAGGCCCATCAGCGTTGCACAGTTCCTGGAAGGTTATGCCTGCGCCGGGAACGGCGATCCATCGATGTTCATCCTTTCGCCGGACACGCGGACCACCCGAACAGCATCGTTCCATACACCCTCGTCCTCCCAGATCAATCAACACAGCATTTCGGTGGTGATGCCCGCCGGGAACACGGCATCCCTGCTACTGAACGGGAACGTTGTCAGCCCCAGCCTCTTCCAGGGCTATCCCGGATGCGGCGATCGGGTATGGGCACGGGTGAACATTGGGCAGGGCATCAACCGGCTGCAAAGCACCGTCGGCTTTCAGGCCTACATGTTCGGTATCGGCTTCGGTGAAAGCTATGCGGCATCGGTCAATGACATCGGCAGTACAACGGCCTCACAGGATTCAGTGGTCTGTGGCGATGGGACCATAACGTTGACCGCTCCCGGAGGCATGGACGTATTTCAGTGGACCGCCGCCAGTGAACCCAACGTGGTGCTCGGGACCTCGGAGACACTGCAGGTGCAACCCACGGGCAACGAAAGCTACACCGTGACCGGGACACAGGCCATTAGTGGCTGCCCTCGTTCGTTCACTTACCACGTGGGCGCGCCACTCACCATACCCACATCACTGACCGCCAACGGGGCCACCACGATCAGCGTTTGCCAATACCAACCCGTGCAACTGGCACTCACCCCACCTCCAAGCCCTTCCTGGTTCGACATTGAGTGGGGCCCAACGGCCACGTTGGATGTAAGCGACCCCACCGCGCCCATGGCCACCCCAACAGCATCGACCTGGTACCGGGTATCGGTATCGAGCCCTGTGGGTTGTGGTGGCCTTGTCGATAGCATCCTGGTAACGGTGCAGCCCGGGGCCATTCTGGATCTTGAGACCACTGCAATGCCCGCCACGGTTTGCGCAGGCAACACCACGCAACTGGGCAGTCGCATACTTCGCACATTGGCGCACGATGCTTTGAACACTGTGCCCAGCAGTATGTGGAGCGCTATTCAAGGTGGCACTATCAGTACCGCTTGCAGCAATGGCACCGATCCGGCCCTCTACTTCAATGGCAATGGCCAGCGTTCGGCACAGACCATTGCCTACAACACCACCGGCGGAGGGCGCGTACGGTTCAAGTTGAAGATCTCGAACGCCATTGCGCCTTGTGACGACACCGAGCCAGGTGAGGATGTGGTCCTTGAGTCCACCACCAACAACGGTCTGTCCTGGAGCATCATGGCCACCTACAACGAATCCGCTTACCCCTCGTTGACCACCATGGATGCGCCAATACCTCCGTCAGCACAGGGACCCAACGTGATGTTCCGTTGGAGGCAACTGGCCAACTCAGGCGCCGGCCAGGACAATTGGGTCATAGATGATATCTACATCGCACGGTTCGATGCCACCTATGCCAGCTATTCGTGGAACCAGGTGGGAACCTTGAACAACGCGACCAGTGCCGGCCCTGAGGCCACCCCCACTACTACTGGCTGGTATGTGCTCACCGCCACCGACCCTGTGGCCGGGTGCCAATACCGCGATTCCGTACTGGTGCAGGTGGCGCCGGCCTTCACCCTTTCCACCACTCCCAGCACCACCTTGTGTTCCGCGAACGGTATACAGCTGAGCGCTACACCGAGCTCGGGCACCGGTATCACTTACGCTTGGACGCCGAACAATGGCACACTGAACAACTCGGCCGTAGCCAACCCCTACGCCACGCCAACGCAAACCACCACCTATTCCGTCACCGCCACCAACGCGAGCGGCTGCATCGCTACCGGCAGCACCACCATTACCGTGGGCCAGCTCAGCGCACTAAGCGTTACGGCCGCGAACACAACGATCTGCCAAGGTCAAAGTGTGGCGCTCTCCGCTACAGTGACCGGTGCGCCCGGCATGGCGATCTCGTGGACCGGCGCAGGGCTAAGCAACAACACCGTGGCCAACCCCACGGCAACACCCTTCCAGACCACCACCTACACTTGCACGGCCACGGACGATGCAAGTGGCTGCTCGCTTACCCAGAGCATCACCATCACGGTGAACGGGGGCTACACCGCAGACGCCGGACCCGACCTCACCCTGTGCACGACCATGGGGCATCAGCTCTCCGTACAGCACAATGTGCCGAACGCCTCGTACAGCTGGACCCCGTCGGGGAACCTGAGCGCGGCTGCCGTTCAATCACCGTTCATCACCACGAACACAACGGCCACCTACAATGTCACGGTCAGTGATCCGAGCGGATGCACGGTGAGCGATCAAGTCGTGATCACGCGCGCCTTTGCCGGAACACCTACCACAGCGACCGCCAGCGCCTGTGCATCAACTCCTCCGACCCTGAGCTCTCCCGTGGCCTCATCGTCCTATTTGTGGAGCACCGGCGCGACCAGCCCGTCCATTACGCCCTCTACAAGCGGCAACTATTCGGTGACCATGACCGATACGCAAGGCTGCCAGGCGACCACCACGTTCGCGGTCACGCTTTTCCCCATGCCTGTGGTGAACCTTGGTCCCGACCAATCGCTCTGCGGAAGTAGCGGCGTGGTTTTGAACGCCGGGAACACGGGCAGCACCTATCAGTGGAACAACGGCCCGACCACCCAGAGCATTACCGCGAGCGCATCAGGAACGTACACCGTCACCGTGACCAACGCGAATGGATGCAGCAGTTCCGAAGCCATCACGCTCCAGTTCAATGCGTTGCCCCTTGACCTCCTCCAGAACGTGACCACTTGTATCAGCGACCCGATCGTGCTGGACGCGGGAAACCCTGGAAGTACGTACAACTGGTCGACCGGTGCGACCTCACAGACGATCACTCCCACGATCAGCGGCACGTACACGGTAACGATAACCACTCCCGCGAACTGCAGCTCCACGTATGATGCGAACGTGGCCGTGCTTCCCTCCTTGTCCGTGGACCTCGGCCTGGATACGGCGATATGCACGGGCAACATGATCACCCTCGATGCGACCAATGCCGACGCGACCTATCTCTGGTCCAATGGAGCCACTTCTCCAACGATCAACGTTGGACCGGGCGCCTATTCAGTGACCGTATCGAATGGAGCATGCAGCAGTAGTGATGCCATTACCATCGGGCAGGCCTTATCGCCAGTGGATCAATTAACGGATGTCACGGTTTGCGCCGACCAGTCAGTGACCCTGGACGCCGGTAATGCAGGCAGCACATTCCTCTGGAATACCGGTGCCACCACGGCCGCTATCACTCCCGGCACCAGCGGCACCTACTCCGTAAGCATCACGAACAGCAGCAGCTGCTCCGGGACCTTTGATGCCGTGGTCACCTTGATACAGCCTCCGAACGTGAACCTCGGAGCCGATACCGCACTTTGTGAAGGCCAAGTGCTGGTACTCGATGCGGGCACACCCGGCGCGACCTATGCCTGGAGCAATGGGTCCAGCGGGCGCTACTTGAACGTGCACACGGCCGGAACGTACTCGGTGAGCGTGAACAACGGATGCGTACGCAGCGATGCCATCACCGTGTTGTTCAATCCTTCACCGGTGCGTATGGCCGTGAAAGAGTTCCACACGTGCCTGGATGATGCACCGCGCTACGTGGTGATCGACGCAGGCAACAGCGGATCGCGCCACAGCTGGTCCTCGGGGGCCACCACGCAGGTGATCCTGGCCAGCGCTTACGGCTGGTACTATGTGAACGTGACGAACGCCTACGACTGCAGCGCTCGCGACAGTGCCCAGGTGATCGAATACTGCCCGGCCACCATCTTCATTCCGAACACCTTCACCCCAAATGGCGATGGATTGAACGACGTGTTCATCCCCGTTGGCAAGAGCATCGCCTCCATTCGACTGATGATCTTCGACCGCTGGGGCGAAGCGCTGTACGAGACCACCGACATGGACATGGGGTGGGACGGCACCTATCGTGGAGAAGTGGTGAAGAACGACATGTACGTATGGCGCCTCACCTACAAGTTCTACACGGACGAGCATGGCACCATCGGCATGGAACAGCAGCAGATGGGGCAGGTGCAGGTGCTGCGGTGATCAAAGGTGCAGGTCGAACCGATCGGCCTCCATGCCCACCGGGAACACGGACCGGAAATCCTCCAAGGCCTTGCGATCAAGAGTGCTTGTGAGCATTCCATCAGCACCTGGATCCATCGCCGTTACCGCACCCCGTGGATCGATCACAGCGGAATCGCCCGAGTAGAGATGGCCATTGCCATCCTGACCCACGCGGTTCAACCCCACTACATAGCATTGGTTCTCGATAGCACGTGCAATGAGCAACTGGCTCCACGGGTAGCGGCGCACCTCGGGCCAGTTCGCCACATAGAGCACTGCATCGTAATCACCCCGATTGCGGGCAAAAACCGGGAACCGCAGATCGAAGCAGATCTGGAGCAGGATCCGCCATCCACGCCATTCAACGATCACGCGGCTTCCGCCCGGAGTGAAGTGGTCCGTCTCCTTGGCAAAGCGGAAGAGATGTCGCTTGTCGTATGTGGTCACGGATCCATCGGGCGTGACGAACAGGCCGCGATTGTAGCACCGGCCGCCATCCTCCATGATGACACTTCCATAGAGCGCGGCATCCATCGCCAGTGCTTGTTCCCGCATCCACTGCACAGTGCGCCCATCCATGCCCTCGGCCAATTCGGCGCTGCGCATGGAAAAGCCCGTGGTGAACATCTCGGGCAGCACCACGAGGTCCGTGGCTCCCTTCAGGCCCTTGAACCTGGTGGCGAAGAGCGCACGGTTCTCCGCAGCATCCTCCCAGTGCAGGTGGCTCTGCACCAGCGTTACCCTCAGATCCTGCATAGCTTCTCGATCGCGGCATCCAAGGTAGCGTCCTGCTTGGCAAAGCAGAAGCGTAGCAACCGTTGTTCCGGCGGCGGCTCCTTATAGAAGGGCGATAGCGGAATGGTGGCCACACCGAACTCCCTCGCCACGCGCTCAGCAAAGGCCCGGTCATCCTCGTTGCTTATCGCACTGTAGTCCGCCGTCTGGAAATACGAGCCTTCACACGGTAAGAGCTTGAAACGCGAGTTGCGCATTCCTGCAGCGAACCGGTCGCGCTTGGCCTGGTAAAAGGCAGGCACGTTCATGTAGTGCGATGGCTCTTGCATGTAGGCCGCCAAGGCATGCTGCATCGGCGTGTTCGCGCTGAACACATTGAACTGGTGCACCTTGCGGAACTCGGCCATCAGCGCTTTGGGAGCCATGGCGTAGCCCATCTTCCAACCAGTGGCGTGGAACACCTTGCCAAAGCTGAAGATCACGAAGGCCCGATCGCATAGCTCGGGGTAATTGATCGCAGAGGCGTGTGGCTCGCCATCGAAGACAAGGTGCTCGTATACCTCGTCGCTCAGCAGAATGATGTCCGTGCCACGCAGCATATCGGCGATGCGACGCATATCGGCATCACGCAGGATGGTTCCCGCCGGGTTGTGCGGCGTATTGATCATCAGCAGGCGGGTGCGCAGCGTGATGGCCGCTTTCACCGCTCCTGCATCGAACTTCATATCAGCACCCAAGCGCACGTGTACCGGTCGGCCACCGAACAGCTCCACGGTGGGGGCATAGCAGTCGTAGGCCGGATCGATGATGATCACCTCATCGCCGGGATGTACGACCGCGCCGATGGCCGTGAAGATGGCCTGTGTGCCGCCCGATGTGATCGTTACCTCGGTCTCCGGATCATAGCTGAAACCATACAGTCGCTGCGTCTTGGCCGCGATGGCCTCGCGCAATACCGGAAGGCCCGGCATCGGCGCATACTGGTTGTGACCCGCACGCATTGCCTTGTCCACCAGGTCGATGAGCGTGCTGTCGATGGGGAAGTCGGGGAAGCCCTGGCTGAGGTTGATGGCGCCGCACTCCTGCGCAAGCTTGCTCATCACCGTGAAGATGGTGGTGCCGACGTGGGGGAGTTTGCTCTGGATCGCCATGTGTTCTACGACAAGATGCTAGAACCAACAACTGCGTGAACGATGCCAAGCCCGATCCATGCAAAAAGCAACACACTGCTAAGCAACTTGACCCCCTTTGCACCGACCAGTTTGAATGAAGCGTAGCAATGCACACTAAGCGCAATACCTTGAAGCAGGAACAGCCAGTGCTTGATGGACTGCGTGTCCTGAATGGTATCGTCCAAGGAAAACAAACCAGAGCCGATTATGACCTGGGAGATCTCATACCAGTAACGGGCGATGACATAGCTTGATGAAGCGAGAAGGATCAGAACGAACGTCAGGTGCCATCTCTGCTTCATACGCTCACTCCTTCGTAACGCTCGCCGCCAGGTACTCGCGGTTCATGCG
>JBKDXR010000008.1:0-57563 GCA_046306055.1 Flavobacteriales bacterium
TAGCGAGCCGGAGGGATTTTGCGGGCAGCCTAGGCGCGAGACCCGCGCATAGCTGGACGCTCTGTAAGGGTTGAGCAACGACGGATGCCCGGAAAAGACCCCGGCGTAGCCCGAAGGATTATTTTGAGATGGCTTCTAGTCCTCTTTTCGCGGAACGAGCACTCCCATCGCATACTTTCTTGTGCCTAATTGCTTGCCTGCCCGGTCGTACTCGGTCCAAACCCCATGACGTACCTCGACCGTCGATCGTATGACCATCTCGAGGTCGCCGGTTTGCTCGTTGATCGTGCGCGTTGTGTCGTAGATCTCCACGGGGTAGTACTCTCCTATGGAGTAGTTCCCGGTTGAGTCATACTCTACCCGCGTTCTGGCAACACGGACTCCAGATGGGTCGCTAAGCTCTATGCCATCCGATCGTGGGTTCCCGTTCGGATAGTAGTTCGTCGTATGCCAGGTTCCGTTCTCCTGTTTTCGGGACACGGAACGAGGATTCCCTGATCTCGGATAGAACCAAATACGTGTGGTTTCAGAGCCGCTGTCAAAGAGTATCCATTGGCTACCGGAATCGGGATCACCGGGATACCAGTGAATTCCAGATGCAATGTTCTTCGCATAGTCTTCGTGCCTCCACGTGCGACCGTTATTGTATCGGCGTTCCGAATACGTGGTCGTGTCCCTGCAATTGGGATAGTACCTCACTATCGTGTCGCCGTACTGATGAATTGAGTTTCGAATGCAGGGCGCATCATTCTGCCCCATTGCATTGCCGAAGAACAGCGTCGCGATCAGAGGTAGTGCCGCTCTTTTGGTCATTGCTTCATGGTTTCAACTCAAAGAGACTTGTCAAGTAACACTTCTCCTGCCAAGTTAGCCGAATGTGATACGCTCAACGGCGCTGTTCGGGGATGCACAACCTCAGCTGGACCACCATGCGCACATGCTCACATGAACACATGCACACATGAGCACATGTCCACATGCCCACATGCGCCTTGCTTCGGCACTCGCCATACCATCGGTTCGCACCACCTTTGCAGACCCGCCAATGGGCACATGAACACATGCCCACATGCGCACATGTAGCATTCCATGGACCTTCAACGCCGCCTCACCCTCTACCTCTTCGGTCTCATCCTCGGTGGAGGTTTGGCCTATTTCATCTACGGCGAGCGCCTCACCAGCGGGGCCTGGCTGCCGGAGCATAAGGTGAAGCAGCGGCTGGAAAGCACCTTGCTGAAGACCTCCCCCGAGGCCGTGTCCGCCCTGTCCGCCTGGCCCGCCGATCTGGAAGCCGTGCGCAAGAGCATTCCTTCGGCAACGGTCTCGTTCAAGGAAAGCGTGCGCACCGACGATAGCATCTACTACGCCCTGGATGGTGTGGTGGGCGGAAAGCCGGCCCGCTTCGTGATCGTTGGTCTGCGCGATTTCGACCGCGATAGCACGGCCACACTGTGGTCGCTGAAGGCCCGCTGATACCGGGTCAAACGCGATAGGCGTACGCGTCCTCCACTTCCTTGCTGCTGAGCGTGATCAGCGTGAAGATGCCCAGTGCCAGCCCGATGGGAATGCTCAGGCAGTTGAGCGCACCAATGATCATGGACCCTGTGCGGTTGGTGCGGCGCCCGATCCAGTAACCGCTCAGCAGGTTGAGCACGCCCCAGAGCTCCACGAGTATCAGGATCGCCAGACCGAAGGCCTGGATGAAGCCGCCGATCACCTCAGGGACCGGCTCGCCACCGCTATCGGTGATCAGTTCGCTGCCGATCAAGGTGCCCACACCGATGATGAACACGGCCGCCAATCCGGAAACGCAGAGGAAGGCGCCGTAGACGAAGTGCAGGATGGAGAGCGTGGACAGATGACGTGTCATGGTGGACCGGTTTTCTACTGTCCGAAACTAGTGCGGGCCGGTGAGCGATCGCAGCGCTTCCGGTCGAATGGTCACCAAGCGGGATGCGCGGCGCTCAACCCCGTGCACGTCGCTGCCGTTCGGCCAGGATCAGGCCCAGCTCCCGTCCGGTCTGTCCTTTTACGGAGGTGTTCTCGGCCGCGCGGCGGATCAGGTAGGGCAACACTTCGCGGACGGGGCCGTAGGGTACGTACTTGGCCACGTTGTAGCCGGCGTGGGCCATGTTGTAGCTGATGTTGTCGCTCATGCCCAGGAGCTGCGCCGACCATACCCGCTTGTCGTTGCGGGCGATGCCGCGCTCGTCCAACAGTCGGGCCAGCAGCAGGGTGCTCTGCTCGTTGTGCGTGCCTGCCATCACGGCAACACGAGCGAGGTGGTCGATGCAGAAGCGGATCGCATCGTCGTAGTCACGGTCCACGGCCTGTTTGTCCGCATGGATGGGGGAAGGCAGGCCGTCCATTCCGGCGGTCTCGCGCTCTTTCTCCATGTAGGCGCCGCGCACGAGTTTCACACCGAGGTGGTAACCACCGCGCTCGGCAGCGGCCAGCGACTCTTTCAGGAAGGCAAGCCGGTCGTGCCGGTACAGCTGAACGGTATTGAACACAATGGCCCGGTCCCGGTTGAACCGCTCCATCATGCGCGTGGCAAGACCATCAATGGCCGGCTGCAGCCAGGTCTCCTCTGCATCGATCATTACCGGCACACCGGCATCGAAAGCCGCCTGGCAAATGCGCAGCACCCTGGCCTGCACCAGGTCCCACTCGCGCACATCCTCGGGGTCCGTCACGCGGTCCTCGCTGGCCAGTTCGAGCAGGTAGGTGGGCGAAATGCCGCTCGTCTTGAACACGCTGAACGGAATGTCGTTGCGTTTCCTGGCCATGGCAATGGTGCGCAGGATCTCCTCGGCGGCCTTGTCCAGCGAGTCATCGTCCTCCTGACCTTCCACGCTGTAGTCCAGAATGGTGCCAATGCCGCTGCCGGCCAGTTTGGTGGCGGTCCGCAGGCTTTCCTCGATGTTCTCGCCGCCGCAGAACTGCTTGAAGATGGTGGCCTTGATAAGCCCGCCGATGGGGAGATGCATCCGCAGAGCGGACTTGGTGAACCCCTGCCCGATCCCGGAGAGCGTGGGGTTGCCGATGATGCGGAACAGCCACTGCGCCTGCCACAGGTCGCGGTCGCTCTTGTCGGCGAACGCGATGCGGGTGTCCTGCAGGTCGGGAAGGCGGGTATCGGGGGGCACGGAGGTGCCGACAGGGGCTGGCATGTAGGGGTGGCGCTGGTGCCCGGTTCCTTCGTTCCTTTGAGGGACCGGCTGCGGGCCGCCAAAATTAGCGATGGACCCATCGTCAAAAGAGGTGACGGAGATCAGTGCAGGGCGGCATCCGGTGGTGCTGGGCCCCGGCTCGTTGATGGCGTTGGAGAAAGCCGTTCGAGAGGCGGCACCTTCGGCCCTCTTCATCCTGGGCGACGACAACACCCTGCGGCATTGCCTGCCTGAACTCTTGGGCCGTGTGCCGGTGCTGCGCAAGGCCGAGACCATCGGCATTCCGCACGGCGAATCGTCCAAGAGCATCGAGGTGTGCCGCGAACTGTGGAACCACCTCACCGAACGCGAGGCCGACCGCAACGCGTTGCTCGTATGCCTGGGTGGCGGGGTGGTCACCGATGTGGGCGGCTTCGTGGCCGGGACCTTCAAGCGCGGTATACGCTGTGTGCATGTGCCCACTTCGCTCATGGGCATGGTGGATGCGGCCATCGGTGGCAAAACGGGCATCGATCTGGGCGGGTTGAAGAACATGGTGGGCATGTTCCATGACCCCATCGGCGTCCATGTGCACGTGCCGTTCCTCAAGAGCATCGGCAAGCGCGAACTGCTGAACGGAGTGGCCGAAATGTTCAAGCATGGGCTGGTGCAGGATGCCGACCATTGGGAGGCGATCGGGCAGGCCGAGCTGCACGACTTGGATGCACTGGCCCCCTTGGTGCAGCGCTCCGCGGCCATCAAGGCGGCGGTGGTGGCGACCGATCCATTGGAACACGGCCTGCGCAAAGTGCTCAACTTCGGGCATACCATCGGGCACGGCATCGAAGCGCATTCGTGGGAGGGCTCGCAGCGTGTGCTGTTGCATGGCGAGGCCGTTGCATTGGGCATGGTGTGCGAGGCCTGGCTGAGCTGGCACCTGGGCCTGTTGCCGCGTGAGGCGTTCGATGCCATCAGCGCCAAGCTATTGGGGCTGTATCGGCCCTATGCCCTGGACTCCATGGCCGATCACCGCATCATCGAACTGATGCGCAACGACAAGAAGAACGCGAACGGTGAGTTCCGCTTCACGCTGCTTACCGCGCTCGGTGAGGCACGCGTGGATGTGCCAGTGACCGCCGCTGAAGTGCAGGAGGCGCTCAAGTACTACCGTACGCTGGTGGGCAGCTGAGCCGGGGAGCCGCACAGGTCGCTGCTTCGGAGTGTTCGCGGTGGCACGAACACGAATTGGCCAAGGACCGTTCCCTTTTCGTGGTGTCGTTGATCCGCTTGAGCGATACCCCTATTTCACACCTTTGCGCCCCATGTCCTCCGTCCTTATTTCCAAGCCTCAGGCACCGCTTAAGGCCACGGTGCATTTGCCGCGCAGCAAGAGCGCGGCCAACCGGGCTCTTATCATCGCCGCCCTGCTGGGCGAGCTCGACCTTGTGCATGATCCCGGCGACGGTGATGATACCCGCATCCTGCTCCAACACCTGCGTGAGCGCGGATCCGTGATGCACTGTGGTGCGGGTGCCACCACGTTCCGTTTCCTGCTCGCCTGGGCCTGCTGCCAGGAAGGGGAGGAGCGCCTGATCACGGGCAGCGAGCGCCTGCTCGAACGTCCGCATCATGATCTGGTGGACGCCCTGCGGACATTGGGTGCCGATATCACGGCCGTTGCGGAAGGCTATCGCGTGAAGGGCTGCGAACTGCGTGGTGGTGAAGTGCAGTTCGATTCGCCCATCAGCAGCCAGTACCTCAGCGCATTGCTGCTCATCGCACCGGCCATGGAGCAGGGGTTGTCCATGCGCTGGACCGGCACGCGGCTGAGCGAACCCTATGTGCACATGACCTTGAAGATCATGTCGCACTTCGGGGTCTACCCGTTCATGGAGCTCGATGGTGTGCGCGTGCCGCCTGCGCAATATCGTCCCGCGCCCTATTCCGTACCCGCCGACTGGAGCGGAGCGGCGTTCTGGTACGAGACCGTGGCGTTGTCGCCCGGGGCCGAGGTGTTCCTGCAAGGCCTGGATGATGAGACCCTGCAAGGCGATCGTCATGCGCGCCAGCTTTTCGCCCCTTGGGTGGATACCCGTTTCGAAGCTGATGGTGCGCATCTCACGTATCGTGCAGCGCCGGGTCCATGGCCCGCGGAAGCGATCGAGCTCCGCAACTATCCGGACCTCTTCCAGCCGCTCGTTTGCGCTTGTGCCGGACGTGGACAGGAAGCACACTTCACCGGCCTGGACAACCTGCGTGTGAAGGAGACCGACCGTCTGTCCGCCGTGGCCAATGCGTTGAGCGCGCTGGGTTGCAGGGCCCAGGCCGATGGCGGCACCTTCCACATCAGTGGCAAGGCCATTTCGCTCGGCACGCCGTTCTTCGATCCGCAGGGCGACCATCGCATGGCCCTGGCGCTTGCTCCGCTGGCCTTGGTGCTCGGTACGCTCACCATCAGCGACCTCGATGTGGTGAACAAGAGCTATCCCGGTTTCTGGGATGATCTGCGCCAGGCAGGTTTCTCCGTGAAATAGGCCCACTTGCCACCTTCGCCCCTTATCGGTTCCTTCGCAACACCAACCCTTGCCCACCATGTCCTTCCCATCAGACCTCGAGATCGCGCAGAAAGCGCAGATGAAGCCCATTGTGCAGGTGGCCGAACGCCTCGGCATCGACCCCGAAGTGATCGAGCCGTACGGGCGCACAAAGGCCAAGCTGCCGATCGAGCTGATCGATGATAGCAAGGTGGCCAACGGTAAGCTCATCCTGGTGACCGCCTTGTCGCCCACGCCGGCCGGCGAAGGCAAGACCACCACCAGCATCGGCCTCAACGAAGGCTTGAACAAGCTGGGGAAGAAAAGCATCGTGGTGCTGCGCGAACCGAGCCTCGGTCCCGTGTTCGGCATGAAGGGCGGTGCTGCTGGTGGCGGCTATGCGCAGGTGTTGCCCATGGAGGACATCAACCTGCACTTCACCGGCGATTTCAGCGCCATTGAGAAGGCCAACAACCTGCTCGCCGCGCTGATCGACAACAACCTGCAGAACCGCAAACGTTCGCTTGGCATCGATCCGCGCACCATCGCCTGGAAGCGCGTGATGGACATGAACGACCGTGCCCTGCGCGACATCACCATCGGCCTTGGCGGTACCGGCAACGGCATTCCCCGTCAGGACGGGTTCAACATCACCCCGGCCAGTGAAGTGATGGCCATCCTGTGCCTGGCCACCAGCTTCGAGGACCTGAAAAAGCGCCTCGGCGACATCTACGTGGGCCAGCGATGGGATCGCACACCCGTGTATGCCCGCGACCTGAAGGCCGAGGCTGCCATGGCCATCCTGCTGAAGGACGCCATTAAGCCGAACCTGGTGCAGACCCTGGAGAACAACCCCGCCATCCTGCACGGCGGTCCTTTTGCCAACATCGCGCAAGGCGTGAACAGTGTGCTGGCCACCAAGATGGGCCTAAGCCTCGGCGACTATGTGGTGACCGAGGCCGGTTTCGGGGCCGACCTGGGCGCCGAGAAATTCTTTGACATCAAGTGCCGTGCGGCAGGCCTGAAACCTGCGGCTGCAGTGATCGTGGCCACGGTGCGCGCGTTGCGTTACCACGGTGGTGTGGACGTGAAGGAGGTGAACACCGCCGCGCCGGACAAGCTGAAGGCAGGTCTGGCCAACCTGGGTCGCCACATCGAGAACGTGGCCAAGTTCGGCGTGAAGGCCGTGGTGGCCATCAACCACTTCCCCACGGATACGCCTGAGGAGATCGAGATGATCAAGGCGTACTGCAAGGAACGCGGTGCCGAAGCGGTGCTCGCGCAGGGTTTCGCGAAGGGCGGTGATGGAATGACCGATCTCGCACAGGCCGTGCTCCGTGTGATCGAGGAAGGGAAGAGCGATTTCAAGCCGCTCTACGAACTGGATCTCCCCATCAAGCAGAAGATCGAGACCATCGCCCGCGAGATCTACCGCGCCGAAGGGGTGGACTACAGCAACGATGCCGAGACCGCCCTGCGCCGCATCGACAAGCTCGGCCTCAATGGTGTGCCCATCTGCATGGCCAAGACGCAGTACAGCTTCAGCGACAACAAGGAGCTGCGCGCTGCACCCACCGGTTTCCGCATCACCGTGCGCGACATCGAGATCAGCGCCGGTGCGGGTTTCGTGGTGCCCATTTGCGGCGAGATCATGCGCATGCCGGGTCTGCCCGAAGTGCCCGCCGCCGAAGGCATGGATATCGATGCGAACGGGGTGATCAGTGGGTTGAGCTGAGGTCGGCATGACCGATGTCCGGAGCCTTGCCTGGTTGCATCGGAGTGTGTCAATGGTCGGGGCATTTTCAGGCTTGGTCAGTGAAGGTCATGTTCCAGAGCTCCGACATGAACTGAAAGTTGCGAGCAAAACATCATCTTTGATTTTGTCAAGAACAAGATCGATCCCATGAAAAAATACAACGCTTTCCTTTTTGCCGCCCCGTTCATGCTCCTGGCAACAGGGCTGAATGCTCAAGGCGTATTCACCAACAAGGCGAACGGCGGTATCACACCCACCGCACTGGTGAACCCGGGTGCACGCCCCAACGCGGTCGATGCCGCGCGCGGTGACGTACCGCCGAACGACCTCTGCACGGCAGTGACTGCCGAGGTCGTGGTGCCTGGCATCCCCTTGGTGTTCACGGGTACCACTACGGGTGCCACCAACGCCGGCGACGCTGAACCCGGTTCCGCCCTGGACCTGGGTGGTGATACCGTGTTCGTGTTCCACCGGATCACACTCACCGGTTGCGCGGACCTCTCGGTGGCCTACTGCGGCACTGCCACCCAACCGGCCATTTACCAGGCGGTGTTGGCGCCCACCTGCCCCATGAGCGATGACCTGGTCTTCTTCAGCGGGGGGAATTTCAATGATTGCCCGGACGGCAATGCCACCATCTTCTGGACCGCGGTGCCTGCTGGGACCTACTACATCCCTGTACGCGGCGAGCCTGCCACGGCCGGACCCTACACACTGACCATCAACGCAACGGCGTGCCCGTTGCCACCTGCGTATGATGATTGTGCCACTGCCATCGACCTGGTCTCCGGTGCCACCTGCGCGCCTACTCCCTTCAGTACACTGGGTGCCACCCAGTCCCTTGCGCCCATCACCTGTGCGGACTTCACCTCATCGAACGCGTTCGACGCGTGGTTCTCCTTCGAGTGCACCAACGCGACCCAGACCATTGGTGTGGTAGGCTTCAATGCCGCCGATGCCGTGGTGGAGCTGTTCTCCGGACCCGGTTGTGATGCATTGACCTCCCTGGCCTGTGCGGATGCCACCTTCCCCATGAGCGCCACGGAGACCACCACCGAGCAACTCACGCAGAGCGGTCTTACGGTCGGCACCACTTATTTCGTTCGTGTGTACGACTATGGCCATGGTTCTGATGAGCACAACTTTGAGATCTGCGTGACCGAGGGTGCGGGCAGCACCATCGGCATCAACGAGAATGAAGCTTCCCTGGCCTTTCATGTGTACCCCAATCCGGGCTCAGGACTGTTCAACCTGGAGTACACCGGCGAGAACGGCGCAGCGGCCATTCAGGTGATGGACGTGACCGGTCGCGTGGTGCACAGCTGGTACGGCCAGGTGAGCGCCAACGGCGTGCAGACCATCGACCTCACGGGTATGGCGGCTGGCAACTATACGGCCCAGTTCACCATGAACGGCGTGCGCACCGCACAACGTCTGGTGGTCAAGTAAGGGGACACCATCTCAAGGAAGGGCGGGTACCGTAAGGTGTCCGCCCTTTCTCTTGGTAAGGATCTTTAGTCAGGTGTGGCCCGGGATGACATCAAAAAGGCCTCGTTCGGCAATAGCCCCCGTTCATCTGCACTGTACTGGGGTTTCAAGCGCAATACGAAGTACATCTGTACCTGGCCTTTGCCCTTCACTTGGATGGGGCCTCGGGGTTGGGCCTCCACATGGTCCATCACTTGGGCGTACACCGGTCCACTGATGTTCACGCGGCCGGCCTCGCCATTGCTCTCCATGCGACTGGCCAGGTTCACGGTATCGCCCCAGATGTCGTAGGCGAACTTCTTCTCACCCACCACGCCGGCCACCACGGGCCCTGTATGCAGGCCAATGCGCACGGGCCATTCCTGCAAGCCTTTGGCGCGGCGCTCGGCGTTACTGCGGTCCACGGCCTCCACCATGCCCAGGGCCATCAATACGGCATCGAGCGCGTGCGTAGGTGTTGGCTCCGGAATGCCTGCCGCGCACATGTACGCATCGCCAATGGTCTTGATCTTCTCCACGCCGTACTGCTCGCACAGCCCATCGAACAGGCGGAAGTAGTGGTCCAGCTCGGCCACCAGGGTGTCGCTGTCCATGTTCGTACTGAACGTGGTGAAGCCCTTGAAGTCGCTGAAGAGCACGGTGCAGTGCTCGTACCGGCGCGCTTCGGCGGTCCCTTTCAGTTTAAGCTCCTCGGCCGTGGACGCAGGCAGGATGTTCAATAGCAGGCGTTCACTACGGTCCTTCTCGGTGGCGAGCTCGCGGGTGCGATTGGCCACGGTGCGCTCCAGGCGTTCGCGGTCCTTGCGGAGGTTTCGTTCGCGCACGCGGACAATGCCGAACAGGAGCAGCAGCAGCGCACCACCAACGGCTATCCGGAAGGTGTTGGTCTGCCAGAACGGGGGCGCTATGGTGAAGGCGTAGGTGATCGGCTCTTCGTTCCAGATGCCACTGGCATTGCGGGCCATCACCTTGAACGTGTAGCTGCCCGGCGGAATGTTGCTGTACGTGACGCGCTGTGTGGCCGTGATCGGCGACCAGTCCGGGTCGTAGCCCTCCAGTATCCAACGGTAGCGCACCTTCTCGGGGTAGGCGAGCGAGATGCCCGTGAAGGCGAACGTGAGGTGGTTCTTGTCGTGCGGAAGTTCCAGCTCCTGCGGGAATCCGTTCCTGCCCATGCCGTGGCACCAGGGTGTCCAGTCGGGCCGTTCGTAGAAGAGCTGTAGTTCGGTGAGGTGGATCAAGGGTTCGCGGGTCTCTTCCACCACCTCGCTCGGATCATAATGGATGGCGCCGCGCACGGTGCCGAACCACAACGTGCTGTCGCCATCGAGCATGCAGGCATTTCTCAGGCTCTCGATCCCGATGAAGCCATCATCCGGCCCGTATTGTTTGATGTTGAGCACCTGTTCCTGCAGCACGTCCAGTTCCACTTGGTGTACGCCCTTGCGCGTGCCCAACCACACGTTCTCCCACGCGTCCAGCATAATGCCTTCGATCGCCAGGCTTTGCAGGCCATCGCTCATTTCGAAGTGATCCACCTTTCCATTGCTGAGCCGGTAAAGTCCGCTTGCCGCTGTGCCTATCCATATGCTCCCGGGCGTATCACGGCCTAGGCTTGTAATGGTGGTGATGGGAATGGATCCATACCGGGTCCATTGCAGATCAGCTGTTCGGTACAACCCACTGTCCGTGGCGGCCCAAAGCGTGTCCGCAGTGATCAGCATGTCGTTGATGGCGCGGTCCTTCGGACCCATGGACACGTAGCTGCCATCGCCTTTCTCGAGGAAGAGCCCGCTCGCGGTGCCTACCCATACGCGATCATCCGGTCCGCGTTCTATGGCGTTCACTCGGGCACTCTCCAAGCGGCCCACTTCAAGTGCGGGTTGAAATCGATCACCCTTCAGGCGGTGCAGGCCGTGCATGGCCGTGCCCGCCAGCAGGTATCCTCGCGCATCCTCGCCGAGGCAGGTGATGAACATGGAGGGAAGCCCATGTTCTCGTCCAAAGGTGGTGATCCGGTTGCCATCCCACCGCGCCACACCACCGCCCTGGGTGCCCATCCAAAGCACACCGTCGGCCGTGCGGTGGATGGCGCTTACGATCCGTGAGCCTAATCCGTCGCGCTCGGTGAAATACTGGAAGGCATCACTGGTGAACTTGCTCACGCCTCCGAAGGCCGTTCCGATCCAAATGCCTCCGCTGCGGTCCTGATGAAGGCACCGCACCAGGTCATGGCCAAGGCCGTTCGCTTCGGCGATCGTGGTCAACGTGGGCACGCCTTTGCGACGGGAGAGATGAACGCTGCCCGCTGGTGTGCCCAGCCAGATCTCTCCAGTGCTGGTGCGCAGCACGCTGAGCACCACCGGATGTGGAAGCACCAAGGGTTGGTAGCCCGCGAAACGTTCGCTGATGGGCAGCGGACGCAGTTGCGGGTCGAGCTCAGCATAGCCCTTGTCGGTGCCCACGAGCACGCCCTGCTCGTCAGCGTATAAGGCAAGGGTTCGCTGCGAGGGTAGTACGGATGACCGTATCGGTACCCAGCGGTCTTTCTCCAATACGGCCAAGCCGCTGTCCGTGGCGGCCAGCAAGCGTTCATCGGGCAGCCGTACCAAGGCATTGATGCGGAGAGAGAGCAGTCCATTGCTCACGGACAGGACCTGTTGCGTGCCCGTGTTGATCTGCCAAATACCGCCACCCCGGCTTGCCAGCCAGAGCGTTCCGTTCTCATCGGGTACCAATGCCCGCACGGGGAACGTGGGTAGTGCCTGTCCGGACCAGCTGACCGTACTGCCGTTCTGCCACCAGGAGAGGGCGCCATTACGTGCACCGAGCCACATGCGACCATCGGGCATGGCCAGCAGTGCGGTGACCTCGCTGGCGGGCTGGCCTTGGGTGCCACCGATCGCCTCGAAGCGCAGACCTTGCCCGCGCGCAGCTCCCTGGTCAGTGGCCACCCACAGGAATCCTTCGGCATCCTCGCACAGGTCGTTCACGCTTGCACTGGGCAGTCCGTGCTCCAATGAAAAGGTGCGCAGGTCGTATTGTTGGGCGCCAGAAGGTGCCAGCCATTGGAACAGGGCCAGCAATAGCGGAACGACACGGCGCCACATGGTTGGAAAGATAGCGCCGCTACGCGAACACCGTGCCGATCGCGTTTGGGATCCCGCCCCGGACGATGTTAGCTTTAAGGCACATCACCAACCCAAACCGACCTCATCATGAACATCACTTTCAACGAGTTGCGGCGGATCAAGGACACCCTGCCCGATGGTAGCATACATCGCATCGCCCGGGAACTTGACCTCAATGTGGAGACCGTTTGGAACTATTTCGGCGGCTATGGCCATACCAATGGCAGGCCCATGGGCGTGCATTTGGAGAGCGGCCCCGATGGGGGTATCGTGGCGTTGGATGATACCCGCATCCTGGAGCGCGCCAAGCAGATCCTGGCCGAATAACGGTCGAACAAGGGAGGAGGTCGATGGCCCTGCAACGCGGCAGGGGAGAGAGCGGTCCGTTCCGGCGGGCCGCTTTCTTTTTGTCAGCGCTCGATCACCCGGAATTCCACCCTTCGATTGATGGCCCGGTGTTCCTCGCTGGTGTTCGGCTTCAAGGGCTTGCTCTCACCATAGCCCTTCCACGTGAGGCGCTCTTTTTCCACCTTCTTCTTCAGGAGGTGGTCCACCACGGCCTTGGCGCGTGCTTCGCTCAGCTTGGCGTTGTAGTCATCGCTGCCCTGGTCATCGGTGTGCCCCTCGATCTCCACGCGCAGGAAGGGGAAGTCCGTCATCAGGTCCACCAGTTTGTCCAATTCCTTCTCATAGCCGGGCAGTAGTTCCGCCTTGTCGAACGCGAACTGCACATTATCCAACCGGACCCGGGTGCCCACGGCCGGTTCCACCTGGTGGATGTCCACCGTGGTGCTGCTGGTATGGTCGGGAACCACGGGGCGCGGCGGTGGCGGCGTGCTCGTTCCGGGTTTCGGGGGAAGTGGTGTACCCGCTGGAGCGATGCGCACGTTCACATCGTCGATGAAGTAATAGGCACCTCGCTCACCATCGGGCTGGCGTTCATGGTTGGTCACTTCATCGCCATAGAAGTTGCCGATCAGAAGGAACTTCTCGGTGCCGGTGGCCTCGAACACGCCGCTCACTTTATGCCAGCCACCCTTCACCACTTTCTCTTCGTTCACCTGTGGGGTCAGGTACAGCGGCAGGCAGTCACGCGTGCTCACTGGCGTGTCCGTAAAGTACATGCCGATGTTGTTGCTGGCATCGTTGCTGCGGTGGGCACGCAATACCCAGCACTCGGCGATATAGCGCACGCCGGCCTGCAACGGCTCGGGCAGTTCGGTCTGTACATACTCATGCCAGTAGGTGGGCGTGTTGCCTTTGCCGTAGGTCTTGATGCCCACCATGGCATTGCCGCCGTGGGTGGTCTGTTTTCCGCTGCTGTGTTTGCGCGGGTGCGCCCAGCATTCAGGGTCCAGCGTGGTGCTGAAGTGGTCGGGCGTGGTCTGGGTGGGCGAGCTCCAGCTGCGCACCGCAGCGTTGAACTTCGAAACATCGGTGGTCCATGCACAATAGGTGCGCTCCACGTCCTCGAACCCAGGGTTGACCACCAGATTGGGCATGGTGTCGTTCTGCAAGGTGCGCTGCAACACGTTCTGGGCATTGAGCGCAACGGGCAGGAGGGTAAGAAGGAGGAGCGCGGAACGTTGCATGGAACAAAATTATCGGGTGTACGGGGGGGCTGCAGGCAAGGAGCGGGCCGGGTTTGAACAAGGCAAAGTGGACCGGCATGTTGTGATGAACAGGGCGCATGACACGCTGCTGAGCGCGACCTTCGCGGTCCGGACCTGCCTGCTGACCGGGAGCATCCGACCCTTTCCATGACCCTACGCTCGATCGTTGACCTAGTAAGGGAAAGCCTGCGCAGCGGCGAGGACCAGGACTACACCACCATGGGTGTACGCAGGGCCATCGTCCTGCTCAGCATCCCCATGGTGCTGGAGATGGCCATGGAGGCCATGTTCGCCCTGGTGGATGTGTTCTTCGTGAGCCGGGTGGGCGTGAACGCGGTGGCCACTGTGGGGCTCACGGAAAGCGTGATGACCTTGATCTATTCCCTGGCCTGGGGGTTGGGCATGGGCATTACGGCGGTGGTGGCGCGCCGTACGGGCGAGAAGGACCCGGCAGGTGCATCGCGAGCGGCCTTGCAGGGCATTTTGCTGGCCTTGGTGCTCGGCGTGGTCCTCGCCATACCGGGCCTGCTCTTCCCGCAGCGCATTCTTGAACTGATGGGTGCGGAGCCCGCTGTTGTGGCTGAGGGTACGAACTACATGCGCATCATGCTTGGGAGCAACGTGATCATCCTGTTGCTCTTCGGGATCAATGCCATCTTCCGTGGTGCGGGCAATGCCATGATGGCGTTGTGGTCATTGTGGTTGGCGAACGGCATCAACATCGTTCTTGATCCGCTGCTGATCTTCGGCATTGGTCCATTTCCTGAAATGGGCGTTACCGGCGCAGCAGTGGCCACTGCCATAGGTCGCAGTGCCGGTGTTGGTCTGCAGCTCTATTACCTGTTCCGTGTGGGCGAGCGCATCACGCTTCTGGGTGTGCCGCTGCGGTTCGATCCGCCCGTGTTGTGGAACATCGTAAAGGTCTCGGCCGGCGGGGTGGCCCAGTTCGTGATCGCCAGTGCCAGCTGGGTGTTCCTGGTCCGCATCGTTTCCGCGTTCGGCAGCGCGGCGGTGGCGGGGTACACGGTCGCTGTGCGGATCATCATTTTCTCGCTCCTGCCATCCTGGGGCATGGCCAATGCGGCCAGCACATTGGTGGGCCAGAACCTGGGCGCCAAGCAACCGGACCGTGCCGCGCGTTCAGCGTGGTTGTGCGGCCATTACAACATGTTGTTCATGGTCGCCGTGGCCATCTTCTTCTGGGGCGCGGCGCCGTGGTTGATGGGCTTCTTCACGCAGGATCCCGTGGTGGCCGATCATGGCATCAGCGCACTGCGCATCATCTGCCTGGGTTATTTCTTCTATGGCTACGGCATGGTGCTGGCCCAGGCCTTCAATGGGGCGGGCGACACGCTCACTCCCACCTGGATGAACGTGGTCTGCTTCTGGCTGATCGAGATACCCCTGGCCTGGACCTTGGCCCGGGTGCTCCAATGGGGACCTGAAGGCGTGTTCGCGTCCATCGCCATCAGCGAAAGCCTGCTCGCAGTGCTCAGTGGCTACCTGTTCAAGCGGGGGAAGTGGCGGACCGTGCAGGTGTGAACAGGCCTGCAATGGTGGCCTACTTGGCTTCGAAGTTCTTCGGCTTACCGGCCTTGTACCATTTCAGGAGCGTATCGATCATGTGCTCCATTTTCCGCGCATCGGCCCAGGTGCCTCGGAACACCAGGTTGCCGTCCTTGTCCACCAGAAAGGCGCCGTTCGGTGCCTTGCCGTAAGCGGTGTACACGGCATCGTTCAATCCGTCGATGAGCACTGGCAACTTCCCCAACTGCGCGAAGTCCTTGGCATAGGCGGCCTTCTCGTATTCGCTCTGTGGGTCGGGGTAGAGCTTGAAGGTCTTTTTGTCGCCAGGATGCAGTTCCCGTCCGTAGATCACGAAGAGCTGTACCTCCTCCTTGGCGTATTTCTGCACCAGGCGGCTCCACCGTTCCATCTGCATGCGCGACGGCGGATTGCTGATGCTGCCGAACATGAACGCCCTGATCTTCCCATCGTTGCCCCTCAGGTGGTAGGTGCCCGGCTCCTGTGCGATCGGTAGCGTGAAGTCGTGCGTGCGCGGCTCCATGCCACCACCTTCGCTGTACGTGCGCAGGTCGCGGATGGTCTGGCGCATCAGCTTGTCGAAATTCATGCGCCAGATGATCACCTGCTTGCGCATTTCCTTGATCTCCGCCTTGCTGTAGGCGTTCAGGTAGTAGTCCAGGTCGTCGTGGAAGACCAGTGCGGTATCGGTGGGGTACCATGAGGGGTCCCAGTTGTTCAGTTGGGCACGCCCTTGCAGGGCGAGCAACAGGAGCAGGATGACGAGGGAATGGCGCATGCGTGAACGATGGTAAAGGTACTTCCCGAAATTTGGAGCATGCGAGCTCTGTTGGTGTGTTTGGCGATCATCACCTGGTCAATGGCCAGTGCTCAGGTTGGTCAGGGGAGCGCACCCAACGGGACCGCCTATGGCGATACCTGTCTGACCACCTGCGAGGTGATGCCGAAGTATCCCGGTGGCGAGGAGCAGTTGTTGGCCTTCCTTTCAATGAACGCCCGATACCCCAAGGAGGCCCGGAAACAATGGATCGCAGGCACGGTGTTCGTGTCGTTCGTCATTGAGAAGGATGGAGCCGTTTCGTCCGTCAAGGTCGTGCGAGGCGTTCATCCGTTGCTCGATAACGAGGCACTCCGTGTGGTTGGCTCCTTGGGGCGGTGGACACCGGGCACCCTGCTCGGCAAGCCGGTCCGCGTGCAGTTCAACATGCCGATCAAGTTCTCGCTCCAAGGAAAACCACCCAAGCGAGTAAGGGAGCGCAGGGCCGAACTGGGCTGGTGACCTCTGTCACGCTGTGGAGGTGGAGCGAGTACCGACCTTCGCACCATGAAAAGGGGGATGCTGTACACGACGTTCATCGCGCTGGGTGCATTGGCCGGTTGGGCCTATTGGAACTGGTTCGGCTGTTTGAACGGTTGTGCCATCACCGGTCGCTGGTGGACCAGCACCGCATACGGCGCGGTAATGGGTTACCTCACCTTGGGCCTCTTTCTGCCTGCTTCGCGGAACACGAAGGCTGAATAGTCTTTTGACGCGCGGCCCTGCGGGTCTACCCACTACTGGGGTATTCTGAGCAAACTCATAGGAATGGCTTCTCGCCATGGATAATTTCATGTCATGACCTGCATGGAAGATTCCCTGATGACCGACAGCCGCCCTGAAAGCCTTCCCGCTTTGGACAATGGGTCCGGGGCGGCGCCGGTGATCGTCCAATACTCCAAGGCCATGAAACAACAGACCCCCATCGCTGCTGTCCTGCTGATCGCCCTATTGCTGCCACTTGGTCTGTTTGCTACGGCCGAGGCTCCGGGCATGCTGCATTTGGATGGCATTCTGTTGTTGCGTGGTGATCGATCATCCATGGGCAGGGTCATCATCACGGCTGTGGATGCGCCAGAGACCGTGATGGAGAATGTGGAAGGTCATTTCACGCTCGACCTGCTGCTTGAACAGGCCTATATGCTCAGCTTCGAACGGTCCGGAATGGTGACCAAACGGGTGTATTTCGACACACATGTCCCGGCCGAAGAGTTGGCCCGTCGGTTTGAGTTCCCTTTCCAGGTGAGCTTGTTCACCGAGGGGTCGAACGGCATCAATGCATATGATGGACCGGTGGGGTATGTGCATTACCTGGATGAGGTGCGTGGTTTCGTGCATCGCACGGAGTATCAGGTCGCGCCGGGCGGTGCGATGGAGGAGCGGATCGCCGGCTTGATGGCGCGTGGCTTGGCGGCACCTATCCTCGTTATGCCATTACGCACCGCGTTCACTGACGACCTTCAATGGGCGAAGCATGGCAAGCGCGGTCCCTTGTTCATCGGCAAGGCGTTCGCAACTGATGGTCATCTCATCGCTGACGGTCAGTTCCTGGACGCGCGATTGCAGGAAATGCACGGAGCGTTCGTGTTCTACTATGCCGATGGCCAGGTGGAAAGCCAGGGGCGATACGAACATGGCCACAAGTCAGGTGTGTGGCAGCGGTTCGATGCGGGAGGAAGGCCACTGGCAGAGCGCATCTACGACCCCAGGGCCATGGAGCGCATTGATCGTTCGGTGGCGGCTACAGCGGTGGTTGGCGCACCTGCATTGGAACCTGGTCGTACAATGCATATCGCCGTTGGTGGGAGGGAGATCAGCGCCACACCGTCCAATGCCGCTCCGGAAAGGGCACCGACCGTTCGCTCAGTTACTGTGCCAGCCGTTCCACGCCCCGAGGTTATCGCTGTGGCAGCGAAAGGGGATGGTCTGGCCACCGGTCCGCACATCGCTGCGGACGATATGCGAACTTTGGGAACATCGGAGCCCGGGCGTTCCGTGGATGTCGTCGTTGAACGCCTTCGCGTGATCACGGTGGTGCGTTTGCAGGGTGCCACCGGCCACATCACCGAGTACCGTCGCGTGGCCGATCGCCATGGTTCAGTGATGTACTTCGAGGATGGCCGCAATATCCCGGCCAGCATCTACCACGCTCGAACGGGCCGCTGATCGTAGGTCAACCCAGGAAGACCACTTCCACCCATTCCTCGGGTCCCAACCGCAGGTCCCGGAGCCGCAGTTCGACGGTCCAATACGCTACTGGCGCGTCCTTGCGGAGTTCCACGGGCGTGTAGGGCCAGCAATGCACCTTCAGGAACACCGGTTCCGGCCAACTGTCGTCGTACAATAGGCTGAACCGCATGGCCTGGTGGTCCACCACCAACTTCCGGTCGCGCACATCGAAGGCCGTGGTGGTCACGATCACTGCGGCCGGATAGAGCCGACGGTGCCAGCCGGGCAACGGACTGCGGAACAGGGCCTGCCGGAACTCGAGGCGCGGCATCGAGGATCCACTGAGCACCGCTACGGGGGCCTTCTGGTCGAGCCTGATGTGTTGCAGCCCCATGGTCAGCGTGAAGGTCGTGATGTGCCTTGCATCAAGTGCTGCTGTCCGGTAATTCCCCGGACCGGTTCGATCATAAACGCCACCGCACCTGCATTTTTATATCGCTACGAACATTGCCGGGGATCTCCTGCAAGCCGCTGCTGATGGCGGTCTGGTCCTGGTAGATCCATGCGCCGTAGCGCAGCCAGATGTCCATTCTGCGAAGGGCAGTGATGCGTGCCATGCCGTACCACCGGATGCCGCGGCCGTAGTAGGGGGGTATGGAGAATACGCCGATCAGGTCGTGCTCGAACGCATAAAGCCGGGCATCGTAGCTGCCGGTCTCGAAGAGCGCGAACCGGAGCGTGAGCTCCAAGGGGCTCGAAAGAGGGCGGTGCACAATGTCCTGGTAGACCAGGAAACCATGTTGAAGCGGAGCACTGCCGCGCTGGAAGTCAACGGTCTCCAGTCGCGTGCGTAGTGCAACGGCATCGCTCACTTTGTAGCTCGCATTGAAACGATAGTTCGTCTGTGCCACCCGCACCACGGGTTTGATCCCTGCAACATCATCGCTCGTGTTCCGCGCGCGGTCCTGTTGACGCACCCGGGCGTAGAGCTCGACGCGTTTGCTCGGCCGCCAGTTCACCTGCGCCAGCCAGTCGTTGCCATCGGAAGGGGCGTTGGTCTGGTAGCGCAGCCAGGGGAAGCGGAACTGGTCCACGTAGGCGTTGATGCTCACCTTGCGGTCCGGACGGATCTCGATGCCTGTATAGAGACCACGTTCGTTCCAAGGGTTGGTGCCTTCGGCAAAGGCCACGCTGTAAAGTCCATGGTAGTCGCGGCCATAGTTGCGATAGAGCATGCTCATGCTCACGCGCTTGTCCAGGGCCACCAGGATCCCGGTGTTCATGGCGGTGCCACCGTTGGCGCTCAAGGACATTTCGCCGAACCAGTTCACGTTGCGGTACAGCGCGCTCCAGTCCACGCCGGCCGTGGTGTTCTCACCTCCATTGAAATCGAACTGGTTGTAGGTCTGGAGGTCCCGGTCCAGTTGGGTGTCGAAGGCGGCGTGTGCGGCGGTGGCCCCGATGCTGTAGCCCTTGCCACGGTATCGCACGTGTCCGCCGACCACTTGTTCCAGCACGGCGTCCTTCTTCCGCAGTTCAGTGTAGGTGCGGTGAAAGCCATCCTCCTGGAAACTGGTGAACGTGGATTCGGGGATGTTGGTGCCCAGGCTGTCCTCGCCCGGTTGCAGCACGTTCAGGTTGGCGTCGATGTACTTCCTGGACCAGAAACCCGTTACCTCGATCCTCTTCGTCAACGCATAGGTGGCGGCAGCTCCGCGCATGAACAGGTTCTCGTTCACGCTGGTGTAGGGCGCAAGGCCGATCGCGTTGCGTTTCACGTTCATGGTGAAACTGCTCTTGGCCGCGAAGGCCAATCCGTTCCAGAAGGTGAGGCCCTGTCCGAACTGTGCTTGGAAGTCACCAATGGCAAGGGCTTTCAGGCGACCCATGTCCCGCAGGAACAGGTGGGCGCTCACAAAATCAAAATTCCGCTGAGTGCCTTGGAAGAACTCTTCGCCTTCGTCCTTTTCAGCGGTGAACCCGAAACTGAGGTTGTGCCGGTAACGGTAGCGGTAGCGGGTGAACAACTTGTAAGGACTGCCCAGGTACACCTTGCTGTTGGCACGCAATGAATCCACCACGGCCGGGTCGTTCAGGTCGGGCAGTGGGTCTCCGTTCGGGTAGAAATACTCCTTGCCGAACGGGTTGGTGCGGTCCATGAAGCCGCGACGTTCCTCCACGTTCAAAATGCTGCGCACCATGACCTCGTGCGTGCCTTTGGTGAGCATCTGGCCCGGCGTGGCCGTGGTGCCCATGGGGTTCTCGCGCACGGTCACGAAGGGGCGTATCTGTTGAATGGTGCGCACATCGAAGCCGGGAATGGCCTGCAACTCGTAGATGCTCAACAACTTTCCGTTGCGACGCACATGCTGCAACAACGCGCCGATCTGCACATCATCGAGCAGGAAGAGCGCACTGAGCTCCTGCGCGTTCGTATGGTTCAGGTCGATGGGGTCGAGGTAGCGGTCGGTGAGCACCTCGAACAGGTTGGTCAGGTCCACATCGCTTTCATCGCCCAGCCGTTCGGCCGCTTCCTCAATACGCTGCTCGATCAGGTCGCGGGGTACGCCGTCCACCTGGCCACGCAGGCCACAAGCGAGCAGCACCAATGCACCGACGAACAGCCAACGGGTCATTTGAACCGGTAGTTGATGCCCACCACGGGTGTGGCACCCAGTCGTGATCCCGCCACCACGGCCAGGTCGATGTCGAGTTGTTTCAACCGGAAACCGGCCCCGAAGTGCCCCTGGAGATCACCGGTGCTGACGCCCGTGCGGAGGAACAGGATGTTGTTGGGGTTGTATTCCACGCCGAACCGGAACCGCTCGGGGCGATCAATGTCCTTTTCCGCTTCGGCGGTCATCGAGAGCTTCTTGCTGAAGATGTACACAAGGCCGGCGCGTAGTAAAGTGGGTACCCGCTCTTCGACCACCACGGCGCCATCGCCACTGGTGCCCAAAAGCGCCTGTGTGGGGTTGTACAAATGCGCACCGATCCAGAGCTCATTGGTAAGCCGTGCTTGCATGCCCAGTTCGGCGGTGAAGGTGCCCGTGCTGCCATAATTGTCGCCCAGCCGTACGCCCACATGGTTCAATTGGATACCCGCACGGAATCCTTCATTGAACTGCATGGCATAGGCCAGGCCGATACGTGTTTCGTTGTACAGGTCGTACCCGAAACGGTCGCCCGCGATACCAAAAGCGCCCTTCCCAACTGGTAGTGCAAAGGCCAGTCCTTGCTGCGCCAGGTCGCCGCTGAGGAAGTGTTGCTGATAGAACAGGCCTGCGGAGGCCTTCTCCAGACCGGCAATGCCCGCAGGGTTCAGGCGAAGGCTCCAGAGATCTGCAGTGGCCAGGCCCGTATAGCCCATGCCTGCGGCACGGGCGCCCATGGGCAGCGGGTCGCCACCGGCCGTGAGCCGCAGCGCCTGCAATAGACACAGTGCAAGGAGCGTGTTCCTCATCGCTCCGAAAGTAATGCTCCGTCCAATGCCACGCTCATCCGGCCGCCCCGCGCCGAACCTTACCTTCGCCGACCCATCAGGCGCCATTCCTTCGCACCATTTCGACATCATGTCACGCGTACACCTTCACGATCTCGATTTCGAGCTGTTCATTCCGGAAGCCGAGGTGAACGAGGCTGTGGCCCGCATGGCCTCGGAACTGAGCGCGAAGTACTCCGGCAAGCGCCCGCTGTTCGTTGGCGTGCTCAACGGGTCGTTCTTTTTCGCGGCCGAATTGCTGAAGCGCCTCACGATCGAGTGTGAGATCACCTTCGTGAAGGTGGCCAGCTACCACGGCACCAGCAGCACGGGCAAGGTGACCGATCTCATCGGGTTCAACGAACGTATCGAAGGACGGGATGTGGTGATCTTGGAGGATATCGTGGACACCGGGAACACCATTGTCCACATCCTGGAGCTGCTGCACGACCGGCATCCGGCGAGCATCAGTATCGCCACATTGCTGTTCAAGCCCGACGCATACAAACAGAACGTGGCCATTGATCATGTGGCCATCCGCATTCCCAACGACTTCGTGGTGGGCTCGGGCCTCGACCATAACGGCCTTGGCCGCAACCTGCCCGGCATTTACCGGATCATTCCGAACGGACAATGAGCAAACTGAACCTGGTACTATTCGGTCCTCCGGGGGCCGGCAAAGGCACACAGAGCGCCTTCCTGATCGAGAAATACGGACTAGTACACCTGAGCACTGGCGATCTACTGCGTGGCGAGATCAAGGCGGAGACCGAACTGGGCTTGAAGGCCCAAGGCCTGATGGACCGCGGTGAACTCGTGGCCGACGACATCGTGATCGGCATGATCCGCAACAAGATGGAGGCACACCTCGATGCCAAGGGTTTCATCTTCGATGGCTTCCCGCGCACGAAGGCACAGGCCGAGGCCTTGGATACCATGCTGACGGCCAAGAACGAGCCCATCGTGGCCATGCTGGCGTTGGAAGTGCCGGAGGAGGAGCTCGTGAAGCGCCTGCTCGGCCGCGGTGCCGTCAGCGGCCGTGCCGATGACCAGAACGAGACCGTGATCCGCAACCGCATTCGCGAGTACGAGACCAAGACCGCCCCATTGAAGGAGTTCTACAGCGCTCAAGGCAAGTTCAAGGCCATCGATGGCGTGGGCAGCCTGGAAGAGATCACGGCAAGGCTCGTCGCCGCGATCGGCTGATATCCCCTTATGACCGATCATCTGGTCCAACGATCACCTGATCGCTTCCCATGAACTTCATCGACCATATCCGCATTGAGTGCCGCTCCGGCAAGGGAGGGAAAGGCAGTTCGCACCTCCGTCGCGAGAAGTACATGCCCAAGGGTGGCCCCGATGGCGGCGATGGCGGGCGCGGTGGCCACGTGATCCTTCGTGGGAACGGCCAGCTGTGGACCCTGCTGCACCTGCGATACACCAAGCACGTGATCGCCGAGGACGGCCAGGTGGGCAGCAGCAACCAGAGCAGTGGGGCTGCCGGCAAGGACCAGGTGGTCGAAGTGCCACTGGGCACCATCGTGAAGGACGCCGAGACCGGTGAGCAGCTTTGCGAGGTGACCAAGGACGGCGAGGAGCATATCCTCTTCGCCGGTGGGCGCGGCGGCCTGGGCAACCAGCATTTCAAGACGGCAACGAACCAGACCCCCCGCTATTCCCAGCCCGGCGAACCCGGCATTGAGAAGTGGGTGGTGATGGAGCTGAAGGTCCTCGCCGATGTGGGCCTGGTCGGTTTCCCGAACGCGGGCAAGAGCACCCTGCTCAGTGTGGTCACGGCCGCCAAGCCGAAGATCGCCGATTATGCATTCACCACGCTCACGCCCAACCTGGGTATCGTTCCTTACCGCGATCACAAGAGCTTCGTGATGGCCGATATCCCGGGGATCATCGAAGGGGCACATGAAGGGCGGGGCCTTGGCCTCCGTTTCCTACGTCACATTGAGCGCAACAGCGTGCTGCTGTTCATGGTGCCTGCTGATTCCAACGATATCCGCCACGAGTACCAAGTGCTGCTGAACGAACTGGAGCAATATTCACCCGAGCTGTTGGACAAGCAGCGTCTGCTCGCCATCACGAAGTGCGATATGCTCGATGCGGAGATGATGGCGCAGATGAAGAAGGAGCTGCCCCGCGGCGTGGACCATGTCATGATCTCCAGCGTGGCGCGCATCGGGCTTGATGAGCTGAAGGACAAGCTCTGGAAGAAACTGCACGGGACCTTTCCGGCCGAACACGTGGAATGAGCCTGCTCCACCGACTCGATGCCCTGGACCGCGAGGTCTTCCTGGCCTTGAACGGTGCGCATTGGCCAGGCGTCGATGCCTTCATGTGGCACATCAGCGACCTGAAGCTCTGGGTCCCATTGTATGTAATGTTCCTCGTGGTGTTGCAACGCCGCTACGGCTGGCGCGGTCTCGCCTGGTCGGTGCCCGTCATCGCGCTCATGGTCCTTTGCACCGACACGGGGTCGGTGCTCCTGTTCAAGAACACGGTGCAGCGGTTGCGTCCCAGCCACGTGGCCGAACTACAGGACCGCATACACTTGCTGGTGGGCGACGATGGTCAGTTCTACCGCGGTGGCCGGTTCGGTTTTGTGTCGTCTCATGCGAGCAATCACTTCGGCATAGCGGTGTTCATGACCGGAGTGTTGGCCGGCGCGCCACGATGGGCGGCACCAGCGCTCTTTGTCTGGGCCGCGCTCATCGCCTATAGCCGCATCTACCTAGGCGTGCATTATCCGGGTGATGTGTTGGTGGGTGGTGCGTATGGCGCGCTCGTTGGCGCGATCTGCTACTTATTGTTCCAGCGTCTTGTGGGACGTGCAACAACGACCTGATCCATGCATATCTGGCTGGCCGTTTTTCTTGGTGGTGGTCTGGGGAGCGTGATGCGCTATGGCGTTACCCGGTTGCTGCTGGCCTTGGACCTGCGTGGTGCGTTCCCTTACGCCACCTTGGCCAGTAATGTGTTGGCCGCCATCCTGCTGGCCTTGCTCACGCTGCGATTTCAGAGCGAGCTGGCCGGTCGCGACGCGCTCAAGGCCTTCCTGGCCATTGGTATTTGTGGTGGATTCAGCACCTTCAGCACCTTCAGCTACGAGAATTTCCTGTTGCTGCGCGAAGGCCAGTTCGGGTTCTTCGCGCTGAACACCCTCCTCAGTGTGAGCGCTTGTCTGTTGGTCTTCTACCTGCTTGCCCGTAACGCATGAGCACCATGAGCTTCCTGTTCCAACGCCTTTCTGTGCTGTTCTCCGCTGGTGCAGTGGTAAGTGCCGCTTGCGCCCAGGCCCCCACCTGGCAGCATCCGCCCAAGCTCGTGGTGGGTATCGTGGTGGACCAGATGCGCACGGATTACCTGTACCGCTATTGGAACAACTTCGGCGAGGGTGGCTTCAAGCGATTGGTAGGTCAGGGTGCCTTCCTCCGGGATGCACACTTCGACTACGCGCCCACCCAGACCGGCCCAGGGCATGCCAGTGTGTATACGGGCACGACACCAGCGCACCATGGGATCGTGGCCAATGACATGTTCGTCCGGAGCACGGGTGCAGGCCTCTATTGCGTGCAGGATGATCGTGCTTCCGGTGTAGGAGGCGGTGGGTACAAGGGCCAGCGATCACCCTTCAATCTGCTTTCCAGCACCATCGCCGATGAGATGGAACGCCGGTTCGACGGCCGTTCACGCACCATCGGCATCGCCATGAAGGACCGCAGTTCCATCCTGCCCATCGGGCGCACCGGCGACGCGGCCTATTGGTTCTTCGAAGGCGCCGACGGCCATTTTGCCACGAGCACTTGGTACATGCAGGAACTGCCCCAATGGGTGAAGGAATTCAATGCACAAGGACTTGCTGCCCGCTACCTGAGCGGTACTTGGGACCTGCTGCTGCCCATTGAACGTTACCACCAGGTGCTGCCCGACGACAATCCCTACGAGGAGCCGTTGATGGGAGCCACCAAGGCCACGCTGCCCGTCGACCTGAAGGCGCTGTTCGAGGCCAACGGGCGCAACACGGCACTGCTCCGTTTCGTGCCCGGAAGTAACACGATCACCACGGACATGGCCATCGCCGCCATGATCGGTGAATCGCTGGGCAAGGATGAGGTGCCCGATCTGCTTGCCGTGAGTTATAGTGCCCCGGATGAGCTCGGGCATAACGTGGGACCGCGTGCATTGGAATTGGAGGACATGTACCTCCGATTGGATCGCGAACTGGCCCGCCTTTTCGGTGCATTGGATGAACAAGTGGGAAAGGGACGGTACACGGTCTTCCTCACTGCGGATCACGCTGCGGTGGATGTTCCTGAGTACCTGAAGGACCAACGCGCCAGTGCCGGCTACGTGGACATGCCGGAGCTGGTCGCTAACGTCAATGGGGCCTTGTCGGCCCGGTTCGGTACAGGCAACTGGGTGCGCAAGCGGGTCAAGGAGCAGTTGTTCCTGAACGATTCGCTGGTCACCGCCCGTCAGCTTGATCCCGCTATCGTGCAACGGGTGGCCGCCGATGCCTTGTTGAAGGACCCCGCCATCGCCGAAGCCCTCACGGCGAGCGATCTGGTCCGGTCGACCTATCCCACGGGCATCCGCAACATGGTGCAGCGTGGTTTTATGCCCCAGCGCAGCGGTGATGTCTGCTTCGTGCTGCGCCCCAGCTACTCGCCAGGCTGGTCGGGCATGGTGAAGCAGGGCACCGACCACGGGGCACCGTGGAACTACGATACGCATGTGCCGCTACTGTTCTATGGCCAGGGCGTGAGCCCGGGTGAAGTGCTGCATCGCACGTCCATCACGGACATTGCGCCCACCGTCTGCATGCTCCTGGGAATGACCATGCCCGATGCTTCGACGGGCCGCGTTCTGGAGGAAGTGCTGTCGCGCTGAGGTTTTCCACATTGATCGTGGAGATCATGCCCCCGGGCGCGGTCAAAGCCCTGCCAAGCGAGGCTAGCTTTCGGCATGCTTACTTGGGAGAAGCCCGCGTTCCAGAGCCCTTTTGAGCTGTGGAAAGAGGAAGGCATACTGCACCTGGTACTGGCCGTTGGGGCCAACATGAAGGTGCGCGACATGAAAGAGCTCATCCGGCTCATCTCGGCCTTGGATACATCGCGCTCCGCCCCCGTGCTGCTGGTCTATCCGGAACGCGTGGTGGTGGAAGAGCCTGCGCGTGAGCTGTTGCGGCGCGTGTGCAGTGCCCAAGGCCACCCCGTTGCACTGTTCACTACCGACCTCCAAGGAAGGCTTCAAGGCGAACTGTTCCGGCGTGTGCACAAGCCCAGATTCCCGTTCAGGGTGTTCGGCTGGCGCGAAGAGGCCTATCGCTGGGCACGCGAACGTCGTCAATTGGCCGATCTGGAGCTCCGCTGATCACAGCTTGGTCGTGAACATCATCGGATACCAACCCCGTCAGAACGCGAAGCCTGCCTTATGCACGGTGGCATCCGACAATGCGGTGTTCGGCATGGTGCTGGCCACGCTGTGGCTCGGTCCGGTCCATCAGGTCACTGCTCAAACGAGCACGGGCCTTGCTCTGCATGGCGAGGATCGATCCGGCACGATCATCGTTCAGGGTCATGAGGAAAGCGACGAGGCGGATCCGCTGTTCCAAGCCGTCTGGCGAACGGTCCCTGGTGCCAAGGCCACCTTCCAGTGGCAGCCGAGCGCACGTGTACCATCCGGCGCTCACCTCATGCTCGATCGGTTGATGGAGGCCGCCATAGGGGCCTACCTCGATGCGCGTGTCCACTTCACTCGCAATGGTGTACAGGCAGATCTGCCGGCCGAGCGCATGGTACTTGACATCGATGCCATGGTGCAGGCTGCGGCCCACGAGTTCGGTGCCGGACCGGTAGTGCTCTCGGAGCCCACTCGGCGTCAATTGGACCGGCTGACCCGCATTGATTGGAGCCAGGCGCGCTTTGGTGTGGATGGTGGCGCCGAGCAGGACAAGTACCTCGCCATTTACTACTACGTAAGGTCGCAGCGCGAGGAACTGGAACGGCAGCTCCGGGCCGATCTGCTGCCACTGGCGGGTGTGGAAGTGTTGAGAGGAGAGACCCCGGACCCCGGTATCACCGTGCGGATCAATTCCACCTGCGGTACGGTGTTCGATGAGCAGAATTTCCTCTGCGCCCTTGACCTGCAGTTGGCCGATACGGGGAACGGTGGCGTGGACCCGGTGCTGGGCCAACGCCTGTTGGAGGAAATGGCCGAAAGGTCCGCGGTGGAAAGGGTTGCCACGGCCACAACACAGCCCAAAGTGCGCAAGCGAGATCAATGGTTGAAGAGCGAGCTCGATGCGATCAACCAGCGCATTGATCGCATGGACCAGCGCAAGGAGCTTTGGGAGCTCCGCGACCGCATGGAGGACCTGGAGGATCGCATGAGCGGCATTGAGCTCGACATGCGGGATGTGCGGGAGGCCGGAAGCAGTGGAGATCATAATCCCCTGGCCGATCTCAGTGCGCTCACCGGTCGCAACTTGATAATCCGTTTCGAGCGGAACAGTATTACGCTGGATCCAGAGTATCGCGTGGTGCTCAACGAGGTGTTCGAGCAATTGGCCCGGTCGCCGCAGGACCGCGTCCTCATCACTGGCTACACCGATCGCAGCGGAGATCCGGCGGTGAACCTCCGCCTGAGCGAGGAGCGTGCCAAGGCCGTGCGCAATTACCTGCTCCAGCGCGGTATTGCAGCCGATCGACTGCTGGTGAACTACTACGGCGACAGCCGGAGCACGGGTCGCGATCCGGGTGAGCGCCGGGTGGAGGTCGAGTGGCTCCGCTGACCATTTGTTCCTGAACCTGGTCAACCTCCAGGCACGTTGGCGGGATGAATTGTCCGAGCGGTTTAACCAATTGGTTAATATTGCACCCTCGTAACCGCGCATGGTCGAAGAGGTCACCACGGAACAGCGTATCGTGCAGGCAGCACGCAAGGTGTTTTCCCGCAAGGGCATGGCCGGTGCGCGCATGCAGGAGGTGGCCGATGAGGCCGGGATCAACAAAGCCCTGCTGCACTATTACTTCCGCAGCAAACAACGACTGTTCGAGGGTGTTTTCAAGGACAGTGCCCAGCGCCAGTTCGGTTGCATCTGGGATTCGTTGAAGCAATGCGACTCGCTTTTCCCTGCCATTGAAGCCTTCGTTGCGGCCTACCTGGACAGAATGATCGAGGATCCCATGCTGCCGTTGTTCATTGCCAACGAAATGAGCCGCGATCCCGAGGGACTGGCCGAGTTCATCGACCGGGGAAAAGAGAGCCGGGCGCGTTTCCTTCGCATGGTGGAAGAGGCCCACGAGCGTGGTGATATCATCGCCATCGAGCCCCGTGAACTGCTGGTGAACATCATGTCGCTCTGTGCTCATCCTTTCGTAGCGCAGCCCATGTTGAAGCACATCCATGGCATCTCCGACGAGGCCTTCCGACGCATGATCCTGAAGCGCCGTAAGTCCCTTCCCGAATTCATCATCCGATCCATACGCTCATGAACGACCTGTTCAAACGAAGGCTCACCATCGTCCTCGGCATCTTGTTCATCGTGGGCGGTATCGGCACCTGCAGGAAGCTCGCGGGCAGCAAGGCCGTCCAGCCGCCCAATGATGTGACAGCCAGTGCCCGTGCTGTGCGCACCATCACCGCCAAGAACGGACCCGTGCGCCTCAGCATCCCGATCACCGGCCGGTTGCGCGCCACGGACCGCATGCTCATCAATGCCGAGGTCGGAGGTACCCTGCAACGCACCGGCAAGACCTTCCGCGAGGGCGTCACCTTCCGCCAGGGCGAAGTGCTCTTCCGCATCGACGATGGCGAAGTGCGCGCACAGCTCACCGCCCAGCAGAGCGCCTTCCTGCGCACCCTGGTGCAACTGTTGCCCGACCTGCGGGTCGACATGCCGAACGTGGCCGCGAAATGGGACGCCTACTTGAAAAGCGTTCCAGTGGAGGGCCAATTGCCTGCCCTGCCGAAGCTTGATTCCGAGCAGGAGCGCAACTACTTGGCGGGCCGCAGTGTGCTCGACCAGTATTACGGCATCCGCGCGGTGTACGAGCGTATGGGCAAGTACAACGTCACCGCGCCCTTCGACGGGGTGGTGGTGAGCGCTGCGGTGGAGCCCGGCACTATCGTTACGCCGGGCACCCGCCTCGGTGAGTTCATCGCACCGGGTTCCTTGGAGCTGGAAACGGCCATCGGTGCCGGCGAACTGGCGCTTGTGCATGTCGGCGATACACTTCGGCTCACGAGCACGGAAGGTCCGGGCATTTGGGTCGGCCGCATCATCCGCACTGGCGAGAGCATCGATGCCACTACACAGACGGTCAAGCTCTTTGTGCAAGTCACGGCGAAGGACCTTCGCGATGGCCAATACCTCAGTGGGACGGTGGAAGCGGGATCGCTCAGCGATGCGGTTTCCATTCCCCGCAGCGCCTTGCTGGAGGATGGTTCGCTCTACACCGTGCAGGATTCGGCCTTGAAGAAGACCCCGGTGGATGTCCTGCACCAAGGGGTGGAGCAGGCGGTGGTCCGGGGTCTGGTGAACGGCCAGGCCGTGGTGACGGACCGCATCAGTGGTGCGTATGATGGTCTTCGTGTAGCACCGCTCGTCCAATGAAAGGCCTGACCGCATACTTCATCAAGTACAAGGTGGCGGTGAACACCATCATGGTGCTCATTTTCGTCTTCGGCTACTTCGGGTTGAAGAACACGCGCAGCTCGCTTTTCCCGGAGACGGAGAGCCGCACGATCCAAGTGCAGATCATCTATCCAGGTGCTGCACCGGAGGAGGTTGAACGAGGCGTGGTGCTGCAGATCGAGGATGACGTGAAGGGCGTGACGGGTGTGGAGCGCATTAGCAGTGTGAGCCAGGAGAACGGGGGCGTCATCACCGTGGAAGTGATCAAGGGCTTCGACACCGATGTGGTGCTCCAGGATGTGAAGAACGCCGTTGATCGGATCCCATCGCTTCCTGACGGCATGGAGCCGATCCGCACATTCAAGCTGGAGAACATCCGCCCTGCGGTGAGCTTCGCCCTGAGTGGTGCCGGGCTGGACCTGGAGGCCTTGAAGGTGGTGGCCCGTCGCGCTGAGCAGGACCTGCGCGGTGTGGAGGGCATCAGCAAGGTCGAGCTCTCCGGTTTTCCCGAGGAAGAGGTGGAGGTGGCCTTCCGCGAGGATGACCTGCGCGCGAACAACCTCAGTTTCGCCCAGGCCGCAGCAGCGGTTCGCGGCACGAACGTGGATGTCACCGGCGGGAAGATCAAGACGCTGGACGAGGAGTTGCTCATTCGTGTTCGCGACAAGCGCATGGATGCCGAAGGCCTCCGCAATGCGGTCGTACGGGCAGGAGCGGATGGCCGGGTGCTCCGCTTGAAGGACGTGGCCGATGTGCGCGATACCTGGGCCGATGATCCCGCGCGCAACTATGTGAACGGTGTGCCCAGCGTGGTGGTCACGGTGAGCAGCACGGTGAGCGAGGACATCCTCTTCATCGCCGAGACCACCCTGAAATACATGGAGGACTTCAACACGCGGAACACCGCGGTGAAGGCCACCTTGATCAACGATGCCACCACGGTGCTGCGCCAGCGCATCGACATGCTCGTATCGAACGGCATACAGGGCTTCTTCCTTGTGCTCATCACCCTGGCGTTGTTCCTCAACTGGCGTCTGGCCCTCTGGGTCGCCGTGGGTATTCCCGTGGCCTTCGCCGGCATGTTCATCCTCGCGCCCGGCTTCATCACCATCAACGTGATGAGCCTCTTCGGGATGATCCTGGTTGTCGGTATCCTGGTGGACGATGGCATCGTGATCACCGAGAGCATCTATCAAGAGTACGAGCGGGGTCTACCACCGGTCGAAGCGGCCTTCGTGGGCTTGAACAAGGTGCTGCCCGCGGTGATCAGCTCGGTGCTCACCACCGTGGCGGCCATGAGCACCTTCTTCTTCATTGAAGGACGCTTGGGCGACTTTGCACCCGCGCTGGCCTTCGTGGCCATCGCCGCCCTCATGTTCTCCCTGGTCGAGGCCGCCCTGACATTGCCCGCGCACATCGCCCATAGCAAAGGCCTGAGCCGTGGCAAGAAGAACAGGGTGGAGGCATACATGGACGGCTTCATGTCCCGCCTGCGTGATCAGCGGTATGGCAGCTTCTTCGATCGGATCATGCGGCACAAGATGCTCACGGTGGGCATATCGTTCTTCCTGCTGGCGGTCACGATCGGATCGGTGGGCGCGGGGATCATCAAGACCACCTTCTTCCCCGTGATCGAACGGGATGACATCGCCGTGGACCTCGAGATGGTGACCGGCACGCGGGATCACCTCGTGTTCGCGGAACTGCAACGGATCGAGAAACTCGTGTGGCAGGTGAACGATGAGCTGAGCACCGGTCGCGAGGACAGCCTCGATGTGGTGCTGAAGGTGCAGACGATCATGGGTCCGCGTGCGGAACAGGGGAAGCTGAACATCATCCTGCTCGATGGGGAAACACGCGGGTTCAAGAGCGAGGAGATCACCAACCGATTGCGCGAGCGGGTGGGGGCGGTGCCGGGTGTGCAGAACCTCACGTTCGGCCTCACCACGCCTTTCGGTAAGCCGGTCTCCGTGTCGCTGCGCAGCAATGACCTGAAGGAATTGAACGCCGCCAAGTTGGAACTGCGGGCTGAGCTCCAGAAACTACCAATGCTGCGCGATGTAGTGGACAGCGATCGTCCCGGCAACCGCGAAGTGGTGCTCAAGTTGAAGGAGAAGGCGCAGTTGCTGGGCCTGTCCATGCAGGAGATCGTCGGCCAGGTCCGGCAAGGCTTCTTTGGACTGGAAACACAACGTGTGCAGCGCGGGGAGGATGAAGTGAAGATCTGGATGCGCTACGCCGAAGAGGAGCGCGCCTCACTGCGCGACCTGGAGGACATGCGCATCCGCACCACGGATGGCCGCCAGTTCCCCTTGAGCGAATTGGCCAGTTACCACATCGAACGGGGGATCCGGGCCATCAATCACCTCGATGGCAAGCGCGAGGTGCGCGTGGAGGCCGACCTCTCGAGCAGTGCGCAAAGCGCCACCGACGCCCAGGCCCTCGTTGCCAATGACATCATGAAGCCCCTCCTGGCGAGCCATCCCGGCCTGAGCTACAGCTTCGAGGGACAAGGGGAGCAGAGCCGCAAGGTGGGCAGTTCGGCCATGCGCGTGCTGCCGATCACCCTGATCATCATGTTCGCCATGATCGTGCTCACGTTGCGCAGTTTCTGGCAGATGCTCGCCGTACTGCTCTGCATCCCGCTCGGCTTCATCGGTATCGGCTGGGGCCACTGGATCCATGGCGTGCAGATCAGCCTCTTCAGCTTTTTCGGCATGATCGCGTTGATCGGTGTGATGGTCAACGACTCACTCGTGCTCCTCAGTGCGTTCAACGACAATATGAAGGAGGGTATGACCTTCTACAAGGCGTTGCGTGATGCAGCACTTTCCCGGTTGCGGCCGATCCTGCTCACCTCGATAACGACCGTTGCTGGTCTCCTGCCCATCACGCTGAACAAGAGCTTCCAGGCCCAGTTCCTCGTGCCCATGGCCATCACCGTGGCCTACGGATTGGCCATCGCCACCTTCGTAACGCTGATCGTACTGCCGGTGCTGATCGCCGCATTGAACGAGGCCCGTCGCGCCCTGGGTTGGGTTTGGAACGCTGAGCTGCCGACACCCGAATCCGTTGAACCCGCCGTGAAAGAACTGCCCTATGAGAACCTGGAGGAAACACGCCACTAGCCTCGGCTTCCTGCTGACGGCGGCCGTTTCGTTCGCGCAGGACACCTTGAGCCTGAGCGAGGCCGTTTCGCTCGCGCTCGCCAACGAGCACGGCATCCGTATCGCGAAGAACGAGGCGGCCATCGCTGAAGCCCAAGCCACTGCAGGCAATGCGGGCCTGTTGCCACGGATCGATGCGAGCGGTCGCGGCAACTACAGCAACCAGGACACCAAGCTCGACTTCACGGAAGGGATCCCTGACGTGGAACGCAATGGCGTGGTGAACACCGCGCTGGGCGGGCAGGTCGGCCTCACCTACACGCTCTTCAACGGCATGGGGAATTTCGCCACGCTTGAACGCGCGCAGTTGAACGCCCAACTGGCCGATCTCCGCACCCGTGCCCAAGTGGAAGGCACGCTCACGCAAGTGATCGCGCTGTATTACGCCATCGCTGCATTGGATGAGGACGTGTCCATCACGCAGCGTATCCTGGAGATCAGCGCCGACCGGTTCAAACGGCAGGAAGGCAAGGCGGCCCTTGGCGGCGCGGGCCGCTTGGATGTGCTCAACGCACAAGTGGATCTGCAGTCGGATAGCACAGCGTTCATCCTGGCCTTGCAGCGGCGCGAGCGCAGTGCGCGTGAGTTGAACGTGCTGATGGGGCGTATACCGGATTCTCCAGTGAACGTGTCGCGGACCATCACCTACGCGCAAGGCTTATCGCAAGAGCAGTTGGTGCAAGAGGCTATGCAAGGAAACGTGCAACTCGCATCGGCCACCGCGCAAGTGCGTGCAGCGGAAGTGGATCAGCGCATCGCCAAGTCCTTGCGCTGGCCGCGTTTGGATCTGAACGCGAACTATGGCGTGAACGATCAGCAGAATGGGGTGGGCCTCGTGCTGGGCACGTACACTCAAGGCCTCAACTCGGGGCTAACGGTCAGTGTGCCCCTCTTCGATGGAGGGCGCATCAACACCCAAGCGGAGCAGGCGCGCTTGCGCGCAGAGAACGCCCAGCTCGCCGAGCAACAGGCCCGACTGCAGGTGGAGCGCGATGTACGCAACGCCTTCACCACGTGGCGCAGCCAACGCGAAGTGCTGCGGATACAAGGCGACGCGGTATCCACCGCCCAACTCAACTTCGATCGCACGCGTGAACTGTTCCAGAGCGGTCAGCTCACCGGTCTGCAGTTCCGCCAGGCCCAGTTGGACCTGGCCGACGCGGAGCGACGTGCCGTGGTTTCTGGTTTCGATACCAAGGTGGCCGAACTGCAACTTCTGCGTGCCAGCGGTGGGCTACTCCAAGCCCTCGGTGTCTCCGATAACGGGGTCCGGTGATGCTGTTCCTTTCAGCATGCGGAACAACACCTCGAACGTGAGGCTGCCGTTGGTGCGGATGTGGAAACTGCCGTCGAGCTGGGAGGCCAGTGCATCCACGATCTCCAGACCCAGTTTGCCCGATCCGTCCTTGTAATCGGGCGCAAGGATCTTTCCGTTGTTCTTGACCATCAGTCGGTAAAGACCACCTTCCACCTGGTGCAGACCAATGTCGATGTGTCCACCGGTGGCGTGCGGAAAAGCATGCTGGTAGGCATTGCTGACCAGTTCGCACAGGATGATGCCCAGTTCGATGGCCGTGTCCTGGTCCGCTTTCAGACCGTCCACTTGGATGGAATGGCTCACGGCCTTGCTGCCTGGCTTGTGCATTTCCTGCAGGGCTTCCACCAGCCCGTTGAAGAACTTGGTCAGGTCCACGTTCCGCAGGTCATCCGAGCCATAGAGCTTGTGGTGGACCAGCGCGATCGTATCGATCCGTCGTTTGCCGCGCAGGAATTCCTGTCGTACAGGACCTTCTTCAAGACGAGAGGCCTGTAGGTTCAACAGGCTGCTGACCACCTGAAGGTTGTTCTTCACCCGGTGGTGTACTTCCCGGTTCAGGACATCCCGTTCACCCAATGCCTTGTCCAGTTTGCGGGCGAGGTTGCGGTTCACGCGTTGTTGCTTGCGCATGCGTTTGCGGACATGGAGCCTGATCCTCCACGCCAGCAGGAGCAATATTCCGATCGCAGCGAACAGCGTGGACATGACGATCAATGCCTGTCGCTCGGGACCTGTCCACAGGCGGAGCGTGCGCAGGTCGATCAGCGCGCCGATCAACAGCTCCTGTCCGTTCAACGAGTAGGGCAGGAGCAACCCCAGCAACTCGCTCTCGCCATGATCGAAGCGGAAGGTGCGGCGTGTACGCACCTGGGACCAGCTCGCCAATGCTTCCTGCTCGGCTTTGATCAGCACACTATCCTGTTGCACCGTCCCTGTGATCAACGGATGCCCCTCATCATCGAGCAGGATGGACCGGAACAGGCCGGGCGCGGACCGTCCCAGCTGCAGTCGTTCCGAGCGCGATGGGTCCAGGTCGAACATGATGACCTGGTGCCCCCAGGCATGTTGCGGTCTCCGGATGAGATAGGACACCTGCAGGATGGGCTGCCGGCCTCGGGCATCGCGGCGGATGGACCAAATGGGGTCCTGACTTCCAATGGACAGTGTGCGGCTGAACCAGATCCGTTGCCGCGGATCATGCACGGTGTCGGTGTCCAGGTCGGTACTGCTCACCTCCAGCCCCTGGCCCGATGAAAATCTGGTCAACAGTGGGGGCACGTTGCGTGAACCCTCACGCGTCACCATCCATACCATGGCCTCGCCCCTGCGGAACAATGTCAATTCGTTGCCATGCTCGTCAGCGAGGCGGATGGCGGTGATGTCCCAGTGCGACGTCAGCAAGGGTTCCCAACGCTCCGACACTGTTGCCATTTCAGCCGTATCATGGTGCGCTATGGCCAAGGCCTCCTGGCGCAGGTCCTCCTCCACCATGTGGAATAGGGCATCATAACGCGTGCTGGTCTCTTGCTGGTTCCGCTCCAACGCCAGCTCGGCCAGCTCGGTCTCTCGCTCGTTGATGCTGAACAGGGCGTACACCAAATAGCCTGCACTAATGGCCATGACCGCTCCGAAGAGGATCATCAACCAGCGGTCCGACAGAGGTCCTTTGTTCATGGTCGCTCACATGGCGATACGGTCGTGCGTGTCAGGTCCACGTCCACACCACCATCCTTGATCTGCGGTGTGGTCACGCGTGTGGGGATGAAGTAGGTCCCGTTCAGTTTCCCATTGAGCGTTTGCCCGTCCCGGATGCAGGTGTCGGCTTCGAGGCTTTCCACCGTGCGGCCCTGGTAGGCCACATCGATCACCAGCTCGATACGCTTGTCGGTATCGGTGGTGTTCTTCAAGCGCAGTAAGAGCTCGCTGGGTTTGTTCGCGGGATGGTTCCAGCGGTAGGCTACTTCAACGCCATCATGCGTGCCCTTGGCAAGGTATTGCGGTGCTGAGCAACCAGCAATGAACGTGGCAAGCAGGGGAAGGAGCAAGGTCCTCATGGCCGGAGTTCCTGTAGGATGTTGATGGTCCGATCGATCTGTTCATCGCTCACATCGAGGTGGGTCACCATGCGCACGGTGCCTGCGCCGAACGGCAGGGCCAGTACACCCCGTTGACGCAGCAGCTCCAGGGCAGATTTCGCTTGCAGATCGTTCCTCAGGTCGAATACCACGATGTTGGTCTCCACGGATGCTACGGATGCCACATAGGGGAGTTGTGTCAGAGCCGCCCCTAGGCGCTTCGCACGTGCATGGTCATCCTTCAGTCGGTCCACATGGTGGTCCAGCGCGAATAGACCTGCGGCCGCCAGGAAGCCGGCCTGGCGCATCCCTCCACCGAAACGTTTGCGCACCCGTCGTGCTTCGCGTATGAACGGGGAACTGCCCAGTAGCACACTGCCCACCGGGCAGCCGAGCCCTTTGCTCAAGCAGACACTGATCGAGTCGAACGGTGCTCCCCATTCCAAGGGTGTGCGGCCATCCACGGTCATGGCATTGAAAATGCGCGCGCCGTCCAGGTGCAAGGCCAGCCCGTTCTTTTTACAGATCATTACGATCCGTAGCACCTCCTTCAGGTCCCATACCGCGCCACCACCCCGGTTGTGTGTGTTCTCAATGTTCACCATCCGCGACCGCGCTACATAACTGTCTGCGGCGTTGTTGATCGCGGCTTCCACCGCTTCTGCCGTGTACCGGCCCCGGTCATTGGGCACGAACTTCACGCTGCACCCACTGTTGGCCATGATCCCCCCGCCCTCGTAGCGGTAGATATGCATGCCCTCTTCGCCGATCACTTCATCGCCAGGGCGTGTATGCACGCGCACGGCGATCTGGTTGGTCATGGTGCCGCTGGGGCAGTAAAGACCGGATTCGTGCCCGAACAGCGAGGCGAGGCGTTCCTCCAGGGCGTTCACCGTGGGGTCCTCGCCGAACACATCATCGCCGACCTCTGCACGCAACATGGCTTCGCGCATTCCCGGTGTGGGACGGGCAACGGTATCCGAACGCAGGTCGATCATGGGGCCGGAAGGCATTGGCCCAAGATAGTGCGGTCCGCGATCGGTTCAGGTGTGTTGCTCCAAGTGCCGATGCAGTTCGATCAGCAGGGGCATTTCCTTCTTTCCCACGCCGTGGAAGGCCGTAGCCACCGAATCGGCCACTTTGTATATCAGGGCTTTTCGCCTCTCTCCGAGATCGTTCCTGTGCCGCGCCATGTAGGCCACGAAGGAGTCGAAGGCCTCCTCCACCGATGCGTCACGCTCGGCCAGGACCTCGAACTCGAATTCCGTGATGTAGGCCTGGTCCGTACCGAAGTGGTCGGTGCTCGCTTCCAAGGGTGCAAGTTCCTCTTTCACAATGCGCTTCAGGGTGGCCAGTTCCTTGTCCTGTACAGTCCCATCAGCAGCCGCTATGGCATACAGCAGGCGGCCCAATTCCTTGTAGAACAGTTGTGCTTCCATGACGCGTTGAAGTTCGTCATGTGCGGTGCCCGCCGACCTGATGATCGTCACTTGCGGCGGCTCACCAACAATCCATCGCGCAGGGGAAGTAGTATGTTATCCACGCGTGGATCGTCCTTCACTTTTTGGGCATACCTCGCGAGACCTCGCGTCTCCCCGTCCTGCTCCTCCTCGGGGACCAGCACCTTGCCGCTCCAAAGCACATTGTCCGCGATGATCAACCCACCGGGTCGCACACGGTCCACCACCAGGTCGAAGTAGGCGCAGTAGTTCTGCTTGTCCGCATCAATGAACACCAAGTCGAACGTGCCTTCAAGGCGGGGGATCACGTCCAAGGCAGGCGCTACATGTTGTTGGATGTGCTGGTGGAACCCGGCCGTGCGCACATAGCGGTCCACCAGCGAGGCCAGTGGTGTCTTGATGTCAATGGTATGCAAGATGCCGTCGGCCACAAGACCTTCGGCCATGCACAGCGCGCTGTAGCCGGTGAACGTGCCGATGTCCAGGACCAGTCGTGGGGCCAATAGCTTGCTGATCATGCTGAGGAATCGTCCCTGCAGGTGTCCGCTCAGCATCATCGGCATGTCGACCGAGGTACGTGTCTCGTGCGCCAGTTCGCGCAAATAGGCTGGCTCGGGTGCTGAGTGGAGCTCGGCGTAATGCTCCAGTTCTGGCGAGAGGAAGTGCATCAGGGTAGTTTGATGAATGGTGCGCGCAGCTGTTCGCCGTCACGGACCACGCGAAGCTCGTATCGGCCAGCGGGCAAGGTGCCAACATCGATGGCGTTACCGGCCGTGCCACGGCCTTCCGCCATTGTCCGCCCGGTGTTGTCCATGATCCGGAATCCATAGACCGTCCAGCTCAGCGGGAGTGTGACCATGATCTGAGCAGTTGCTGGCACCGGGTACACCGTTGTGTTGCGATCGCTCGGGTCATCCATGCCGGTCGCATAGGTCAGCATCCACCAATCGTTGTGACGAGTAAGGCCATCGGTCCCGAGGCCGTAGAAGATGATCCCGATATCAACGATGTTGATGTCCACGGCACCGATACCGCCTTTGCGTGGTCCGGCCGGGAAGTCGGGGATCAATGTGCCATTCCAGTTACCCGAATTGGGGTCCATGACGAACACCCCGCTGTAGTATTGCGCGCTTGAACTGGCCCCGCAGAGCAGCAGGTTCTCGGCGCTCGATGAACCATAGCGGGGCGCAGGTAGGGGAGGCCGAACGCTCCAGGTATCGGAACTCTCGTCATAGGCAAGCACATCATTCAGTGCCTGGTCGGCGGCATCCGCACCGCCTACCACCATGTTATACATGCTGCTGGCACGGTGTCTTGCTGGTCCGGGCATTGGTGCGCGTGGCGACCAGGTGTTGGTAATGCGGTCGTAACGCCACACCTCGTTGGTAGCTACTCCTCCTGCCAAAAGACCTCCGCAGATGTACGCCGCATTATCCGAAACGATCACCGCACTGGCATACCTGCCCGGCGCAGGCAAGGGGGCGCGTTGGGTCCACTGACCGGTAGTGGCGTCGAATTGCCAGAGTTCGTTCAAGGGGCCGTTCATATCCACCCCGCCGAACAGGAATCCGAATTGTTCCAGAGCGAAGCCACTGCAGTATTGCCTTCCTGTTGCCGGTAGGGCCACAGCGGGGGCCCAGGTCTGCGAGGACAGGGAGAAGGAGAACCAATCGTTGGTCAGCTGGAAGCCCGCGTCCATGCCCGTGCCCACATAGGTCCGGTCCACGATGGTGAATACGGCCGCATCATCACGCGCATTACCGGGAAAGTCCGGGAGCTGCATCCATTGCTGGCCATGAAGACGCAGCCAACCGATCAGCACAACGGTAACGGTCCATCGCATGTGGCGAAGGTACGGCCGGTGAGCGTGCGCGCCCCTTGCGAAGCGCCGTCGTTCAAAAGCCTTGCGCCAGTTGCGAAAGCAGGGAAACGTCGCTGGGCTGGGCCAACTGCCCGGCCTTCAGCACCAGTCGTTGTTTCGCATTGCGCACACCGCCGGGAACGTCGGCCACCATCATCCGCCGGTCCGCATCAACGAAGATGATACGCTCCACGTTGGGGCTCAGCCGCATGGGCTGAACGGGTTTCCCTTCGGTGTTCCAATAGGTGATCACGGCCCGGCCACGCGCAGGCACACCATAGGCCTTCACCCACTGCATGGACTTGCCGCCTTCGGCAATGACCTGCACCGGGACCTCGATCAACGGAATGGGTACCATGCGGTCGCAGTTCCAGATGCCGAAGCCAGGCATGGCGAAGGTCGGGCGTCGCGAATAGATGTACGCGTTGTCGCGCTGGTTGCCGATGTTGGTGTTGGCTTGGGCCAGCAACGCATATTGGTCGAAGCGCTGTTGGTCCATGGCTTTTTCGGTCGTGTCCATGTAGCGTTGCGCTTTGGTGTATGCCTCCGCGATCAGTCGGTCGCGCCTTCTGTTGGTGCGTTCCACGTTGCGGACCACGTTGCGATCGAAGCTCATGCGCTTCCGCTCCAGGCGCTTCCCGTACTGCGAAATGGCCACGGTCAGTTTCTCCGTGGAGGTGTTCTCTTCGTCACGCAGGTCTCGCAGCTGCACCGGGTGGCTCGACCATTCACCGCGGTCCTTCAAACGGATCTCGCCAGTGGCCTCCCCGGTCGCGTGGAAGGCAATGTCCTGATAGTAGTGCTTGCGGACCACCATGCGCTTGAAGGTCTTGCGGTCCATGGGGCCTTGGTACACCCAGCGAACACGGTTGTCGAAGGCCCGCATTTCGGGATGGCGTTGTGCGCCGCTATGCACATCGAACGCGATCACCCTGTGCTTGCGCCAATACGGTTTGTCCAGCGTAAGGTGTACGGCCGGGACCTGCTTCTCCGCATAGGGGGAAACGTATTCCCCTTCGTCGTATGTGTAAGGCTTCCGCGTCGGCGTGCAGCGGCTCATGTAACAATAGTCCGGCGAGGCCTGGCGCTCATCGAAGGTCAGGCTGTCCGGCTCGGCTTGAAGGCGTCGTAACGTGCGGTTGTATTCCGCCACGGCCCTGCTGTCACGCGGTACCGAGCGCGGTTCTCCTCCAAGCAACTGTCCGGCCAGTTGCCATTCGGCTGTGCTCGGGTTCAGTGCATAGGCGCCGTATTCACTGGTCACTTCAGGTCCTTGGGTCTCCAGCGTGATCGGCGTGTCCGGTCGCATCTGCAATGGCTCGCCGGCCTGGCTCGCGTACAGTTCGTACATCCCGGCCGTCTCAAAATGGGCCATGCCGTTGCCGTTCCCGAAGTGCATGGGTATGCCCGAGGCCACCACTTCCCACGGATCAAGGAAGCCGCGATAACTGATATCCACCGGGCCTTCCACCGGGCGCCCATCGGCATGCACAATGCTGTTCGCAGGAATGCGCACCACGGTGCCATCGGACATGCTCACCTCGATCGGCTTCGTTGGGTCCACCCGATGCCATTCGCGCGGCTTGTCCGCTCCGGGCATCAACGGTGTGACCTGTGCGTGCCGATGCGCTGCGAGCGGTGGGAGGGATGCCGTTCCCGTTGGGGCTATTGCGGGCCTTACGCGCACCACCACACGCCGGTTCATGGCACGCCCTGCTGCTGTTCCGTTCGAGGTGATCGGTTCCATGCCTCCGGCCCCGGCTACACGCTCAAAGGTCAGTTCTGGGCACTGGTCGCCGAGGATCGCAGCCACTTTCCGGGCCCGTTCCAAAGCCAGTTGTTCGTTCAATGACGTTGACCCGCGATCATCCGAATGGCCTATGATGATGCATGATCGCTGACCCACTGACGCACTGCACAATTCCTGCAGTTCCCGTGTTCCGGCCTCGTCCGGATCGGTGCTCCCATTGGCAAAGTGGATGACCACTTCAGTGTCCTGGGCGATCGTGGTAGCGGCCGTTCCGATGAAGGCCAGGGCGAGCAGTATGCGCATCATGATCGATCGGTTGGTAGTTGAACAACTCTGAAGGTCCCCGTCAAGTATGTCCGACCGATGAGAAAAGCGTGCCATAAGCGAATGATCTCCTTCCCGTTCTACAGGACGAGTACACGTTGCTGGGGATGCCTCGTTCCTTGGGATGGTGATCGTGACGCTGCCCTTGGAGCTGACCAAGCGTTGAATGACGAAGGGCGCCTCGGATCTCTCCTTGGCGCCCTTCTTATCGTCCCTGCGAAAGAGGTTCAGTGGCAATACCTCTCTGCGATGATCTTCTCCACCGCCTTCAGGACACCAAGTGCAAGGGTCATGCCTGTGTTTGGCACTCTTGTCGTCTTTACGTTTCTGCCGGCGAACACAGAAGCAATACCTCCCTGCCGAGATCATCCTCTTCGCAACCGACTTCCGCAGTTCGGCTGTGTTCAGCGGTGTGTTCTTGCTCCAGCGCTTTGCGCAAGGCGCGATCGTGGATAACCACGGTGCTGGACATTGGTCGACATAGCTATATTGTACGTCGGCGAAATGACAGAAAATCCGTCACAATGAACAGGGGGCAAATCAATGAACTCTTCCGTCGGTTCGAAGAGGCGTGTTATCTCCACGCAGGTGTTGAATGCTGGAGCGCACGGGAACTTCAGGCGATGCTGGGTTACGCACGCTGGGAGAACTTCAAGGTGGCCATGGAGCGCGCACGGAAGTCCTGCGAAGCCAGTGGCCACCGGACCCAGGACCATTTTCGTGACCTCACGAAAATGGTCGCGCTCGGCAGCGGTTCCGAACGTGCCGTGGAGGATGTGGCCTTGACCAGGTATGCGTGCTATCTCATCGCCCAGAACGGGGATCCCACCAAGCCGGAGATCGCCTTTGCACAGACCTACTTCGCCGTTCAGACACGGAAGCAGGAACTGATCGAGAAGCGGATGCTCGATGTGGCGCGGGTATCAGCGCGTGAGAAGCTGACACGCTCGGAGAAGAAGCTCTCTGGCATCCTCTTCGAGCGCGGGGTGGATGAGCGTGGCTTCGCTGTCATCAGGTCCAAAGGCGACCAAGCACTTTTCGGCGGCTTCACCACCGGCGACATGAAGCGGAAGCTGGTTGTTCCGGAAAGCCGACCCCTTGCTGACTTTCTCCCCACATTGACCATCAAGGCCAAGGACTTTGCCACCGAGCTCACCGGGCACAATGTGGTGGATAAGGACCTCCATGGCGAAGCACCGATCACAAAGGAACATGTGGACAACAACGTTGCTGTGCGGAAGATGCTGGCCGAACGTGGCGTGAAGCCGGAAGAGCTACCTCCGGCCGAGGACATGAAGAAGGTGCAACGACGTTTGGAGGGGGAGGAGAAGAAGGTTGTACCAGCGGGAAAGAAGAATGTGAAGAAGCATAAGACATGATGAAGAACAACACGGAGTCCTCGGCTGTGCCGAAGGTTGTAAAATGGATGCATGAGCAACTCGTTGTGGCACATTTCGACTTGGCGGAGTGCAAGAAGATATTCAGTTCGGTGCAGGAGGACCTGGATGTGCTGAACTCAACGGGTCCGTTGTTTTTCGCTAGGCTGCACAGGCTGTACTGGTCCTCCTTTATTCAAACCGCTGGAAGGCTCATGGATCCTGCAGTATCCAGGGGGAGGGACAATATCTCGTTGGCGCGATTGGTTCAAGACGCCAAGGCACTGCCATTCCACGAGAGCATCACTGCCTTGAAGGCCGAAGCTGATGGTCATTGGGGACCGTTGAAGAAGATCCGGGATCGGATCATCGCGCACAGCGACTATGAACTCATGGTCACAGTGCCTTCAGGAGAGCACAAAGCCGAAACGGCCAGCATTGAGCGCATCTACGCCATCGCTGGCGAGTGCACCAAGCTGTAATACCGCCATTTCGAGAACGTCGGAGTTCGATATGATAACATTGGGCATCATGGAGGAGCGGCGCAAATGCTATCCTATCTCAAGCGTGGAAAAGCTGCTCGGGAATTGGAAAGACAGGAACGAATCGCCCGGCAACCCTGACGGCTTGCGCTTGCTGGTCGCCTGCCGATCAGAAACAGTACCTCCCCTCAGCGATCAATTTCTTCGCGATCGCCTTCCGCAGTTCGGCCGTGTTCAGCGGCGTGTTCTTGCTCCAGCGCTTGGCACCCATCAACATCGCCTGACGCTCATCGCCCTCGGCAAAGTTGCACACCGCTTCCTTGGCGTACTTATGGATACGGTCGGCCGCGTCGTGGATGTAGAGCTGGCACATGGCCAGCTGTTCCTGGACGTTCGCAGCGCCCTTCATCTCTGCAAGTTTCAGCGTCCGCAGCAGCGTGCTTTCTGCGAGGTAGGTGTCGATCACCATGTCGGCGATATGCATCAGCGTCTCCTGGTGCTTCGCCAGTTCCAGGCCCAGCTTCTGCGCGGCACCACCGGCCACCATCAGCACCGCCTTCTTGAAGTTCGCCACCATGCGCTTCTCGTCGCCGAGCAGTGAATCATCCGGTTCCGGCATGTCGGGAATCCCCATCAGCTCGCTGGCCACTTGCATCGCAGGACCCATCAGGTCCAACTGACCTTTCATCGCGCGCTTCAGCAGCATGTCCACCGTGAGCATGCGGTTGATCTCGTTGGTACCCTCGAAGATCCGGTTGATGCGGCTGTCGCGGTAGGCGCGCTCCACGGGGCTCTCAGCGCTGTAGCCCATGCCGCCGTAGATCTGCACGCCCTCGTCCACCACATGGTCCAGGCACTCGCTGCCTGCGACCTTCAGGATGGCGGCCTCGGCCGCGTATTGCTCCACGCCTTTCAACAGGGCTTTCGCATGGTCCGCACCGCCCGCCTCCAGGGCCTCGATCGCGTTCTCCATGTCCTGGCTGCAGCGGTAGGTGGCGCTCTCCACCACGTAGCAGTAGGTCGCCTGGTCGGCCAGCTTCTGGCGGATCGCACCGAACGCGCTGATCGGCTTGCCGAACTGGATGCGCTCATTGGCGTACTTCACGCTCTGGTCCACCACGGCCTTCGCACCACCCAACGCTGCACCGGCCAGCTTGATGCGGCCGATGTTCAGGATGTTCACCGCGATCTTGAAGCCGTTCTGCCGCTCGCTCAGCATGTTCTCCACCGGCACCTTGCAGTCGTTGAAGAACACCTGGCGCGTGCTGCTGCCCTTGATCCCCATCTTCTTCTCCTCCGCGTTCAGCGTGATGCCGCCGAAGTCCTTCTCCACGATGAAGGCCGTGAGGTTCTCATCCTCCACGCCCGTAGCAGGGTCCACCACCTTGGCGAACACGGTGAAGATGTCCGCGAAACCACCGTTGGTGATCCACATCTTCTGTCCGTTGATCACATAGTGCTTGCCATCCGGTGTCAGCACCGCCTTGGTCTTTCCGCTGTTGGCGTCGCTGCCCGCGCCCGGCTCGGTCAGGCAATAGCTCGCCTTCCATTCGCCCGTGGCCAGCTTGGGGATGTACTTCTTGCGCTGGGCCTCGTTGCCGTAGTACAGGATCGGCAGGGTACCGATGCCCGTGTGCGCCGCGATCGCCACGCTGAAACTGTGCCCCGCGCCAGTCACCTCGGTCACCAACATCGTCGTCACGAAGTCCTTCCCGAAGCCACCCAGATCCTCGGGCACCGAGATGCCCAGCAGTCCCAGTTCGCCCGCCTTGTCCAGCAGGCTCGGCATCAGCCCTTCCTCCAACGAGTCGATGCGGTCCAACTGGGTCCACACGTTCTGCTCCAGGAACTCCTGCGCGCTCTGTGCGATCATGCGCTGCTCCTCGTTGAACTCTTCGGGAATGAAGATGTCATTCGGTTCGCTGGTGCGGATCAGGAATTCGCCCCCTTGGAGGGCTTTTTTCACATCGGTGCTCATGGCTCGTGCGGATGCTGGGTTCTACTATGGGTCTTACGTCCCGTTCGGGATAAAGTTATGCACGCATAACAAATTTCCAAGCGGTGTGGTTCGGGGGGGGGAGGTGACTGGTGACTGGTCATTGGCGACTGGGGCGACCTTGACCCCTTGATACTTGAACCTTGTGACTTGAGTCTGGCTCCGGGCGTGCCCCCGCCTTCGCCGTCCCTTCCGGTGAGCCGGATCTTTCAGACTGTTCGGGCATTGCCCGCCATAGCCCGACCGCAGGGAGGGCGAAGGCGGGGTCGGGTGCTCCGCTGTAGCTGCCTCGGTTCAGCGGGTGGTGCACCGGCTCCGGTGGCTTCCTCCGGTCGCCTCCTCGCCCGGGCACCACCTTCGCTTCACCTTCGGCAGGCTGCCGCTCCGCCCCCTCACGCGGACCTCGCGTTTGCGGATATTTTGCGGCTATTAACGGATATTTACGGATACAGCCACCCCCTTTTGGGATACAGAACGGATATTACCGTATATTTGCGGATATGTCCGCCGTCCACACCTTCCGCATCGACCTCACCTGGGACCTGCTCCAGGCCATCAGCCGGGTGGACCGCTTCGCCGGGGAGTGGGCCAGCATCGAACGACGCGAAGGCCGCTCGCTCAAGCACCTCAAGTCCATCGCCACCATCCAGAGCGTGGGCGCCTCCACCCGCATAGAGGGCAGCCGCCTCGACGATGCCGCCGTGGACGCCCTGCTTGCCCAACTCGACATCACGAAGCTGGAGGACCGCGACCAGCAGGAGGTGGCCGGCTACTTCGAAGCGCTCGATACCCTCAGCGAGGCCTTCGCCGACATCCGCATCGGCGAGAGCGAGCTGAAGCACCTGCACAAGCTCACGCTCCAATACAGCACCAAGGATGTCTGGCATCGCGGCGGTTACAAGCAGCGCTCCAACGCCGTGGAAGCCACTCTGCCCGACGGCAGTCGCACCGTGGTCTTCATCACCACACCACCCGGCGTGGAGACCGAGGACGCCATGCGTGCGCTGGTCGCGTGGTACGCCCAGCCCGATGCCGTGCATCCGCTGGTGCGCGTGGCGGCCTTCTGCTACGAGTTCGTCACCATCCACCCGTTCCAGGACGGCAACGGCCGCCTCAGCCGCCTGCTCGCCACCTTGCTCCTGTTGCAACAGAGCTATCCCTGGGTCCAGTACGTCAGCTTCGAGCACGAGATCGAGCGGCGCAAGAGCGAGTATTACCGTGTGCTGCGCACCTGCCAAGCCAACCGCCCCGGCGAGGACATCGGCCCCTGGCTGCACTTCTTCCTCGACTGCTTGGTGGTGATGATGGAGAAGCTCCGCGCCAAACTGGAGGCGAAGGGCGCCATCACCGACCTCAACGAACGCCAGCGCAACATCCTGCGCTACGTGCAGGCCCATGCCGGTGCGCAGGCGGGCGGCATCGCGAAGGCCTTGTCCATTCCGCTACCCACCGTGAAGAAGGACCTCGAAACGATGGTGGCCGCCGAGGTACTGCTACGCGAAGGGGCGGGGCGGGGGACGCATTACAGCGCGCGGTAGGCGCTCGGAGTCACTTCTTTTTGCCCTTGCCGATCAGCCTCTTCCCGCTGTTACCAGGTGCGTTCCTCTTCGGGGGCAGAAAGTTGCTCCCCGACACCACTGACTTTCCGGTCTTTTCCTCCAACTCCAGCCGCGCCTTCTTCGCAATGCCGCCGCCCTTCCGCGCCGCCACCTTGTTCTTCGGCATGCCAACGGCCTGCTCGGTCTCCGCGATCTGCCGCGTACTCATCTCCGCTAGGGCGGTGAAGATCAGCTCGGCCTCGGTCATGTGGTCGCGCAGGTTCTGGGTCTTCAGGCCCTTGATCGACTTGTGGTCCTTCACCGTAACGCCGCTCCATTCCTGGTGGATGATGTTCGTAAGGATTGCGAACTCGTCACCTTCCTTCACGCCGTGGTTCTTCCAATAGTCGGTGAGCTTGTTGCGTGTCTCCTGACCCATCATCCGTTGCTGGATCCACTTCTCGCTGCGGCCGTGCTTGCGCCAGAGTTCGCGGGCTCGGTCCAGACCGAGGCTCGGGTCGGCCATTTCTTGCATCCGTTCGTACCCCACCTTCGCTAACCAGAGTTTGATGGGTTCAGCCTTCGGGCTGGGCACCGACTGAACGAGGCGCAACAAGGTCTCGGCGGTGGCCACAGTCGTGAGGTAGCTCTTGCCGTCGGCGGCCTGCATTTTCAGTTGGTTACAATTTGTAACCAACTGACTGCCCTCCTTCATTAGTCTGTTCTTCAGGACCTTCCAGTAGTTCTGGGCGGCCTTGTAGTCGGGTTGGTCAATGAGGACTTGGACAATATCGATCACCGAGAACCACCAAGTCTCCGTGGCCTCATCATATAGGCGACGGATGTGGTGTTGTTCAAACAGGGTGGAGGAGGGAAGCAGGGCGCTCATGCTTTGCAAGCCGAAGCTTTAGCGAAGGATTGATCTTGGCCGTTGACGGTTTCCCCGTCGCTTGGCATTTTACAACATACAACAGGAAGACGAAAGGTGGAGCGCCTCACTCCACCAGCCCCTCCATCCACCGCACCAGCTCCCGCTCCTCCACGATCGACCACGCATGCGGATGCCGGCTGCCATGCTGGATGCCGCGCCCCTCCGTGGTGATGTACTCCGCCCGCGCATTCCCCACCGCCACCAGGGTGTCGTGGATGCGCTTCATGGCGAAGGCGTTCAGCTCCTCGTAGCTGTCATCCCGGTTGGTGCGCCACCACGCTGTGTCCGGCTCCGTGTAGAAGCGGATCGGCAGGTCCTTCAGCGGGGCCACGCTCGCGGACGAGTTGAGCAGGGGAGCGGCGCGTTCGTAGCTGGCTAAGCTGTCCGTAGGCGAGCCGAGCGTGCTGTCCAGGAACGCGATCAGGTAGCGCGCTTCACCCTTGTATTCTGGGAAGGTGGTCTTCGACAGGTCGCGCAGCGAGCATTCGTACAGGTGCACCAGGTCCAGCGGACTGTCCACGGCGAAGACGCCCTTGAGGCCGATGCCCGGCCGTGGCGCGCGTACCAGTTCCTTCGCCAGCAGCACGCTCACGTTACCGCCGGAGGAGAAGCCGCCGATGAAGGTGTTCGTGGCATCGACCCCATTCGCCTTCACAGCCGCTGCGATCGTATCGAGCACCTCCCGCTTCTCAGCCTCGCTCATCAGGATGCGCTGGTTGAAGTTCATCATCAGCACCGCGATGCCGTTCGCCACCGCCGTGTCCGCGATGGGCGACTCCGACCGCGTATCCGCCGCATCGCAAGGGAAGCACGGGAAGAGGATCACTGCGCCTGTGCGTAGCCGCTTCGGCGAAGCAAGGGCAGGGCCTTCTGGTCGGCGGGGAGGATCAGGTCGTAGGCAGCTGTATGGACCTCCCGCGGGGCCTGGACCTGCGGTGGGGCGGGGGTCTCGCAGGCGGCCAGTAACAGGAGCGCCGCAAGGAGCAGCGTGGTGGCGGACGCGAAACGGCAGGTGAATCGAAGTTCCGAGGTCATTCAGTGCGATATTCGATGATCGATCTCGGAGGGACGCCTGTGTATGGTAGGAGAACGGAGTCCGTGGTTCCGCTCAATGGATGCTCCAGCTGCCACCAAGTATCCTTCTCCTCGTTGTTCACCGCACTGAATGACAACGTGACCTGCCATCGAGCATTCCTCCATTCGAACTTCCTTCCACCACCAGCGCCGTGGCCTAGATAGAAGGACGTGATCACGCTGTCCTTTGGGAAGAAAGTGGGGTTGGGAAGTAGGTTCAAGAGTGTGTCAGGGTGGTAGCATGCGCTCGCCGTGTCCCACAGATGAACTTCCCAGAAGTACTTGATACCCGTGCCAGAGGAACCATATCCACCGAGCACGTGATCCAAGTGACCATCATAGTTCAGGTCAAGCAGTGTATCGCACAAGGGACCGGAAGGGGTGTGGTCCAAGCAGAACTGGTGGATGCGCCATCGCCGTTTTCCTTCCGCGTTGATCGTATCAAGCTGTAGCAGATCAGTGCTGTCCAACATGTACGGCCCCTGGTAGGTTGAGCGTACATAGAACACAGGCTCATCCACCTCCTTCACATCCATGGGATCGGCATCGATGGCTTTGTTCGATCCTGTTGACTCGCAAGCGCCCAAGAGCAAGCTGCCAGCCAACAAGGCGGCATGGCAGGACTTGGTGGAGGGCGCGGGGTTCATGCTAGAAATTCGTGATTGGTCTGCCACCTGGCCGGACCTTCAGCGTAAAGACCAATTCCCTGTGGTCCGCATCGGCGTAGTATCGATACTTGCCGGGACCATGCGCTGTCTTCATCTTTTTCGTGTACCACAACGCGTTCACGATCCTGCCGGAACGTTCGTGCGCTATGTGGAACATCTCACCATTGCGCAGGTTGTTCGCTACGAAACGCTCGAAGACCGGTCGCCAATCGCCCTTCATGTGCATGTGCGACTTGTCTCCACATATCCCTCGGCGCGCACTTAACTGTTGGATCTCAGCCCGCATCTCCTGCTTCCTAGTAGAGTCGACATCCGCGTAATCCAAGACCTTGGGCATTTCACCAAAGAAGAAGTCCGGCTTCACATAGAAGGTGTACCCATTCATACTGGTGATGAAGTACTCAAACAGCGGTGTTGAGCGCAGTTGGAATGAGATGTCAGATTGAGCGGTCGTTTGGGCACTTGGAAGGGCGATGAGTATGGAGACAATGAACCCTTGCCACCAACGCACTGGGTAGGATTCAATCAGGCAGGACTTGATGTAAGGCTTGGGGTTCATGGTTACCAACCAGTGCTTTCCTTGGGTTTGAAGGGCCAGAGTCGGAAGGGGGCCATGATGCGAGTTCGCGTACATAAACCTGTGCTTGCATGGTTCATGTCGCCATAAGCGTAGACGGCGTACTTCATGTGGCGTGTAAAATGGATCCCACATGCTTGTCCTCCACGACGCGTGCTAACCACGACGCGTTTCTCCGTACCTACTTCACCCTTGTACATGTGTTTCACCTTGAAAGTCACTACAACACTTGTATCGCTCTTCTCGATTCGGACCACACGCCCGGTGAACATCATATCGACGGCATCCACCCCAGCCGCACCTATGCAACTACAGGAGTAACCGGCTTGTGCCGCGATCAACGAGATGGTGAGTAACAGTATTCGCGTGACGGATTGGAGCGGAAAGCCCGCAAGCCCTGTAATCAGGGCGCGGACTTGCAGCGGAAAGCCGGACCCCGCCTGCATTTGAGGCGGGGGCACGCCCAAACCTGCATTCCCATCATCTGATCGTCTGATCATCTGATCTTCTGATCCTAGTTCAAGAGCTCGAAGACGGATGCCGCTCCCTGCCCCGTCCCCACACACATCGTCACCACGCCATACTTCTGCTTCCGCCGCCGCATCTCGTTGAACAGCTGCACGCTCAGCTTCGCGCCCGTGCACCCCAGCGGATGCCCCAACGCGATCGCCCCGCCGTTCACGTTCACCAGCTCCGGGTCGATGCCCAGCTCCCGCACCACCGCCAGCGATTGCGAGGCGAAGGCCTCGTTCAGCTCGAACAGCCCGATGTCGCTCAGCTTCAGCCCGGCCTTCTCCAGCGCCTTCGGTACCGCCGCCACCGGACCGATGCCCATGATGCGCGGCTCCACGCCGGCCACGTGGTAGGAGAGGAGGCGCGCGATCGGCTTCACATTGAGCTCCTTCAGCATGCGCTCGCTCACCACCAGCACGAAGGCCGCGCCATCGCTGGTCTGGCTGCTGTTGCCCGCCGTTACGCTGCCCTTCGCGTCGAACACCGGCTTCAGCTTCGCCAGCGCCTCCAGGGTGCTCGCGCGCGGACCTTCATCGGTGTCCACCACGTATTGCTCCACCTGCCGTTTCTCCTTCGCATCCAGGTACACGCGCTCCACGGTGTAGGGCACGATGTCGTCGGTGAAACGCCCGGCGCTGATGGCGGCCAGCGCCTTCTCGTGGCTGCGCAGGCTGAAAGCGTCCTGGTCCTCACGGCTCACCTTGAAGTCGCGCGCCACGGCCTCGGCGGTGAGGCCCATGCCCCAGTAGTACGTGGGGTTCGCCTTGCCCACCTTGGCGTTCGGCACAATGCGCCAGCCGCCGAAGGGGATCGGGCTCATGCACTCCACGCCGCCCGCCACGATCATGTCAGCCTGCCCGCTGTGGATCTTGGCGCTGGCGATGGCGATGGTCTCGCTGCCGCTGCTGCAGTAGCGGTTCACCGTCATGCCCGGCACCTTGTCGGTGTTCAGGCCCATCAAGCTGATCATGCGGCCGATGTTCAGGCCCTGCTCGGCCTCGGGCGTGGCGTTGCCCACGATCACGTCGTCGATGCGCGTGCGGTCCAGCCCGGGCACCGAGCTTACCAGGTGGTTCACCACGTGCGCGGCCAGGTCGTCAGGACGCGTGAAACGGAATTTGCCTCTCGGAGCTTTTCCAACGGCTGAACGAAAGCCTGCTATGATGTAAGCGTTCATGGCTTGTAGTTGAATGTGGTGAGACGTAATTCGCGCGGGCCTGCCTGCCGGAGGCAGGGCGCTTTGCCCACTGCGGAGCGGAAACCGGCAATGATGTATGCGTTCATGGGTGCTCATGCCGGACTTCCGGCGGTGTTGAAGTTAGGTTGGTCCGCAGGTGGTCGCGGAATGTGGTCTCCATTTCGTGAAGCGCGTTCAGTACCTCCTCGAAAGCAGGCCTTTCACCGTAGAACATGTCGCTCTGCATGCTGTCGTAATCGTGCTGCCATGCATCGCGTGCTGCACCTTGCGGGATGAAGTTGAAACCGTCCGAGAGCAGTGCGCCATAGTCCACGCCCGGATAGCGGTAGTAGATGCTGCGTTGCTGCACGACCGCCGGGTACAGGTCTGCTCTTGCAATGGCCTTCGTGGTCACGCCGGCGCGGTGCAGGAAGTAAAGGTCGAAGTAGTGGCGGGCCAGTCGCGGACGAGGCCCGTCGGGGCGTTGCACAAGCACCTCATGCAAAAGCAACGCTTTCTCGATCAACGTGCGCTCGGCTTCCAACGTGCGCACTTGAAACGATCCGACACCAAGTTCTTCAGGGAACAGTTCGTTCACGTAGGCGCGCACAGGCATGGGCACGCTGGGCCATGCGTCGGCCTTGGCCACCAGGTCCACCTTCACGTGATCCAGCAAGTAGGGCCCGCTGGAACCATAGAGTTGGGGGTATCCGAAGGAGATCACCGTTTCATGGTTGTCCGTGTCGGTATTCAGTTCAAGGCTCCATGTGCCCGCTCGAAGCTCACTGGCGAGTGAGCTATGCAATGCTGGCAACAGGATGTCCGTGGCCCATGATCTACAGGCTTTCGCGATCTTCTTCGCTCGCTCCTTTTGTTGGCGTGGCGAGTGTTGCGGCCCTGGTATGCCGTCATCCGAAAGCCCGAGCGCAGCGCGGTCCATCACCAGGTCCACATCTTCAGAGAACCGCTCCGTGATCTTGTGCGCTTTTGATAGTGATGTTCCACCCTTGAACGTGAGGTGTTCACCAATACCCGGCAACGTCATCACCTTTTCCAAGAAGAGGCAGACGTAGATATCCTTTTCGATGCTCTCGATGGAAAGCTTGAGTTTCCGGTTCGCCTCACCGAGCAGCTTGCGCTGTCGATCTTCTCCAACGTGCAGGAAGCCATGTATGCTCATTGGGCTTCCGCCGCTAAGCGACGCATGATGTCCGCGATCCATGCCGGTGCGGTGTCCAGATCTTGCAACAGTTCGCGTTTTGCATCGGGTGGCAGCCGGCGGCTGATCGCTGCGTATTCCTTCTTGCCGAAATGCTTTCGCCCATGGTTACGGCAACCTTGTATCACCAGATAGCCGATCTCGGTGCGCGCATTCATGTAGCGCGCACTCGTATGCCGCAACGGTATCATATGGTCGATCTGATCCGGTCGCGAACGTGGTATCCGGATCATGCGGGCCCGACCATCGGTGAGGTAAGCGGTGCGGGCGGCCACCTGGGTAGTTATTCCGATCAAGTTCGCGGCGCGCGCTCCGGTTAGGCGCAGCTTGATCCCGTCGCGCTTCGCGATGGCCTGCACAATGTCGTCGACGGAGGCGGTGATCTCACCCAAATACGGATCCGGGGTCGGCATGCAGTACAACCCGTTCCCGATGTTCCGTACCACCTCCTTCTTCACCAGCCGGTGCAAGGCCACGGCCACCGCGCTGCGCCCGCCCAGATCGCTGAAGTCCTTGGGGGTGAACACGCCGCCACGGCCACGCTCTTCCATGCGCGCCAGTACCAGCTTTTCTACCGAAGGGCGTTTCATCGTGGGCTGTTTTGTAACACAAAGGTATACGAAAGTGTTACAAATCTTGTTTCGTGCTGAAGGTCAGGTGGTTGGACGCGTGAAACGGAATTCGCGCGGGCCTGCCTGTCCGGTAGGCGGGCCTGCCTGCCGAAGGCAGGGCGCATTGCCCACTGCGGAACGGAAACCTGCGATGATGTATGCATCCATGATCTTGGTGCCGTGTTAGTGGCGTGATGTGTTGGCGTTGATGTGGGCGTGCCCCTCGCAAAAGCCTCGGGTCGGGCTATCCGCTGCAAGTCCTCGGCCTGAGGACAGGCCTGTGGGCTTTCCGCTTCTATCCCTCACGCGAAAGGCGCGTTCCCTTAGACAGTCCATTCAGTGGCCGTTATAGTAAAGTCTGTGAACGTCACCATCGGCCACATGCACACCTCTTCTTCTCGGGGAAAACCAAAGAAGAGTATGACAGTCATGTCCGTTTCGATACGAATCTGTTGGAGGAAAAGCTCTTGGGGACTAAAAAGTCCAGCCTCCTTCCCTGTGAGCAGCTGAGTTGTGGAGCCAACGGCTTCTGCAATAAGTTGCTCCAAGTGATGCTCCACTTTGCTCCAAAGAGCGAGCTGAGCATCTGTTGGTTTTTCTCCGCGCCCCATGAGAGTGAATTCTAAGCCATCCGGAGACAGTCTTTCATTCGTCCATGAGTGGATAGAAGAGGAATAGACATAATCGCCGAGCAATGGGTGATTTTCATAGCGCAGCTGTGCGTTGTGCCAAGATGGAGACGATATGGATTTGGTAATCATGTATTCCGCGTGAGCGATCGCAGCGGAAAGCCCGCAGCGAGGAACGAGCGAGGACCTGCAGGCCCGGGTCGGAGCCCGGGCTGAACTCCAAGCGTGACGGCGAGGCCCTGCCTCCGAGCCGGGGGAGCCGGCACGCCCAAACCACCACTATGCTTCACCGGGTTCATTCCTTCACCCAGTAAGTATGATCCGTGCCGAAGGAGTACTTCATAGCTGTTCCCGTTACGACATGCCGATTCGCTCCCTCCAGCTTTTTTACATGGCACATGACGGCTCCACGCTTTGCACTTCCCGCTTCACGGCTCGAGTTCGCAAGGATCATGTAGTTCGGAAAGCTGAGGTCTAGGACGAGCATGTACTCGTAGAAGTCATCCGTCTTATCCTTCACGTTCATTCCCACTTCATAGAGCCGGAACAGAGTGCCACTCCAGAACTCATGATCGTCCGGAATGTCCTTGAGCGGGATCAGCTCTATGGGATCATTTTTCGCCATGATCAGTTCCGATCAGTTCGCGTCATCATGAAATAGGCACCGGTCACCACTGCCCAAGTCAGGGCAGACCCGAGAACGAGGTTCTTCGGGTCCCAGCCACAGTTCATCGACTCACTTCCGTTGACCCAGAACTCCTGATAGTAGGTGAACGGCCAGCCGACATCCAAACGAACTCTCGGCATGTGTCCGTTCAGTGGACCGGCGATCTGCCCAACAATGGAAAGGAAGGACACGGCGAAGAACACCAGTATCGAAAGCAAGGTGCCGATGATGAGTCGCCGAGCCATGGATCAGTTCCTGAGCACTTTGCCCGAAGTGATGATGGATTGAAGGCGTTCGAGCGTCTTGCGTTGCATACAGAGCTCAACGAATGCCTTACGCTCGAGATCCAGGAGATACTGTTCCGAGACTTCCGTCGCCTCGCTCAGATCCCCGCCGCACAGCACATAGCCCAGCTTCTCGCTGATCAACGCATCGTGCTGGCTGATGTAGTTGCCGCTGAGCATGCTGTTGGCGCCCACGTACACGATGCCGAGGCCTTCCTGCCCGAGCACCTTGATGTCCTTGCGCGGCGCGGGTTTGGTGTAGCCCTTGTTCCACAGCTCCAGCGCGCAGGCCTTGGCGTAGGCCAGCTGGTGGGCGCGGCTCACGATCACCTCGTCCTGGCCCTTGCGCAGGTAGCCGAGCGCGAAGGCCTCGTGCCCGCTGGTGGCCACTTTGGCCTGACCGATGGTGAGGAAGCGCTCGCGCATGGCGTTGATGCGGATGTCGCCCTCTTTCAGCTCGTCGGCGAGGCGCAGGGCGAATTCCTTGGTGCCGCCGCCGCCGGGGATCACGCCCACGCCGAATTCCACCAGGCCCATGTAGGTCTCGGCGTGCGCCACCACCTTGTCCGCGTGCAGGCAGAGCTCGGTGCCGCCGCCCAGGCACAGCTGGTGTGGGGCCGCCACCACGGGGATGCTGCTGTAGCGCATGCGCATCATGGTGTTCTGGAAGGTGCGTACGGCCATCTCCAGGTCGTCGTACTCCTGTTCCACGGCCATCATGAAGATCATGCCCACGTTGGCGCCCGCGCTGAAGTTGGCGCCGTCGTTGTAGACCACCAGGCCCTTGTAGCCCTGCTCGGCGAGGTCGATGGCCTTGTTGAGGCCCTGGATCACCTCCGCACCGATGGTGTTCATCTTGCTCGTCCAGCTCACGCTGAGGATGCCATCACCCAGGTGACGCACGGTGGCGGCGCTGTTCTTCCACACCACGCTGCTCTCGGGCAGGTCGCTCAGCACGATCATGCCCTCGGCGCGCGGGATGGCCTTGTAGCTCTTGCTGGCGGCATCGTAGTACATGCGCTTGCCGCCTTCGGTCTTGTAGAAACTGGTGTGACCCGCCGCCAACATCTCCTCGACCCATCCCGCCACCTTCACCTTTTTCTCCACTATCACCTCTTTCACCCCAATGGCATCCCACGTTTCAAAAGGACCCAACTCCCAGCCGAAACCCGCGCGCATGGCGTCGTCGATCTTGTACAGCGCGTCGGTGATCTCAGGAATGCGATGGCTTATATAGGCGAACAGCCCGTGGAAGCTCTTGCGGTAGAACTCGCCGGCCTTGTCGGTGCCGTTGTAGAGGAGCGCGGTGCGCTTCACCAGGTTGTCCTCCTTCTTCGCGGCATCCAGCGTGGCGAACTTGGGCTTCACCTGCGGACGGTATTCCAATGTCTTCAGGTCCAGCGCGAGGATGTCACCCTTGGGTGAGCTGCGGTCCTTGAAGAAGAAGCCCTTGCCGGTCTTGCTGCCGAGCATGTTCTTCTCCACCATCTGCTGCAGGTAGCCGGGGATGGCGAAGAGCGCGTTCTGCTC
>JBKDXR010000009.1:0-43960 GCA_046306055.1 Flavobacteriales bacterium
CACGCGCTACCGCCGCGATGCCCGCCACCACATGACCAGCGCCACCGACGCCGTGCCCTGCTGGATCATGAGCCACGCGAAGGTCTCCGAGTCCATGCCGGCTGACATCGGCACCTTCGACCTGGTGATCGTGGACGAGGCGAGCCAGTCCGACCTGTGGGCGCTGCCTGCGATCCTGCGGGGCCGCAAGATCCTGGTGGTGGGCGACGACAAGCAGGTATCGCCCGATGGAGGCTTCATCGCCTCGCAGCGCATCCAGGAGCTGCGTGACCGCTTCCTTGCGGGGCAGGCCTTCAAGGAGGAGATGACGCCGGAGAAGTCGCTCTACGACCTGTCCGCACGCGTGTTCGCCGCCCACCAGGTGATGCTGCGCGAGCACTTCCGCTGCGTGCCGCCCATCATCGCCTACTCCAACCGCTTCTTTTACAAGGGCGCCATCCAGCCACTGCGCATCCCCAAGGGCAGCGAGCGGATCGACCCGCCTCTGGTGGACGTGTTCGTGGACGGCGGCTCACGCGATCATCGCGACCGCAACACAGCAGAGGCCGGCTTCATCGCCGACGAGATCAACGCCCTGCTCGCCGACGAACGCATGGCGGGCCGCACCCTCGGGGTGGTCTCGCTGCTGGGCATGGAGCAGGCCAAGTACATCGACAGCATCGTGCGTGAGCGGTGCGATGCGGCCGAGCTCATCCGCCGGCGCTTCGAGTGCGGCGATGCGCGCACCTTCCAGGGCAGCGAGCGCGACATCATGTTCCTCTCCCTGGTGGCGGACCCCGCCAGCTGCAAGGCGCTCTCGGGCAACATGTTCGAGCAGCGCTTCAACGTGGCGGCCAGCCGCGCGCGCGACCGCATGTACCTGGTGCGCTCCGTGGAGGCCGGCCACCTCTCGGACAAGGACCTGCGCATGACGCTGCTGCAGCACTTCGACAAGCCCCTGGTCACCGACAAGGAGGAGGCAGCCGTGCTGATCGAGCGCTGCGAGTCGGGCTTCGAGCGGCAGGTGTTCACCGCGTTGGTGGAGCGTGGCTACCGCGTGATGCCGCAGGTGAAGGCGGGGGCATACCGCATCGACCTGGTGGTGGAGGGCACCGGCGACCTGCGCCTGGCGATCGAATGCGACGGCGACGAGTTCCACGGCCCCGACCGCTGGCCGCACGACATGGCCCGGCAGCGCATCCTGGAGCGCGCCGGCTGGACCTTCTGGCGCTGCTTCGCCTCCACCTGGCGCCTGCGCCGCGAGGAGGTGCTCACCGAACTGCTGGAGCGGCTCGCCGCCATGGGCATCGAACCCATCGGTGCGCTGGACAAGGTGCCCGACCTGGTGGAGAAACGCCGCATCGTGCACGACCCCGCCACCGATGTGGCCGCCACTGCGCCTACGGCCGCGGTGGAAGGTGCGGGCGTGGCGCGATCGTAGGCCGGGAGTGAGGGCTGCATGTGTTTGCGCCAGCTGCTCACGGGGTGGGTGTTCTGCGGGGCACCGCGGACATGGACAGCACGTGCACCACGTATCTTGGCCTATCCCGGATGGCTGCGCACCCGCCACTGACCCACATGACCAAGATCTCCATCCGTTTCTTCGACGATCGCGAGGTCCGCGCCGTTTGGGATGAAGCGCAGGCCAAGTGGTGGTTCTCGGTGGTGGACATCGTCGGCGTGCTCAAGAGAGCGACCACACCAAGGCAGGCAACTACTGGCGCTGGCTCAAGCGCAAGCTCCTGAAGGAGGAAGTCCAGTTCGTGAGTGGCACTCACAGACTGAAATTGACCGCTGCGGACGGGAAAAAGTACTTGACCGACACGCTGGACAGCGATGGCATCGTCGCCTTGGCCAAACACTTCCCAAACAACAGGGCAACGCGATTCCTGGACTGGTTCCTGTACAGCGAGAACAGCCTCGACGGGCAAAGCAGGAAGAAGGCGTACGCGCTCTTTGAAGGCGGTCTCATCGACAGCATCGAGGTGGGCACTTCCAAAGGCCTCCAGCAGATCCACGCCTACCTCTTCGGGGGCCTCTATCCTTTTGCGGGGCAGATCCGACAGAAGAACATCTCCAAGGGCGGCTTCCAGTTCGCCACGTCGCACTTCCTCGGGGCCACCCTGCAGCAGATCGACGCAATGCCCGAGGACAGCTTCGACCAGATCGTGGCCAAGTACATGGAGATGAACGTGGCCCACCCCTTCATGGAAGGCAACGGGCGGAGCACACGCATCTGGCTTGACCTAATCCTGAAGAAGCGCATGAAGCGATGCGTGGACTGGAGCCGGATCGGGAAGAAGGACTACATGAACGCGATTGTCCAAAGCGCGGTGGACGCCCGCCTGCTGAAGAAGCTGCTGAAGAACGCACTGACCGACGAGATCGACAGCCGGGAGATGTACATGAAGGGCATCGACCACTCGTACTACTACGAGGAGGAGTGACCGGGGAACATTGCCCGGACCCCGGGACCGTGCTGAACACGTCCCCTTAATCCATCACGCACCGCACCGAATTCCCGTCCCGGAAGAAGCCGAAATCCCGACTGATGCCGGCGTTGTTCCGGGTCAGGACACGGACCCAATGGGAGTTCGCATCGGCAGGCGTGGTCGACCACCAAAAGCCGAAGAAGAAAAGTCCCGCGTAAGTACCGCTGAAGTTCCGAAGCCCCGCAGGAAGGCCGGAGAACCCACTGGAATTGTTGGCACCTGTATTGGGGTTGGCCCATTGTCCCACCAGCTTCATCTTGCCACCCACGTTCTGAGACCCTCCGCGATAGCCGGTATTATCCAGTGACGCACCGGGCATGCCCAATGTGCTTTCCAGCACTTGCCACTCTTCATCCGAAGGCACGTGCCAGCCGGTGGGGCACACGTTGCGCGGGTCCATTACGGCGTATGAGTTGTACAGCCGGCCATAGGCCTGCAGGTACCCGGGCGTATTCTCCACATGCGACCAGGCCCCGGTGGTGAGCGCGGCCCATCCGGCGGTATCCGGCACGTGCGGGATGGGGTCGCCGTTGGCATAGGTGGTGGTGCGCAGGTTCTCGGCCATCCAGGTCTGCGTGCCGATGGCGATGGTCGCATAGGTGTTGCCATCCTGGTCGGTGAGCGTGCCGTAGGTGAGCGCCGGGTTCAGGATGCCAAGGGTGGTAAAGCTCACTTGATTGCCATAGCTGGTGCCCTGTGCATTGGTGGTGAAGGCGCGTGCATAGTATAGCGTGCCCGGCTGCAACCCATTCACTTGGAACTGGATGAGACCCGCGGTCTCTTCGGCCACGGAAATGCTCTGCCCGTTCAGGTCCGGCAAGGGCGAGGTGCCGTAGCAGAAGCCATAGGCAAGTACCTCGGACTCCCCTTCAGCACCCACCCAGCCGCGAAGCGTAATGCCATAGGGGGCGGGAATGGTGGGCGTCCCCGTGGCGATCTGGGGCGTTCCCGCTGGCCCTCCGGGACTGTACGTGATGCTGTCGATGAGCGAAACAGGAAGGGACTGCGGTTGCCCACCTGTGATGTACAGCACAATGCTCTCCGGCGGCGGGCTGGTCTGATAGCCCACACTGTCGAGGGCATCCATATCGAACAGTTGGTAGTTGCCGTTGGTACGGTGGATGTTCATGGTGCCTTGGGCCTGCATGCAAAAGCCCGCCAGCACAAAGCCACCTACGGCGAGCACGCGGTACATCGATGCCATCGGTCCTCAGTATTGAAGGATGAGTTGATGGACCGCTGTGCGTGGACCTTGCACCACCCGGATGAGATAGGTGCCTGCCGCTGCGGGCTGGCTGTGGGCATCACGCCCATCCCATTCCAGTGTATGCCTTCCTTCAGGCAACTGCCCGCGATGCACCGTCCGCACAAGGCCTCCGCGCAGGTCCATGACGTGCACATCCACCTCGCTGGAACCGCTGACCGTGAACCCGATGTACACCGCTCCATCGGAGGGGTTGGGATACACCAGCACCGGTGCAAGCTCCTCGGCTTCATCGGGCACCGCCGTGGAGATATCACCGAATTGGTAGTTGTCCAAGCTGCTGAGGCTCCACGTATAGGTTGTGCCTTCCCACAGGAACACCCGCATGTTCCCGGCATCGAAGTCGGTGCTTCTGATGTCGGTGACCGGGTGCATGACCACTGAGCCGTCCGTGAAGCGGTAGGTGACGAACTGGGCTTCGGCGACGACGGAGCACAGCAGGCCGGATAGGAGGAGCAGTCTGATCATGCCAAGTATCTATTGCAGTGCAATATATTAGATCGAACTTCGCAAGAACGCTGGTCGGGCCCGCCCCTACCTTCCCACCCCATGCGTCCTGCCCTCCTCCTTCGCATCCTCCTCGTCGCCACCGCCCTGGTGCTCACCGATGTCCTCACCATCGAACGCACGGATACCTGTCCGGACGAGCAACTACCCTCGCTGATCGGCCTCCCCCTTCCCTACCGCACCAGCATTCCGTGGGTGAACAGTATGAGCGGTGTGCTCTATGTGCGTGGACTGCTGGTCAACATCGCCTGCTGGTCGTTGGTGTTGGCGGGCATCAACCTGGTGTTCACGCGGCTCATCGGCAACGGGCAACAGGTACACCGCCCATGGCGTGTAACGGGCATGGTCCTTACCGTGCTCGCCACGGCGTTCATCCTCCTGTTCCTCCTGGGTGTGGAATGGCGCGTGGAATGGTCCCCTGACCTACCGTTCCGATGCCCTGAAAGCACGGTGCAGCTCCTGCACACCGGCCGCTGAGCCGACGATCAACGATCGCCCAGGGTACACCTGCGCCACATCCCACGCCCCACAAGCCTTTCAGCGTGGATCGATCGTTGGATCGATCGTGGAAAACACGACGGCGGATGAACCCGGACGCGTGGCCATGAGGGATAGCTTGCCCTTCCAGAAAGACCTGTTATCGAATGACATTCACCGCACAGATCGACGACCTGACCACCGCGTTACGGCACACCCGTTCACGCCTGCTGGCCCCGCTTGACCTGCGCCAACAGCAGCTTCCGCGCGACCCCGAGATCTTCGTGGAGGACACCCTGTATTACGTGATGGACGAATGGGCCCAGGACCTGCGCGAAAAAGGACATGTGCTGGAAGAGGACCTCGGCTGGAACGACAGTCGCAACCACTATCCGCGATACGTGCTCCGCATGGCCGGTGGCAGCCTGGTGCAATTGCACTTCACCGGTGAATACCCCGCCTCGCTCTACCTCACCATCTCGAAGGGCTTCCGTCACGGGCAGCAGTTCAGTGATGCGCGGCAGGTGCAGATCGACCTGCCGATCACCACGGATGCCAACGTGATCCTCTTGAGCCTGCTGAACTCGCTGAAGGACATCACCGTCTGAACCCGCGCTCATGCGGACGCTCTACTTCTGCCGCCACGCCAAGAGCAGTTGGGCCGATCCCGGGCAGGCCGACTTCGACCGTCCGTTGAACGAACGCGGCGAACGCAATGCCGCTTTCATGGCCCACCTGTTCAAGGAACGCGGCGAGCCGGTGGACCTATTGGTGAGCAGCACCGCTGTGCGCGCCCTCACCACGGCCCGGAAGTTCGCGAAGGCCTTGGGCGTGCAGGAGCGTGCCATCATGCTGCGCCCGGACCTCTACCATGCTGGCCCCATGACCATCCAACAGGTGGCCGAGCAACTGCCGGACCATGTGGACCGAGCGCTCTTCTTCGGCCACAATCCGGGCATCACCGAAGTGATCGAGCGATTGAGCGGCGAGCCCATCGGCAACCTGCCCACCTGTGGCATGGTGCGGATAGACCTGCCTATTGCCAGTTGGGCCCTGCTCAGTGCGGGGATCGGGACCCTTGTCTGGATGGACTATCCGAAGCGCCACCCCGGCCAGGAGTAGATCACCGCAAGGCCTCGCGATAGAGCGTGCGTGTCTGTAACGATCCGGACACACGATACACGTAATAGGCATGTCCGGCGTGTACCTGCACTTCCTCCGGTGAAGCGTGTGTCAGCATCCTGACCGGCCCAAGCGCGCCAGTGCGTACGTCCACCTCGCGCAGCCAGCAGCGTACGCCTTGTGCGAACAGCGCGTAGATGCGGTCATCATGCACATCGTGCAGCAACCGTTGCTTCCAATGCCGCTCGTTATGGTGGGTCAGGGGTACATCGGCCAATGGCTCCAACGATGCGGTGAACGGCCTGATGCGTTCACGATAGTGATCGAAGACGCGAAGTGTGTCATGCACCACGAACAGCGGCGCATAAGGCACCCGGTAATAGAGATCGTGGCTGAACCCGGTCATGAAGCCTGCCACCACTTCCCGCTCGAGCCCTGTGCGAAGGGCAATGTCACTGGCGATCACCTTGTCGCGTCCGCTCATGTACTTGTACTGGCTGCGGAACAGCTCAAGCAGGAACTCATCCACCACGGAACAGACCAGCAAAGCGGAATCGCGCTTGGGGTCGTACGCGATGTGGTCGAAGGCAGGGTACTCCGCATTGAGGTTATTGCCCAACAGCAGGTCGTGTATGCTATCCGTCCAAGGTAGCACGGCCTTGCGGAGCGTGGCGAGCTCAACGGGCTGCAACGCCAGGCCATCCCCTTGTTGCTGCGCATACCAGCCCATCGTGCGCCCCTCCACCACCGGGCGCAGGGCATGATCGGCGTGCAAGGCGCTCACCTCACCGGGCAGGCGCACCGAGCTTCGTTCCTGGAAGAGCGTATCCAGCAGGTAGAGACGACCACCCCGGTAGACGGTGGCGCCGGCCTCCTGCTCCGAATGCCAGAGGCGTTTCTGCTCGTATACCAGCACCCACAGGCCTTCATCGTTCACCAGATAGTCGCCCACGTGCAGGTCGGTGCGTTGGAACACCACCTCGGGAGCTGGTCTGCGCACATCCACCACGCCCAGTTCCACCACCTTCCGCTGCAGGCGCAGGACCCATGGCCCGCTTTCCGCTTCGCGGTGGTCGGCGACCTGCTTGGTGAGCGTTTCATAGCTCACGTGCGAGACCACCAGTGAACAGGGGGAACATTCACCAAGCACGAGGCTGAATCGTCCATCAGGATCGGAGGTGGTCACCGGGCCTTCGCCGCCCAACGTGATGTGAGCGCCGGCCACCGGACGATCATCCAAGGCATCCAGCACGCGGCCGTGCAGCAACCTTTCCTGCGCATCGGCCGTCTTGTTGCAGAGGACGATGGCCAGCAGGCACGAAAGGATGCGGAGCATGCGTTCCATGGGGACACTGGTAAGATACACCCAGCACCCGGATCGCATAACGTGACCTTCAGGAAGCGGTGGCATTGAACTCAAGAACGGCATGGCCGCACCACTCCGATATGACCACTACATCGTGCTGGGCCTGGCCCGGGATGCCGGTCGTTCGGAGATCAAACGGGCCTATCGGGAACGGGTGAAGCTCTGGCATCCGGACCGCAACCAAAGCCCACAGGCCGCGGAGGTGTTCAATGCCGTGCACGAGGCCTACCGAGTGCTCAGCGAACCCACGCTTCGCGCGGCGTACGACCAGCGCTTGCAACGGTATCGGCCGGCCAGCGGTCAACCTTCGGACCAGCCCGTTCCACCCGTGAGGCGCAGGGCACATCGAGATCGCGATGCCGACCTACCCGTGAACAGGTTCGCCTTCATTGGCCTGCATGTGACCGGGCTTGTGTTCGGCGTGATGCTGGTCCTGGGCATCCTGACCGGCATTGTGTTCTTCAGCTGGCCAAGCTACTTCATCCTGTTCTGCGCGCCCGGCATGGCCGTGATCCCGGACAGCATTGCCGGGCTTCGCGTGAAGTAGATGCTGGTGATCAGGCCACGGGGACGATCCAGCCATGCGGATCCGCCCGGCGCCCGCGACGCACATCGTCCAATACCTGCCCGACGTGATTGGCAAGCTTTCGCTCGCTCACTTCGGCCAATTTGAACTCCTCATCACCGAAGGCAATGCTTGCGATATGTGCGATGGTGGCCGCAGTGCCCGCACCGAAAGCCGAGATCAGGCGACCATTACGGGCAGCCAGCTCGATCTCTTCCACGGAAACACGACGTTCCTCCACCCGGATGCCCTCATCCTTGGCGATCTGGATGATGCTGTCGCGCGTAACTCCCCGCAGAATGGTTCCGTCCAGCGCAGGGGTGACCAGCGTGCCATCGATATTGAAGAACACGTTCATGGTACCGCTCTCCTCCACGTATTGGTGGGTAAGCCCATCGGTCCAGATCAACTGGTGGAATCCCTGGTCCTGGCCCAACTTCGCCGGATAGAGCCCGCCTGCATAGTTCCCGCCGCACTTTGCCTCGCCGGTCCCACCGGGGAACGCACGACTGTATTTCGTTTCGATCTTCACACGAACGGCCTCATTGTAATAGGCGCGCACCGGGCAGGTGAAGATGATGAAGCGATAGCCTTCGCTGGGACGGACGCCGATGTATTCATCCGTGGCATACATGAACGGTCGGATGTAGAGGGAGGCCTCGTCACCTGTGGGGATCCAGTCCCGGTCCAGTTTCACCAGTTCCACCAAGGCCTCCAGGAAGAGGTCCTCGGGAATGGTGGGCATGCACATCCGCGTGGCACTACGGTTCATGCGGGCAATGTTCTGCTGAGGGCGGAACAGGTTCACATGGCCATCGGCCGTGCGGTAGGCCTTGAGCCCTTCGAAAATGGTCTGGCTGTAGTGAAGCACCAGCGCTGCAGGGCTCAACCGCAGGTCGGCGAACGGCTGGATCCTGGGTGCACCCCATGCTCCGTCCACATAGTCCATGACGAACATGTGATCGCTGAAGACACGGCCGAACTTGATGTTCTCGAGGTCGGTCTCCGGTAAACGGGACCGCTCGGTACGCTGGATCGCTATCTTTTGCCCGGTCGTGATCATGGATGCCTGGTATTCGGGGGATGGGAACAAAGGTAACCGTTCGCCTTGGAGGCCTCGGGGCGCAATGTAGCAGCCACGGAGAGTAGGACAAATGACATCAAGCCTTCCCCCATCCGGACCCAAGGACATCCACGAGGTGCTTCGGGAACATTGGGGATACACGCAATTCAGGCCCGTACAAGAGGATGTCATCCGTTCCGTGATGGCCGGCAAGGACACGCTGGCCTTACTGCCCACGGGCGGGGGCAAGAGCATTTGTTTCCAGGTACCCGCATTGGCCACGGGTCGTCTGTGCCTGGTGATATCGCCACTGATCGCGCTGATGAAGGACCAGGTGGAGCGCCTGAAACGCATGGGCATACCAGCCAGGGCCATCACCTCGGCCATGTCGCACGTGGAGATCGACAACACCCTGGAAAGCGCTGCGGTCGGCCGACTGGCCTTTCTCTATGTATCACCCGAGCGGATCGGCAGCGAACTGTTCCAAGCCAGGCTGCCCCGCATGCCCATCGGGATCATTGCAGTGGATGAGGCCCACTGCATTTCGCAGTGGGGCTACGACTTCAGACCGAGCTACCTGCGCATCCAGGAACTGCGGGAGAAACTACCCGGGATCCCGGTGCTCGCCCTCACCGCCACCGCTACGCCGGCAGTGGCCATGGACATCATGGAAAAGCTCGGCTTCCAGGCGCCCCATGCCATCCGCGGAAATTTTCATCGTCCGGAACTGGTGCTCTGGGTCAGCCACGGCGAGGACCGGCACGGCCGCCTGTTGAAGGTGTTGAGGAACATCCCGGGAACGGCCATTGTATATGTGCGTGAACGCCGCATCACCACACGCATCGCCAGCTTGTTGAACGAACATGGCATACAGGCGAGCGCCTACCATGCCGGGCTCACCACCGAACAGCGTGATACCATCCAACAGGAATGGACCACCGGGAACATCCGGTGCGTAGTGGCCACCAATGCCTTTGGCATGGGCATCGACAAGAGCGATGTACGCTGTGTGGTCCATTTGGAGCCACCGCCCGACCTGGAGAGCTACTACCAGGAGGCCGGGCGCGGCGGGCGGGATGGAAAGACCGCACATGCGTTCCTGCTGACGGGACCGGGCGATGCGGAGAAACTACAGGAACGCGTTGAGCGCGGTTTCCCAACATTGGATGAAGTACGCCGCGTTTACCAGGCCTTTGCCAACGAACACCGCATAGCCGTGGGCTCCGCCTCGCTGGAGAGCTATGACCTGGACCTGGCCGCGCTGGCCAAGCGTTGCGGGCTGCCCGCGAGCACCACGGCCGCGGCACTGAAGACCTTGGAGCTCGATGGGAAGTTGGCGCTTTCGGAAGGAGCGCGCACGCCATCGCGTATCCTGATCATTGCCGACCAGCGTGTGATCTACCACCTGCGTGTGAACGACCGGCGCTTCGGCCCCGTGCTCGAAGCCTTGTTACGTGCGTACGGAGGATTGTATGAGGAACCCGTCCTGATCGAAGAACATCGTATCGCCCGTTTGCTCGACACCACCGTGGAAAAGCTGGTGAAACTGCTGAACGAGCTCGATCGCCAGCGTGTGCTCATGTACCGGCCGCGCAGCGATGCGCCGAGAGTGACGCTGCTGACCCCGCGCATGGACGCCCAACGCATGACCCTCGACCCTGCCGCGCACCGGGACCGCATACAACGCGCACAGGACCGTATGGACGCCATGCTCGACTTCGTGAACGGCGAGGAATGCCGCATGCGGATGCTGTTGCGCTACTTCGGCGAGCCCATGGAGCGCGATTGTGGACATTGCGACCGGTGCATGGTTCGCAAACCGCCCTCCTTGGCGGACCAAGCGCATCAGCCCCTGCCCGACAATCCGACCACCGTTGCCGCCCTGCGCACCTTCCTTGATGAGCACAGCGAATAGCCAGCGCCCCATGATGCGCGGCAGCGGGTTACCACGTGAATTCTATCTGCGCAATGATGTGGTGAGCATCGCCCGTGAACTGCTCGGGAAACTGCTGATCACACGGATCAATGGGGAGGTCACCGGTGGGCTCATCACCGAGACGGAAGCCTATGCCGGGGTCACCGACCGTGCATCGCATGCGTTCGGTGGACGACGAACGGAACGCAATGAACCCATGTATGCGAGGGGAGGAACTGCATATGTGTACCTCTGCTATGGCATCCATCACTTGTTCAACGTGGTCACCCACCAGGAGGACGTTCCACATGCCGTGTTGATCCGTGGCATCCATCCCACCACAGGCCAGGGGATCATCCAACGACGACGAGCACCTGCCAGACCCACCACCCAAGGTCCAGGCACGCTGACCACCGCGTTGGGCATACGCGTCCATCATTCAGGCATCGATCTCCTGGAAGGACCCATCGCCATCGAGGACGTCGGCATCACCTTCGATGAACCGGACATCCTGGTCGGCCCGCGTATCGGTGTGGACTACGCCGGCCCTGATGCCACGTTGCCGTATCGCTTTCGCATAGCACCTTCGCACCTTCGATCCGAACCAGAACGATGAACAGTCCCCGCGTGATCTTCATGGGCACTCCCGGCTTTGCCGTTGGCACGCTCGATGCCTTGGTATCAGCAGGCATTGAAGTGGCGGCCGTTGTCACGGCACCCGACAAACCGGCCGGTCGCGGTCGCCAATTGCGCATGTCGGCCGTGAAGGAACGAGCGGTGGAACTGGGCCTTCCCGTGCTCCAACCCGAACGCCTGCGTGATCCGGCATTCCTTGCGGAGCTCGACCGGATCGCTGCATCCCTCTATGTGGTGGTGGCCTTCCGCATGCTGCCCGAAGTGGTATGGACGAAGCCCGGACTGGGCACGGTGAACCTGCATGCCTCCCTCCTGCCCCAATACCGTGGTGCCGCTCCGATCAATTGGGCGCTCATCAGCGGGGAAGTGCGGACCGGTGTCACCACCTTCCTGATCAGCCACGAGATCGACACCGGCGATCTGCTTCTGCAAGAAGCGGTGGACATCACACCCGACATGAACGCGGGCGATCTGCATGATGAGCTCATGCGTGTCGGGGCCGCGCTCATGGTGCGCACGGTGCAGGGCCTTCACAAGGGCGAATTGAAGGGAACCCCTCAGCACGTTCCCTCCACGGGCATGTTGCGCAACGCACCGAAGATCCACCCCGGGGACCTCCTGCTCGACCCTGCCTGGACCGCACAGAGAATGCACGACCACGTTCGGGGCATGAGCCCCTTCCCAGGCCCATGGCTAAGACTTCAATTGGATGAACGTCCCCACATCCAGTTCAAGGTCCTTCGCACACGTATGGCTGAAGAGAGCGTTGATGTCAGCCCTGGGACCGTTCACCTGGCCAAGGGACAGATGCTCCTCGCCTGCGCGGACCGGTGGATCGAACTGCTGGAGGTGCAACCAGAAGGCAAACGTCGCATGACGGCCGATGAGTTCATGCGAGGTCTTCAGCAGGTGAAGCGCATTTACATGACGGCCGGGAAGATCGTCTGACAAGGGTCATCGCGATCGCTCAGGAAGCACGATTTCCGTTGGACCAACGCCTTGTGGATTTCAGGTCGTCGCATTTTCTGAAACCCTTGATGGGGGCGGGATACAGGCGCACTTATCAACAAACCCCCTGATTTTTCAACATTCTCCGCGTAGACCGCCGGAAACCCTTGACAGCACTGGTTACGCGGATACATTTGCCCGAGAGTTCACTAACAAAACCAACTCAAACACACACTATCATGGGCTTGAACAAAGCTGAATTGATCGAGGCGATCGCCGCTGATGCGAAGATCTCGAAGGCTGATGCAAAGCGTGCTCTGGACGCTTTCGTGACCAGCACCACCAAGGCGCTGAAGAAAGGTGAGCGCGTTGCCCTCGTTGGCTTCGGCACCTTCTCCATCACCAAGCGCGCTGCCCGCAAAGGCCGTAACCCCCAGACCGGCAAGGAGATCAAGATCGCTGCCAAGAAGGTGGTGAAGTTCAAAGCTGGCGCCGACCTGCAGAACAAAGTGAAGTAAGCATCCGCTTACGGAACGGAAAGTCCCCTGCCTCGGCGGGGGACTTTCTTTTTTATGAGACCTCATCCTGCGCCATGACCGACCACGAGCTCTACGAACAGCTATCCGGATTCATCTCGGACAACAAGCGCGCATTGTTCGACCGTCTCGCACCACAACGGACACGCCACATCACAGCCGTGCTGGAGGACATCTACCAACCCCACAACGCCAGTGCGGTGGTGCGCACCTGCGATCTGCTCGGCATCCAGGACCTGCACATCGTGGAGAACAGGAACAAGTTCACCGTGAACCCGGACGTGACGCTCGGTTCCTCGAAATGGGTGGACATGCACCGATACCGGGAACAGGGCGACAACACACAGCGCTGCATCGACCAGCTGCGGGCGCAGGGCTATGCCATCGTGGTCACCTCCCCACGAGCGGACAACGTGACGCCACAGACCATTCCCTTGGACAATCCGCTGGCCTTCTGCTTCGGGACAGAGCTTACCGGTGCAAGTGATCTGCTGATGCAGCAGGCCGACATCGGGCTGCGCATCCCGATGTACGGGTTCACCGAGAGCTACAACATCTCGGTCTCCGCAGCGATCGTGCTGTACACAGTGATGGAGCGACTTCGCACAAGTGATATACCCTGGCAGCTGGACACGGCTTCGCTCGCTGCATTGAAACTGGCTTGGGCGCGCAAAGTGGTGCATAGCGCCGCGCACCTCGAGCAACGATTCAAGGACGATGCTGCTCGCGCCCAAGAATGACAAAGCTCTCGACAGGTCGTGACCGATCATCCCGATCTTGACAGACCACGGTTGAGAAGTGCAACACATCGGACCCATTGCACGTTACCAGGCATCAGTTCTTTGTGATCCAAACGCTAACATCGCAGACCATGGGAAAAGGTGACATCAAGACCAAGAAAGGCAAGCGTCGCGCCGGCAGCACCGGTAAGACCCGTCCTTCCAAGCGCAGCTCCATTGTAGCCGCGAAGAAAGCCGCTGGCACCGCTGCTCCGAAGAAGGCCGCGAAGAAGGCCGCTCCGAAGAAGGCCGCTGCCAAGAAGGCCGCTGCCCCCAAGAAGGCCGCTGCCAAGAAAGCTGCTGACAAGAAGTAAGCACCACCCTGCTACAGAAGCAAAGACCCCGGCCAAGGCCGGGGTCTTCTGCTTTCCGTGGATCCGCTCGCTCAGGGCTGCAATCGAACGCGCATCCACTGTCCATCGGACAACTGCTCGAAGGCAATGCGATCATGCAAGCGACTGGGACGCCCCTGCCAGAACTCGATGCGGACCGGGCGAATACGGTAACCACCCCAGTGCAGTGGACGTGGCACCTCGCCCTCGGCGAATCGTTCCGCCCAGCGCGCGTAACGCTGCTCCATCTGTTCACGGTCACCCACCGGACGGCTCTGGTCGCTGGCCCAGGCACCAATGCGGCTCTCGCGAGGCCGTGACGCGAAGTAGGCATCGGACTCCTCTGCGCTCACGTGCTCCGCGCGGCCTTCGATGCGGACCTGCCGTTCGTGCTGGGGCCAGAAGAAATTCAATGCTGCGCGCGGGTCGCGCTCCAGGTCCATCGCCTTGCGGCTGTTGTGGTTGGAGTAGAACACGAAGCCACGCGCATCGAACGACCGCAATAACACCACGCGGGCACTGATGGTGAGCGTGCCCATGGTGGCCAACGTCATGGCATGCGGCTCGGGCAAGCCGTCCTCCTCCGCCGCATGGATCCATTGGGCGAACAAGGCGATGGGATCCAGACCAGCCTCCTGCTCCAACAAGGTGGCCTTGGAATAGTCGATACGATGATGGATGTGCTTGCCTTCGTTCATGGCCCCTGGGGTTCGCGACGAAGATATCGCGTACACCACTGCAGCGAACTCATGGACGTCCCCTTGCGTTACTGCCCTCGAACCCACTACCTTCATCGGCCATGGCAAAGGATCCGCTGGACCTTGATCCGGAGAACGCATTACCGCCTGCGCGGGGTCACTTCCTCGTAAGTGAGCCCTTTCTGCCCGACCCCTATTTCCGGCGGACCGTGGTGCTATTGTGCGACCATAACGGGGAAGGATCGTTCGGCTTCGTACTGAACAGGCCCATGGACCTTGCGGTGAACGACCTCATGGAGAACATGCCCCCCATCGGTTCGACAGTAAGCATCGGGGGACCGGTGCAGAGCGGCAATCTCTACTACCTGCATACCCTAGGGCCACGGATCGAAGGCAGCATCGAGGTGGTGGACGGCGTGCATATGGGTGGCGATTACGATCAGTTACGGGCCGTGCTCACCGCGGACCCGGGACTGGCGAAACACGTGCGTTTTTTCGTGGGCTACAGTGGTTGGAGCGGCGATCAACTGGACCGGGAAATGGAGCAACGTTCCTGGCTGGTGGCCCCGGCAGACAAGCGGCGCATCATGAACTCCCGCATCAATGACCTATGGGCGGACACACTTCGCGCCATGGGGCATCAGTTCGCCCCGCTGGCCAACTTCCCGGACGACCCTACGCTCAATTAGGCCGTTGTCACCCTGGCCAGCAGATCGATCAACTGGCCGCTCATCTTGTGCGTGTATCGTTTGGTGCGGTAGGTACCCACCCATTGCACGCCCTTCACCGCATTGGTGAAGAACAGCTCATCCGCGGCCAGCAGGTTCTGCGGGTTCAGCGAACATTCATAAACCTTGATGCCGTACGTGAGCGCCAGATTGATCACCTGTGCACGCATCACCCCACCGACGCACCCATCTGCAAGCGAAGGCGTGTACAACACACCATTGCTCACAATGAACAGATTGCCGTTGCTGCTCTCGATGATGTTCCCGCGTTCATTCTGTAACAGGCAATCGTCCAACCCACGCTGTTCGCTCCAAAGAGCGGCCATGATGTAGTACTGGCAGTTGAGCGTTTTGTGACGCGAAAGGTCATTGATGGGCTTCCGCATTTCAGGCCAGATGTCCACCATCAGGCCTTGGTCGTTCAGGGTATGCACCGGTTCGTTCAGGGACACGATCTCGATCACGTACCTGCCCAGCTTGGAGGTTGGGCGATAATGCCCGCCACCGCCCCGGTACAAGGTGAAACGACAGCGTGCGCTCGGCGCTCCACAACGCGACGCCAGTTCCACGATCTGCTGCTCGAACGATCGACGGTCCAACCCTGCAGGAAGCTCGATCCGCAGGAGCGCGGCACCCGTGATAAGGCGGGCCCAATGCGCATCAGGAAAGCAGGGTCTGCCATTCACCACGCGAAGGCTCTCGAAGAGCCCGTCGCCATAATGGAATGCCCTGTTGTCCAGCGTCAGTACGGGTCCCTCTGCCGGGACCACCTGACCATCGATGTTCACGAATACGCTCATGCGTCAAGCACCTGTTGTTCCACGACCGGGAGAAGAGGCGCATTATGTGGCACAAGGATCCCTCGCACACCAGCACCTTCCGCAGCTTCCACATCACGGTCACGATCACCGATCATGCACGAGCTTGCCGCATCGATATCGTGTCGTGCAATAGCCCGCTCCAACAGCAGGGAACCCGGTTTACGGCAAAGGCAGCGGCCCTTGCTGGGATGATGCGGGCAATAAAGAATGTCCGCCAGGTCGACACCATGCTGAGCAAGCATGCTCCGAAGATAGCCATGGACGGCCTCCACATCCTGATGACCATACAGTCCAAGACCTATTCCGCTCTGGTTGGTGATCACCACCAGCAGGATACCAGCGGCCTGGGCGCGTTGAAGAGCGACCGGTACATCGGGCAGGACCTCGAAGTCGTTCAGGCGCCAGGTATGCTCGCCCCGTTCACGGTTCAGCACCCCATCACGGTCAAGGAAAAGGGCGGTCCTGCTCATGTTCATAGTCCAATGGACCGTTGCAGGTAGCCGATCTGCGTGATCAGCCGAGGGTCCAGCACCACCGTGAAAAGCACGCCGAAGACCGCACCATAAAAGTGGGCGTCGTGGGCCACATTGTCCCCGCCCCGCTTATCCATCTGCCAGGAATACAAGAGGTAGAGCACACCGAACACCCAGGCCGGCAGCGGAATGGGCAACAACAGAAAGCTGACCTCGGTGGTGGGCAGCATGAGGATCTGGGCGAATAGCACGGAAGACACACCTCCGCTGGCCCCCACCGCCCGATAGCCGGGGTCCAACGCATGACGTTTGAACCCTGGCATGGACGAAAAGACCACGCCCCCCAGGAAGAGCAGGAGGTAGGTGCTCCAGACCGGTCGATCGCTCACCATGCCGTAAAGCAGTTCCACGTTGTGGCCGAACATGTAAAGCACGAACATGTTTACGACCAAGTGAGGCCAGTTCGCGTGAATGAAGGCATGGGTGAGCAGACGATGCCATTCACCACGGGCCTTCATCACGAAAGGCTCGAACAACAAGGAGGCGAACAGCCGCTGATCACTGAACGCCACCACCGACACCAAGGAGATGGCGATGATGAGGTAAATGGTGATGCTTGGTTCCATGGCCCGCTGCTGGGTGCCGAAAGATATCGGACCCGCTCAATAGGTATGGTCCCGGGCAATGCGCCACCCCTCTGCTTGACGGACCCAGAGGAGCGAATAGGCACCGGAGAGCGTATCTGCCGCTCGCACCAAACGCCAGGTGCCCGTGCTCCATGCGTGCCGGGCACCCGCAGGCACGACCTCGTTGATGCCAAAGGTCAGGTCGCCCATGGCCTGTACATCAGGGTAGCTGCGCATATAGTTGGCCGTGACCGCCTCCCTTCCTCGCGTGCTCCCTTGAGGGCTCAGGAACACGACAGTATCCGCATAGCCTGCCATGAAACCCGGGATATCTCCGCGGTCCCACGCGGATTCCTGTTGGGCCATGACGGAACGGATGGCCTGCTCATCGGCGGGGCTGAACGCATGAGCGACCTGGCTCTCCGGGGACAAGGCGGGTGAACAAGCTGAGACCAGCAATAGGACGCATACCGAAGACTTCTTCATGACGCCAAAGAACGGCGTTACTTCATTGACCATCAAGGCTTGGGGCATCATAGGAAGAAGAGAAAGGACCGGGGCGATCGCAGGTACAAGGCCCTCATGACACGATGAGGCCAGTCCTGTTTGACCGTGTAACGGCAGAAGTTGCCCACCAGTAAATGATAAAAGGCCATCCGGTGGATGGCCTTTCGTAGCGCGGGGGAGACTTGAACTCCCGACCTCAGGATTATGAATCATGCGCTCTAACCAGCTGAGCTACCGCGCCATAGCCGTTCCTGTTTGCAGCAACGGGGCCGCAAATATAGACAAAGCAACGAGCCCTGCCAGAGATCCATGAGGGCCAAAGACAACTTGCACAGGTAGCTGTTTTGGCTACCTTGGCGCTCATCCGTACCCATCGAACAGGACCATGGCCAAGAAGAATTTGAAGAAAGCCGGAAAGGCAACGAAGAGCAGCCCGGCACGTGCAGGCAAAGCTCCGGCCAGATCCACTCCCCGCAAACCTGCAGGCAAGGCCGCCAAGCCCAAGAAAACGGGGGCGACCCCAAAGGCCAAGGCCCCATTGAAGAAGGCTTCCAAAGCGAAGACCGGGGCAGGTCCTAAAAAGACCGTGAAAAAGGTGGCCGTAAAGCGGACTCCAGCCAGGAAAGTGGCGGCCCGGAAGCCCACAGGCAAGAAGGCGGCGCCGAAGAAGCCAACAACCAAAAAGATAGCCAGCACTGTGGCGAAAGCAAGGAAGGTGGCCCCGAAAAAGGGTGTTACCAAGAAGGCCGCAGTGAAAAAAGTGGCCGTCAAAAAGGTGGTGGCGAAGAAGGTGACCGCGCAGAAGATCGTCACCAAGAAAGTGACAAAGCCTGCGCCGAAGAACGTAGCATCCAAGAAGACCAACCAACCATCGCCTGCAAAGGGACCTAGCACCAAGGCCAAGAGCGGACCACCGGAGAAGGTCGTATCCAGGACCACCACCCCATCGGTCGCGAAACCCGCGACCAAGCCCGCCAAGCCGGTGGCCCCGGTGGAACCCGTGAAGGTGGTGGCGCCGATTGCGAAAAGCGCACCCGCACACCCGGCCCCGAAACCAACACCCGTTGCCGCTCCCCGGTCCGCACCGACAGCCACGAGTGCACCCATTACTGCCAAACCGGCGGCGAACCGTGGACCGCGCAAAGAACGGGTGGTGATGGAATTCTATGTCCACAGCTCACCGAACGTGTTGTACGAGCTGATCAGCACCCCGAGCGGGTTCGCTGAATGGTATTGTACCGATGTGCACGTTCGTGGCGAGCAATGGACCTTTGTCTGGGCCGAGGAACAAGAGGAAACCACCATGATCGGACGGCGTTTGGGCGAGGTGATCCGGTTCCACCGCAACGACGATGAGGACGAGGCGACCTTCTTCGAGTTCCGGATCCGGATCGACGACATGACGAACGAAGTGGCCTTGATCGTGACCGACCATGGCTGGCCACATGAAGTGGATGCCATCCGGAACCTATGGAGCTCGCAGATCGCCAACCTGGTCAGGGTGCTCGGCGCCTGATGTCCGGCACGGGATCGGTGGGCCCAGGAACCGCATGGTCGGAATGAAACGACTGCACCGCATGATCATCAGGGCCTTTCTCGGGCCCTTGGCGCTCACGTTCCTCATCGTGCTGTTCATCCTGGTGATGCAGTTCCTGTGGAAGTACGTGGATGACCTGATGGGCAAAGGGCTGGAATGGTATGTCCTGATGGAGCTCCTCGCCTACGCAACGGCCAGCTTCGTGCCCCTCGCATTACCTCTGGCAGTGCTGTTAAGCAGCATCATGACCATGGGCGGATTGGGAGAGAACTCCGAGCTGGTGCCGATGCGTTCAGCTGGATTGGGCCTGTTCAGGATCTTGGGGCCATTGGCCGTGTTCGTGACCGTACTTTCCGCTGCGTCGTTGGTGTTCAGCAACAACATGCTTCCCGTGGCCAACCTGAAGTTCCGCTCACTGCTATGGGACATCACCGAAAAGAAACCTGCCCTGAACCTGCGTCCGGGAACCTTCTACAATGGCATTGACGGCTTCAGTATCCGGGTCATGGACAAGGACGAGGAGACCGGTGTACTTAGCGACGTGCTGATCTACGACCACCGGGCAGCCTTTCAGGGCAACCGTACGGTGATCAGGGCCCGCAGTGGCACCATGCAGCGAAGCACCAACGGCCAGTACCTTGTCCTGAACCTGAAGGACGGCCATTTCTACGATGAGCATGGCGTGGCAGGCGGCACCAAAGGCAGTGCCCCCATGATGAGGGGCACATTTGCCGAGGACGAGGTGCGGTTGGACCTGTCGGGCCTGGGCCTGCGGCGCACCGACGAGGACCTGTTCAAGGACCATTATAAGATGCTGACCATGGCCCAGCTTGACCACGGGGAGGACAGCCTCATGCAGCACATGGACGAACGTTCCATCGAACATCGGAAACAACTTCAGGGCAGCATCTACATCCTACGTGGCACGGCATTCCAGAAAGGACCGCAGCCTGTAATGACCAAGCAGGACAGCAGTGGGTCGCCACCCAGTGTGGAAGCCTGGAGCAGCATGTATGAAGTGGCCATGAACATGGCGCGCAATCAAGTGAACCATCTCCAACAACAGATCGACGAACGCCATGGCCGCGCAGAGCAATTGGCGAGGTATCGGATCGAATGGCACCGCAAGCCCATGCTCGCGGCCGCTTGCCTCCTCTTCTTCTTCATTGGCGCTCCCCTGGGGGCCATCATCCGCAAGGGAGGCATGGGGCTGCCCACCGTGTTCGCCATCATGTTCTTCCTGGTCTTCCATATTGTCAGTTTCAGCATGGAAAAGCTGGCCATTGCCGGAGGCATACAGCCCTGGCTGGGCATGTGGCTGGCCTCCTTTGTACTGCTGCCTATTGGCCTGTTCCTGACCTGGAAGGCGGCAACCGACAGCCCCCTCTTCGATGCCGATGTGTATTATCGCGGCTGGCAGCGTTTCCGGGCCCTGTTCAAGCGAGACCATGCGCATTCTTCAGCTGTGCAATAAGCCCCCCTATCCACCCATCGACGGCGGCAGCAAGGCCATGCACAACCTCACCCGAGGCCTGCTGGCCGCTGGCCATGAGGTGAAGGTGCTCTGCATCAGCACTCCCAAGCAGCCTTTGGTCCCTGCTGATCTGCCTAGTGAGTACGTGGAACAGACCGGGATCGAGGGCATTTTCGTTGACACTTCGGTGAACATCGTGGATGCGTTCACCGACCTGATCACGGCCGACAACTACAACATCAGCCGGTTCTTCTCACCGGACATGGACATCCGGCTGATCCGGCTCCTTACCGAGGAGAAGTTCGACGTGGTGCAGTTGGAGAGCCTGTTCATGACGCCCTACATCCCCACCCTTCGCAGGTATTCCAATGCACGGATCGTACTGCGTTCGCACAATCTTGAGCATGTGATCCAGGAACGGATCGCCACGGGTGAGCGCAACTTCCTCAAGCGTCCCTATCGGCGGTTCCTGGCCAAACAGTTGGGGGAATACGAGATGGCGGTACTGGACCGCGTGGATGGTGTGGCCGCCATCAGTCCAAGCGATGCCGAGCATTTCATTGCACATGGCACACGCACGCCGGTGGTGACCATTCCGTTCGGTGTGGAACCGACCGAATACACCGTGCCTGAAGTGCGTCCTGTTGCGCACCCCGTGTTCTTTCACCTGGGCAGCATGGATTGGCTGCCGAACGAGGAGGGCATCCGATGGCTGCTCGATAGCGTGTGGCCTCGCGTGGTGCGCAAACGTCCGAAGGCCCGTCTTTACCTGGCCGGGAACAAAATGCCTCCGGACCTGATGGCCATGGAATTGCCGGGGCTCACGGTAAAGGGCCGTGTGAAGAACGCCATCTCGTTCATGGCAGCGCGTCAGGTGATGCTCGTCCCCCTGTTCTCCGCAGGTGGCATGCGTGTGAAGATCATCGAGGGCATGGCGCTCGGAAAAGCCATCATTTCCACACACATTGGGGCCGAGGGCATCGACCATACCCATGGCAGGAATATCCTACTGGCTCGCAATGCAACAGAGTTCGTGGAGCACATCCTGGCCTTGCACGATGCCCCGGAAAAGGCCGTGGAACTGGGCGAAGCAGCACGCGAACTGGTGCGAAGCACCTATTCCGACCAGCGCATCGTTCAGGACCTCATTTCCTTCTATAAGCAGTTGCTGAAAGCATGAAGTTGCTCGTGCTGCTTTCACGGGTGCCCTATCCCTTGGAAAAGGGGGACAAATTGCGCGCCTACCACTTGGTAAAACGGCTGGCGCGCGACCACGAGGTATTCCTGTTCTGCCTGAGCGATACGGTCATCGACCCCGCGGACATTGAACACCTGAAGGGGTTCTGTGCACACATTGAAGTGGTGCGGATCTCCCGTTGGCGCATCTTCCTCAAGCTCATCACCGTTCTGTTCTCTCGCCTCCCGGTGCAGGTGATGTATTTCCATCATCGACATGCACAGCGACGTATCGACAAGGTGATCGCTTCGTTCAGGCCGGACCATGTGCTTTGCCAATTGGTGCGCACCACGGAGTATGTCCGGCACTATTTCAGCCTCCCGAAGACGCTGGACTACATGGATACCCTGAGCAAGGGCATGGAACGACGCACGGAGACCGCCCCGCTTTACCTAAGGCCCATTTTCCGCATGGAGACGCGGAGGCTCATCCGCTACGAGAACCTGATGTTCGACCAGTTCGACAACCGGGTCATCATCAGCAACCAGGACCGCGACTATATCTATCACCCCCTTCGCGATACCATGGCAGTGGTGCCCAATGGCGTGGATACCGCTCATTTCAAGCCCATGGAACAGGCACCGCTGTACGACCTTCTGTTCACGGGCAACATGAACTATGCCCCGAACATCGACAGCGTGCATTACCTGGTGCAGCGGGTGCTACCGATCGTTCGGCGCAGCAGGCCGGGCACCAACCTGCTCATCAGTGGTGTGGACCCCAGCCCCAGCGTTCGGGACCTTGCCCGCATCGACCCCCTGATCACGGTGAGCGGATGGGTGCGTGACATCCGGTTGTCCTATGCCTCGGCCCGCATCTTTGCCGCTCCCATGCAGATCGGCACCGGCCTTCAGAACAAATTGTTGGAGGCCATGGCCATGGGGATCCCCTGTATCACCTCCGCGTTGGCGAACAATGCCGTGGGCGCCCGGCCCAATGAAGAGGTGCTGATCGGAGAGGACCCGGAAGAGTACGCCGCACATATCCTGCGCTTGTTGGATGACGAGACCCTCCGCAAGCGGATAGCAGCCAACGGCAATCGCTTCGTGCGGTCGCATTTCGACTGGGATGTGGCCTCCAACACCCTGAGCCGGCTGATCGGCGAAGCCACCACCGCGGCCCGCTGAGGGTGGATGGATGCTTACCTTTGCGGCCCATTCCGCAAGATGAGCAAGACCTTCGATCCGATCGAGGCAGCGATCGAGGACATCCGCCAAGGCAAGGCCGTGATCGTAGTGGACGACGAGGACCGTGAGAACGAAGGCGACTTCGTGACCGCTGCTCGTAACGCCACGCCCGAGATGATCAACTTCATGGCCACCCATGGCCGCGGGTTGATCTGTGCCCCCCTGACCGAGGAACGATGCGCCGAACTGGGCCTCGAACTGATGGTCCGCGACAATACCGCGCTGCACGAGACCCCGTTCACGGTGAGCGTGGACCTCAAAGGCCGGGGTACCACGACGGGCATCAGTGCATCGGACCGGAGCAAGACCATGCTGGCCTTGATCGATCCGGCCATCAAGGCGGACGACCTGGCCCGGCCCGGACACATCTTTCCATTGAAGGCCCGCAAGGGTGGTGTGCTTAGACGCACCGGCCACACCGAGGCCGCTGTGGACATGGCACGACTGGCAGGTCTCGAGCCGGCCGGACTGATCGTGGAGATCCTGAACGAGGACGGCACCATGGCCCGGCTTCCGCAATTGCGGGAGATCGCCAAGCGGTTCGATCTGAAGCTCGTGAGCATTGAGGACCTGGTGGCCTACCGGATGCGCACCGAACGATTGGTTGAACGCCAGGTGGACGTGCAGCTGCCCACCGTACGCGGCGATTTCCAACTGATCGCCTACCGCCAGACCACCACCGGCGAAGAGCACATGGCCCTGGTGAAAGGCACATGGGACCCGAAGGAGCCCGTGCTGGTTCGCGTTCATTCCTCCTGCGTTACCGGCGACATCTTCGGGAGCTGCCGATGCGACTGCGGCCCCCAGCTGCATCGGGCCATGGAACTGATCGAAGCCGAAGGCAAGGGCGTGATCGTCTACATGCAACAGGAGGGCCGCGGCATCGGGCTGATGAACAAACTACGGGCCTACAAGCTCCAGGAACAGGGAGCTGACACGGTGGAGGCCAATCTGATGCTCGGTTTCGAGATGGATGCCCGCGATTATGGTGTAGGTGCGCAGATCCTGCACGACCTGGGCGTCCGAAAGATGCGGTTGATGACCAATAACCCTCGCAAGCGCACTGGGCTGGTGGGCTATGGCCTGGAGATCGTCGAGAACGTTCCCTTGGAGATCGCCTCGAACCCGCACAACCAGCGCTACCTCGAGACCAAGCGAGAGAAGCTGGGGCATGACCTGCAGGTGAACAAGGACGCCTGAAGCACGGGCTACGGCGTCGCGGTCTTGTTCCGTTTCCGGCGGATCAATTCCCAGAATCCATCCCCCTCCCTGCGGAACACCACACCCACGCCCTGCGTGGTCGGTGCCTGATCGGCCTGGTTGAGGTTCCTGTCGTTGCTCACGCTATAGGCCTTCAATCGGAACTTGCCATCACGTGTCATCAGGTACTCCAATTGGAAATCGCCGAGCAGGTTGCTGCCGGCATCGGCACGTTGGGCACCGTACTGCACACCCACGTTACTGCTGAACAAGAGACGCTCGTTGAACAGCTGGGTGCTTACGGCCAGTTCGAGCTCGTCCTGCGTGATGTTGTCACCCGGACGATAATTGACGCCGAGGTCGACGTCCTTGCTCAAGCTGCTCAGCCAGTTGCTCACTTGATTGCTGAGCAGTTCGCTCGTGGTGGTACCGGCCGCATTGGCATTCACTGAACCGGCACCTACGTACTGGGGCGGAGGCACGAAACGGTTCAAAGCGATGAGCGCGAAGACCTGCCGGTTCAGCTCCTGTTCCGTACTGAGCGCGCTGTTCACCTGGGCACGCAGGCTTTCGTCAACACTGGGCAGGCGCACCTGGAATCCGATCTCGGGGTTCATCATCTTCTCACGCAGCCGCATGCCCACCTCCACCGGAACACGCTTCTTGTATGCCTCGCTCCTTTCGGACGGCGGAATGATGTCGTAGAGCGGGGCGCGCAGGCGATAGGTCGCCTGCAGGTCAAGTTGCGCATCGAAGGGATCGCCGTACCACGTGATCCTTCCACCGGGCTCCAATTGGAAGTGCTTGTTCACTACGTTACGCAGGGTGAACAGGTAGTCGCCCTCGGTCACCTCCACCTGCCCACGCATGCTGAGGTCTCCGGCGTTGTTCACATTGATCTCCAGATCGCCCTGTCCGCTGCCGGTGAGGATATCGCCGATGGTGGGATCGAAAATGAGCTCCAGGGTGGCCTCCGGCGTCACAGTGACCTTCAGGTCCAGCGAGATACCCGCAAGGTCCATCTCTTCGTCCTTCACATCGGCCGTGTCGGTGGTCACGAACTGCACGAACCCAATGGAAGAGACCTCGGTACTTCCTCCGATCGGAAAGTGCATGGACGTCCCGGTCGCGGTCCGGGCATCAACGACCACATCCAACGAACCTTCTTCCCCGCTCACTTCCAATGAGCCTGTGCCGTACGCCTTCCCGTAGAACAGTTCATTGTCAGCAAGGGTGGTATTGAGCACAAGGAAACGCTCCATGGTGCCTCCAACGTTATAGTTCCAATGGCGCAGGCCTTGGTGAATGACCGTGCCGTTCACAATGGCCACATTGCCTTCCTCATCGCGCACACGCACACGGTCCAGCGCGAACATGTCCGGGTAGACCTTCAGGCGATGCGAAAAACGGTACAAGGTGTTCAGGTAGTCGATACGGAGCCCTGCATCGGTGAGGTCAAGGGTGCCGTTCACCTCGGGGGCCAACAGGGTGCCGTGCACGCCCAGATCGCCGCTCACGAGGCCTTGCATTTCACTGATCCCCTCAGGCAGGTAAGGGTTGATGAACGCAAGATCGAACCGGTCGAACAACAGGGTGACGTCCAGTTCGCCACCGTCGAAGAGGCCCAGCGTACCTTCAAAATCAAGGGCCTTGATGGGTCCACGGGTCAACGAACCGGCCAGGTCGAGCGAACGGGCCCCGGGCGCCCAGCCGGCCGTAAAGCGGATGTCGCCCACCGGCTTGTCCTGCACCGCAATGCTGTCAGCGCAGATGTAGGCCAAAGCAAAGGGATCGCCATAGAGATCGTGCACGCTTCCATCACCACTGATCATGCCACGAAGACGCGGACCTCCGAGGTACGGCTCCAGATTGGCGAGCGCCACGTTCTCCACCTCGAAAGCCATGGAACGTGTGACATCCTTGGATATCGTGCCCCCGAGAGCGATCCTCTGCTGGCCATTGAGCAGGACCAATGAATCCACGACCACCGTGGTGGAATCAATGCTGAAACGCGTAACACGCTGTGTGACCCAACTTCCCTTGCCGAGCATGATCTCCGAGGGCAGAAGCTCAAGCAGCACCGACCGCCAGCCGCGCACCTCACCCAGAAGTTCCAGACTGCCACGTGTACCGGTGGCACTGGTATCCCAACCCAGGCTGAACTCCAATTCGTCCTGGTAGGCTTTGCCCTGCAGGCTGATGCCCTCCATCCACGTGCTGTCGTTCCATGCCGTGCGTTCGCTGGACAGACCAAAAGCGAGAATGTCCAAGGTCTTCTCGGCGATCACCTCCACCTCCGTTGACCGCACGGCACCCATGCTGACCAGGGGGGATCGCAAGGTGAGGTCGAGGTCGAAGGTGCGACTATCGAACGAACCGACCACGGTGCTGTTGTTGGCCACCACGAGCCCTGGCACGAAAAGCTGCAACCACGGGCCCGTGTCCCGCGCTTTCAGGTCGAACCGGAAACGTTGCACTTCCTGAGCGTAAATGACCTCATCACGCAAAGCCGGGAATACACTGTAGACCACGTTCGCGAAAGCGTTGGGCAACAGGGTAGGGAGAAAGGTCCCCACGATCTCGGCCTCAGCGAACGATGCGTCCAAGCGTAGGATGTTCTGCCCGTCCATACGATCACTCTCCAGCCGGATATCGCCCAGGTCATGGTCCCCGTCCGTGGAACAGTAGACGATGTCCCTGATCTCCAGATCACCGAGCAGACTATCGGGAGATAATCGGCCGGAGGCATTGATCTGCATGCTGATCGCATCATACTGTGACCGTTCGAACAGACCGAGGGCCCGGAGGTCCGCGTGCTGTAGATCGGCGGTGAAGTCCACCAGCGGCCATCTTCCACGGAGGTCGGCCAATCCCTTGAACTCCAACGAAAGATTGGGGTCGTTCACGGAGAGCACACCATTGAACAGGTTGCGCTCCAAGCGGCCCTTGACCATGATATCCCTTACCGGAGTGCCTCCAATGGTAAAAAGGGGCACCTCACCATCGAGATCCGCCTGCAGGGTGGCCAATGAATGGCCTTTGGCATCCACACGGACCTTCGCTCCAAGAGGGCCCAGCAGATCAACACCCACCAGCTTTCCGAGCTCGAAGGAGGTCGTTGCCAATCGACCTTTGAAGCCGAAGGTCTCACTGACGGTATCGCGCTGGTAGCTGATGTCGCTCCGTACTTCGCCCAGGTCCGTTCGGGCAGTGCCATAGGCCGTGAACGAACGGGTGAACCCTGTGAAATTCCCACTGAAGCTCATTCGCCCAAGTCGGTCCAGCTCGGCCGGCAGTTCCAGGGACCGTCCTTCAACGAAGGGCGGCACGGGCACTTGGGCCAGGTCTTGCAGGTCGGTGGAAAAACGACCCACGTCCACGATCATGAACGTGTTGTCGATATCGGGCAGGCCGCTCAGTTCAGCACTGCCGGTGAAGCGGGAATGGCTCCCGAACCGAAGGTCCATATCGCGCCCCTTCAGCTCTTCAACGGTACCCCGGAAACGCCCTTTCACACGCATCGGAAAGGAGATCCCTTCGAGATCGGGCGCGAAGTAGGCCACATCCGCGAGGTCCAGGAGCGAACTATCGAGGGAGAGCCGCATCATCACCTTATGGATGAAGTCCGAATGGTCATCCCAGCCGGTGGTGCTCATGGAAAGCTCACCCCGCAGATCGCTGTTCGGTGTGCGCACCACCATGTGCTCCACGGAAATTCCCAGCGCCGAGACCGTGGCCGTTCCACCGAGCCGATCCACCACAAAACCGCTTCGCTCACGGAGCGACAACTGGTCCAAATGGGCCATGATCGAGTCTCCGATGATCTTCAGGCCGCTGCCGCGGACGATCACTTCACGTGCATCCACGTGGTCCAGGTCCACCCCGAACGGCAACTGTTCATAAACGTGGTCGTGGTGCGAAAAATGCAGATCGTCAATGAAGAACGAGTTGCACTGGATGGTCCAATCGGGACCAGTGCTGGTGGTATCACCGGATGAAAGCCGGTCCAGCAGGTCGGTGAAATTGGTATGGGCCTCGCCCGCAGGCCGGTCCAAGGCGAAACGCATGTGTTGAACACCCAGCGCGGCCACCTTCACGGTATGGCGGGCGAATAGTATGCGCGGACGGTCCACTTGGAGCGCCCCGATCATGAACAGGGTATCACCACGCAGGTCACGGATCAGGACCTCTTCCAGTTCGATCCTCCCCCAGGGATCAATGGATGCGTGACCGATACGCACCTCGGCACCCACCTTCTCGCTCGCATATGCGGCCAGGCGGTGTACCACCATGTTCTGAACAGCAGGCACCAACAACAAGGCACACAGCGTAACCACCACTGTTGCGAGGAAAAGCGAGACTATGCCCATCCACAGGGCCAGCCTTCGCAACCATCGGTATTTCCCACCCTCTGCCAGTGCGCCCCTTAGTTTTGTCGCAGCCCGGCAAAGTCCGGGCCCAAGTTCCAAAAGTAGCCCGCCCTGCATGTCATCCCCTTCCGGCACGGTCATTCTCGGCATCGAGAGCTCATGCGATGAGACCGCGGCCGCCGTGCTTGTTGATGGGGTGGTACGCAGCAATGTGATCGCCGGACAGGAGGTGCACCGTCAATGGGGCGGTGTGGTACCCGAGCTGGCCAGCCGGGCGCACCAGGAACACATCGTGCCGGTGGTGCACGAAGCCTTGCGGGCCGCGAACATCCGGCCGGCCGACCTGAGCGCGATCGCGTTCACGCAAGGACCAGGGCTCATCGGGGCCTTGTTGGTCGGAACCTGCTTCGCTCGTTCCATGGCGCAGGCACTGCATATACCCTTGGTGGCCGTGGACCACGTGCAGGCCCATGCACTGGCACACTTCATCATGGATGGCGAAACCAGGCCAGCCCCCACTTTTCCGTTCTTGAACCTAACGGTGAGCGGGGGACACACCCGTATCGTACGCGTGGATGGTCCGCTGCGCATGACCGTGCTGGGCACCACCCTCGATGATGCGGCCGGCGAGGCCTTTGACAAAGGGGCGAAGGTATTGGGGCTTCCCTACCCTGGTGGCCCGCTCATCGACCTGCACGCCAGACAGGGCGATGGCATGCGTTACCCGTTGCCCTTGCCCGCCATGCAAGGCTACGACATGAGCTTCAGTGGGTTGAAGACCGCATTCAAGGACCTCGTGCAAAAGGGCATGACCAAGGACCCGCAGTTCGTGGAACGGGAGCTACACCACTTGTGCGCCAGCCTGCAGCGGTCCATTGTGGACATTCTGCTGCGTAAGCTGGCGAAGGCCGCACGCGAACAGGGCATACCCCGTATCGCCTTGGCCGGCGGGGTAAGTGCCAACAGCGCGCTGCGGAAGGGCACCATGGAACTGGGCCAACGCGAGCGGTGGGAAGTGTTCATTCCTCCGTTCGTTTACTGCACGGACAATGCGGCCATGATCGCCATGGCCGGTCATTTCCTGCACGCCGAAGGGCACCATGTGGACCTCGATGCTGTTCCGTTCCCTCGGGCATGAAGGACGATCGGATCCGGCATGACCTTCGCAGTGCGGCCAGCCCGTTACCTTTGATGCGGATGTATAGCCCCCTGCAGACCCGGATCCGTCCCTTGCGGCACCTGCTGTTCCATTTGTTGTTCCTGTGCTGCACCTCCACCATGGCGGCACAGGACGTGGCGGAGCTCATCGCCAAGGGTGACTCGCTCCTTGCGCTGGGTAAGCCCCAACGGGCCATGGATCTTTATGATAAGGCCGTTGCGCTAGGGGACAATGCGGCAGCCTATGCCGGTCGCGCACGGGCCTGGTACGCCATGGAACGCATGGACCGCTACGTCATGGATGTGGAAAAAGCGTTGAAACTGGATTCCACCATGGCGGAAGCGCACTACCAACGTGCCTTGTATGCCATGCGCGCTGCCGATCCGGAGAAAGCCGAATACCATTCGGGCAAAGCAGTGGCGCACAGCAAGAACCCCAAATTGACGGCACAGGCCTACCTGCTGCGTGGCGAGGCCAGGGCCGACCTTGGCCGCACCGCTCAAGCGATCGAGGACCTGGAGCGTGGCCTTGGCGGTGGATCGGAGGACCCGGAAGCCATGCGCACATTGGCCAGACTGTACGATAGTGCCGGTCGACATGTCGATGCGTTGGCCGTGCTCGAACGACTATGCGACATCCAGCCAACGGATGTCGGCAACTGGAGCAACCGGGCATACGAGCTCATACTGCTGGACCGTGCGGACGAAGCACTTCCGGTGATCGAACGTGCATTGTTGATCGACAAGGATGAGCCGGTGGCCCTCAGCAACAGGGCATACATCCATCTCAAAATGGGAAAGGAGGAGGAAGCGTGGTCCGATGTGGAACGCAGCCTTCGCGCCTACCCCGCCAATCCCCACGCGCTACGCACCCGTGCCATTCTTCGTCTGCACAAGGGCGAGCGGGAGAAAGCCTGCGAGGACCTCACCTTGTCGCGGGCATTGGGTGGTGCACCCGAAGTGGACCAGCTGATCAAGGAGCATTGCTCCTCCGCTCCCAGCCAGAAAAAGCGCTGAGGTAGAACGACCAAGGCTGTCTGACCGCGATCAGCGGATGATCAGCACCGAACGCGATACGGATACCCCATCGCGGACCACCGTTAGCCGGTAAGGTCCATCCGGAAGTCCTGCGTTCACCGTTACGATCGACCGGCCAGCCGTGGTACCATGCCAGACCTGTCGGCCCAAGGCATCGTGCAGGGTCAGTAGAGCGTTCCCCGAACCTTCCAATTGGACGTTGAACTCGCCATTGCTGGGAACGGGCCAAACCCGAAGCGTTCCGATGGTGCGATCGGGAGTTGCCTCGGTCGATCCGAGGTCCACGACCTCGAACCCATCAATACCGGCCTCCACCAAGTGACCCGGAAGGTCGTCCTGGGCGATGAACCGGATGGTCATGTTGTCCGATGGCGCCAAGTAGTCGGAGATACGCAGATCCACCGATTGCCAGGAACCCATCCCCGGAGTGGCCGGTGTAACGGTCTCCACGGTCACGGTCTGGGCGCCATTGCTCAATTGGACAACAAGGCGATCGTTGGGGGAACCCGATCCGCCGGCATTGAAGAACCAACGATGATAGCGCACGTGGGCATCGAGCATCAGGCTTACATCGAACACCGGGGAAACGAGCGTGGTGGCCCCATCATCCACGTCATCATCACCGGGGGCACCTCCGCCGTTGCCGGTCACGAAAGCCTCACTGCCGCAATCGCCCGCCAGATCGGCACCGGGGTTGGCTGCGAGGTTGTTGAAGGTTGTACCGACCGGAGCACCACGTTCCCAATCACCTCTTGGAGCCGTGGAGGTCACGGTCCAACCCAGGTCGAGCGTGAACTCATCGCGATAACCGGCAGGAAGCTCGATGGTCAGCGGTGAACTGTTCTGGTCCAAGAGCACATTGCTGGTGCAGACGGTATTCCATCCCCAGCGCCCAGCCTTGATGTCATAGGTGTCCTCAAACACGTTCGCGATACCGAACGTACCATCGGCCAGTGTCGTTGTGGCGAGGTCGAACATATCGTTGCGGACCAGCACACGCGCGCTGCCAACAGGCGCAGCACTACCCTGTTCCACCACGATACCTTGCAGGGTGAACGAGGGCATAGGCACCAACGCCACGTTCAGCACGGTCACCTGCCCGTTCACCAATTGAACGCCGTCGATGGTCTGCGGGAAATAGCCGGGCGCTGAGATCGTGACCTCGTAGTCGCCTGCCGTATGATAACCTGTGGCATACGTACCTGCGATCGCCGTAAGGTCACTATTCCCCGTTCCGGTGATCACGATGCTCGCACCGGCCACGGGCACCGTGGTCTGTGAATTGGTAATAAGACCCTCCAACCAGCAGGCCCGCACGTAGGTGGGGTCCAGCACGAACAGTCCCTGCTCCATGTCCGAAATGATCAAACGCTCGGATCCGAAGAACGGGTACACGCCCCATGCGCCGCGGAACCCATCACCACTGAACGGGGACGTATCGTAATGTCCCACTTCGACCAGGTTATCCGGTCTCGAAGCATCGTAGATCACCACACCATACGTGTAGTACGAGGTCACGAGGTAATCATTCAGCCAGTAGGTATTGTGCGGAATGGCGCCTGACCCTGCATCGCTCTGCAGCTGGTCCAGGTATTCGATGTCGGAGGGATCACTGATATTGTATGAACCCACGTATGAGTCGGTCCGCTCATCCGTGGTGAAAATGTGGTCGCCACTGTCATCCAACCACACGTTGTGCGTGAAATCATTGGGCGTCGAGCGGGTACCCAACAGCACGGGGGCCGAGGGGTCCGACACGTCCACGATGGAGAAGAAACCATCGTAGATATGGGCACCATAAAGGGTGTCACCACGGGCAAAGCTGTCGTGGCAGTACCAATTGTCGAATTCCCCCACCTCCACCGGGGCCATGGGGTCCTGGGTCAGGTCGTACATGATCACGCCCCCATTTCCACGATCGGCACCATGGAGGTAAAGGCGACCGTTCTCATCGATGAACAAGGAATGCGAGGTCTGCCAATCCGGGGCATCCCAGACAATGGCCGTGAGGTCAGTGCTTTGCGGAAGGGGGCTCAGGTCCACGATGGTAATGCCCCCGCTTTCAGCCTCCGTGGTGATGTAGGCATGATCGTTCCACACCTTGATCTCGCGCCAGATGGAGGCAGGGCCGGGAAAGAAAAAGATCTCCTGCGGGTCCGCCGGGTCGCTCAGGTCCACAACAGCAATGCCGCCGGGGTTCTGCTCGTCCACACCACAGACACCGATCAGTGCATACTCGTTGCCGAGCTCGTCCGTGTAGCCCCACAGATTGCTGAGGTTGCTGGACCGGGTGGTCTGGTAATTCAATTGACCCACGAACTGGAGGTTCAATTGAGCGGCAGCCTGCACGCAAAAAGCAGCTGCAAAAACTACTGCGGGAAGTTTTCGGCACAACATGCCGGCAAGGTAACCAGTTCGGGGTGGTGATCAAGGTGCATCATCCACTTCCTTTGCTCACCCTTGGACGGCTTCATGGTGTGCCCCGGTGTGATCACCGAGCAAGTTGGCCCTGGCATCACCTACATTCGTCCACCGTTCCCCTACTTCCAATGAAGACCTTGGACATCCTCTGCGCAACGGACCTCACACAGGTGTCGAACACTGCGCTGAATTATGCAATGGGCCTTGCCGAACACGCCGGTACGCAGGTCAGCTTGCTTCATGTGCTTGGACGCGGGGAGCGGGATGGCCATACCCGTGAACAGATCGCTGCCCGGATGGAGGAGCAGGTGGCCGACGCCGGAGGGATGGACCGCGTACGTGTGCTATTGATCGAAGGCGACCTGGCCGCAGTGGTCGAACAGGAAAGCGCTCGAGGGCATTCGTACATGGTAGTGGGCACGCATGGCCCACATGGCCTTCGCCAGACCTTGTTCGGCGCCGATATCCTGAAAATGGTCCGCCGTTCAGCGGTGCCAACGCTGGTAGTGCAAGAGAGCAGTCCGCTTGGCAATACCTTGGGCAGGATCGTGATGCCCGTTGCCGGCCATACGGACATCGGACGGATGTTGGATGCCGTGTGTATGATGGCCAGACTATATGCCTCGGAAGTCCATGTGTTCCAGCTCATGCGTCCGAACGAGGAACCTTCCGAGGAATTGCTTTCGAACAAGCTCATCATGCTGCAACGTCTTGAGCGTGAAGGCTTGCGCCATCTGGAAGTGAATGAACCCAGCACCGTTTTCAGCATTGGTTTCGCCGAACCCACCATACGCTATGCGGAAAAGGTCGGGGCCGGTTGCATCGCCATTATGTCCCACGCGTCTGACGAATACAGGTACATGGCCGATGCGGAAAAGGAACGAATGCTGACCAACGCGGCCAAGATCCCCGTGCTGTGCTGCTGAAACAACTGCAAGCTGGCGGACAATAATTGTTGCGAGCCGCTGAAATTGAGGGGATTGGACATCGTATCTTCGCCGGGCCGACCGACCCATGATCGGGCCCGTCCGATGTGCATATGCTGACCAGTCCAAGGCTCCTTTGCGTTCTCCCCGCTTGTTTCGCCCTTTTCGGTCTGAAGGGGCAGTTCGGGTCGGGCCAGCTCATTCATGACCTGCCCGACACCGGGCCTGTGGAACAAGCTGACATTGACGGTGATGGCGACCTGGACCTGGTCATGATCACCAATGGCCATCACCTGAAATGGTTGTCCAACAACGGTAGCGGCGCTTTCGGTTCAGCGCAACAGATCGTGAATGCTCAGAACGATATTCGCTTCTACACCCTTTGTGATAAGGACCTGGACGGCGACCTCGACGTGGTGTTCATGGAAGTGGATGACCAACAGGTGAAGCTATCTGTGGCCACCATTAGTGGACAGTTCGATCCGCCGATCGCCATCCACACCGTGGCTGACGAGGTCGGTGCACTTACAAGTGGTGACATCACCGGTGACGGCTACCCGGAACTCGTATTGACCACGGGTTCAGTCGAAGGCCCGGGTATCACCTGGCTGGCGAACACAGCAGGTACGTTCGGGAATGCCACGGTTCTCCAAGGCTTGTACCCAGGCGTTCCATCGCCATTCATCCTTGCAGGGGACATGGACCTGGTGGGCGGTGTGGACCTGGTGGTACGCGATACGGATGGCTGGCTGTATGCCTTGCTCAATACGACGGGCGATGCATCGGTATGGAACACGCAATATCTATTGACGTTCCCCCAATACGAATACAACGCCCCACACTTGTTCGATGTGAACGTGGATGGCCTCCTGGACGTAGTGGGCAGTGGTCCGACCGCAGTGCATTGGGCCCGGAACACATTGGGTGAGGGCGGGGCATGGAACCCGTTCAGTGACCAGGTGCTGGAGCCTTGGCTTACTGGTGGTCCTGCGAGCTTCGGACGCATGGGTTGCGGGACAGGTGGTGCGGTCGTTTTCGTGCCGAACAACCCAGCATTGCCAGTGCGTTGGACCACCTGGATGCCCGTTCTGGGCAACATGGCCTTCAGTGCCGACCTGCCTGATGTGCCACGTGGTACGTCGCCGCTGCTCATGGACGTGGATGGGGATGACCGCGACGACCTTCTCCTTCAGCTCCCAGAGGGACTGTTCTGGTTCCCGAACCTTACACAACCATCCACCACGGTCATGGAGATCCCAGCGATCGATACGCTGTGCCTCTATGGCGATCCGTTCCCGTTGCCGGAAGCATCCCCTGCCGGTGGACGCTGGAGCGGACAATGGGTGATCGATAATGTCTTTTACAGGACCAATCTGTTCAATGGTGGCAATTTCACGCTTGGCAATACGCTCTACGGACCTGAAGGCTGCCCTTCCGCCGCAAGCACGGTCGTAAGGGTGATCGCAGAGCCCACCATTTTTCCCGCTGTCGGCGAACCCATTTGCTCGGGTGACGGACCGGTTGTACTGACCTCGGAACCGTCGAACACAACATGGTCAGGGTTGCAATCCGGCAATATCCTCGACCCTGCCACCTACACTGGGAATTCGATCGTTTGCCTGTTCGTGGACGGCACGGGTGCGGAGTGCGTGTCCATCTTCAATGCGACCGTATGGACCACCCTGCCCGCACAGATCGCCGCCGCCGGACCCTTCTGTATCACCGATGGCACCCAACTGATCACTGCCGCCCAAGGCCCTCCTGTTGGACTGGTGTGGAGCGGTGATATTGTGGGCTACAACTCTGCGGGTGCCAGCTTCTTTCCATCGCAAGGTGCAGGCACCTATGAAGTGGTCCTGGTCGCAGAACCCACAGGCCCACAACAATGCGCAGGAAGTGACACGCTTCTCATTTCAGTAAGTGACAACATCCCTGAAGTGAGCATCGACCCGCTTCCCGCGATCTGCGCCGAAGGGGCTTCCTTCCAACTGAGCGGCGGATTCCCTGAAGGAGGTATCTGGAGCGGTCCCGGCATTGCGAACGGGTTCCTGGACCCGAACACGATATTGCCAGGCACCAGTCCGGTGGCCTACAGCTACCGTGCACCTGAAGGATGCAGCACGACAGCGTTCGCATTCATTCAATTGTTGGATACGGTGGTACTGGATTCCAACGCCCCCGACCTCCAGTTCTGCACCGTGGATGGAGGTGTCCAGTTCACGGCCTTTCCTGCAGGTGGATCGTGGAATGCGCCCATTGGGGAGGACGGCATCATGGAGCCTGCACTGCTCTCGCAAGGCTTCTACCCCATCCTGTACACGTGGAACGGCCCGAACGGCTGCGTGCTTGAGAATGCACCGCTCACCTTCGAAGTTCTGCCCGAGACCCAGGTCAGCATCAACGACGTGGGCGTGCTTTGCGCTGACGGCAGTGCTGTTGCGATCACCGGATCACTACCCGGCATCTGGTCAGGCGCTTTGAACGGAGAGGGTGAGAGCGTCCTATTCGACCCATCTGCGTTCGGTGTGGGCAATTGGGTCGTAACGCTTACGGCCGAGGATGCAGGGCTCTGCCCGGGAACCGCATTGAGCACCATCGTGGTGGAGATCTGCACCGACATGGAGGAGGGAACTCCAGCGACACAAGCACTGTTGATGCCGAACCCCTTCAACGGACAGGCCACATTGCTGCTGAACACCGCTGGTAACGCTATCGTGGAGGTCATTGAAGCCACGGGCCGCAAGGTGCAGGAATTCCGGACCGGAAGCGGCTCGAACGCCATCACCATCGACCTACAGGACAGGGCCAATGGCACATACCTCATCCGCATTGGCACGGCGAACGGCGTGGAGGTGATCCGTGCCGTGAAAGTGGATTGATACGCGTCGCGATCCGCGACCGCCGCGGTCCGGCTTAGCGGAACAACGACTTGCGGTCCGGCCTGATGAGCGGAAACACGGTATTGATCGGCAGGGCAATGCTCATCGGGTCGAGCTCGTCGAGCGCCTGTTCCACATGGTTCGAACAACGCGCGACGTGAAAGCGCAGCAGGCCCGGCTCAATGGTCATCCCAAGGATGTAAGGACCGCGATCGGCTCGTTCATCGAGGCATCGCTGATACAGCTCGATCTGGCTCTCCATCATCTGCCGCTCTTCCCCAACCGCAGCCGTATCCTCAACAGCCTTATCCGGCAGTGCGGCAGACCAGACCATCAATTGTACCAAGTGATCGGACACACGTTGAAACCACACAGCCTTTAACGTGTCAGCCAGCATGGTGCGCCCTGCTGCCGTGAACAATGAGTCGTAACCGATGTAGGCACCGTCACGCAGATCGTATAGCAAGTAGTCAGTGAAACCCTCGCAGTATGCACCACATGCTTCGGCACTGAACTCCACCTCCACGACCTCGGGTAAAGGCCTGCGCACCTGCCAGGACAAGTAATTCAAACGGGGCAGCCATCCGGTGATCGTATCGCCCCACACTTGGTCGAACAAATGGCCATGGGCAACGCTATCAAGGTCAACATCGAGCAGGCGTAAAGCGAGGTCCCGGTCGATGCTCGCTGTCTGCACCTACCTCTCTGCACTGACCAACCGCGGGAAGGTGTACTCCTCATGGGGAGGCCAGGGCTGCACAGCACGGATCGTATCCACCTGCACCACGGGTTGCGCCAACGTGGAACAGCATAGGCCAAAGAGCCCTATGGCCCATGGAATACGCATCAATCGAGCCCCAACGTGATCTGCTTTCCCGGTTCGTAGCCGATCAACGGATCTTCCGGTGAACGCTCCACTTCGCCTGTGGCCTGCTGGCGCTTGAACTGCTTCATCGGGCTCTCTTCAAGACCTTCCTCCTCAGGCGCCTCCATGTTCCCCACCTCATCATCGTTGATCAACATGCCTTGCGTCTCCTCCAGTTCGGGGGTCATCGGCACGAACACAGGGTCCAGCAGATCCAGGTCCTTCACCTTGAACGGCGTCAAGCGGTTACCCAAGGCCTTCACGCCTTTCACGGAGATGAACTCCTCCAGGTCCACCTCCTCATCATCGCGCGGATTACTGCGCTTGTCGAAGCTCATCTTCACGCGGGCATGCGGCACCAGGCTGTGCACCACCAACTTACTGTCGGGGTGTTCGGTGATGAACGATACAGCATCCTTCGCCGGCTCGGCCAGGAAGCGCTTCACCTGGTACTGCTGCTTCTCCCCTTCCCAATACACGGCGCTGATGGCGGTCTTGGGGTCCCATTTCACCACGGTCAATGCATCATCGGGGAAGTGGGTGCTGAGCACAAAGGGGAACAACTGATAAGACCCGTTGGCCATGATCGCCAGAATACGGTCCTCGCCGGAGAAGCGGCCCAGGTACCTGCCATGACCGGTATCATTGAGGCGACGCACGGTCTCATCGAACCAGATGGGAATGGCGCCCAGCGTGCTGGCACCGCGCTCCTTCTGGGTGATCTTCTGCACGGCATAACGTGTGAGCAGGTTGCCCTTGCTGCCTCGCCCCTTCACGGCCAACTGTGCGAAGTCGATATCGAACTTGTTCTTGCGGATATTCGGTTTGGGGCGGAGCACCACGCTCACGGTCTCGCTGGCCCCATCCGGGTTGCAGGTGAAGTACTCGACGCTGCTGCCGGGTGCGCCACCGGTAAGGTCGTACTCCTTGTCACGTGTTACGCCTGTCACGGCGAAGCGCTTCATGTAGTACGGTCCCTTCACACCATCCTGATAGACCATGTGATAGATGGTGCGCTCGTCGTTCTTCTTGAACACGCCGACGTGCAGGATGCCTTTGCCGATGAACTTCTTGTCGGCCACCTTCGTCACCAGCATGGTGCCGTTCACACGGAACACGATGATGTCGTCGATCTCGGAACACTCGTCCACGAATTCGTTGTTACGCAGGCTCCAGCCCATGAAACCCTCCTCGCGATCGAGGTAGAGCTTTTTGTTGGCCACGGCCACTTTCGCGGCGACGATGGTGTCGAAGGTGCGCAGCTCGGTGCGGCGTTCGCGTCCAGCGCCGTATTTCTTCTTCAGTTCCTTGAAATAGTCCACCGCATGGTCCACCAGTTGGTCCAGCTTGTGCTGCACCTCGGTGATCTGGTTGTCCAGCTGCTTGATGTGCTCATCGGCCTTGAAGCTGTCGAACTTGGAGATGCGCTTGATCTTGATCTCGGTGAGGCGTATGATGTCCTCCTGGGTCACCGCGCGCTTCAGCTCCTTCACGTAGGGCTTCAGGCCTTTGTCGATGAACTCCAGCACCTGTTCCCAGGTCTCGGCCTCCTCGATCCTTCGGTACACCTTCTTCTCGATGAAGATGCGCTCCAACGAGGCAAAGTGCCATTGCTCCGCGAGCTCGCCCAGCTTGATCCTCAGCTCCAGCTCCAGCAGGCGCAAGGTGTTCTCGGTACTGATGCGCAGCAGCTCCTTCACCCCCACGAAGCGCGGCTTGTCGTTCTCGATCACCACGGCGTTGGGGGCGATGCTCACTTCGCAATCAGTGAAGGCAAAGAGCGCATCAATGGTGTTATCGGGGCTCACACCGGCAGCAAGGTGAATGAGGATCTCGGCGTTCTCGGCGGTATTGTCCTCGATGTGGCGGACCTTGATCTTGCCCTTCTCGTTCGCCTTGATGATGCTCTCGATGAGCGAGGTGGTGGTGGTACCGAAGGGGATCTCGTGGATCACCAGGGTCTTGTTGTCCTCCTTACGGATACGCGCCCTGCAACGGATGCGCCCACCGCGCTCCCCTTCGTTGTAGTTGCTCACATCGGCCAGACCACCGGTGGGGAAGTCGGGCACCAGTTCGAACGAGCGCTTGCGCAGCACGGCAATGCTGCCATCGATCAATTCGTTGAAGTTGTGGGGCAGCACCTTGCAGCTCAGACCCACGGCAATGCCTTCGCCGCCCTGGGCCAGCAGCAATGGGAACTTCACCGGCAGGAAGACCGGCTCCTTATTGCGGCCATCGTAGCTGAGCTGCCACTCGGTGGTCTTCGGATTGAAGACCACATCGTGGGCGAACTTGCTGAGACGTGCTTCGATGTATCGCGGAGCGGCCGCACTATCCCCGGTAAGCGTGTTCCCCCAGTTCCCCTGGCAATCGATCAGCAGGTCCTTCTGGCCGAGCTGCACCAGTGCATCACCGATGCTGGCGTCGCCATGCGGGTGGTATTGCATGGTGTGTCCAATGATGTTGGCCACCTTGTTGTAGCGCCCATCATCCAGGTCCTTCATACTGTGCAGGATCCGGCGCTGCACGGGCTTCAGGCCATCGTACAGGGCGGGTACCGCGCGTTCCAGGATCACATAGCTGGCATAGTCAAGGAACCAGTTGCGGTACATACCGCTCACGGAAAAGGTGCCAGACCCGCCCGCACCGGGCACACCCTTGTCGGCGCCCAAAGCGCCATGGTCATCATCGTTCGTTCCGGGGATCCCGATCGGCTCGTCGTTCAGGTCGCTCATCACAGGGTCACGCAGATGGTCTCCGCGCGTGCAACGGAAAGGTTGTTCGACAATCGCAGCTCAAGGCACACGGGCGCACCCTGTACCAGGTTCTGCTTGAAATACTTGAAGGCGTTCCCGCCCGGGGGGTCGGGGTTCAGCAGCACGGTCTGCCCGTTCTGCTGGTCGTGCACCTGCACGGAATAGGTAGCACCCGAGGAGAGGAACAGTTCACTGCGTACATGAAAGGCGATCACCTGCCGCACCACGTTGCCAACACCTTGTATGAAAACGGTCTCGGTGAAGGTGCCATCGCTCACGAAGATGTTCTCGCCCACATACTCCGGGTCGAAAGGGTTGTTCGTCAGCTTCGCTGGGTCCACATCATCCTTGTAGCAACCGCCCAACACGGGCAATAGCGCCAACAGTAGAAAGAGAGGCTTGAGCTTCATCGCGCCAAAGGGATAGATAGTCCGGCCATCCATGTTCCTCCCGTTCCGCCCGGCACCCAGACCAATCCTTCAAAACGTGTACGCTCCTTATCCTCGAATACGGGAGCGGTGCGCGATGAGAGCTTGCGGCGCAGGTACCATGTGGCCCCTGTCGATACCACGAACAGGCTTGAAGCAACGATGGTCTGTGTGCGGGCCTTGGCAAAGTCATCCTTCGCAGCAGGAATGTCCTCGCTCTTGATACTGCTGATCTCGCCCGGGTCGGTGGATGCAGCATAGGCTTCCTCCAGGTCGTCCAGTTCGCGGTGGGCCTGCGAATAGTTCATGTAGCTCACCACCATCCATGCAGCGGCACCGGCAGCGATCACCGGCGGGGCGTAAAGGCCCCACCGTCGTTGTGTTTCGTACTGCTCCGCTTGCTTCCGCCATTGAATGTATTCCTCTGAGTAACGCAAACTGATGCGTACATCACTGGTGCCGCCGGCCACCACGGTCAGCACGGTATCCAGCATCCTGCGCTCCGGTGCCCAGAAGACGAACCGATGCGGGCCCTCCATCAGGCTCACTTCACGGTCGCGCATGCGGAACTGGCCATCAAGTACATAATCGGTCTGTCCGGCAGGCTCCATGATCAACCGCAGCCTGCCGGTGGACTGCGCCATGGACAACGTGCCTGTCAAGAGCAGGACCGCCGGCATCAAGGACCGCATTATGGATGGGCAGTTCTTCATACCTCCTCCTCCACTTCGTCGAGCTTACGTGCAATGTCGCGCATTACGCTGGCCTTGGCGGTGGCTGCGGCCTCCTCCTCGACCAGGTCCTTCTCCACCTTCAGGTTATCGATGATAAAGTCCTGTCGTTTGGGTGTGTTCTTGCCCATGTAGAACTCCAGCAGGTCGTGTACCGAAGCGTCCTTGGTGATCATCACCGGCTCCAAGCGGATATCCGGCCCGATGAAGTGCTTGAACTCATCGGGACTGATCTCGCCCAATCCCTTGAACCGGGTGATCTCAGCGCTCTTGCCCAGCTTCATCAATGCACGTTGGCGCTCCTCGTCGCTGTAACAGTAGATGGTCTCCTTCTTGTTGCGCACGCGGAACAGCGGCGTTTGCAGGATATACAGGTGGTCGTTCTTGATGAGGTCAGGGAAGAACTGCAGGAAGAAGGTCATGAGCAACAACCGGATGTGCATGCCATCCACGTCGGCATCGGTGGCGATCACGATCTTGTTGTAGCGCAGACCGTCCATGCCGTCCTCGATGTTCAGTGCGGCCTGGATCAGGTTGAACTCCTCGTTCTCATACACCACTTTCTTGGTCAACCCGAAGCAGTTCAGCGGCTTCCCCTTCAGGCTGAATACGGCCTGGGTGTTCACGTCTCGGCTCTTGGTGATGCTGCCACTGGCGCTGTCACCCTCGGTGATGAACAGGGTGGTACCCAGCTTACGGTCGTCCTTCTTGGAGTCATCCAGGTGCAAGCGGCAGTCACGCAGCTTGCGATTGTGGAGGCTGGCCTTCTTGGCACGTTCCCGGGCCAGCTTACGAATGCCGCTCAGCTCCTTCCGCTCGCGTTCGTTCTGCAGGATGCGGGCCTGGAGCACCTCGGCCACCTGCGGATGCTTGTGCAGGTAGTTGTCCAGTTCGCGGCCAATGAAGTCGCCCACGAAACTGCGCATGCTCTGTCCGCCCGGCTCGATCTCCTGGCTGCCCAGCTTGGTCTTGGTCTGGCTCTCGAACACGGGTTCGATCACCTTCACGCTCACGGCCGCCACGATGCCGGTGCGCACATCGCCGGCCTCCCAATCCTTTTTGAAGTAGTCCTTGATGGTCTTGGCGACCGCCTCACGGAATGCGCCTTGGTGGGTACCGCCCTGTGTGGTATGCTGGCCGTTCACGAAGCTGTAGTACTCCTCGCCATAGTGATTGGCGTGAGTAATGGCCACTTCAATATCATCGCCCCTGAGGTGGATGATGGGGTACAGCGGCTCGCCGTCCATCTTGGTCTCCAGCAGGTCCAGCAGGCCGTTCTTGCTCTGGTACTTCTGCCCGTTGTACACGATGGTGAGCCCCGTGTTCAGGTAGCAGTAGTTCCAGAGCAGGCGTTCGATATGTTGCTCCCGATACTGGAAGTTCCGAAAAATGCCCTCATCCGGCTCGAAGACGACGCGCGTGCCATTGACCTCATCAGTGGCCACCGGCTTCTCATCCTTGCGCAGTACACCGGTATCGAATTCCGCGCGTTTCATCTGGCCATCGCGCACGCTCTCGATCCTGAAGTAGGTGCTGAGCGCGTTCACGGCCTTCGTACCCACGCCGTTCAAGCCCACGCTCTTCTTGAAGGCCTTGCTATCGTATTTGGCGCCCGTGTTGATCTTGCTCACCACGTCGACCACCTTGCCCAGCGGTACGCCCCGGCCGTAGTCACGCACCTCAACGCGCGGACCTTCAATGCGGACCTCGACCTTTTTGCCGTGACCCATCACGAACTCGTCGATGCAATTGTCCAGCACTTCCTTGACCAGGATGTAGATGCCGTCATCGAAGCTGCTGCCATCGCCCAGCTTGCCGATGTACATGCCCGGCCGCAGCCGGATGTGCTCCTTCCAGTCCAGTGACCGGATATGCTCTTCCCCGTAACTCGTCTCGCTCATCGCAAATGGAAAGGAACC
>JBKDXR010000010.1:0-9015 GCA_046306055.1 Flavobacteriales bacterium
AGTTAACATGGATCTAACATTGATCCATGCACCGGCCGTTGTTGATGGCCCCGGAGACCCGTGAAGCCCTACTTAGAACGACAGTCGGCCCTGCTGTTCCATGGCCAAACGCAACTGCCCCACCTCCTTGCGGAGCTCCACTACGCTGCGGGCCAGGTCATCGCGGCTCATGTTGGGCTCGGGCAGCTCGGCGCTGATGAAATGCACGAACTTCCAGATCTCCAGCACATTGGTCACAGGCACCTCGTAAGGCGCATACAGCGGGTTGGTGCTGCACAGCAGCAGGGTGCCTTTCTCCTTCAGTTGGTTGTAGGCCACCTTGAACACGATGCCATCATCCTTGGTGACCACGATGTAAGGTTGCCCGTCGCGGATGGTCTGCCAGTTCTGCACATACTCGCCGGTCACCCACGACCCATCGGCCACGGGAGGCATGCTGTCGCCGCTGATCTGGAAGGTGCGGTACTTGCGGTCGCGCGCCAGGAACGGCATCTGGAAGGTGGGCAGGATGCTGATGTACTCCGGATCGGCGTAGCCCAGGGCATAGCCGGCCTTGGCCTTCTCGGGCACCAGTTCCACGTTCTCGCGGTCGTCCTTGTCCACCGTGGTGGCCAGCACGCGCAACCTGCGACCACTGAGGTCAAGGTCGCCCCCGCGCTCCAGGATACCGAGCTGGCTTTCGCTGAGCGCCGTGAGGTCGTCCTTGAGCAGCTTATCGATGCTCACCTTGAAGTACTCGCTCATGCGCACCAGCAGTTCGAACGAGGGTTCGGCGGTGCCGTTCTCGTAGCCGCTGTAGCTGGAGCGCTTCACATCGAGCGCGATGGCGGTTTCCTCCTGGGAGCGGCCGCGGCGCTGGCGCAGGAGCTTGAGGTTGGATCCGAAGACGAGGCTTGCCATGGTGAGGGAGTGTCTTATGACTGTTGAAGGACTGTCTTATCCTGCGTGGTGGTGATCAAGCTTCGGCTGGTTTGAAGCCGACCGCGCCTTCGCGAAGGCGCAGCATGGTTGCCAGGGTTTCCATCATGATACTGACCAGTTATCTGACGAGCAAATGTAATGACTAAATTGTCGGATGCAAATTGTCAGCTATTTCGTCAACGCGAACATGTGGATGAGGGGAGGATCGGAGGATCGGATAATGGCAACGCCTGCTGCCGATAGGATACGGGGATCGGCAGCGTCGACCCTCCGGATCGACCTGCCAGCGTTGGTGATGGCGGCGGGAGAATGAAAAATGTAGAATGTAGAATGACCAACGGCGAACGCACCATCCTCCACCTGGACCTCAATACCTTCTTCGTGAGCGTGGAGCGCCTGGAGAACCCGAAGCTGAACGGCAGGCCCGTACTGATCGGCAGCGACAGCGACCGCGGCGTGGTGGCCAGTTGCAGCTACGAGGCGCGGGCCTTCGGGGTGCGCAGCGCCATGCCGATGAAGATGGCCAAGCAGCTCTGCCCGGAGGCGATCATCCTGCGCGGCGACAGTGGCGCGTACCTGAAGAAGAGCGATGAGGTGACGGAGATCATCCGCGCGAACGTGCCGCTGTTCGAGAAGAGCAGCGTGGACGAGTTCTACGTGGACCTGAGCGGCACCGACAAGTTCCACGGAAGCCGCAAGCTCGCGGTGGAACTGCGGCAGAAGATCATCAAGGATAGCGGGCTGCCGAATTCGTTCGGACTGAGCATCAACAAGACGGTGAGCAAGGTGGCCACCGGCGAGGCGAAGAACGGCGCGGGCGAATGGTATGTGGAGCGCGGCACGGAGAAGCCCTTCCTGGCGCCAATGCCCATTGAGCGCATCCCCGGCGTGGGCGAGAAGACCGCGCACCTGCTGCGCAGCATGGGCGTGGCGAAGATCCACACGCTGCAGGAGTTGCAGGTGGACCTGATGCATCGGTTGTTGGGCGAGCATGGGCCGGTGCTGTGGCGCAAGGCCAACGGCATCGACGACAGCCCCGTGGTGGCCTGGCACGAGCGCAAGAGCATCAGCACGGAGCGCACGTTCGAGCGCGACACCATCGATGTGGTGAAGCTGAAAGGCCTGCTCACCGCCATGGCCGAGAGCCTCGCCTTCCAATTGCGCAAGGGCGATAAGCTCACCAGCTGCATCGCGGTGAAGATCCGCTATGCCGACTTCAACACGCACACCAAACAAGTGCGCATCGGCTACACGGCCTGCGACCACATCATCCTACCGGCCGTACACGACCTGTTCCGCGCGCTGTACGACCGCCGCCAACGGATCCGCTTGATCGGTGTGCGTTTCAGCCACCTGGTGGGCGGCGGGCACCAGATGGACGCGTTCACCGACACGCAGGAGGCCATGGACCTGTACCAGGCCATGGACAAGATCCGCAAGCGCTTCGGCGACCGCACCGTGATGCGCGCAGCAGGTATGGATGCGAAGAGCATCGGCCGGATGGACAACCCCTTCGATGGGCAGGCGCCGGTGCTGTTGGCGAACCGCAGAACCTAAGAGCAAGGCATAAATGCGATGGACAAGAATGGACGAAAATGGACCAGAGAGGATGGTAGTCGGAGGAAGGTCCATTTGCGTCCATTGGAGTCCATTCTGAAGAACAACAACATACATTAGACCTATGGAAAAGCCCGCCGATAAACGCCCGCAGATCTTACAGCCCAGCGGCGGGTACGAAAAGCTGGTGAGCTTCCAAGTGGCCAAACTGCTCTACGCCGTGACCGTGCGTTTTGTGGACCGCTACATACCTGCGGGCAGCCGCACGGCCGACCAGATGGAACAGGCCGCGCGCAGTGGTGAGCGCAACATTGGCGAAGGAAGCAAGATCAGCGCCACCACCAAAAAATTGGAACTCAACCTGACCAGTGTGGCGCGTGCCAGTATCGACGAACTGCGGAAGGATTACGAGGCGTACTTGGAGCACCGCAAGCTGCCATTGTGGGCGCCCATGGACCCGCGCCGAAAAGAGCTGAGCAACGCGCGTTGCAAAGATGCTGATGAAGTGGCCCGCTGGATACTGATGGTGTGGGAGCGTGAGAAGGTGCAGCGCATGAAAGCCGTTGAAGGACCACGTACCGCACGTACACCACGCACCGTGAAGGACCGCGCATATGCGGAACTGAGCGCCAACGTGGGGCAGACACTGTGTAAGATCGCCCTGCACCTACTGGACAAGCAGGTGGACAGCCAGGCTCGGGCGTTCGAAAAGGAAGGCGGCTTCAGCGAGCGGTTGTACAAGGTGCGGAAGGAGATACGAGCGGCGAACAAGGATTGAAAATGTTGGGCGTGCCCCTCGCAAGAGCCTCGGGTCGCGCTCTTCATTCCAAGTCCTCGCAGCCCTCGTTCCTCAGGCTGCTGTGGGCTTTCCATTGCGATCGCTCACGCAAGCCTCTGTACATTCACTTCACCTTATCATCCATCCATGACCATGGGCAATACCAAGATCACCTGGCTGATCAGCTCCTGCTCGTTCCTTTCTTTACCCATCACGGCACAGCAGACCTCGATCATATCACCTACGGAAGATCTCTTCGAACTGAAGGTGATGTACGATGGCGACAAGCCATACCTATCGTTGGAGCCCGACAGCCTACCCGGTGATGCTACCCTGAACGCCCGCTGTACGGCGATCTGGCCGGCACTGATGTACCTGTTCGAGAACTACGCCAACACGGCTGCATACATCTGGAAGCTGGAAAAGCTGCTGCCCAATACGGCCGTCATCCAAGCACGAGTGGATTCATCCTTCACCGCCGACACAGAATTCACCAGGCTTTACCAACGAGCAGTGGCGCGTGAACGTGTAGCCCCGCTCTCCATCGATAGCGCCCTCCATATCGCATCGCACTTCTTCTACCTGCATAGCGAGCAAGGCAAACCGGTGGTACACATCTGTGTGGGCATCAACAAGGTGAAGGGACTTTCTGCGCAGGATGCCCACCCCTATCACGCTGCCTTCTGCTACCAGGTAATTTGGCAGATGGAGGACTATTCCAAGCTCCTCAATGCCGTGAAAGCACCCTACTCCAAGGAGTTCAAGAAGCGCAAACCCAGCGAGGCTCGCATCCTTGAAGTGGAGCCGTTGATCTATGCCGGAATGGCGAACCAGCCTGAACTACGCCGCGCATTAATCGACTGTTACGAGCGGAACAAGGAACACCTGAACTTCGAGCTGGTGTACTGATGCGGCAAGCTCATGATCGCGCCGATCGACAGCGACTTCTTCGGAGAGGAGTGAGTAAGGAAATGATCAATGTCCAACTCGCAAGTTTCAATGATCAAGTGGCTCCTGGCGACACTTGGTCATTGAACATTGGACATTGATCATTGGATGTTCCCGAAGGGCCCCCTACTCCACCATCACCCTGCCGACCAGCCCATACACCCCGCGCAATACGTAGAGCCCGGCAGGCAGTGCGCCAATATCCACGGCATTCCGACCTGTATTCAACACCATCGACCGCACCACCTGGCCCGCACTGTTGATCAGTTCAGCCGGTGTAGCCGTGCTGCGCTCGTGCATCACGTACAATACATCGGCCACAGGATTGGGCCATAGGTCTGTTGCGCTGATCGCGCGCTCATCCATGCCAACGTTCAGGACCACGATGATGGTGGGCGAACCGTTCATACAGCCGTAAGCATCCAGGTAATGCACCATGTAGGTGCCGCTCGCCAATGCGATGTGGTAGGGTTGGCCCACGCCGACCTGGAACCCATCCAACTCCCAGATCCAATTGCTTCCGCCTTCCACCCAAAGTGAATCCCCGTCCACTTGAATGAAGAGCTCCAATGGGCCGTGCTCCGTCAACAGTACCGCATCCATCATCACATCACCACCTGCATCCGTGACTTCCACCACATAATTGCCCGCGCACAAGCCAGCCACCGATGACGTGGTGGCCCCAGTGCTCCAGGTATAGGTGAAGGGCGCTTGGCCATTGACGAAGGCGTACGCTACACCATCGCATGCACCCTGGCAGACGGGCGCGGTATAAGTGCTCACATCGAACGTGGTGTCGATGCCGGAGACCATCATCGCATCGCCGTTACCGATGTCATCGATGGTGGCGCCGCCGTAGGTGATGGGTCCGAAATAGTACCCGCCGAAGAAGAGCCGGTGCGGCGGCGCGGCCTGCCGATGTACGCACAAGGGAATGTCCCGCTGGAAGCCGCTCGGCCTGCTCCACCACACCACATCGCCATCGGCGCGCACCTTGGCGATCAGCGCATCCTCGCTACCCAAAGCGCTCAGCGGTGTTCCAAAGAGGTCGATCGTCTGCTGGAAATGCATGGCCACATAGGCGTTGCCCTTGCCGTCGGCGGTAACGCCCCAGGCCAGATCACGCTGCGGTGAACCGGTACCATAGCCCCACCGGTAGGTGCCATCCTGCCCCAGGCCAAGCAGCAGGATGTCGTCGTTGTTGCCGTTCGATGCCAAGGTGGTATCCGGCAGTTCCATCGTGCCCCACAGACGGCCCACCACCCACAGGTTGCCCAGCGTGTCCGCGGCGATGCCAAAGCCCTCGTTGTCGCCGGGACCGTAGCTCCGTGCCCACAGGCCATTGCCCTGCAGGTCACAGGCCAGCACGTACAGGTTTCCGCTATTGGCGTTCGGGGTGAGCGCGATGCCGTCGTAGCTGGCATTGTTGAAGTTCATCTGCCCGGTGATGAAGAGCCGATCGTTCGCCACGCTGATGGCCCGGGCGCTCTTGCCCCCGCCCGTACCGACCGTGGACCTTGCCCACTGGGCGGTACCGGTGCTATCGTACTTCACGATCACCGCCTGCCGCGCGAAGCCACCGGTGTTCACCGTGACCGGGTCGAACGTAAAGCTGCTCCCTCCAGCGAAGCCCGTGACGTAGATGTCGCCTTGGTCATCCAGCGCGATACCCCGCCCTTCCGAGGAGCCGCTGCTGTTGGTGATACGCTTCGCCCAAACGCAGGTGCCGTTCACGTCATAGCGCGCAGTGAACCAATCGTCAGAGCTCCCAGAACCAGGAAGTTCGATGCCGTTCCCGAACTGCGTAGTTCCTTGGCAGCTGCCGGTGATATAGATGCGGTCCTGTGCATCGATGGCAATGCCGTAGACCCACGCGTCGTAAAAGCTGGTGGTGATGCCTACGACCCATTGGCAGGCGCCGTTCGCATCGTACTTCGCCAACACACCGGCTATCGTGCTGCCCGGTACCAATGTCGCACAACCGAAGTCTGCCGTTCCGCTGGCACTACCCACCCAGTAGGCATTGCCTTGGCTGTCGGTGGCGATGTCATAACAGAAGTCGGTGTTACCACCGCCCCCGGCATCCACCGCCCAGTTCCATTGTTGGGCGGACAAACGGGAGAACACCAGGAATAACACGACGATAACCAGGTAAGCGCGCATGGTCAAAGGTATCCGCAACGATATCGTTCCCCAACGGCCATGGCGCCCTTCTGCACCGAACAGCCCCAGTAAGCACCGCTCGTGTATTCCGTTTGGATCCCAGCCCAGCAATACGCATCTTGCAAGCGCAACACCACCGCACATCATGGAACTCGTCATCCAAGGCCTCAGCAAGACCTACGCCAACGGCGTGAAGGCACTCGACAACGTTACGCTCACCATACCCACCGGCATGTTCGGGCTGCTGGGACCGAACGGCGCCGGCAAGAGCACGTTGATGCGCATCCTGGCCACGCTGCAGGAGGCCGACGCCGGAACCGCGGTGCTAGGCAGCCTCGATATCATCAAGCAGAAGGACGAGGTGCGCAAGGTGCTCGGTTACCTGCCCCAGGAGTTCGGCGTGTACCCCCGTGTGAGCGCGGCCGACATGCTGGACCACATCGCCCTGCTGAAGGGCATCACGCACAGCGGCGAGCGCAAGGCCCTAGTGGACGCACTGCTCCAGAAGGTGAACCTGTGGGAACACCGCAAGCGCAAGATCGCGGGCTTCAGCGGCGGTATGAAGCAGCGCTTCGGCATCGCGCAGGCGCTCATCGGTGAGCCGAAGCTCATCATCGTGGACGAGCCAACCGCCGGCCTCGACCCCGGCGAGCGCAACCGGTTCTACAACCTGCTCACCGAGATCGGCGAGAACGTGGTGGTGATCCTCAGCACCCACATCGTACAGGACGTACAGGAGCTGTGCTCGCGCATGGCCATCATCAACAAGGGGCGACTGCTGTACGCCGGTGCCCCCACCGATGCCCTGAAGGAACTGAACGGTCGTGTGTGGGAGAAGGCCATCGCCAAGAGCGAATTGGAGACCTATGACCGCCAGCACATGCTGATCAGCAACAAGCTGGTGGCCGGGCGACCCATCATCCATGTGCTCAGCGAAGTGCGCCCCGATGAAGGCTTCACCTCCGCCGAGCCCAACCTGGAGGACGTGTTCTTCAGCGCCATCCGTACCGCCGACCTTCAACCCGTGGCCTGATGCTGTACCGGATCCTCTCCTTCGAGGTACGCCATGCGCTCAGGCAGCCCATGGTGTACATCTTCCTGCTGCTGCTGGCCCTGATGACCTTCGGGGCCACGGCCACGGAGAACATCGTGATCGGTGGAAGCTCGGGCAACGTGTACCGCAATGCCCCGAACGTGGTGTACAACTTCTACACGATCATGAGCTTCCTCGGGTTGCTCATGGTCACCGCGTTCGTCAATGCCGCCGCCATCCGCGACTTCCACTACCATATGGCGCAGATCGTCTTCAGCACCCCGGTGACGAAGACGCAGTACCTAGTGGGCAAGTTCATCGGCAGCACGCTCATCGCGCTCATCCCCATGCTGGGCATCAGCCTCGGCATCGTGGTGGGCAGCGGGATGCCCTGGCTGGACCCCGTACGCATCGGTCCGAACCTGATGGCCCCGCACCTACAGGGATTCCTGCTCATCGCCGCCCCCAACGTGCTCTTCGCCGCGGCCGTGATATTCGCCGTCGCCTCGCTCACGCGCAGCACCATCGCCAGCTTCGTCACGGCCATCGTCCTCATCGTGGGTTACCTGATCTCGCAGAGCCTGATGAGGGACCTGGACAACGAGCTGATCGGCGCTCTGCTGGACCCATTCGGCGGTAATGCGGCCGAGAAGGTGACCAAGTACTGGACCGTGAGCGAGAAGAACACCCTGCTGCTGCCCATGGACGGTGTGCTGCTGTGGAACAGGCTGCTGTGGATCGCCATCTCCATCGGCGTGTTCCTCTTCGGCCACTGGCGCTTCAGCTTCCATGAGCGCAAGCAGAAGGCCGGCGCCGTTGCCGTTGAACAGGAAGGACCGGTGACGAAGGCCACCGTGCTGCCCAAGGCCGTCCGTAGCTACGGCGCATCAGCCCGCTGGCGCCAGTTCCGGCGGCAGGTGCGCAGCGACCTGCGTGCCGTGGTCACCGGACCGGTCTTCATCATCGTGATGCTGCTCGGGGTGATCCAGCTGTTCACCTCGCTCAGCGTGGTCACCGATGGGTATGACAATGTGGAGTATCCGGTCACCTACAACGTCATCGACCTGATCGAGGGCAACCTGTTCCTCTACGTCATCATCATCGTCACCTTCTACAGTGGCGTGCTGGTCTGGCGCGAGCGGGATGCCGGCATGAACGACATCCATGATGCACTGCCCCTGCCCACCGGCCTGGGCCTGCTGGCAAAGTTCACCACCATGCTGGTGCTGCTCATCATCGTGATGCTGCTGAGCACGGCCGCCGGCATGATCACCCAGCTGCTCAATGGATGGACGGACCTGCAGCCCTCGGTCTACCTGTTCTACCTCATCGGGCCGGCGCTCGTGTCCTTCGGCTTCCTTACGATGCTCGCGCTCTGTGTGCACACCCTGGTGAACAACAAGTACCTCGGCTTCTTCGTGTTCATCCTCATCGTCACGCTGAACACCTTCCTCTGGAACGGCATCGACGTGGCGAGCAACCTGGTGATCATGGGCGGCTCACCCGGCATCCGCTACTCCGACATGGCCGGTTACGGTCCAGCCGTTCCGGCCTGGGTGTTCTTCAACACGTATTGGTGGATCTTCGGCCTGCTCCTGCTCTTCGTGGCCTTCCT
>JBKDXR010000011.1:0-22877 GCA_046306055.1 Flavobacteriales bacterium
CTACAGCAAGATCGGCATCCTCTTCCTCATCAGCGCGATGCAGACGCTGCTCTTCACCTGGGTGGGCAACGCCATCCTCGACATCGAGGGCCTCGGCCTCACCCACTGGGCGCTGCTCTTCAGTACCAGCTGCTTCGCCAACGTGCTCGGCCTCAACGTGAGCGCCAGCTTCAACAGCGCCAAGGTGATCTACATCATCATCCCGGTGCTCATCATACCCCAGCTCCTCTTCAGCGGCATCATCGTTCGCTTCGACAAGCTGCACCCCTGGTTCGCCAGCGAGAAGCACGTTCCCTGGATCGGCAACATCATGGCCAGCCGGTGGGCCTACGAGGGCCTTGCGGTGGACCGCTTCGTGAACAACGCCTACGAGCGCGGGTTCTACGCCTTCGACCAGCGGATGAAGACCAGCAACTGGAAGAAGGACCTGTGGGTGCGCGAGCTGGGCAATCGCGTGGCCGAGGTGCGCCGCGGGCTCAACGACCCGGTCAAGGCCGGTGCGGTGGCCGCCGACCTGGCGCTTCTGCGCACCGAACTGGGCAAGGAGATGCGCCAGCTGCGCGGGTTCAACGTGCCCGGCATCGACCGCCTGCGCCCCGGACAGGTGGACGGCCTGCTGCTCGACGAGGTGGACCGCTCGCTCGCCACCCTCACCCAGCACTACCGTAACGCTTACAAGCTGAACGAGCAGGCCAAGGATAAGGGCATCGCCCAGTTGACCCGCACCCCCGAGGACCGCGCGGCCTACTTCGCCCTGCTCGACGCGCACCGCAACGAGAGCCTCGCCGACTTCGTCACGAACAAGAACGATGTGAACGTGATCGTGGAATACCAGGGGGAGCTGGTCCAGAAGAGCGATCCCGTGTATCTCGAGCCTCGTTACAGCGGGTTCTTCGGTGCCCAGTTCTATGCACCTGCAAAGTACCTGGGTGGCATCCGCATTCCCACGCTTTGGGCGAACGCACTGGTGCTCTGGGGCATGGCTTTGCTTCTAGGCATTGCGCTCTATGCTGAGGTCTTTCTCAGGATGCTCAATGCCCTCCCACGGTCCCGCCGACAGGCCTGAATAACAAAGCCCCCGGAGATCCCGGGGGCTTTGTCCTGTTCTAGTGCGATGGTCCTAGTTATCGTCCACTTCGGCGATCTGGATCATTCGGAAGGGCACATTGATGATGCCTGCGTAATCCTCGCCGGCCTCCAGCATGTCCTCATCATCGGCCTCGTAGTGCCACAGCACGTTGACCTCGTTGCCTGCGGCGCGAATGGCCTCCAACTTCTTGAACACATCCAGGATGCACTTGGATGAGCTCGTGTTGAAGTACTCCAACTGCATGTGCAGGGCGGTCTTGGGCCGTGGGCCGCGCCCGTAACGGTCGATCCAATCGATCAAGGGCTTGTAGAAATCAATGGAGTTCTCCGGTATGGAGCGCCCCTTCAGTTCGAGCAGCCCGGTCTCGGGGTCGAAATTGACGTACGGGGTCTTTGGCGAACCTTCGAGTTGAAGCGGTTCCATGTTCAATGGGCTAGGGGGTCACGTTTACGTTAAGGCTGAAGAAGGCGTTGTCCTTGTCATAGGGCACGAATCCGTATTCGAGCTTGCCGCCGCTCTTTCGGGCAATGTCGATCATGCCAAGTCCTCCACCACCATGCGGACTGAATTGGCCATCGGCAAGCGTGCCGCGGTACAGTTCCCGGAGTTGGTCCGGCCCCAGTGTATTGATCCGGTCCAGGTGGGACTTTAACCGGCCCACGTCGCCAGCTGCCATGAAATTGCCCGTCAGCACGGAATATCCGCTGTCGGCGTGCGCGATCATCACCACGCCATGCGGATCAGCGGTCGGCACTGTGTGCCCTTCGGCCAGCTTCAAATGGGCATTGTGGTGGAACAGGTTCTGGAGGCATTCCGTCACCACATTGAAAACCCGCTTGCGGGCCCTTGCATCGGGCTCAATGGCGATCATCTTCCGTTCCACAAGACCGAGCAAGGCCGTGATCAGGTCCTCGGTCAGACTTCCCTTGAAGGAAAGCATGACCTTCTGGCGTTCGAGCTCATCGTACAGATCGTGAATGCGGTCCAGCATGCTTGTTCAACGGGATGATGCGATCCCAGTCTATGCAAAGCAAGCGTCCAAGGGTGCTTGCGATCACCCCAGGACCGGCCGAGTTATCCACGGAATTGTCAACCCGACGGGCAGGGTTACATTCGCGGACCCGGTAGGTCCGGGATCCCTCATGGCCTGGTACCGCAACTGGTTCGGCACTCGATACTACGCATTGCTCTATGGCCATCGTGATGAACGTGATGCCAGAGCGTGGGTGGACATGATCCTGGAACGCCTTGACATTCACAAAGGAAGCTCGGTACTTGACCTTGCCTGTGGTAGAGGAAGACACGCCCGATGGTTCATCCATGCGGGTCTTCACGTTAGTGGTGTGGATATCGATCCGTCGAGCATTACGGAAGCTCAAGCCAACCTGCCAGGGGGGGACTTCAAGGTGCATGATATGCGGGAACCTGTCGATCCGGGGGCTTTCGACCTGGTCTGTTGTCTCTTCACCAGTATTGGCTATTTCGATGACCTGAAGGATGAACAACGCGTTTTCGATGCCGCCTATACGGCGTTGCGACCGGGTGGCCATTTCGTGGTGGATTTCATGAATACGGACCGTGTGATCGATGAGCTGGTACCCGTGGAGGAGCTGGAACGCGAAGGCATACGGTTCACCATTCATCGGGAGGTGGAGAACGACGTCATTGTAAAGCACATTACCGTCAAGGAAGGTCCCGTGGAAGAGCGGTTCCAGGAACGGGTGAAGGCGCTGCGGCCAGACCAGTTGGAGGAAATGGCGCGTGCGGCCGGGTTCTCCATCACCGGCCGCACCGATGGGCCTGTTGCCGAGACCTTTGATCCGTTGCGGTCCGACCGTTATGTTCTTTGGCTGACCAGGCCCTTGTCATGATGTTCGCTGTAGCCCTTGCTTTCATGGTAGTGCCGCTCCTTTCCGGAGCCATGGTCCAATGGTTGCGTCCGGATGCGCGATGGATGCGCCTGCTTCTTTCCTTCAGTGGGGCATTCCTCCTGGCCGTGGTCTTTTTGCATATGCTACCTGAGCTGTATGAGGAGGTAGGCCACGGCATCGGCTTGTGGATACTGGGGGGATTCCTGTTGCAGGTGGTGCTTGAGTTCTTCAGCCATGGTATCGAGCATGGCCATATGCACGCCACACCTGGGAAGGCGTTGCCCTTTATCACCCTCGCCAGCCTGTGCCTGCACTCGTTCGCGGAGGGCATGCCCTTCGCCGATGCCGAGGTGGCCGGGAACATGCCCTTCCTGGCCGGGGTGCTGCTGCACAAGATGCCCATGGCGGTGGCGTTGGCCACGGTCCTGCAGCGCTCGGATTCCGGGGGGGGGCGTACGTGGACCTTGTTGGTGGTGTTTGCATTGGCCGCTCCGATGGGTATCCTGGCCGGTCATTTGGTCGATAGCGGCGATGGAGGACATTTCCTTGACCGGATGCTGGCCTTGGCCATCGGTATGTTGCTGCACATCAGTACGACCATCATCTTCGAGAGCGCTCCGGAGCATCGCTTCAATGCGCAGCGCTTTGCCGCAGTGCTGGTCGGAGCTGCGTTGGGTGCCGTGACCATGCATTGATCTTTTTTCAAGCTATCGCACAATGTGCTGCGTGCCCGCACGTTACTTTGCAGTACAAAGTACTTTGCTAATGACGCCCCGTGATCAGTTCAGTGACCTTGCCCACATACGCGGGCTCATGGACCGTAGTACCCGGTTCCTGAGCTTGAGCGGCCTCAGCGGTGTGATCGCTGGCATCGCCGCCATTATAGGGGCTTTGCTGGCCAAAGAGCATTACCTCGCGCTGTGCTGGGATGATCGTATTCAGCGCTCAGCGCTCGCGTCATCGCTGGACATTGCCGGTGGCTGGAACGAGCATTCGTGGTTCCTGCTGGTCGATGGCGCTGTGGTTCTCCTGGTGGCGATATCGGGGGCGCTTTGGTTCACTTGGCGCCGCGGTCTCAGAACTGGTCAGGGTATCTGGGATGCCAGCGCCAGTCGCTTGGTAGTCAATATCGCGGTCCCGCTCGTGTCCGGAGGTGTATTCTGTCTTGCCTTGTTCCTCTACCACTTGCCCTGGCTGCTACCTGCTGCCACATTGATCTTCTACGGTCTGGCCCTTTTCCACGCGAGCAAGTTCACACTGGACGAGATCCGATGGTTGGGGCTCAGTGAACTGGTGCTGGGCCTTATCGCGCTCATTTGGGTGGATGCCGCCTTGCTGATCTGGACCATTGGGTTCGGCGTGCTACACATCTTCTACGGCGCAGTGATGTACTTCAGGTACGAGCGTGGTCCTGCTTCTCGTGATCTACCATGATCGAGCATCTCAATAAAGCGTTCGAGAGTCGCGTTCGCCTCGGCATCATGGCCGTGCTGATGGTGAATGAATGGGTGGACCATGCCCGGTTGAGGGAACTGCTGGGCGTTACCGATGGTAATCTCGCCAGTCACCTGGCCGCCTTGGAAGCGCTCAACTATGTGGTGGTCCGGAAGCGTTTTGTGGGCAAACGGCCCAATACCAGTTACAGGACAACAGCGGCTGGGGGGCGTGCGTTCCGTCAGCATTTGGATGCCATTGAGAAGCTCATTCCTCGTCAGGAGGTCTAACCCGGATAACATGATCGATCAACACCTGCGCCGCTGGCTGCCTATCCTGTCCATCACGCTCACCGCGATCATCTTCGATCGTCTGTTCTTCCTGATGGACCTGGGTATCAATCTGCTCCTGTTCAACTTGGTGGTCATCGGTGTGCATATGATACGCCTCGGTTGGAACGGACTTTCACTCCCTGCGCGTGTAGCATTGGGTGGGGCTTTGCTCAGTGCGGTCATGGTGGTGGTCCATAACAGCGTCCTGTCCATGGTCGCTGCCATCATGGGGCTTGTGTTGGGTAGTGCCTTGGCCCATGAGCCTCGGCTGCGCAGTCTCTTTTATGGGCTCCAACAGGCGGTCGCTAATGCCATCATGCTTCCGGCATCAGCTTGGGATGGGGCCGGCGAGCTGATCCACGCCGCACGGTCACCACGAAAGGGTTGGAGCCTGGGCGGGATCATCGTGCTGCCGCTCATCGTCGGGGTCGTGTTCTTCCAGATCTACCGTGTGGGCAACCCCAGGTTCGAAGCGCTAACGGCCGGTTTTCTCGATGGTCTGTGGTCGCTGATCGCCGACCTGCTCACGAGCATCTTCACGCCGCATGCCCTGTTCTTCCTGTTCGCCATGTTCGTTGCAGGTGTGTTGTTGTACCGGCACGCACCGCCATTGGTTCTTCAATGGGAGCAGCGATGGACCGACACGCTGATGCGCGTACGAATGCGACGCCCTCACTGGATGGCCCCTACGGGAATGAACCTGCTGGAGCGCGAGAGACGGATGGGCGTGGTGCTATTGGTATTGGTCAATCTCCTGCTCGCTGTGGTCAATGCCATTGACATCTCCTGGGTCTGGTTCGGGTTCGAGGTGCCACAGGACTTCAGCTTGAAGCAGTTCGTTCACGAAGGCACCTGGGCGCTGATCGTCAGCATACTGCTCAGTATGGTCATCTTGCTGCATCTGTTCCGGGGCAACCAGAATTTCTACTCCAGAGGTGATCTCCTGAAGCACCTTGCCCTCCTTTGGGTGTGTCAGAACTTCATTCTCGGCATCTCGGTCTTTCTCCGCAACTACCACTATATCTCCTTCCACGGTCTGGCCTACAAGCGTATCGGGGTCATCGTTTTCCTCGCGCTGGTACTGGTAGGCTTGATCACCCTGTTCTTCAAGGTAAAGCAGCGGAAGAGCTTTTTCTACCTTATAAGGTTGAACACGTGGGCTCTATTCCTCCTACTGGTCGGGCTTTCCACAGTGGATTGGGACATGGTCATTGTCCGGTATAATCTGCGTCACGACAATCCCGGCGAGATCGATATTGACAACTACCTCGCCATGGGCGACAAGGTCCTGCCCTTGCTCTATGAGAACCTGGAGGTCGTGGAGATGCAAATGGCACGGCACAGGAACAACCGTGTAAGATGGGTGGAGACGCTGGAACCGCGGTCGTTCCGGGCCTCATTGGACGCCAAACGCGATCGTTTCCTGCGGCGCCGCTCGTTGGCACGATGGCAGGAATGGAACCTCGCTGATACCAGGACCTTGCGGTATTTCCTTCCTGATAACACCCGGTCATGAGCGACTTGACCTACATACGTCGTTGGCTGGTCACATTCATGTTGGCGTTGATCGTCAGTGGTCTTACCGCTGTTCCGCTGGTGTGGCTTACCACCGTGTTTGCTGATCTTGTGCTTCCCTTTGGTGGATCTTTATCCGCTTGGGCTCAGCAGGCCGCTGATGCAGTGGCCGCAGTGGATGCGAACTACCCATTGTTGTTCTACGGGACCGATTGGCTTGCATTCGCTCATGTGGTCATCGCCATGGCCTTTATCGGTCCGTACCGCGATCCATTGCGCAATAAATGGGTCGTGGAATGGGGGCTTTTGTGTTGCGCCTGTGTGCCGCTCCTCGCGTTCCTCTGGGCCCCGGTCCGGGATATCCCCTTCTTCTGGCGTTGTGTCGATGCCTCCTTTGGCGTTTTCGGGGCTGTCCCCATGTGGGCCGTGCTAAGACGAATTCGTCAGATGGAGGTCAGGTCGTCCCTTAATGTCGTGTGCTGACCGGATGCATCGAACAGAACAGGACGTGCCAGGCATGCAAGGTTCGTTGATCGAGCGTTTGGTCACCGCTTCGGTGTTCTTCGTGGCCATGTCCTTGTTGGAAAGTGCCGTGGTGGTTTATCTACGCGAGCTCTACTATCCCAATGGGTTCCGATTTCCGCTGGTGCCGATGAATGCCACGGTCGTAATGACCGAAGTGCTTCGCGAAGTAGCCACCATGGTGATGCTCTGGACCGTCGCGGCCTTGCTCGCTCGAACGGCATTGGAGCGTTTTGCCTGGTTCTGTTTTGGGTTCGGCATCTGGGACCTGGGTTATTACGCCTGGCTGAAAGTGCTGCTCAATTGGCCCACCGCGATCTCAGAGACCGACCTTCTTTTCATGTTGCCTCTTCCATGGGTCGGACCGGTCTGGGCACCATGTCTTATTTCCTTCGGCCTTATCGGGTTCGGTCTGGTGATCATGGCAGCAAGAGCCAGGGATCGATCCTGGAAGGTCGGTGCACTGAATTGGTGGCTATTGGGGTGTTCGGTCTGTGCGTTCCTGATCTCCTTCATGATCGACCCGTTCGAGCAGGGTGTTCGCATGGATTCGTTCCTTCATGTGGGCACAGGGATCGGCTCGTCCATGTCCTCGGTCATTGACAACTATATGCCCGGTCCCTTTAATTGGGAGTGGTTCTTCATCGGGTTCGTTGCTGGACTGGCTGCGCTCGTCAGGTTGCTGCGCTCAGTCGGGGGCATACCCGAAAGGGCTGCGATCCTTCCGGATTGAAACCACAGGACACGCAACTCCGTTAAAGGAGCGCGTCTACTACCATGGATACCAAGGAGAAAATGATCACCGAGTCGCGCCTCTTCATACGGTTGGGCTTGTTGTCCTTCATCGGGTTCTTGTTCTATTACGCGCATTTGTTCTTCGGCGTGATGGACAATGTCGTGCTTTTTCGTACCCTGGCCATTACATTCTTGCTGGCCACTGTCCCGTTGCCGATCATCGCGATGAACAACCAAAAGCTCTTCCCCGAGCTTTCCTCCAGTGGCAAAACGGTCCTGACCGTTGTGACGGGTCTTTTGTTGCTGCATCATTTCCTCATGACCTTCATTTTTGTCATGTTCCTCAAGGGGGAAGCGATGCTTTGAACGGGTCTGTTTGCTGTTGAGTGACGTCTAACATCCGTTGCGATGAACAGGTCACCGTGTTGAAGCGTTGCATAGGAAAGACCCTCACGATGTTCGGACTGTTCAAGAAGAAGGATCCCCGCGATGAGATCATGAAGCGCTACAAGGCAATGCTGGCCGAATCCCATCGGCTGAGCACGGTGGACCGCAGGGCCAGTGACCTGAAGCGTGCGGAGGCTGAAGCCTTGTTGGACCAATTGGATCGTACACCGGCCAAAGGCTGAACGCAACATTCGGCATGGCACTTGCGTTGAATGCTCAACAGGCCTGGATATGCAGGCCGAAGGACATGCCTGATCACAGGGGGCATCAGCCCAGCGGCGTTAAAAGCCCCTGTCCAGGCCCATAAGCCGGGAGTCCAGGATACTCAGAAGCCCGCCCCGGAAGGCGGGCTTCGCCTTTTCAGGGTGTTGTGGACGACTTGGGCTTACGGAGGTCGAGGTTGTGTAAGCTCCCCCTGATCAAGCGTGCGAGTTCCTGAAGATCAGCTGTTGCTGGCCTTTCTTGTGGCCATGAGCTTTGTTCTGAACGGACTGGCGTTGGTACGGATCTATGCGCGCGTCTTCCTGGGTCCCCATGTGAAGACCTATCACGAGGTGGCCTACCGATCGGCGTGATCACGAAGCGATCAATCGGCGATCAAGGCCTTGATCCATAGTCTTTTCCCCCTCGGAGTGCTGACACTTACACTGTAAATGCCGGTGGACCACCCTTGGGTGCCGATCACGATCCGGTGCGCCGCAGTGTTTGCTTGGTGAACGAGCCTTCCGGTCCCGTCGAAGATGCGCACAGTGCCCAGTGCTTCCTGCGAATTTTCGAGAGTGAATTCCCCGTAACCGGTGAGCAACTTCAGGTTGGATGATGTGTTCGTTTGCCGCACGCTTTGTACGGGGTCGAAGCAGGGTTCGTAGAAGCGGAAGGCCAGCGGTTCAGGGACCAGATCACCGACCGGTGCGGAAGCTGTGCTGAAGCCTCCGGGGACCATGGCACTGTAGTAGGGCTGTCCGCTGAGCGGCCCACCATCGCTGCCGGCGAGCATGCTGTACACGCCGGGTGGCAGGCAGATGGTATCGGCATCGTACTGGTTCTCCGCGTCCAGGACGAAGCTGCCGCTCTCCACGACGACCCCATTGGAAAGGATCCCCCAGTTGAACGTGCCCGTTGTGATCGCACCGCCGAGGTTCTGGATGTTCGGTATCAGGGTGCTACACGGTGCCGGTGGACAGAGGTCCACATCGAGCTCCCAAGTGCAGGCCAACGTGGAGGTGAAGCCGGTCCACAGTTCCAGCGTCGCACCGAAGGTGTTCAGAGGGAAAGACACACCGTCCATGATGCGCAAGGTGTGGTAACTCTCTTGCCCGATGCCGAAATAGAAGACCGTCTCCTTGGCGAGCGTATCGCCATTGGTATCGAACAGGATGAAGTTGGGGTAGTCGAACAGTTCGCTCACCGTGTTGGTGTTCAACACGTGCACCACGATCGCGGTGTCCGCGAATGCGTGCCATCGGACAGACACCAGTTCAAGGCTGTCGCAGGGTGAGCCACCTCCGCTCACCGTGAATTGGTGCTGTGGCGCAGGGGCGAAGTCCCCCACGTTCTGCCCATTGATCACGATCGTGTAATCCCCGGCATCCAACTGTCCGACGGGAATGACCTCCGTGTGCGGGACGATGACGGTCAGCCCGCCATCATCCGCTGCAGCGACGGTGATGGTCAACGTGTTGCCGACCACTGCTGCGGAAGCGCTCACCACGTAGGCGCCGGTGCTGGACAGGCCACCGGTAAGCGCGATGGAGACCTGGTCCTGGTCCGTGGTGGGAGTGGGCTGCACGGCGATCTGGTCGATATAGAAGTAGGTCTGTGCCTGACCGGATGCATACAGCGCTGCACACAGGAAAAGGGTAAGGATGTGTTTCATGTCCAAGGAAATGGTCAACACGTGTATGACGCGAACACGACGTCCACCGCTGCCTGGTCATCCTATGCGTTGATGGAGCCGATCACCGCCGCAGCCATCAGACCAAGCGCCAGGAGCAGTGAATAAGCGAACAGCAGCAATAGCATTTTCCAACTCGTGTTCAGCCAGGAACGCTGATGAACCGTATGCATCGCCCAAAGCAGATAGCCTACTGTGCCAGGCAACAAAAAGCTGTCCGTCCACTGACCGTCGAACACCGATCCCAGACCAAGCGAAAGCCCGAACAGCAGATAGAGCACGGTATGGAAGTAGAGCGCGAAGACCAAGTGCTCCGTATAGAACCTTCTGCCACGCCAATACAGCAACTTCATAAGCAGGGCGAAGAGCGGCAACATCACGAACATCACCTTACTGAAAGTGCTCAGGAATTCCTGGAGAAAGGCTTCCTTTCGGAGACTGTTGCCGCTCATGTTCAGCGCCAGGCGGATCATCGTGCGGTTGATGACGCCCGGGGTGATACCAGCGGCCATCATGGTGCTGTCCAGGACCTCGTTCGTGATCCGAGGTATGGCGGAGAGGGCGGTCAATGTGCTATCCGTGATCTCCTGATCACCATCCAACTGCAACGTCAGGCCGGTGGCTTCGTTCGTTCCTGCTTCGGGAGGGTTCACGACCACCGCCGGTCCTTCATCCGCTTCCAGGCGTGCGGTGGCCCAGGCAAGCAGCAGGAAGAAGAGTAAGCTGGTAAAGAGGTAGAGGCGCAACGGATGCACATAGCGCGTTCGCTTGTTCTCATTGAACTCCTTGATCACCAGGCCGGGCGGCCAGAACAGGTCGCGCACAGTGCGCAGCAGTTTGGTGTCGAAGTTGAACATGCCGGACAACCACTCCACCACGAAATGCCTGACCGGCAGCTTATGGGTGTGGTTCTCCTGTCCGCAAGAGGCGCAGTAATTCGCATCGGGTCCAATGGCATACCCGCAATTGGGGCATACCGGCCGCTTGATCCGCTTGCGCGCCATAGGGGTCAGCTCTTCATATTGTCGAACTGCAAGGGGAGCTCGAAGTCCTGCTCCCGGCACAGGGCCATCACGGCCTGTAGGTCATCGATCTTTTTTCCGCTCACCCGGATCATATCGTCCATGATCTGGGGTTGCACCTTCAGCCCGCTGTCCTTGATGGCCTTCACGATCTTCTTCGCGGTCTCGCGCTCGATGCCCTGTTTCACCTTGATGATGCGGTACAACGACTTGCCGCTGGGTACGGGCTCTTCGCTGAGGTCATAGCTCCGCACATCCACCTTCTGTTTGCCCGAACGCTCCAGCAGCACGTCCAGCACGGAGTCCAGCTTCATGTGGTCATCGGTGCTCAGGCGTATCGTCAGGGCCTTCTTGTCAAGTTCAATGGTGGTGTTGGTGCCACGCAGGTCATACCGCGTATCGATCTCGCGTTTCACCACGTTGATGGCGTTGTCGAGCATCTGGATATCGACCTTGGAGAGGATGTCGAGGCTGGGCATGGTATTGGGATGTTCGAAAGCAAAGGTCCGATTCGGCAGCACTTGTCCAAAAGCAAAGAGCGCAGCCCTTGCGGAGCCGCGCCCTTTGCTTTTGGTGTTTCAGGTTACTTGGTCACCACCACGCGGAAGTCGGAACGCTTGCCGTTCTCGAAGTCCATGCGGAAGATGTAGGTGCCATTGGCCAGGTTCTGCAGGTCTACGGTCAGCGTCTGGTCGCCACCGATGCCCACCTTGTTGGTCATCACCACAGCACCGCTGAGGTCGAACACGCTCAGCGTGGCGGCGCCGCTCATGCCCGTCAGCGGGATGCGCAGCACATTGGCCGTGGGGTTCGGGTAGGGGGTCAGTTCGATGCGGTCCGCGTCGTTCACGCTTACATCGGCAGGTACCATTTTGGCCCCGACCGTGGTGTGCGTGGCGTCGTTGAACGATCCCCAAGTGCCGTTGTCGTTCATCAGGTAGATGGGCTCGTCAAGCTGTGCTTGGATACGGTTGTAATCCAACGACTCGCCGAATCCGAGGAACACATCCGTGGAAGGGGAGAAGCTGCAGAACAAGTACTTCTTGTTGTCCTCCATCTGGAAGGTCTCCGTGAAGGGGATGTATACCACTTGCGCGCCGAGGTCCTCCTCGTAGAAGTACTCACCAAGCCCTAGCAGAACGATGTTGTCCGTGGTGGCATCGCTCCAACCGGTGAATACATCGGCCCACTCGTAGATGCGGGCCTCGAGCACCTCACCGTCCATGCTGGCACCGCCCGACTTCGAGGCCGAGGTGTAGATGCCTTCCACCTTGTAGCCGCTGGCGTTGGGGTGGCTGAAATAGGAACAGGCCATGAAGCTCGGAGCGTCCAAGGTGGCGCGAACATGCTGCTCGGCGCGGGGCTGGAGCGTGGTGGCGTCAATGCGGCCATAGGCGAAGACATCGCCTGCGTAGAAGTTGAAGCCGAAGGTGTCGTCGCTCGGGAAGTCATCGGCATTGGAGGAGGATACCGTGTAGGTGGCCTCGTAATATCCGCTCCAAGTGGCCTGCGTGAACGATGGAAGGGCAAAGAATGCACTGTCGCCGCTCAAAACAGCACCGGCATCGGACGTGTTGTTGTACACTTCCGTACCGTTCTGGGTGATCACGCAGTTCACGGTCACATCGGACTGGTCAGAGGAACCGAAGTTCTTCACCCAGCTGCCCATGTCCACGGTGTAGTTGATGGCATTGGCCAGTGGGCCCGGCATGGCGCTGTACTGGGGGATCGAGGCGAGCTTGGAGGAGGTGTGCAGGTTGAACTCGTACACACCCTGTACGCTGCCGATGAGCATTTCCACATTGCCAGCAAGAAGCTCGTTGTACAAGCTAGCACCGGCATCGGTGGAGATCATCACAACAGGAATGGTCACGTTCGCGCCGTTGGCACCACCACCCATGGCCACCGGAGCGCCCTGATTGTTGATGATGACAACGCCGATGGCGCCTGCATCCTGTGCGTTCAGCGCCTTCAGGCCGAATTCGCACGTCCCGCGGTAAACCACAGCGATCTTGCCTGCGATGTCCGCACCGTTCACCAAGGCGTTGCAACCCAATGAGTCAGCAGCGGTACCGTCATTCACAAAGGCTGTGAAGCCTTGAATGGTGTTGGCGGGATCATTCAGGTCGGGTGTGGCACCCCAGTTGTCTGCCCACGTGAATTCCAGTGCACCTTCCAGCGATGCTGGTTGCAGCACATAGGTGGTGATCTGTGCCTGAGCGGACATTGCCGCAAGGAAAAGACCACATCCGAGTAGTGTCTTCTTCATCATTCGTTCTGTTTAGAGGTACAACTTCGCAAGACCCATCGAGCAGGACACGCCCGTGGTGATCGCAATGTTAACTATCCATCACTAAGATCCCAACTCGTAACCTGTTGCCGAATGAGGGCTGAAATGGAATTCACAAGCGGCGATCCAGGTGCTAATTAACTGTATTTCAGGGCGTATCCCACGGGTCGGGTGGCTCCATTGACCAGTTTTCCACCACTCGTGCACAATGTGAGCGGATCCATCACCTTCGTGCATGCCTATCACCGTCAGGCCAATTGCCGGGTCCAGGGAGCTTGAGCTCTTCATCGCGCTTCCGTTGCACTTGTCCGACCGTCGTCCGAACCACGTACCTCCACTGCTAGCGGATGAGCGCGAACTGCACGACATCCAGCGGAACCTGAGCGCCCAGGGATGTGAGGTGGCCCATTGGTTCGCCGAACGTGAAGGCCGCATCGTGGGCAGGGTGGTGGGCATTGTTCATGGACCATACAATCGCCGGCACGGTGAGCGAACGGCACGCTTTTTCCAACTGGATGCGGAGAACGATCCAGCCATTGTCCGCGCTCTCCTGGACCAGGTGGAGAACTGGGCGCGGGAGAGGGGTATGACCAGGATCATTGGTCCCTACGGGTTCAGCGATAAGGACCCGCAAGGCCTGCAAGTGGAAGGGTTCGAGCATCTGCCCGTACTGGCCACCCCCACGAATGCAGCACACCTGCCCAGGGCGGTGGAGGCCTGTGGTTACCTGCCTTTCGCTGACGCGCTTTCGTACCGGTTGGACATGCCCGCCCGCTTGCCGGAAATCCATGAGCGAATTGCCGAACGCGTTCTTCGGAACGGCCGGTTCCGCGTGGTTGAACTGCGCTCCAAGCGGGACCTGCGTCCATGGATCTTACCGGTGCTGAGATTGGTCAACATGACCTACGGCGACCTGTTGGGCTTCACGTCGATGAGCGAAGCTGAAATGCGCAAGCTTGCTGGACAATACATGCCCGTGCTCGATCCTGCTTTGGTCAAGATCGTGGCTGAAGGACAAGAGCCCGTGGCCTTCGTGGTGGCCATGCCGGACATGAGCGCTGGCCTGCAGCGGGCGAAAGGGCGACTTTTTCCCTTCGGATGGTGGCACATCATGCAGGCCATGAAGCGCTCCAAGCAGCTCGACCTGTTCCTTGGGGCGGTCCGCCGGGACCTTCAGGGCATGGGGCTTACCTGCGTATTGGCACGTGAGCTCTTCCGCGAGGGCCGTGCTCGGGGGATGACCCACTTGGACAGTCATTTGGTGTTGGAGAACAACGTGCGCATGCGGGCAGAGCTCGAACGACTGGGCGGTGAGATCTGGAAGCGTTATCGTGTATACGTCAAGGAGTTATGAGGTTCCTGAAGGCGTGGGAAAGCATGAATGGTTGCCTGACAGACTGACATTGACATGCGTTCGGCATAGTTCCTGACGTTCTGCGTTCACTATGGAACGAGAAACGATCATTGAACGCTCGCTCTACATCAATGCCTCTCCCGAGGTTATTTGGCGAGCGCTTACCGAGCCCGAACTGACCAAGCTGTACCGCGAAGGCTGGCAGGTGCGCAGTCTGTGGAAGCGTGGTGGACCCGTGCATTGGATCGAAAAGACGGAAGGCATCGAGACCCTGAAGGCTGTTGGTGAACTGATGGCTTATCTGCCGGGTAGCCGTTTGCGCTACACATGGTTGGACCTGCGTACAGGCCTGCCCGATGAACCGGCCAGTTACACAACGGTGGATATCAGTATTCAGCCTGCGCGTGACGGACGCACCCAGTTGCACCTCTGGCATGGCGATTATGCCGGTCTGCCGCACGATGTTCGCCGTGCCCGGGAGGCGGGTAGGCAGTGGGTGGAAGCCTTGGTAGGCCTGAAGCGTGTGGCCGAGGAGCAGCAGGGGCTGATGGCCGCCTGAGCATGACCGATCGGAATGACAGGGTCGTCCTGACCGTTGATGCGGTCATCTCGGACGGCGAAGGCCGGATCCTGGTGATGGAACGCGGTACCAAGCCCTTCAAAGGCTCCTGGGTGTTGCCCGGCGGCCTGATAGATCCCGGCGAGACCGTGGAAGATGCCTGTGTTCGCGAGGTGGAGGAGGAAGTGGGCCTGAAGGTGCGGGTCGTGGGGCTGGTAGGGGTGTATTCCGCCCCGGGGCGTGATCCGCGCGGTTCGTTCGTCAGCATGGCCTTTCATGCGGTGGTGATCGGTGGCGTTCTCCGCACGACCAGCGAAGCCCGTGCGCACCGATGGCTCGCTCCTGATGAGGTTGTCGACATGGGATTCGACCATGGCTTGATCGTGCAGGACTATCGCAAGGCCCACGGTGGCTGATCGGCTCGTTGGTCACAACCTGACCATCATGTCGACGGCATGTCGGACCTTGCGCCGTCGTTGTGCCTCTCATGCGCACGGACCCCATCGATGAAAATGCGCATCAACACGCTCCTGGACCGGGCGCTGATCCCCGACAACGGCGGCGAACTGTTGCTCTATCAACGTGGTGAAGAATTCTCCATTGAGGTGGCCGGGATCTCCGGCGAGCTCATGTCAACCGCGATCCACGGATCCGAGGATGCGTTGGCCGAACTCGCCCTTCAGCGCCTTCGTTCGCCCTCCGAGGCCCACGTTGTCATTGGCGGACTTGGCATGGGATTCACCCTGGCGGCCGTGTTGCGGTTGGTGGGCAACAAAGGCAAGGTGATCGTGGCCGAGCTGGTGCCCGAGGTGATCAAGTGGAACCAAGGGCCTATGGGCGCGCGTTCCGGGGATCCCCTGAGCGATCCGCGTACCGTGGTGCACCAAGGCGATGTGCTGGAACTGATCCGGGCCGGAAAGGGCAGTTACGATGCCATCCTGCTCGATACCGACAATGGGCCTGAAGGATTGACACAGCCCCGCAACAACCGTCTATACTCGCATCGCGGGCTGCGCTCGGCCTGCGATGCGCTCCGGCCCGATGGTGTGCTTGCCGTGTGGTCCACGGACCCCAACGCTGCGTTCACGCGGAGATTGGGCATGGCCGGGTTCCGGGTGGAAGAGCAGAAGGTCTTCGCACACCGCGACAAGGGCACCAAGCACCATTTGTGGTTCGCCACGCGGCCGTAGCTCAGTGCTTGAACCGCACGAACAGCCTCCCGAAGTTATCGCGGTCCTTGTCGATGCGGTGGTACGTCTTCTTCACCTCCGGTAGCTGCAGGAAGCGCAGGACTTTCTTTTTCAACTGCCCGCTCCCCTTGCCGGGAATGATCTCCAACATATCAATGCGACGGTCGATGCAGTGCTCCATCGCCTCGCGCAACGCCCGGTCGATCTGATCGCCCTTGTTGAAGATGTCGTGCAGGTCGAGTTTGTGTTTGGACATGGATCGGATCAGATGCGTGCCTGATAGGTGTAGAGGTCGAAGTAGCGGCCCTCCTTGGCAATAAGTTCAGCGTGCGTGCCGCGCTCCGCGATGCGTCCATGCTCGATCACCAGGATCTCCGTGGCCTGGCGGATGGTGCTCAAACGGTGCGCGATCACAAAGGTGGTGCGGTCCTTCACGAGCGCGTTCAGGCTCTTCTGGATCAGCGCTTCGCTCTCGGTGTCGAGGTTGCTGGTGGCCTCATCGAGGATCAGGATCCTCGGGTCGGCCAACATGGCCCGGGCAATGGCCACGCGCTGCCGCTGCCCGCCGCTCAGCTTCACGCCGCGCTCGCCGATCACGGTGTCCAGGCCCAGTTCCATGCGGTCGGTGAACTCGTTCACGTAGGCGCCGTTGACAGCCTTCATCAATTGCTCCTCGGTGGCGTCCGGGCGGGGGAAGAGGATGTTCGCACGGATGGTGCCCTCGAAAAGGAAGTCATCCTGCAGCACTACGCCCAAGTGTTTGCGGTAGCTGCTCAGACGCACCTTGCTCAGGTCGTGCCCGTCCACGGTGACGTTGCCCGAGGTGGGAGTGAGGTAGGTGGCCACCAGGCCGGCGATGGTGCTTTTGCCACTGCCGCTGGTCCCCACGAGGGCGATCACGGAACCCTTCGTCGCGGTGAAGTCGATGCCGTGCAGCACCTCCTTGCCTTCCTCGTAGGCGAAGTGCACGTTGTTGAAGGCAATGTCACCGTGAACATCCTCCAGCACGATGGGCCGTTCCTTCGCAATGTCCTCGGGCTGCATGTTCATGATCTCCTCCGTGCGGTCCAGCCCCGCGAAGGCCTCGGTGAGCTGGCTGCCGATGTTGCTCATCTGCACGATGGGTGCGATCATGAAGCCCAGCAGCACGGTGAACTGCACGAATTCGCCGCTGGTGAGCTTGCCGCCCACCATCTGGTACGCGCCGATGCCCATGATGCCCGCGCTGGCCAGGCCGAGCAGCAGGGTGCTCATGCTGCTGATGAACGAGGTGGCGGTGAGGCTGGTCTTCACGTTGTCGAAGAGCCGCTGCACGCCCTGCTCGAAGGTGCGGTTCTCCTGCTCCTCCGCGCCGAAGCCCTTGATCACTCGCACGCCGTTCAGCGATTCCGTGAGCCGCCCGGTCACCTCGGCATTGATCACGCCGCGGGTACGGAAGATGGGACGTATCCGGCTGAAGGCTTTCATGGCGATGAACGCGAAGAAGCCCACGGGCACCAGGGTGAAGAGCGTCATCCATGGACTGATGTAGATGAGCCAGACCAGCGAGATCAGCGCAGTGAGCGTGCCACCGATCAGCTGCACCAGCCCGGTGCCCACCAGGTTGCGTACGCCCTCCACATCGCTCATGATCCGGCTCACGAGCGCGCCGCTCTTGGTGTTGTCGAAGAAGCTCGTGGGTAGGGAGAGGATCTTGCGCTGCACCTGCGTGCGCAACTGGCTGATGAGGAGTTGCGCCTCCACGCTCAATAGTTGGGTGAGGGCATAGCTCGTGACGCTCTGCACCACGAGTGCGCCCACCACGGCGCCCAGCAGCACCCACAGCATCTGCAGGTCGCCCTGTCCCACCACATCGTCCAGCAGGTACTTGGTGCTTCCCGGCAGCACCATGCCTGCCACACGGCTCACCACGATCAGCAAGAGGCCGAGTAGCATGTATTTGCGTCGCGGCCAGATGTACTGCCAGAATGCCGTGCGCCAGGTCACTTTGCGCTCCGCCTTGGGCAGTTCGCCGGCCTGCGCGCGGATCTTGGCTTTGGGGCCGTTGGGTGTGCGCTCAGCGCGCGACGTGGGCGGTTTTGTGGTGGTAGGGAGCATGCGTAGGTGCGGCTTGGTCAATTCCCGGACCGTTCGATGTCGGCGCGACGGATCGTCAGGTGCGCTCCCTGCGGTGATCATACGACCAGCCTGCTGAACCCCGGATGTTCCTTCGGGTCGGCCTTTCTTTCCGTGTATTGGTGCGCGTCACATCGGGTGGTCGGAGGATGCACAAGGCCTTCTTCTTGACATGATCGTTTCCCACACCGGGGAAGATCTCCAGCATGTCTCTCCCACGGTCAATGAAGAAGTCCATGGCCTCTCGCAGCGCCCGGTCGATCTGGTCGCGCTTGTTGAAGAGGTCGTGGAGGTTGCGCTTGTGTTTGCCTAGGAGCGGTCGGCGCATCGGTCATCCGTTCGAAGCGGAAGGCCGTTACGCGGTCACTTCGCTGGCAGAGGGCTGCCCACGGGCACGGCACAATCATGACCGGGTTCCCCGTGCGGTGGGTTCATGCCCGGAGGGGTGCCGCTCGCCCCTGGCGCAGGCTGTGTGCCCATTTGGGGCATGGTGATCTGCTGTGTGGTCGGCATGGGGTCCACCGGACCCGAAGAAGGGGGTGTTGCCGATAGCGAGGCGCCCACGGGGATCTCGCAGCGGTGGCCAGGTTCGCCGTGTGCCGGGTTCGGGTCGGTGACTGTTCCGGTGTTGGCCGTCGGTGCTTGGGCCTCCACCGGTGCGGAGTTTACTGCTGTGGTGGGTGCGGCTGGTGTGGTGTCCGCGGCGTCCCCCTGCTGATCATTGCAGGCAGTGAGAGCGACCAGAAGCGAGAGTCCGAGAAGATGCAAGGTTTTCATGGCGAGGCCTCGCCGGGATCAGGGGGCCGCCGGAGAGCGCTACAAGGTAGGCAACTTCCACGCGTGGCACTGGCCGCGTAAAGCATCAGAACGGCCTGTTGGATCGGGAATTTGGATCCTAGTCGATGGCCGTGACCCGTCCCAGCAGATCGACCCCGCAGTTCCGCTGCACAACCGCGCTCACCGTTCGTGTTGACGGATCCTTGAGGATCAAGCGCGTGCCTGCTAGTTATCAGATCCGCACCTGGTGCATCTTCCCGATCATCTCCACCTGTTTCGCGGGCATTCCCGCCTTCTTCGTAAAGGTCTTCCACTTCCGCACGCTCGCCTTCACTTCGTCGATGATCGCCGCGGCCTTCTTGATGTTCATCGCCTTGGCCACGGCAAGCAGGTCGTCGCGGGTGATGCCCGTGCGCTTGCCGTTCACGCTCATCTGGTGCTGCCGCAGCCACAGGCTTTCCGGGTGGTAGGCGTAGGTCACGTCGTAGGCCGGTGCAAGATGCCAGTCGCCCTGCGGGTCCATCAGGAAGCTGATGTTCTTCGTGTGGTCGTCACAATTCATGGCCACCACGTTGAAGCACATCCGGCGGAAGAGCTCCACGGCGGCGGGGTAGGGCAGACCCAGCAGCCGCATCACCTGGAAGGCCTGCTCGTAGCTGTGCACGAGCGGCTGGTTGTAGTCCAAGTGCGCGATGCCGCAGAGCGTGGCCATGTGCAGCTTGTGCACGTTGCCTTCCGCATCACGTACGCGGTCGAAGCGCTGGGTGAGGAAGTGCGCACGCCCGTGCTCCTCCAGCAGGCGACAGGGCATCATCGCCACACCGCAGGCCCGCGCCATCAGGTGGTAGGCGTACTCGATGCGGCCGTAGCCCTTGGGGTCGCCGAGCTTCTCGTTGGTCACCCCGTCGAACTTGAGCAGGCAGTAGGTGAAGCCGGGCAGACCGTCTACCTGGCCGCTGCGCACTTCGCCAGTATCCGTATTGTACGCCACGATCGCCTTGGCGCGTGCGCCACCCGCCGAGGTGCCCACCTGCAGGATGTCCAGCAGGGCTTCCGCTCGGTCCTTCTTCTTGTGGTTCGTGCGGAATGCCGCGCGCTCGTACAGCACGCTGTTCGCCACGCGCACCAGCTCCTCCACCTGCAGGGCCTCGCTGCTGGCCTCCCAGTCGTTGTGGCTCGGCTCGAACTCCAGTGCGCCCATGCCGCGACGACCGGTGTAGCACAGGCGCTCCACGGGGTTGGCGCTGCCGGGCGTGCGTTGCTGGGTGGCCAGCCACGCGTTCAGGATCTGCTCCCCGAATCGGTCGGGCAGGCTGTCGGCCAGCAGCCCCGGCAGCCCGCGGAAGGTCTCGTCGCGTACATCGCCGAAGCTGAACACCTCGTCGCCTCCGCGCGCTTGGGCCAGCGGCATCATCAGCGGCGCCACGTCCAGCCCGCTCTGCGTGAATGCGCGGTCGAACTGGAAGTTGGCGCGTTGCTGTTGGTCGTCCCACACCACCAGGCCCACCGTATTGCCCCACAGGGTCACCTTGGCGTGCGTTACCATGTGCTCTTGGGTTTGGGCGGTAGCACGGCGGGCTTCTTACGCCCTGCGCGCTTGCGTTGCTTTTTCAGGTATTTCTCCTGCGCCTCCACGAGCATGTAGGGCGTGGGCTGCGGCTCCTCGTGGAAACCATCGAGCACCTCCAGCCGCCCCATGGCGCGCAGTACCTGCACCACGGTGAGCAACGTGGCGGCGCGGCCGGCCTCCAGCTTCACCACGGTGGTGCGGTCCAGACCCGCGCGCGTGGCCACCTCGGCCTGGCTCAGGTTGCGCTCCAGCCGCATGCGCCGCAGCTCCGCGCCCAGCCGGTCCACCACCTGGGTATCGCTCAAGCCCTGCCAGTTGATGTTGCTCGTAGCCATCTTAAAGGTGCTTTCAGTTCACTAACGCAGCTTTCCCACCACAAGTATACGCATTCCCTTCGGCTCTGTTGCATCATATAGATGCCAAAGAGCATCATAAGAGCAACAAGATGCTAACAATGAGGCCTAAGAGCAACATATATGATCGGATGATCAGGCGATCCGATGATCAGAGCATGGAATTCGGGGGACGGGGAATGATCTGATCGTCTGATCCTCTCATTGTCTGATCGGTACGTGTCACCCTGAGCCAGTCGAAGGGTGGGCGTTCCGGCGCCATCCCTTCGCTGCGCAGAGCCTTCGCTCGGGAGCGCGCCGTCGGGCCATTCGCTCGTAGTCCTCGCCGCCCTCGTTCCTCGGTCGCCTGTGGGCTACCCGCTGCTGTCCCTAACGCGAAATGCGAAAGCCTACAATACGAACGATCACGGCCGGGACCATGGAACTGCGGACATCCGGGCTGAGGCCTGCGACCCCTTCAGGGTCGTGGTGGACTGGGATGATCTTGGTCTAATGGCTGCGACCCCTCCGGGGTCGTGTGCGGATCACCCGACATCGGGGTTATCATGACCCCGAAGGGGTCACAGCCATTGGTATTTGGCCCAGCCCAACAGGCATTCGACCCTGAAGGGGTCGCAGGAATCACTGGACCTGAGCGTGCTTCGGAAGGCATTCAAGCAGTGATAGTCCGCTCTTGCAAGGACATGGGTCATTCCAGTTCATGGCTCTTTCAACGCCCATGAAGTCGGGTTCGCCCGATGAGCTGGGCGGAGTGCCCGTCCTGGTCGCGTCGTACAATTCGCGGGCTTTCTTGCGGTGGTATTCAATGTCATTCGCCCTAGGGTCATGAAAACCAGGGTTTGGCCACTGGAAGTACTTAGCCCATAGCTGATAGGTCAACAAGGAAGGGATCTGCGGCGGCTCCTTCAATAGAAGCCATCTCAAAATAGTTTGCGCATGAGGATCATGGCACAAGCGAGCTGGACGAAGCCCAGGAAGTTGACGCTGTGATACTCGTAGCGGACCACAGTACGCCTGAAGTTGTTGAGCCAGGCGAAGCATCGCTCCACCTTCCATCTCCTCCTGTATCTGCGAAGCTCCCTTCCATCCTGGGACTTTGAACGCCCTGCGCGGTTCGGCGCGATCATGCGGACCTTCCTGCGCTTGAGCTTGCGATCGAGCTGATCACTATCGTAGGCCTTGTCACCGATGAGCACTTTGGGCAATTCTTCCAAGAAGCGCGCAGCCAGCGTTTGGGTCACCAGTTTCACTTCGTGGGTACTGGCTCCGAAGGTCCGTACGGCGATAGGAAGACCAGCAGCGTCTGTGACGACCATGATCTTGGTGCCTTTACCTCGCTTAGTCGGGCCGATATGGAGCCCCCTTTTTTGGCACTGGAGAAGGTGCCATCGATGAAGCATTCGGTGATGTCGATCTTCCCTCGTCGTTTGAGGTCCTTTGCCAAGGCCCACAGCACCTTGTCCCATACGCCCTCCTGACACCAGCGCTGAAAGTACCGATGGCACGACTGGTATGGAGGATACCGTGGTGGAAGGTCCTGCCATCTGGCTCCCGTCCGGCAGATCCACAATACCCCATTGAACACCTCCCGAGCATCCAGTGGCTTCCTGCCACGCGTCTCGGTCCTTTCCTGAATAGGTGAGAGCAGGTCCTTGACCGCTTCCCACTGGGCGTCCGTGCAGTCCATCGTTTTGGACATCGAAAGAGGCCACGCACGGTGAAGGGATCAAGACCCTCCCTTCTTCTATTGTCAAACGCCCGTTGTTCATGGCTCAGGACACCTCACCTATTTTTGAGATGGCTTCTA
>JBKDXR010000012.1:0-69773 GCA_046306055.1 Flavobacteriales bacterium
TTCTTCACCACGGGCGAGCCCTTCACGATGCGCAGGTCCGCAGTGCCGCCCATGCCTTGTGCCACGCGGGCACAGATACCAGGCAACAGCTCATGCAAGCGGGCACGAAGGTCCTCGTTGAAGGTGCGCAGTGTCCCGTCGATGGTCGCTGTTCCGGGTACGATGTTGGTAGCCCCGTTCGCAATGAACTTGCCAAAGCTGATCACCATGGGTTCGCCCTGTGGCACGGCAAGCCTGGCCTCTTCGTAGAGGGCGGACAGCAGGCGTGAAGCGATCAGGATCGGGTCGACCAGTCGGTCGCGCACGGAAGCATGACCACCCTTGCCTCTCACAGTGATGTACAACTCATCGGCCGCGGCCATGAAGGGACCGCTTCGGAAACCAAGCTTGCCCACGAGGAGCTCCGGCGTTACGTGCTGGCCGATGATACCGGCCGGAGCCGGGTCCGTGAGCACACCTTCCCTCACCATCAGCGAAGCTCCTCCCGGCTCCTTCTCCTCGCCCGGCTGGAACACCAGCATCACGTTGCCGTTCCATTGGTCGCGGGTGCGATGCAAGGCGATGCCCGCACCCAGGACCATGGCCGTATGCGCATCATGGCCGCATGCGTGCATCACCCCGGGGATCAACGAGCAGTACTCCGGTTTGCCCGTTTCATGGATCGGCAGTGCATCCATGTCGGCACGCAGGGCGATGCAACGATCGCCCGCACCCTTCGTACCGCGCACGACGGCGATCAGGCCCGTGCCCTTGGCTTCGGGAACAAGCTTGGCCACCCCTTCGCGCACCTCGATGCCTTCGCGCCTCAACACATCGGCAACGAAGGCCACGGTGTCGTGTTCCTTGAACGAAAGCTCGGGATGGCGATGCAGGTGACGCCGCCATCGGACCATGTCGGCCTGCATGCCTTTCACCACGGCCAGTATCCGCTGGTTCACTTGCCAAGGATCAGTTTCACGGAGATCAGGAGCATGAGCACGCCGAACACGCGCTTCACCGTTTCGGTGGGCAGTGCCAGCGACCACTTGCTGCCGAAATAGCCTCCGACCACGAACGCCACCGCGATCACGGCCACCATCTTCGGATCGATCATGCCCGCCTTGTAGTAGTTGCGCACCGCCAGGGCCACGACAGGAAGTACCAGCACCGCCAGGCTCGTGCCCTGGGCCTGGTGTTGCGAATAGCCCAGCAGCATCACCAGTGCGGGTACCATCACCACGCCACCTCCAATGCCCACAAAACCGCTGAGCACCCCGGCGAACAGACCGACGAGCGCAAGCAGGAAAACCGTGGTGATGGACATGGCCGATCAGATATCGAGGCCCAGTGAGAAATGGAACACGGCCTTCTGGATCACGCCATCATCCACACCCCAACCCCAGTCGGCGCGCATGAAGTACCCCAGTATGCGCGTATGAACACCGAACCCATAGCTGCCCAGGACCGGTTCGCGCTGGTTGAGGAGGGTGATGGTGAGCGGATTGCGCCGGATCACCCGCTGGTTGAAGGTATTGTCGGGGCTGTACGGATCGCCGCCGGTCCATGCACTGCCGATATCGCCAAAGCCCACGATCTGGAAGTTCTGGATGAAGTCGCTGCGGATGGGCCTGTTGAGGAGATAGCGGAACAACGGCACCCGGATCTCGGTATTGAACACGCCAAAACTGGTGCCGTTGCGGGCGTTGTAATAGAACCCGCGCATGGGCACGGCGAGCGACTGGTAGAAGTAGTTCTGCGAATAATCGATGGGGATGCTGTTGTCCGTCTGGGAGAACAACCAGTTGTCCACGCCGCCCAGGAAATGCACGATCCGCCGGCTGCCGAACGAACCCGCACCGGCGAAGCGCGCCACCCAGATGATGTCGCGGTGCACCTTGAGCGAATGGCGCAGGTCGAGGCCCACCACTTGCATGTCGCCCTGTTTGGTGGGCTGCTGGTAGTACTCGGCGAAGAGCTTCAACTTCCAGCCGGTCCACAAGTTGAGCCCACGCGGAATGGAGCTGTCATAGATGTACTCGAGCTTGCCACCGGCCATTTCATCGTAGCTATTGGGCGCACGCAGACTGAGCATATCGATGGACTGCACCACATAGCGGTCGTTCCGATACATGACGGAAGCCCGCAAACTGGCGAGCTCGCTGAACGGCCAACTGACCTGATAGCGGATGTTGTGCGTATGCACCTTGTACACCGATGTCTGCGTAAGTCCTTGGTAGGCCTGCCGCTGGAAGGAGATGCGTTTGTCCAGGCGGCGCTTCACGTTCTCGAAGGCCACGAGGTAGTCGTTGTTATTGAGGTCCAGCGCGAGGCGGAAACCACCCACCACGCGGTAGTCCTCGAACAGGTCGGAGATGCTCATGCGGGTAAGCGCACTGAGGCCGGGGTTCAGCTCGGGCGCACCGGTGAACGGCTGGTAGAACTGATTGGAGAAACTGTTGTCCACCTGGGTCACCACGGCATCCATGGTGAAGTTGACATTGTAGTTGCGCTGCTCGGGCCACACGAACGGCCTGGCAGGGATGGTGTCGGTCGATGACGGAACCGTTGCTGTCGGGGTCGTTGGCGTTGTGCGGGATGCGGGCTTCGAGGCCGGCCTGGCGCCATCCACCTCATCGCTGAAAACATAGTTGCGCGTGTCCACTGCGTCCTTGCCGATGGGCCTCGGCACCTGCGGATCCACCTTCACCACCGGGTTCATGTCGTCGGTGACGGAACTCGGGTTGGTCGCATCGCGTGGCTCGGGTGAACCGGTGCCCGTGCTTCCCGTGGTGATGGTGCGGGCGATAGGCCCCTGATAGAAGCGGTATCGTCCGTTCGAGAATTGCAGCTGCGCCAACCGTCCGCGCTCGGGATGCACGTCCTGTTCAAGAATGGATCGGCGCAGGTCCGTCAACTGCTCTTCAACCGTGAAGTAGCGGTAGTGAACGGTCGTGTCGATATGGCTGACCGTACTGTCGTAATGCACCAGGAACCGGTTGACAATACCATCCGAATCGCGCAGGAAGACATAGTTGGAACTGTCGTATCGTGCAGGCTGCATCTCGCTGACGCCCGGGGTGTTCGTGAGGCGGGTCAGCAGGCGCGAACGGGTCTCGACATCGAGCAGGAAGATGTCCTTGCTGCCGTTCACCAGGGCCACGTCGGCATTGCTGCGGAGCGTGTCATCGGTGCGGTCGCTCGCGAAGATGATGCGGCGGTCATCATCCACGAACCGGGGGTCAAGATCATCGAACTGATCGTCGGTGAGCTGTTCCTGGCGGTTGCCGATCACGTAGTACTGATAGAGGTCCGTTCGTCCTTCACGCACAGCGCTCATCACCATGCTGCGACCATCCTTTGAATAGGACATGCTGAGGATCTTCTCGAGCATGTACACCTCCTTCTCGGTGGTCTTCCGGTCATCAAGGGTGTAGGTGCACAGCAACAACTTCCCCTTGCGTTCCACGGCATAGGTCAATGCCTTGCTGGTAGGATGCCACGCCAGCACTGGGAAGGTCTTGTCCACAATGCGCTCCATCTTCTTCTCCCCTTTCACGATCCGTCGCAGCTTGCGGGTGGCGGGCTCGTACAACCACAATTTGTACTGTCCCAGCTCATTGCTCACCCACGCCATGTAGCGCCCGTCGGGGCTTTGTTTGAACTGGCTGTAGGTGCGCTGCTTGCGGGTCTTGATGGCGAGCGGTTCCTGCGACAGCTCCTTGCGGAAACGGTCCTCCTCCTTGAACCGGCCCTTGTAGTAGGCCAGGCACTCTTCGGCCAGGGTCTTGAACGAGACCCCGAGCACGAAGAGGAAGCCGCTCTCGGCATTTCGGCTCACCCGTGTCATGTACAGGATGTTGGGGATCACTCCTGGACCGTAAACCTCGGCCACGTACTTCCAAATGGCATGGCCCACCAGGCGGGCATCATCACCCTGGAGCCTGTTGAACTTGTCGAAGCGTCCGGCCATCACCCCATCGCGCAGGCGGCTGTTCATCTCCGCATCCCACGGATTGCTGTGGTAGGAGATGATGCCATCCGTGTACCAGGGCGGCAGTGTCATGAAGGTGGCGCTGCGGAGCATTTCGCGCCAGTTGCCGCCGAACATCATCTGGTCGATGATGACGTGTGCAATGCCCGAGCGGATCTGCCGGTCGAGCAGCTCATGATCGCCTTCGAAATACACGAAGATCTTGGTGCCCACGATGCGCGTGAGGCCACCGATGTTCAGTTGCCCGTCCACGCCGGCCAACCCGATGTTGCTCTGCCTGAAATCGGTGAGGGAGTTGTAAACGATGAACTGCAGGCGCTCGTCCATCGAGAAATCGAAGGCCACCTCCAGCTCCCGGAGGTGACGCTCGGCCGCCATGGCGGTATAGCGCGCCAGATCACGGCCTTCCTTGTAGAAATACACCTCCATATCGCGGAAGCGGTACTGCTGCCAGAGGAAATCCTGGTACTGCACCCTGTTCTTGCCGTACTCCTGCTGCGACCCCGAGTAGAACTGGGCGCGCACCAGAGACGCGGGCATCAGCACCACCAAGGCCAGCGCCAGCCAACGGGAACGGATCAGGGATACGGACAGCACGCTCGGAAGATAGCTATTTTCGAACCCCTTTGCAGGGGCAATTCCCTGCGAATTTCGGGCTTTTCCTGCCATGCTCAGCGTTGCCAAGTTCACCTTCAATCCGTTCCAGGAGAACACCTATGTGGTCCATAATGGTTCACAGGCCCTGATCATCGACCCCGGGTGCTGGAACACCGCTGAGGAACGCGAACTGGAGGCCTGGCTGGCGGAGAACGCACTGACCCCCGTCCGTCTTGTGCTCACCCACGCACACATCGACCATGTGTTCGGCTGTGCCTGGGCCCACGGACGCTATGGACTGCTGCCCGACCTGCACCCGGCGGACCACCTGCTGCTGAATGGCGCCCCCCAGGTGGCCCGCATGTACGGCCTGTCGTTCGAGGAAGGTCCCGGTCCCGGCAAAGAGCTTGTCCCGGGGGACATCATCGCTTTGGGCGAGGACCGGCTGGAGATCCTCTTTGTTCCAGGACATGCCCCGGGACATGTGGCGCTGTTCTGCGCTGCACAGCGGTTCGTGATCGCCGGCGATGTCCTGTTCCGCGACAGCATCGGCCGCACCGACCTGCCGGGTGGCGACCTGAACACCCTGCTGCAGAGCATCCGCGAACAACTGTTCCCCTTGGGCGACGACGTGACGGTGTACTGCGGCCACGGACCCGAGACCACCATTGGGCGCGAAAAGCGCAGCAACCCCTTCCTGCGCTGACCTACGGGTGGTAGGAATCGGGCTTGTACTGTTTGGTCCGGCCCTTCTCGAACTCGTTGTGCTTGATGGGCGGCGGACAATCGAAGCCGTCGCGGGCCCGCAGGAACAGGAAGCGCACGCTGAAGATGATCGGACGGTACTGGCTGCTGAACCACTGTAATTGTCCCAGACCCTGGTCCTCCGGGGTCAAACTGAAAATGGGCGTCTCCAAGGCAGGGATCAGGATCAGTTTGCCGGTGAGCTTGAATCCATATCCGACCTTGAAGTGAAGCTGCCCGATCAGGTCCGGTGGGAATGAATGCTGGTTGAGCAAGGGATCGCCGGTGTGCTCGTAGTCGCTGCCCAGCCGATAGTCCAGGTTGGCACCGAGGCTAAGTTGCACGAACTGATAGTTGCCGGTCTGGATGAACTTGTTGGCATTCACCTGGAAGGTCAGCAACCGCTCCGCGAACGTGCCTTCACCGGCCATTGCCGAGGCTGAATCGCCACGCAACAGGGTGCTTTCATAGGATTCCCGGCCCCGCAGGTTCTTGTAGGCCAATCCCGCATCGAAATAGTCCACCACCACCGGGTCCCGCGTGAACCAGGTGAGGCCACCTTCGAGGTACAGACCGATACGGCCATTGGGATCGTAGGTGGCCGTATAGAGCGTGTCGTTGCTGCGGAGCACTTCCTCCTCCTCATTGTTGAGGCGCGTATGGGTCCAGGTTATGCCCGGCCCAATGAACCAACCGATGCGCTTGGCCTGACCCTCTAGCGGGATGATGTCGGGCCGTTTGCGTTGAGCGAGCGAGGGGAACGCAGCGATAACACCGAATAGCAGGAAGAGAACGACCCTGACCATGAGCACGAAAGTGGGAGCCCGCATGGGGTCAGAACGCCCGGATGGCCGGGAAAGTGTCAACGCGTGCCTGTGGGTTGGCATCGACCGCCCCCCTTGACCGATGGAACTGTCGGGGCTCATGTCAGTTGATGGCAACAAGGGCTCAACTTTATGCGGTGGCTACCCTGCAACATCGCCAGGTCCGGTACCCGGGAACGGGTCGTCCGAACATCCTGTGCCTTGGTCGCAGTGTCATGCTCCTTGTCATGGTCCTGGCCTCGGAAGCGCGCGCGCAGGATACCACCACCATCTATCAGGATATTGAACGCTACGCTGCCAAACACAAGTTCACACGCTGGGTGCATGGCACCATCTTCGTGGCCCCCGAGCAGAACACCGCGCCCCCGGCACCGGGCACGCCCAAGCGCCGCCAAAACCCGCTGGCCCGTTACAAAGGCCGCATTGTCCGCTCGGTGGATGTGCAGGTGCTCGACCCCTTTGGCACTGACCTGTCCGACAGCACTGCCGCACCCGAAGCCTGGGTGCAGCGGGCGGGCAATTCCCTGCACCGACGCACGCGGGAGTACCTGGTGCGCGAATTCGTGCTGGTGAAAAAGAACGAGACCTTCGACCCGATGGAGGCGGCGGAGTCGGAGCGCCTGCTGCGCGCCTCGCCCATGGTGAACGATGTGCGGGTGCTCGTGGTGCCGGTGAACGGCGGCAGGGACACCGTGGATGTGCGGGTGATCGTGCTGGACAAATGGAGCATCGAGGCGTGGGCGGATATCAGTACAAGCTCAGGCACCTTTACCGTCATCGACCGCAACCTGCTCGGGCTGGGACAGGAACTTCGGCTACGGCCCACGGTCACCACCGGAAATGTGATCGACCGACTGGAGGTCCAGCATGCCGTGTACAATATCAAAGGCACCTACATCAGCACGGCCGTGGACTATGCCAAGACCGAGTTCAGCGAACGGCTGGGCCTGGTCATTGACCGGCCCTTTTTCTCACCACTGGCGCGCTGGGCCGGCGCCGTAGGCATCAGCCAGGCATGGAACAGGGTGCAGGTCAGGGATGGCCAAGGCGAACTGTTGCGTACGGAACAAGTGGAACCCAAGGACCTGGACACGTGGTTCGGGTACAGCTTTCCACTAGCACCCGTGCCCACCGAACCGGCGCGAAGCAGCGCGATCGTGGCCGGCATACGCTACGCAGGAACGCGCTATACCGTGCGACCAGGGCACGACAGCATCGGTGTGCCGCCGTACCCGAACAGCGATCGCCTATTGATGAACGTGGGCCTGAGCGTGCGACAGTACTACCGCGAACGTTATCTGTACCGGTTCGGAGCGGTGGAGGATGTGCCCGAGGGTATGCTGATCACGCTTACCGGCGGATACCGCGATCGGGAAGCAGAGGCCCGGACCGGATATACCGGCATCGAATTCGCACGCGGCCGGCACTACATCCACTTCGGCTACTTGACGGCACAACTGGCTTATGGCACTTTTTGGGAAAGGGGCATACCCGTTGACGCAAACGCCCGCATCGAACTGCGTTACTTCACCGACCTTTTCCGGGTGGAACGTTGGTACTTGCGTCAGTTCATCACGCTCGCGGCAACACACATCGACCGCAAGGTCCCCACCGAACAGCTCGACCTGAACGGCGACCTGCTGTTCGGCTTCCGCAGTGCGGCAGTAGCCGGAACACACCGGCAACTGCTGAAGTTGGAGACCGTGGCCTATGCGCCCTGGCACGTACTGGGCTTCCGTTTCGCACCGGTGCTGCTGGCCGGCTTCGGAACGATCGGCGGCACTGCCGACCCGCTGTTCACCGGGCGCATCCATACGTCGTTCGGACTGGGCATCCTCATCCGCAACGAGAACCTGCTGGTGAAGACCTTTGAGGTCTCGTTCAGCTTCTACCCCTACGTTCCGGAAGAGAACGGCTGGATCTTCGACGCAGGACGCTTCACCGACCTCTCGCCGCGATTCAGCGACTTCGCCTTCACCAGGCCGAACGTGGTGGGGTACTGAACGACCCTCACACGATCTCATTCAACAACCCCAACGCCCTCTTCTCCACCTCCTCACTCTCCCATTTCTCAGCAATACCGGGCATGGCCAGCACCTGCTCCATGATCCGGTCGTGGCGCAGGCCCTCATCCCAGGCGGTCTTGTAACCGATGTCGCTGAACTTCACCTGGCTGTAAAGCGGGAGCCACTTGTCCGGGTGCTTCGCCTGCAAGCGGCCTTCGATCTTCTTGCGGAGGATGAACTGTGGGTCGGCCACCAGGTCGCGCATCTCCACGAAGTTGCGCAGGCTGAGGTCGGCGATAGCGTCGCCGTTGGGCTTGCGGGCCTTGCCGTAGGCGTCGAGCACCTTCGCCCAGTTGTCGTCGCCGTGCTCGTTCAGCAGGTCGTTCAGCACCTTGCAATCCTCGTAGCCCGCGTTCATGCCTTCGCCATAGAAGGGAACAATGGCGTGGGCCGCATCACCGATCAGCGCCACCTTGTCCTTGTGGGTCCAGGGACCGCAGCGGATGATGGCGAGGTTGCTCTGCGGGTTGCGGAAGTATTGCTCGGCGAGGTCCGGGATCATGGGGATGGCGTCCGCAAAATGCGCCTCGAAGAAGCGCATCAGGTCCTTCTCATCCTTGATGTTCCCGAAGGAGAACTCACCTTCGTGAGGCATGAAGAGCGTGCCGGTGAAACCACCGTCCTGGTTGGCCAGGCCCATCATCATGAAGTAGCGGCGCGCCCAAATGTGCAGGCAGTGCGGGTCCATCTGCGGCGTGCCATCGGCCTTGGGCGGGAAGGCGATCTCCTTGTAATCGTGCTCGATGAAGCTCTGGCTGAAGTTGAAGCGGCCCTTCATCATCTCCTGGCGCACGGCGCTCGGCGCACCATCGCTGCCAAAGACCACATCCGCAGGAACGGCAACGTTCTCCCCGTTCAGTTCATTGTGGAAACTGCAGGTGCCGGTGTCGAGGTGTACTCCGGTGCAACGGTGTTCGAAATGCAGCTTCACGCCGGGCAGTTTCTCCGCCTCGTTGAGCATCACGCGGTTCAGCTCGCCACGGCTCACGCTGTGGATGGCGCGCTCATCGATGCTGTACGGCAGGCGGGTCAGTTTGCCATCGCGGTCGTGCGTCATGCGGGCGTACACCGGAACGACGATGCGCTCCACCGCCTCGTGCACTCCGGCGGCCTTCAGGGCGGTCCATCCCCGGTGGCTCACCACCAGGTTGATGCTCCGGCCCGCGTACGCATTGGCCTTGCGCGGATCGGGACGACGCTCGTACAGGTTCACTGTATGCCCACGCTTGGCGAGGAAAACGGTCAATAGACTTCCGACGAGACCGCCGCCGACGATGGTGATGTTCTTTCCGCTCATGTTGCGAGTTGACGTGTTGCGTTTTACGCGTTTACCAGCGCGGCTTTCAGGATCTCACCGAATCGATGCACGTCCTCGAAACTGTTGTACATCGGGACCGGGGCGACGCGGATCACGTTCGGTTCGCGCCAATCGGCGATCACACCACGCTCCGTCAGTTTGTTGAACAGGGCTTTCCCGTGGCCGTGCGCCAGGATGCTCAACTGGCAGCCGCGTTGTGCGGGGTCGTTCGGGGTGATCACCTCCAAGTTGGTGCCGGTGGCTTTCGCGACCTCGGCGACTATGAACGCCAGATAGGCGGTCAGTTGTTCGCTCTTGGCGCGCAGGTTCGCGATACCGGCACGATCGAACTGTTCCAGCGCCACGCGGTGCACCGCCATGCTGAACACCGGCGCGTTGCTCACCTGCCAGGCCTCGGCCGTGGGCATGGGTTTGAAGGTGCGGTCCATCTTGAAGCGCTCGCTCTTGTCGTGGCCCCACCATCCGGCGAAGAGCGGCAACTGCTTTCCGAGATGCCGTTGATGCACGAACACCCCCGCCACGCTGCCAGGACCACTATTGATGTACTTGTAGCTGCACCAGCAGGCAAAGTCCACGTTCCAGTCGTGGAGCTTCAGGTGAAGGTTGCCCGCAGCATGGGCCAGGTCGAAACCAGCCACGGCATCAACAGCATGTGCGGCCCTGGTGATCGCGGACATGTCGAACGCCTGACCGGTATAGAAATTGACACCACCAAAGCATACCAGTGCGAGCTCATCGCCGAGCTCGTCGATCTTGGCGACGATGTCCTCGGTGCGAAGGGTATGCTCACCTGGGCGCGGTTGCACCTCGACCAGGTCGGTGTCGGGGTCACCACCGTGGAAGGCGATCTGTGAAGCGAAGGCATAGGTGTCGCTGGGGAATGGCCTGGTCTCGGTAAGGATCTTCTTCCGCTTACCGCTTGGCCGGTAGAAGCTCACCATGAGGAAGTGCAGGTTGCTGGTGAGCTGGTTCATGGCCACGACCTCCTCCGGCATGGCACCCACCAGGCGCGCCAAGGAAGGGGTAAGCTCTTCGTGATAGCTGTACCACGGATGCTTCGCCTGGAAATGTCCTTCCACGCCGTAGCGCGCCCAATCGTCAAGTTCCTGTTTCAGCGCATCGGCGGCGGCTTTCGGCTGCAGGCCGAGGGAATTCCCGGTGAAGTAGAGCACGTTCTTCCCCTGATGCTGTGGGAAATGGAACTCAGACCGGAAAGCGCGCAGCGGATCTTTGGCGTCCTGGACCTGCGCATAAGCAAGGGTGTTCTCGGGGTTCATGGAAGGCGTCCAAAAGTAGCCCTCGTTGACCAGCCGGACCTGACGATCGTCGATCAGATCCGTTCACCCGACCAGGCCAGCATCGGGATCAAGATCAGCAGGCCATCCACACCCAGGTCGAAGAAGCGATCACTACGCTTGGTGCTTGCGAACAAGGCAAGCACGGCCCCCAGCAGGAAACCCATTGAGGCCAGCACCTCGCTCCAGGGGATATCCCCTTCCACATAAGCCATATAGCCCAGCATGCCGCGCAGGAGCACGATACCGCCGGCATACAGGAACAGTAGCACCACCAGTGCACGTGTCCACCCCTCTCCGATCAACTGAGGCACCGTTCGCAGACCCGGGGGGTCAACGTGCCTGTCGCGCAGATCGAAGAGCAGGGCCACAGAGAGGTATAATGGAACGTGGACCATGCCGTGTGCGAGCAGGGGCTCAGCGAACAGGTCCGAACTACCGAGTGCGATGGGCATGGCCACCGTGGCCATGGTCCAACACCAGGTGATCACCAGCACCTTCAGCATGGGCACGTACCGAAGTCCGATACTGCGCCCTCCGCGCTGCCAGGGTAACAGGTATAGCAGACCCGGCAACAAGGCCAAGGCCAGCACACGCCAGAGCTTGTCCAGCTCGGGCGCCAGCAGTAAAAGGCCACCGATCGCCGCGAACCCACTGATGGGCGATAGCAACCTGCGATGGGCGTGGTGCCAATGCAGGAAAGGGAAGCGCGTGCGAGAGACCTCCTCCTGCGACCGCACCCACCGCAGCAGGTTGTACATGGCGAACATGCCCAGAAAGACCGCCATCGTGATCCGGACATGGGGCAGGCCATGGCCCAGGTACATGCAGGTCCACCAGGTCTGTGCCGCAGCACCCAACGCCAGCCAACCATGACCGTACACCATCGCACGCTCTGCCGATGACCGCCCCAACTTCATGGTCCTGGCTATTCGGCCTGTGCCGGGTTGATGATGAACTGGCGCACCGCCAGCCCGACCGCGACACCAGCGAAGGTGCTCATCAGGGTGCGCACTACCCGCTTGGAGCGGCCTACGCGTGCATAGCCATATGCATAGTACTCGTCGCCCTCCATGGTCACATCGGAAATGGACCCCTTCGTGACATGAACACGCGGCAGGATCATCGTCATGCCCACCAAAGGAGGAAGAAAGAACGCGTTCATCTCGAGGTCCAGGGCCATGGTGGTGCCGGCACCGATGAGGAAACCAGCCAGCACCGGCCCCAGCGGTTTGTACCCGGTACGGGCATCCTGTTCACCCACAATGAACCGGCGCATCTGGTCGGTGGTGAGGTCGTTGCCGAACACGGTATCGTGGAAATACCAGATCCGTTCGCGGCCCAGGCTGTCCGTAACACTGAACACATCCTCGGTGGGCTCGGCCCGCTCGTGGGTGCGGCCTTTGCGGTCGGTGTCCAGATAGCGGATCTCCAAGGTGCTCTGCCCGAGCACCCGCCCTTTGAGCACCTGCCCGTTCATCAGGAGAATGCTGTCCTGCGCCACCAACGGGGACCAAAGGAAGGTCGGGAACAGGAAGAGCAGAAGCAGCCTCATGGTGGTGGCCAAAGATAGCCGATGCCGAACCAGCGGTCCTGACGGGTGTTGTAGCTGATGACCATCAGGACCGGCACCGATGGCCAAGTATATTTGCGGCCGTTCCTTTCCCCCCTTACCCCATGAACGTAGTGACCTACCAGGAGCGTCACATCGGCCCGAACGCCGGTGCGACGGAAGAGATGCTTCGTACCATCGGCGTGGCAACGCTCGACGAGCTGATCCAACGCACCGTGCCCAAGGGCATCAGGTCCGCCAAACCCCTGGACGTGGGTCCTGCGATGGCCGAGCTGGAGTTCCTGGAGCACATGCGCGACCTGGGCCTGGGCAACAAGCGGTTCCGCAGCTACATCGGGCTGGGCTTCCACGGCACGGTGGTGCCGCAACCCATCCTGCGAAACGTCATGGAGAACCCCGGATGGTATACGGCCTATACGCCTTACCAGGCCGAGATCGCCCAAGGCCGACTGGAGGCGCTCCTGAACTTCCAGACGATGTGCAGTGACCTTACCGGTCTTCCCATCGCCAATGCTTCACTGCTTGACGAGGCCACCGCCATCGCCGAGGCCATGCACATGCTTTACGCGGCACGGCCGAAGGAATTGGCCAATGCGCACCGGTTCTTCGCCGACAAGGGGCTCTTCCCGCAGAACATCGATGTATTGCGCACCCGTTGCGCGCCCATCGGCGTCGAACTGGTGGTCGGCGATGCGAGCACGTTCGACCCGGCCGATGGATATTTCGGCCTGGCACTTCAATACCCGGCCACCGATGGCAGCGTGAACGACCATCGCGCGATCGTGGCCAAGGCCAAGGCGGCAGGTGTGAAGACCGCTGTATGCGCAGACCTGCTATCGCTCGTGCTCCTCGCTCCTCCGGGCGAATGGGGCGCCGATGTGTGCGTGGGCAACAGCCAGCGTTTCGGCGTGCCGATGGGCTATGGTGGTCCGCACGCGGCCTTCTTCTGCACCACGGAGGAGTTCAAGCGACTGATCCCGGGCCGTATCATCGGCGTCAGCCAGGACCGCCGCGGCAGGCACGCGCTGCGCATGGCGCTGCAAACGCGCGAGCAGCACATCCGCCGCGACAAGGCGACCAGCAACATCTGCACGGCACAGGCACTGCTCGCGGTGATGGCCGGTATGTACGCGGTATACCATGGTCCTGATGGACTGAAGCGCATCGCGAACAACGTGCATGCCCACACCCGCAATGTGGCCGAAGCCGCCAAAGCGCTGGGCTACACCGTGGTCAACGGCAGCTTTTTCGACACCATCACCCTGAGCGGTGCCGACGTGGACAAGTTGCGTGCAGCGACCGAGAAGCGAGGCATCAACTTCCGCTATGCCTCAACGGGCTCGGCACAGGCAACTGTGAGCATTGCGCTGGACGAGACGGTGCGCCCAAATGATGTGAACGATGTGGTGGCCGCACTGGCCGAGGCGTCGGGCAAGCCGATCCCCGCGCTCAGCGGCAACGGCGCCAGCATGGCCGTGTCAGCGGACCTGCAGCGCAAGAGCGCCGTGCTGACCCACCAGGTGTTCAACACGTACCACACCGAGCTGGAGCTGCAGCGCTACATCAAGAAGCTCGAGAACAAGGATTTCAGCCTAATGCACGGCATGATCCCTCTGGGCTCCTGCACCATGAAGCTGAACGCGGCATCCACCCTGTGGGCCATCACGCGGCCGGAATGGGCCTACATCCATCCCTTTGTGCCGGTCGAACAGGTGAAGGGCTACCAGCAGGTGCTCTCGGAACTGAGCGATGCCCTGGCCAAGGCCACCGGGTTCACTGCTGTGAGCCTGCAGCCCAACAGCGGTGCACAAGGTGAATACGCCGGCCTGCTGGTGATCCGCGCGTACCATGAAGCACGCGGCGACAAGCACCGCAACATCGCCCTGATCCCCAGCAGTGCGCACGGCACCAACCCGGCCAGCGCCGTCATGGCCGGCATGCAGGTGGTGGTGGTGAAGGCCGATGAGGAAGGGCACGTGGACGTGGCCGACCTGAAGGCCAAGGCCGAACAGTACAAGGAGTCGCTGAGCTGCCTGATGGTGACCTACCCCAGCACGCACGGCGTATATGAGGAGAGCATCAAGGACATCACGGCCACGATCCACGCGAACGGAGGCTTGGTATACATGGATGGCGCCAACATGAACGCACAAGTGGGCCTTACCAGCCCCGGCGAGATCGGTGCTGATGTATGCCACCTGAACCTGCACAAGACCTTCGCCATCCCGCACGGCGGCGGCGGTCCCGGCATGGGCCCCATCTGTGTGAACGACAAGTTGAAGCCCTTCCTGCCCGGCCACCCGCTGATAGAGACCGGCGGAGAGAAAGCCGTACCCGCCGTGAGCAGTGCTCCTTGGGGAAGCGCGTTGATCCTGTTGATCAGCTACGGCTATATCAAGATGCTGGGCGGTGAAGGCCTCACGGACGCCACCCGCTACGCCATCCTGAACGCCAACTACCTCAAGGCGAAGCTCGAAAAGCACTACCCCATCCTGTACACCGGCACCGAAGGCATGGTGGCACATGAAATGATCCTCGACTGCCGCGAGTTCAAGCGCACCGCAGGCGTGGAGGTGGAGGACATTGCGAAGCGCTTGATGGACTACGGCTTCCACGCGCCCACCGTGAGCTTCCCGGTGGCCGGTACACTGATGGTGGAACCCACCGAGAGCGAGAACAAGCCCGAGCTGGACCGTTTCGTTGAGGCCATGATCGGCATCCGGAAGGAGATCGCCGAGATCGAGGCCGGCAAGGCCGACAAGGCGGACAACGTGCTGAAGATGGCCCCGCACACCAGCGACGAGGTCTGCGCCGATGCCTGGTCGCACAGCTATGGTCGGGAGAAAGCCGCCTTCCCCGTGAGCGTGAACCGCGACTGGAAGTACTGGCCCACCGCAAGCCGCGTGGACAATGCCTACGGCGATCGCAACCTGGTGTGCACCTGCCCGCCCATCGAGGAATACGCAACGACCGAGGCCTGAACCGGCCACGACAAAGCCGAAGCCCCGCCCGATGCGTTCGCGGCGGGGCTTCGCGTTTCCGCCACCAACCGGCGAACCGGTAATTTCGCCCCCTTGCGGCCCGGCCGCATCCAACGCATCCGATGAACTTCCGCAACCTACTTCCGCTCTTCGCCCTTTCCTTCATCGCCCACAGTGCGGCAGGCCAGGGTGGCGCTAAGGCAGGCGCCTGCTTCTTCGGTGCGGACCTGGAGGATGGCCTCTTCCCCACTGGCTGGACCAACCAACAAGTGGAACGGTTGGACGCCAACGGTGCGGGTACCGGCGAGTTCGTGGATGCCTGGACCGTGGGCAATGCGAGCAGCGCCAATGCAGGTGGCTTCTTCCCTGTGCCGAACGTACCCACCGGCAATGCCTTTCTCATGGCCAACGACGACGCATCGCCGTGCAACTGCGCCATGGGCGACGTGGTGCTGACAACACCCGTGATAGACCTTGCCGACCGCACAGGCGTGGCGCTCCAGCTGCGTGTTTTCCATGAACAAACGCTTGGAGGGGGAGCAGCAGTGATCGAAGCGTACAACGGTACGGAGTGGACCAATGTCCTGGAGATCCCCGCCCTTGCCGGAGAGTGGCAGCACCTGTTCGTCGACCTGAGCGCCTACGACGGGAGCGCCGCCTTCCAGTTGCGTTTCCGATGGAGCGATGGCGGGAATTGGGCCAGCGGGTTCGCCCTCGACGACCTCTGTTTGACCGAAAGAGTACCGGTGGACCTTTCGGTGATGCAGGTGTTCACGCACGACCCCGCTGTCGACCCGTTCAACATGGCCATGCGCAGCCTGCGATACCGCCAGCTTCCGGCCACACAAGCCGGCGCTCTGGCGGGTGCAGTGGAAGTGATGAACCGCGGCCTGCAAGCCATCGGCGCCTTCGACCTGTTGGTGACCCTTGACCAGGGAGGCGACCAGAGCACCGCCAACGCCACGGTCGCGGAAGCCATCGCCCCGGGCGAACGCCGAACGATCACCCTGCCCGCATTGGCCCTTGCCCAGGAAGCAGGACCCGTGAGCCTCACCGTACAGGCCGTTCCATCAACCACGGATGATGACCCGACCGACAACTCAGGCTCGGCCTCAATGCAACTTACCGGCGACGGTTGGGAACAAGGCTACGGTGCCATGGCCTGCGATGATGGCAGCTACGACGGTGTGCTCGGCGGTGGCGGACAATGGGTGGCCATCCAGCGGATGGAGATCACGGCAACGGGCAGCACGGCCTATGGGATCAGCGCGGTGATCACCGGCGATTCGCAGGAAGGCGAGCAGGTCCGCGCCATTCTCTTCGACGACCAGCTGTCCTTCGTGGACACCTCCACACGTCATACACTGACCGCAGAGGACCTTGCGCAGGGAGCGGCCGGTGAAGCGCTTTTCCTGGCCCTGAGCACGAGCCCCACACTGGTACCGGGCGACTACTATGTGGGCCTGCAACACCTGGAGGGCCGCCCGAATGGCGAGGTACGTGTGGCCACCGGCGGCAATGGTCCATTGGGGGCAGCAGCACTGATGACCGGCACCACCTTCGTGGTGAACTACACGCGGCAAACGCCCATGGTCCGGCTGCACCTTTCCAGCTTTGGCGTAGGAATGGATGAAACCTCGAGCACCGGCGTGAATGACCTGCTGGTGTATCCCGTACCGGTCACTGAGCTGGCCACGGTGACCTTTGATCTCACCAGCCCCGCCGATGTCACCCTGGAACTCCTCGACCTTGCAGGTCGGACCATTTTGACCGAACACCGCGGCGTTCTGCCGCCCGGCAAGCAACAGCTGATGCTGAACACCAGCGAAGTGGTCCAAGGAGCGTACGTTCTGCTCTTGAGCAACGGCAACGGCAAACTGGCCCGGCAGATCGTTGTGACCCGATAGTGACCAGCGGTTCAGGTCGACCGTTCCCTGCGTGAACAGGGCCATTCCTTGAAGCGGTACAAGATCCAAGCAACACTTTGGCACCGGAGTTCTGTCCATTGGGCGTGACCTATTAACTTCGTGCCTCCCGCACAAAGACTAAAACCGATCAACAGATGAACTATCGTTACGCTTTACTGGCATCAACCCTGATCGCCGGTACCGCCATGGCCCAACGGGCGACCTACCAGCCTGCCCGTGTGGACTTCAGCCCGGCACCCGCCCAAACGGACAAGCTCCCTGCCAACCGCGAGACCGCCGATGATGAACGCGCCGGTGGTGATGTGGTCTGGTCCGAGGACTTTGCGAACGGCCTCGCAGGGAACAACGGCGTTGGACCCTGGACCACGGGTGGCCCCAATGGCGACATCTGGAAGCGCACCACTACGGGACCTGTTGGTGCCTACACGGCAGCTACGGCCCGCATTGGTGCACCGGCCACCTTCGCCAACGGCTTCATGCTCTTCAACGGCGATTCCGTGAACTGCTCATGGGATGGTAATACGCCGACCGCACTTGCAACCTTCACCAGCTACGAGGGCTCCATCGAGTCGCCGGTCCTTGATCTGAGCGCTACACCTTTCGTGGAGATCCAGTTCTACCAGCGCCTGCGCTATTGCTGCAGCAACCCTCCCCACTACCTTGAGGTGAGCACGGACGGTGGCACCACCTGGCCCACCCGTATCCTGACCTCCGAGGGCGTGGCTGTGAACCAGCTCACAGCCACCGAACTGCGCAAGTTCAACCTGACCGCTGCGATCGCCGCCGACCCCACCAACGTGAAGATCCGCTTCCGCCACGATGCCGACCAGGGCACCTCGCACTACCACTGGCAGATCGATGACGTGAAGATCGTGGAGCTCTATGAGTACGATATGCGCATGGTGAGCTCTGCTGTGACCACGTGGGATATCAATACCGCGATCAGCTATGACTCCATCCGTTACTCACTGTACCCCTACAGCCAGTTGCGCCCCATCGGCCTGAACACCACGATCCTGAACAACGGTTCGCTGGACCAGAGCGATGTGGTGGTGAACTTCACGGTTCAGCGCCAGGGCGGCAATGTGGTGCTCGACCAGGACCAGAACATCGGCACGGTGGCCGCAGGTACTACGCAGACGGTGTTCGTGAACCCCGACTTCACCCCGCCTGCTGTGGAAGGCACTTACAACGTGACCTTCGATGTGAGCTCGGCCAACGAGGACAACGTACCCACCGACAATGGTGGCACGGGAAGCTTCGGCGTGAGCCAGCATGTCTATGCACGTGACAATGGCACCATCGCCAGCTTCGAGGATGGTAGCGGTGATGGTGGCACCCTGATCCTGGGCAACACCTTCTACGTGGCCAACTCGGTGGACCTGTACAGCGTAGCTGTTGCACTGAACAATGGCAGCGAAGTGGGCGCTGTGATCGTGGGCGAACTGCGCAACCCGAACGAGGCCGACTTCCCAGTGATCGCCACGACCCCTGAGATCGAGATCACCGCCGCCATGCTGGGCGGCACGGGCAGCAGCAACTTCACCCAGTTGATCTTCGATTCGCCGGTCACGCTGGATGCGAACCTGGACTACATGGTGACCGTGCAGTGCTTCGGCAATATCCGCATCGGTGTGAGCGGCACGAGCGAAGCGCAGACCTCGTTCATCTACTATATCAGCCCCACCCAGGGTGAGGATTGGTTCTTCACCACCTCCACCCCCATGGTGCGCATGAACTTCAACCCCACCGTGGGCATCGAGGCTGCCGACCGCAGCAATGGTGCCGGCCTGGGCCAGAACGTGCCGAACCCCGCCAACGGCACCACGATGATCCCTTACGAGCTGGAAAATGCGTCCACCGTGACCTTGGAAGTGCGTGACCTCAGCGGCAAGCTGGTGAGCATAGTGAACGAGGGCACCCGCGGCCCCGGCAGCTACCGCATCACCCTGCCCTTGGACCAGTTGGCCGAGGGACTCTACACCTACACCCTCCGCACCGAGCGTGGCAGCCTCACCAAGCGTCTGAGCGTGGTGCGCTAAGCCCGACAGACCATTGATCGGAAAGGGGTGCGGAGCGATCCGCGCCCCTTTCCGCTTTTTTGGACCCGCATAATGGCACCAGCGATATCTTGGACATCCGAAATCCAACCCCTCATGAAGCAACATCGACTCCTTCTATTGTGTCTGCTCGGCCTTGCGACGCCCAGCTTCGCCCAGGACCGCGTGCAGGACAACAGCACTCGCGGCAAGACCGTCAAGCCGGTGCACGAACCCGGCATCATTACCGGGCCGACCGTTCAGGGCGGATCACGTGTGGACCTATGGAGCGACGACTTCTCAACGCCTGGGAACTGGGTGGTGGACCATACCGGCGTCACCTCTTTGGACTGGCAGATCGGAACGGGACTGAGCTCTCAGGGCGACTATCCCACACCAGCGATCCTCAGCAGCACGGCCGATAACGGGTATGCCATGTACGACTCCGACGCCGGCAACAACAACACCGGCAGCTTCGAGTACGCGTTCATGACCAATGCCACACCGTTCAGCACGGCAGGCTATCCGAACGTGATCATTGAGTTCCAGACCCAGTACCGGCGCTACAATAACGAGCAGACCTACCTGATCGTGAGCACCAACAACACTGACTGGCCCACGGACCTGACCCCCACCTCGGACATCAGTGGCCTGCCGAACGTGTACCACGTGTTCGTGCCCGGCGAACTGACCCAGGGCGTATCCCCCGGCAACCCGGAGATCCGCCGGATCAACATCTCGGCCAGTGCTGGCGACCAGCCACAAGTGTGGGTACGATTCCTGTTCGTGGGCATCTTCGGCTATACCTGGTACGTGGATGATGTGACGGTGCGCGAACAACCGGCCTACGAACTGATCATGGAGGACGGATTCCTCTCGCATACCAGCAATGGCGAGGAGTTCGGCCGCATCCCCGCTTCCCAATTGGAAAGCACCATGCGCGTGGGTGGCACGTTCACCAACTTCGGTTTCGAGGACATGACCGATGTCACCGTAGGACTGGAACTGCGTGATGGCTCGGACAACCTCATCGTCGGTGCCACCACGAACCCGGTGGGGATGGCCGCAGGTACCGATGGAACGATGGATCAATCGGTGAACCTTCCCGCGCTTTCGGATGGCTTCTACACGGGCACCTTCCAAGTAACGGCCGCTGAGACGGACAGCGAGGAGGACCAGGCGAACAACAGTTACCTGCGTCGGTTCGAGGTGACCCCTCTTCGATACTCGCTGGACGGACTGGGCAACCATCCGGAAGGCTACCAGTCCACCACATCCACCGGTTCCAACAGCTTCCTGGAAGACCCCGATGGGCTGATGCTCTTCACCTACTACCCGGTCCGGCAGGCCATCACCGTGTACGGTCTGGAGGTCGCCCTTGCACCGAACACGGTCACTGGTGGGTTCCTGATCGCCAGCATGCACGACACGGCCAGCGTACTGGCCGACAACGTGGGCGACCTATTGGCCGAGGGCCAGCCAACGGACATCACCGATGAGGACATCACGAACGGCTTCATTACCCTGTTGTTCGATGACCCCGCCACCCTTTCGCCCGAAGGCTACTATGCCGGTGTGGCCTTGTTCAGCAACACGGGCGCCGGGCACATTCGGGTCCTGGACGACCTCACGGTGCCACAGCCCGCCCTGGCCAGCATGATCTACCTGCCCAGCGACAACACCTCCTACACCAATGGCAACGCCTTCGCCATCCGCCTGCTCACCGACCCCAGCATCGGCATGGCCGAACAGCGCGGCGCATTGGATGTGGCCCTTTACCCCAACCCCACCAATGGGTTTGTCACGGTGCGTGTTCCAGGCCAGGAGGTTTCCACCATTGAGGTGATCGATGGCATGGGCCGCACGCTGATGACCAAGCGCTCCAATGGCAACACCATGCTGGACCTTCGCCACCTGGCCAAAGGCATGTACCTCGTACGCCTGAGCAATGCCACAGGCACGGGGATCCAGCGCATCACCCTGGAATAAGCACACACCCTCTAATGCAGGAAGCCCCCGCCGGACCATCGTCCAGCGGGGGCTTCGCATTGGTGCCGATCACAGGCCCATGGCCTTCTTCACCTGCCTCATCAGGGCACTGGCGAAGATGAACTCGTTCAGTTCGGTGTTGCTACTGACCAGCAGCTCCTCGCGGGAGCCTTGCCACCACTTGCGGCCCTTGTGGATGAAGACGATGTTCTCACCGGTCTCCATCACCGAGTTCATGTCGTGGGTGATGACGATCGTGGTGGTCTGGAACTCATCCGTGATCTCCTTGATCAGGTCGTCGATCACGATGCTCGTCTGGGGGTCGAGGCCGCTGTTGGGCTCGTCGCAGAACAGGTACTTGGGGTCCATGGCGATGGCCCTGGCGATGCCCACACGCTTCTGCATACCTCCGCTCAGCTCAGCAGGAAAAAGCTTGTCCTTGTCAACAATGTTGACGCGCTTCAGGCAGGTGTGTGCGCGGTCCTCCATCTCGCTTTTGGACATGGATGCGAACATCTTCATCGGGAACATCACGTTCTCCAGCACCGAAAGGCTGTCGAACAGCGCGGACCCTTGGAAGAGCATGCCGATCTCCTGCCGGACCTGGCGCTTCTCGTCGCGGTCCATGTCGTGGAACGACCGGCCTTCATACAGCACCTTGCCTTCTTCCGGCTTGTGGAGGCCCACGATGCACTTGGCCAGCACGCTCTTGCCCGAGCCGCTCTTGCCGATGATCTGGTTCACCTTGCCACGCTGGAAAACAGCATTGATGTCCGTGAGCACCTGCGTGCTCCCGAAGCGCTTTCCAACACCCACCACCTCGATCATATCAGCAGCAATTGGGTGAGCGCGTAGTTGACGATGAGGATGACCACGTTGCTGTAGACAACGGCCTTTGTGCTGCTGATGCCCACCTCACGCGTGCCACCCACCGTGTAGTAACCCTGGTAGGCCGAAACGGTGGCGATGATGAACGCGAACACCACGGTCTTGATGAGGGCGTAAGTAACGTGGTACGAGTTGAAGTTCATCTGGATCCCCTGCAGGTAATCCACCGAGCTTACGATGCCCGTGCCGACACCGGCGATATAGCCCCCGAAAACGCTGAGGAACATACTGATCATCACCAGAAAGGGATTGAACAGCATGGTGCCCAGGATCTTCGGCAGGATCAGAAAGCCCGCACTGTTCACGCCCATGATGTCCAGCGCATCGATCTGTTCCTTTACACGCATGGACCCGATCTCGGCCGCGATATTGCTACCGACCTTGCCTGCCAGGATCAGCGAGATGATGGTAGGGCTGAACTCGAGGATGGTGCTCTGGCGGGCCGCGAAGCCCACCACCCAACCTTGGATGAGCGGACTGTCGATGTTGGTCTTGGTCTGAATGGTGATCACCGCGCCCATGAAGAAGCTGAGCAGTGCCACGATGCCCAGGCTCTGCACGCCCAGGAGGTCCATTTCCTCCAGCGTTCGTTGCCAGTAAAGGCGTCGCTTCTCCGGCCGGCTGAACGTTTCGCGCAGCAACAGGAAATACCGACCGATATGAAAAAGGACCTTCATGGCTTGGACCGCTGGCGAAAATAGGCCTTCCGGACAGGACCGGCATTCCTGTCCTGGCCATGGCACCCGCTACCTTTGCCGGGCCCATGTCGTTCCGGAGCGGACATATCCTGATGCTGAAGCTGTTGGCGGTGCTGTTGGTGCTTGGCACGCTGTATGGTTGCCGGACACAGCCCCGGAAATACCGGAAAAAGCGCGGGTGTGATTGTCCCAAATGGAACATGCACCAGGTCCCCGGGCCACAGGGGGTGCACGCCAAATGGGAGCGGTCCGACCGGAGAAACCGGGAACAAGGTCCTGTCTGAACTTCACCCCGACCTGAGCCATGAGCGCCACCCATGACCCGGAACTGCTGCGCAAGCATCTGCCTGCGGCGGCCTGGCCGATCGTGCTGCACTGGCTTCAGGCCAACCCGGTGAAGGTGCATGTAGTGAAGCCGCGCACGTCCAAATTGGGCGATTATCGGGCCGCGACCGCCGGCAAGCCCCATCGGATCACGGTGAACCGCGACCTGAACATGTATGCGTTCCTGGTGACACTGGTGCATGAGTTCTCCCACCATTCCACCTTCATGCGCACCAAGCGCTGGCAGGACCCGCATGGCCCCGAATGGAAGGCCGAGTTCCACCGGTTGATGCGCCCCTACCTGAGCCGGATGATCTTCCCGGAAGATGTCCTGTTCGCCTTGGAGCGGCATTTGCGCGATGCCCCGGCCAGCAGCTGTGCCGACCCCGTGCTGATGCGGATCCTGCGCAAATACGACGCCTCGCCCAGGCCCATGCTCGAGGAACTGCCGGACCGAACGGTGTTCCGCTTCAACGACAGGCTGTTCGTGAAAGGCCCCCGGCTTCGGAAACGGTTCCGGTGCCAGTGCCTGAACGACCGCCGCACCTACCTGATAGACCCCCTTGCCGAAGTGCACTTGAGCGCCCCGCTCGCTGTGCGAAAGGCTTCTTGACCCAACTTTGGGGCGAATTCACGAGATGACCGACAAACACACCTACTGCGTGATCATGGCCGGCGGCGTTGGAAGCCGGTTCTGGCCCATGAGCCGCAGCGCCTATCCCAAGCAATTCCTGGATTTCCTTGGACTGGGCCGCACCCTGTTGCAGCAGACCTACGACCGCTTCCTGGCGATCTGCCCTCCGGAGAACATCCTGGTGGTGACCAATGACCGCTATGCCTCCATCGTCAAGGAGCAACTGCCGACCTTGGCACACGATCAGATCCTGGCGGAACCCTCCAGGCGCAACACCGCTCCCTGCGTGGCCTATGCCAACCATGTGATCGCCGCCCGAGATCCCGAGGCGGTCATTATCGTGGCCCCCAGCGACCATCTGGTCCTGAAGGAAGAGGCCTTTCAAGACACGGTGCGCATGGCCGTGCAACAGGCACGCAGCATCGATTGCCTCGTCACGCTGGGCATCATGCCCAATCGACCCGACACGGGCTACGGCTACATCCAGTTCACCGCCGAGGAAGGCACCGTTCATCAGCGGGTGAAAAAGGTGAAGACCTTCACCGAAAAGCCGGACCACGATACTGCGCTCCGGTTCCTGGAGAGCGGCGATTTCCTGTGGAACGCGGGCATTTTCATCTGGGGCCTGAAAAGCATCCAACAGGCCTTCGCTCAGCACCTGCCGGACATGCAGGCCAGGTTCGCCGAAGGCAAGTCGGTGTATGGCACACCGGATGAGACCGCTTTCATCAATTCCATCTACGATGCCTGCGAGAACGTGAGCATCGATTACGGCATCATGGAGAAGGCCTCCAACGTCTACACCGTGGTCAGCGAGTTCGGCTGGAGCGATCTGGGCACGTGGGGAAGCCTGTACACCCACATTCCCAAGGATGCCCATGGCAATGCCGCAGTGGGCGACCAGGTGCGCCTGTACGATTGCAGCAACAACGTGGTGCATGCGCACGATGGCCGATTGATCGTGCTCGAAGGACTGGAGGACCATATCGTGGTAAGTACCGCCGACGCCCTGCTCGTTTGCCGCAAGCGAGAAGAGCAGAAGATCCGCCAAATGGTGAACGATCTGGCCGCAGACGGCCTTGACCGCTACATCTGATCCTGGTCGCCCGTGCCGTCCTACGAACTGATCACCACACCAGAGGCACTTGTCCGTGCGCTCAAGGCCTTGGATGGCACCCCATTGCTCGCGCTGGACACCGAGGCCAGCAGCTTTCACCGCTATCAGGAAAGGGTATGCCTGGTGCAATTGAGCGACCGTGAGCGCACCTTGCTCGTCGATCCGCTGGCCATCACCGACCTGGCACCGCTGGGCACCATGCTGGCCGACCCTGCCATGCAAGTGGTGATCCACGATGCCGATTACGACCTGCGCATCCTGGCCAAGTACCACCGGATACGGGTGGAGAACGTGTTCGACACCTTGGTGGCCGCCGAACTCCTCAACGAACCGGAGATCGGGCTGGCCGCATTGCTCCTCAAATACCAAGGGGTCAAGGTGGACAAGAAGTTCCAAAAGGCCGACTGGAGCGAACGTCCGCTGCCAGCGCCCATGCTGGACTATGCCGCCGGCGATACGGCCAACCTCATCGCCCTGCGCGACATTCTTGAGGAAAAGCTGCACGAGAAGGATCGCTGGACCTGGGTCCAGGAAGAGTTCGCCCTGCTGACCGATGCGCCGTTCAATCTTCCGGCTGAGGAGGAACCTGCCTTCCTGAAAATGAAAGGCGCCAAGATGTTGAAGCCGCACCAACTGGCCGTGTTCCGGGAGGTGCATGGCTGGCGCGAAGGGCTGGCGGCGAAAATGGACCGTGCTCCCTTCATGGTGTTCGGCAACGAAGCCCTCCTGAGCCTGGCCACCGAACCGCCGCGCAACATCCAGGAGGTATTGAACAGAAAGGGGGTGAACACGCGATTGCTCCAGCGCCATGGCCAGGAACTGATGGAGGCCATTGAACGCGGCCTTCAGCTGCCCAAAGAGGAGTGGCCCCGCATACCCCGCCCGAAACGCTGGGACCGCGACGATGACTACGAAGAGCGCCTGAAGCGTTTGAAGCAGGTCCGCGACCGATTGACCCTTGCACATGACCTGCGTCCGGGTATTGTAGCGGCCAACCAGATGCTGATGGACATAGCCCGAACTCTGCCTGGCGATCTGCAGGCGTTGGCTGCCATCCCGGGCATCCGCCGATACCAGGTGGAGCATTTCGGCGCTGACCTGTTGAAGGCTCTTTAACAAGTGTTCACGCCGCGTCGGGGCCTAAGTGACCGTTGTCACTTTAACGCATAGCCATGTGACTATACGTTTGCATCGTCAATGACGAACGTCATGTCGATAGCGACCTTGGATCAACGCGTTGGGACAGAAAAGCTGGCCAAGGTCAGTGAGTTGCTACGTGTGGCCGCCCATCCGCAGCGGCTCGCCATCCTGGACGCGATCGGCATCGATGGGCGGAAGTGCAACCGCGAACTGCAGGAACTGCTCGGTATTGAGCAGGCCATCCTCAGCCAGCACCTCACCCTCCTGAAGGATCGCGGAGTGCTCGAATGCTCCAAGGAGGGCAAGTTCACCTTCTGGGCGGTGAAGCGCCCTGAACTGCTGAAGATCGTCAACTGCCTCGAAGACTGCTGCGACAAGCTCTGAACCCTAACGCATGGAACTGCTCGGCTACATCGGCGCGATACTCATGGGTCTGTCCCTCGGCCTCATTGGTGGGGGTGGAAGCATTCTGACGGTACCCATCCTGGTATACCTGTTCCTGGTGGACCCGGTGCTGGCCACGGCCTACTCCCTGTTCATCGTGGGCCTCACCAGCCTGGTGGGCAGCTTCAGCCACATGCGCTTGGGCAACATCCACTGGCGCACCGCCATTGTGTTCGGCATCCCCAGCATACTGGCGGTCTATGCCACCCGTGCGTGGTTGGTGCCGGCGATCCCCGATCCCATTTTCTCCGTGGGCGCAACGGTCATCAGCAAGGCGGTCGGCATTCTGGTGTTCTTCGCCTTGATCATGGTGGCCGCGGCGTATAGCATGATACGCAAACAGAAAGCGACCGCGAGCACTGCCAAGAGCGAGGAGGTGCGTTTCAACTACCCGCTTATCCTGGCCGAAGGTTCCATTGTGGGCATGATCACCGGAATTGTCGGTGCGGGCGGAGGCTTCCTCATCATTCCCGCGCTCGTTCTGCTGGCCAGGTTGCCCATGAAGCAAGCCGTGGGTACTTCGCTCATCATCATTGCCGCCAAGTCGCTCATTGGTTTCACTGGCGACCTCAAAGGCCATGAGGTCATTGATTGGAACTTCCTGCTGACCTTCTCTGCCATTGCCGTGGTCGGCATCATCGCAGGCAGTCTCCTCAGCAAACGCATTCCCAACGAGAAGCTGAAACCCGCCTTCGGATGGTTCGTGCTGGTGATGGGCATCTACATCATCGCCAAGGAACTGTCCAAGCTCGGATAAGAAGCCCATCCGATCCTACAAGAAACAACCACACTCCCCCTACCATGAAGATCGAACAGATATACACGGGCTGCCTGGCCCAGGGCGCCTATTACATCGAAAGTAACGGCGAGGCCGTGATCATCGATCCGTTGCGCGAAACGCAACCGTACATGGAGCGTGCCCGGCAGAGCGGCGCGAAGATCAAGTACGTATTGGAGACCCACTTCCATGCTGACTTCGTGAGCGGCCACCTCGACCTGTCGAAGAGGACCGGTGCACCCATCGTGTACGGTCCGAACGCCAACCCGAGCTTCGAGGCACACATTGCCAAGGATGGTGAGGAGCTCAAGGTGGGCAAGGTCACCATCAAGGTGCTGCACACGCCTGGCCACACCATGGAAAGCACCACCTACCTGCTGATCGACGAGACCGGAAAGCCGCACGCCATCTTCAGCGGCGACACGCTCTTCATCGGTGATGTGGGTCGCCCGGACCTGGCCCAAAAGATGGGTTCACTGACGCAGGAAGACCTGGCCGGATTCCTCTACGACAGCCTTCACAACAAGATCATGACCCTGCCCGACGACGTCATCGTGTACCCCGCGCACGGTGCTGGTAGCGCCTGCGGCAAGAACATGAGCAAGGAGACCTGGGATACGCTGGGCAACCAGAAGAAGAACAACTATGCGCTGAAAGCCGCCACCAAGGAGCAGTTCATCAAGGAGGTGACCGACGGCCTGTTGCCCCCACCCGCCTATTTCCCGCAGAACGTGGCGATGAACAAGGGCGTGATCGAAAGCGTGGACACGGTGAAGGAAAAGGGCCTGCGCGCATTGACGCCGGACCAGTTCGAGCTCGTTGCCGAAACAGAAGGTGCGCTGGTGCTCGATACCCGCGGAGCACAGACCTTCAAGGACGGCTTCGTGCCCCGGAGCATCAACATGGGCATCAAGGGTGATTTCGCCCCCTGGGTGGGCGCCATGATCCCCGATGTGAAGCACCCCCTGTTGCTGGTGACCGACGAAGGCATGGAGGATGAAGTGGTGACGCGCCTGGCACGCGTGGGCTACGACAATGTGTTCGGCTACCTCAAGGGAGGCGTTGATGCCTGGAAGTCCAGCGGCAAGGACCACGATACGATCGTCAGCATCTCCGCAGAGGAGTTCGCGAAGCGCTTCCACGCCAGCAAGCTCCGCGTGGTGGATGTGCGCAAGGATGGCGAGTACGAGGCCGAGCATGTGGATGGTGCCTGGCACGCTTCACTTCAATACATCAACCAGAATCTGGCCGCCTTCAGCAAGGAGGAGCCCAACTACATCCACTGCGCCGGTGGCTACCGCAGCATGATAGCGGCCAGCCTGCTGAAGTCGCGCGGTTACCACAATGTGATCGATGTGGCCGGTGGATTCAATGCCATCAAGAACAACACGGACGTGAAGGTGACGGACTATGTCTGCCCCAGCACATTGAAGAAGTAAAGACCAAGCGAATGGCGAATGGGCAATGGTGAATGGGCCGCCGCACAGGCATTCCCATTCGCCATTCACCAATGACCATTCACCAATACACTCAGATAGAACATGCTCGAAACCCTGAAACAACCCTGGACCTGGTACGTGGCGGGCGCGCTCATCGGCCTCACCGTGCCCTTCCTGTTGCTCGTTGGCAACAAGACCTTCGGCATCAGCAGCTCGCTGCGACATCTCTGCGCCGCCTGCATTCCTGGCGATGTGAAGTTCTTCAAGTACGACTGGAAAAAAGAGGCTTGGAACCTGTTCTTCGTCGGAGGCATTGCCCTGGGAGCCTTCCTGGCCGCCACTTTCCTGAGCAACCCGGATCCCATTGTACTGGCTGAGGGCACCCAGGAATACCTCGCCAGCAAAGGCATAACGGATACGTCAAGCCTGCTTCCCCCGGAGATCTTCAGCTGGGAGCAGCTCTTCACCGTGCGCGGCCTGATCTTCTTCGTGCTCGGCGGCTTCATGGTGGGCTTCGGCACGCGATACGCCGGTGGTTGCACGAGCGGCCATGCCATCATGGGCCTCAGCAGCCTGCAATGGCCCAGTCTGGTGGCCACCATCAGTTTCATGGTGGGCGGCATCGTCATGACCTGGTTCATCCTTCCCCATCTCCTCATGCTCTGACCCCATGGCACACACCTTTCAACACACACCGACCCCGCAGGAGGTCGCCGACCTGAAGGCGCGGGAGCTGGATTCCATCTGCGTCAACGAGAGTGAACTGAAACACCCCTGGTGGTACAACCTGAAGTACAGTGCCTGGGGTGTGCTCTTCGGCATCGTGTTCTTCAAGGCCGAGATCATCAGCTGGTTCCGCATCCAGGAGATGTTCCGCTTCGAGAGCTTCCACATGTACGGCGTGATCGGCACCGCCGTGGTGGTGGGCCTCATCAGCGTCCAGCTCATCAAACGGTTCAAGGTGAGAACGATCTATGGCGAGAAGATCCACATCCCCAACAAGGAGTTCAACAAGGGCCAGATCTACGGCGGCCTGCTCTTCGGCCTGGGCTGGGCCGTCACCGGTGCCTGTCCGGGCCCGCTGTTCGCACAGATCGGCGCGGGCTACTCCGTGATCATCGTGACCTTCCTGAGCGCATTACTAGGAACCTATGTATACGGCGTGTTCCGCGACAAGCTTCCTCATTGATGGTGTACGAACACGATCGAAGCCATGCTCATTCCCATCTTCATCCTCATCTCCGCACTGTTGGTGCTGGTGGTGATGTACGTGCTGGACGATGCCCTGCGTGTGATGAACGAGCGCGCAGGGCTACCTGCGGGCAGCGGCATGCGTTGGTCCAAACGCATCGTGTGGGTGGTGCTCGCGCTCGTGGTGGCTCAGTTCTTCGTGCCCCAGGACCTGTTCGAACCGCCGCCCCCACAGCAGGCCACCTACGGGCCCGACAGCCTGTGGACCGGTGCGGATACCACGCGGCTTGCGTACCTGGATAAGGACCAACGCGAATTGATCCGCTATGGACAGGAGCTGATCCGGAACACTGCGCACTACCTCGGCCCGCAAGGCACAGTATCGCAAGGCACCAATGGCATGAACTGCCAGAACTGCCATCTCGATGCCGGCACCAGACCGTGGGGCAACAACTACGGCGCGGTGTGGAGCACCTATCCCAAAGTGCGCGCGCGTAGTGGTAAACTGGAGACCGTGTCCAAACGTGTGAACGACTGTTTCGAACGCAGCTTGAACGGTAACGCGTTGGATACCACGGGTCGTGAGATGCGGGCGATCCTTGCGTACATGGAATGGCTGGGGACGGGTATTGCCAAAGGGGAAAAGGCCAAGGGCAGCGGTATCGTGGAACTCGTCTTCCTCGACCGCGCCGCCGACCCGGTGCATGGCTCGCAGGTATACACCGGCAAATGCGCGAGTTGCCACGGCACCGATGGCCAGGGTATCCTGAAGGCCGATAGCACAGCATATCAATATCCGCCCTTGTGGGGCGTACACAGCTACAACCGAGGTGCGGGCCTGTTCCGCATGAGCCGTTTCGCGGGCTACGTGAAGGCCAACATGCCGCTCGGTGCCACATGGGATGCCCCGCAACTCTCCGATGAGGAGGCGTGGGATGTGGCCGCCTACGTGAATACCATGGAACGACCGGCGAAGGACCTCACTGGAGATTGGCCGGACATCAGCAAGAAGCCCATCGACCATCCCTTCGGTCCGTTCGCGGATACCTTTCCAGAGACGCAACACAAATTCGGTCCCTTCGGCCCCATCGCCGAAGCCAACAAGAAGTGAACATGAGCACCATCGGACACCTCCCCGGATGCACCTGTGGTGCGCATGATGAGCCCCAAAATGGCATGGACCGCAGACAGGCGCTGCGCTCCCTTGGTGCGCTCGGCGCAGGCCTCACACTCGGTCCCACGCTGGCCATGGGCGCACTGGGCGATGAACAGGCCCGCAAGGCCATGGTCGCTTCCCGCACGGTGCAGAGCGGCAAGGCGGGCAAGTTCACCATCCTGTTCACCAGCGACATCCACGCACAGCTGCACACGCACGATGAGTTCTTCCTGGAGAACGGCAAGCCCGTGTACAAGAAACGCGGTGGGTACGGCGTGCTGAAGACGATGGTGGACACACTACGCAACGAGGACCCGGAGAACACCATCGTCATTGACGGTGGCGACTGCTTCCAAGGTGGAGGAGTGGCCGCCAAGAGCGAAGGCCGTGCGATCGTTCCGTTGATGGACCGCGTGGGCTATGACCTCGTGTTGCCCGGCAATTGGGAAGTGGTGTACGGCAAGGAGATGATGCTGAAGGACCTGGGCGCCTACAAGGCGGACAAGATCTGCGCGAACATGTACCACCTGCCGTATCCAGAGGGCAGCACGACCAAGGATGTGAACGCTGACCTGAAGGGCGAGCTCATCTTCCCGCCGTACTGGACCAAGCGTGTGGCCGGCGTCAAGATCGGCTTCATCGGTTACAACGATCCGCTCACGCCCAAGCGCCAGTCGCCGGCCTACAGCTTCGGCATCCAGTTCACCAAGCCCGAACTGAACGTGGCGAAATACATCCGCATCCTCCGCGACTATGAGCAGTGTGCGATGGTCTTCCTGGTCACCCACATGGGATTGGCGCAGCAAGTGGACCTGGCCAACAAGCCCGAGGTGGAAGGTGCGGACCTGATCCTCGGAGCCGACACGCACGAGCGCGTGCGCAAGCCTATCGAAGCGAAATACAGCAAGGTGGTGGAGCCCGGAGCTTTCGGGTCCTTCCTCGCGCGCTTGGACGTGGTGGTGGAGGATGGCAAGGTGAAGGACAGCCACTACGAACTGCTCGACGTGGATCCGGAGAAATACCCGGCCGATAAGGGCATGCTCCAATTGGTGGATGAAATAAGTGCGCCTTACAAGGAGGAACTGAGCAAAGTGGTGGGCAGCACGAAGAACACCCTGGTGCGCTACTATGTGATCGAGAACCCGATGGACAACCTGATCACGGATGCCATCATGTGGAAGCTGAAACCCGACGTGGCCATCAGCAACGGATTCCGATTCTGTCCGCCGATCGTGGCCGATGGGAAGACCCCAACACCCATCACCAACGACGATCTATGGAGCATGATCCCGGTGGACAGCGATGCCAAGTATGGCGAAGCCAGCGGACAACAGCTTTGGGACTGGTTGGAAAAGGAACTTCACAATGTGTTCGCCAAGGACCCGGCCAAGCGCTTCGGTGGCTGGGTGGTGCGCTTCAAGGGCATGACGGCCAACTTCACCATGCACAACGATCTGGGCAAGCGCGTGAACTGGATCAAGGTCGGTGGCAAGCCCATCGACCTGGGCAAGAGCTATCTGGTGGCGGCCTGTGAACGCGATGGCGATCCGGACGACACGCTCTGTCGCTTGGACAAGGTGAAGAACCCGCGCCGCGCCAACGTCACCATGCACACCATTTTGCGCGAGTACTTCGGCAAGTTCAGTCCGGTGGCGCCCAAGGTGGAAGGGCGCATTACAGCGACCGATGCACCGCAGGAACTGCTGAGCCAGTTGGAAGGGTATGATTACGAGTTCCGTTGACCTCCGTGAGCGAGGTCACTGAGATCACGCACGACACCAAGGACCTTTGCACAACTCCAGACCATGAAGAAGCTCATCCTCCTTTTCGCACTGCTGTTGGGCAGCGCACTGACGTCCCACGCACAAGGGACCACCGGTTCCGAAACGCCCCGCCAGCACCGTATCGTGATGCAGCTCGTAAGCGGCGATACCTTGGTGCATAAAGGCCTGATGCGCCAGTTGCGCAATATGCTGGAGGCCGCGCCCACGATGAAATTGGAGGTCGTATGCCATGGACCCGGCATGGACCTGTTGATGAGCGACCGCAGTATCGTGGCGGGCAAGGTGAAGGAGTTCGCGGGAAAGGGCATCGTATTCCTGGCCTGCGAGAACACCATCTCGGAACGCAAGCTTGACCGAGGCAAGATCATCCCCGAGGCCGGTTTCGTGAAGGCCGGCATCATCCACATCGTGGAGCGACAGGAGGAAGGCTGGAGCTACATCAAGGCCGGTTTCTAAGTCATGCAGAGCCTGTTCGTGAACCGACCGGGGACAGGTCGGTGGGGCTTTACCCTTGTCCTTGTCGTCTTTTTGCCGTTGTTCGGCAGTGCCCAACATAGTGAGCAGGACATCCCTTCGGACGACAGCCTGCGCGGCACGAGCCACCTGTACGAAATGATGAAGCGGGGCGAAGTGGAAGGCAGGTTCCGCCAGTACAACATGCTCACCATCAACGATGGCGCCCCTTCCGACTACCATGCAGTGGCATTCGGCGGTGTGCTCGGATTCACATCGCAGCGCTGGCATGGCACACGTTTCAAACTGACCGGCGGCTACACGTTCGACCTGTTCACCTCCGACCTGACGCAACCGGACCCGGTCACCGGTCTTCCGAACCGTTATGAGATCGGCCTGTACGATGTGAACGACCCGCGTCACACGAATGACCTGGCTTATCTGCACGAATTCCAACTGGACTGGCTATCGCGCAGTGGGCGCACCAACGTGGTGTTCGGCAAACAGGAACTGAACACCCCTTTCCTCAATCCCCAGGATGGACGCATGCACCCTACCCTGTTCGAAGGCCTATGGACCCGCCACCGGACAATGCATGGCACCGCTTTGGAAGGAGGATGGCTCTATCGTGTCGCACCACGTGGGGCCAGTGAATGGTACGCCGTGTCGGAGAGCATGGATGTTTACCCTGTAGGACGCAACGTCTATGGTGAGTCCGCCAGGCATGGCGAGATCCTGGAAAGTGCCGGCATTTTCGCTTTGTCGATCAAACAACCCTTGGGGCGCACGTTCAACGTCTCGGTCTGGGATGTGTACACGGAGAACATCTTCAACTCGGCTCTGTTCCAGCTGGGCGCAGGAGGGCCCGAGGACCGGTGGAGCATTGCAGGCATGGCCATCCGGCAGGACCCCACCGCCTCTGGAGAACATGCCACGGACAGCCTGGCGTATATGCCCGAGGGTCAATCGTCATGGGCCTTCAGCGGCCGGTTGCGCAACGTGCTCGGCAAGTTCCGCTGGCAATTGAACTACACACGCATCACCGCCGATGGTCGTTACCTGATGCCCCGGGAATGGGGCAGGGACCCCTTCTTCACCTTCCTGCCACGCGAGCGCAACGAAGGCATGGGCGATGTGCACGCAGCTTCATTGAACCTGATCTGGAACGACAAAAAAAGCGGCTGGCGGATCCAACTGGATGGCGGCGCCTACCTGATGCCTGCCATCACGGACACACGGTTGAACAAGTACGCCATGCCCTCCTACGCCCAGTTCGATGTGAACGCGCAGTACCGCTTCAAGGGCGGGTGGCAGGGTCTGGCCATGCAACTACTGGTCCTTGGCAAGGTGCCCATCGAAAGCGTACCGCTCACGGAACGGCAGTCCTTCAACAAGGTGGACATGCTCCATGCCGACCTCATCATCAATTATGTCTTCTGAAGTGGCGCTTAGTGTGACGGACATCACAGCTAGGCACCATCCAGGAAAACCACCTTTGTGACCAAACAACCACTGGATCAAATGGGCATTCTTCAAACCCTGTTCGGCATCGGCGGTCCCAAAGTGGACATCGCCCAAAAGATCAAGGAAGGCGCTACCATCATTGATGTGCGCACCCCTGAGGAGTTCAAGTCGGGCCATGTGAAGGGTTCGATCAACATCCCTTTGGACAAGGTCCAGGGACAGCTCGGCAAGATCAACAAGAACAAGCCCGTGATCACCTGCTGCCGAAGTGGTGCGCGAAGCGGCATGGCTGCCGATGTGCTGAAGCGCAATGGCTTCGAGTGTTACAACGGAGGCGCATGGACAACGGTCCGTGCCCTGAAGGGATGATCGCCATGTTCCGGGGTTGGCATTGGTCCCGCTGGCTGCGTGCAGGACTGGCTGGCGCTTTCCTGGCACAGGCCGTGTTCGGTCATGATGCCATGGCCTTCGTTCCGGCCGCGTTCTTTGGCGTTCAGGCCCTGTTCAACCTGGTGTGTGGAATACGCAGTTGCGGTGTCGAACAGGGCAGCAACCTGAAGAATGAAAAGGTCATCGAATACACAGAGGTACGTTCCTCAACAGAGGGGCGATGAACAGTGCTTGGTTCGTTCAGAGTGCTCCCTTGGAGCATTGGTCGCCGACCCCGAAGTAACTTGGGTTCGGACCAAAACTCATTTGAACCATGAAGACCATCCAAAAGACCGCGTTCATTCTTGCCCTCGGAGCCCTTACCATCACGCAGACCGGTTGCTTCGGTGAGTTCGCGCTGACCCGCAAGGCCTACAACTGGCACGACGGTGTTTCCTCGAACAAATTCGTAAAGTCGCTCCTGCTCTGGATCCCCATGGCGTTCGTCTATGGTATCACGGGCATGCTCGACGCTGTGATCTTCAATCTCATCGAGTTCTGGAGCGGAAGCAACCCGGTCTCCATGAATGAAGGCGACCACGAGATGCAGCTCGCCACCATCGATGGTATTGACTACCGTATCGAAGCCACCAAGGACACCTTCACCACCACACAGCTCAGCGGCGCGAAGGCCGGTGAAGTGCGTGTGCTGAAGTTCGACCGCAACACATTGACCTGGAAGTACAGCGACAGCCGCGTGTGCGACCAACCGGTGATGACCTTCCTGGATGACCGCGCCGAAGCCGTACGTGTGTACGTGGACAATGGTACCTTGGACCTCGCCACGGCAGACCTGCAGCACAAGGAGGTGGTCATGGCCAGGCTGGGCACAGCCAATACACTGGGTACCTCATCGGCGAATTGAGGTCCATTCATAAGAAGCAGGAAAGCCCGGCCAAAGGCCGGGCTTTCTTGCTTCAACCACATCTCAACGACCCACTTCCAGAACGATCCTCGAGGGGTCTATTTGCAGCAGGTCCACATGCCCCATTACGGAATGGTCCCAGGAGATGTAGTGCATGTGGATGTTGGTATCGTGGTGCGTGAACACCGCCTTGTGTTTCGTGGAAAAGAAGCCGACCAGTGTGCCTTCGTTGCCTGTATCGCGAACAAGTACCTGGTGCGCATGGGCCTCGTCCGGTCCGTTTATCGTTGTTCCCGCTGGAACGTTCATCACATGCACATGGACATCGCCCACCAGGCCACGTAGCCGGAAGGCGAATGGCACTGTTCCTGAAGAGTCCCATTCAGTGAGGAACGCATCCAACGTGGCCAGATCGACCACCTTCGCCGGAAGCGCGACCGGTGTCCAGCGTCTCACCTCGGCCCGCACGAAGAAGGGGGCCTTCACATCATTGCGCTCCTGCACCGAAATGGTTCCATCCGACGCTACAGATGACACATAACAACGCCCGTCCACCAAGGTGATCTCTCCGCGCAAATGCTCCAGTGGCCCAATGCCGAACATGCCCGGTCCCGCAATGGAATCCATGGCGATGAGCCCGGCCATCTGCCCTTCCCACATGGTCTGGCGCATGGCCCCGGTCGGGGTCACTTGGGCGTACAGCGCACAGACCCAGAGCAGGGTGCCGATGAGGACGCTCGCCCGCATCACCCTTCGCTGCACATCTTGCTCGGATCCACCCATTTATCGAAGTCCTCAGCGCTGACATAGCCCAAGGCCAGCGCAGCCTCCTTCAGCGTAGTGCCTTCCTTGTGCGCCTTCTTCGCGATCTCGGCGCTCTTGTAGTAGCCGATATGTGTGTTGAGGCTGGTGACCAACATCAACGAGTTCTCCAAGTGACGCTTGATCATCGGGCGGTTGGGCTCGATGCCTTCGGCGCACTTGTCGTTGAAGCTTACACAGGCCTCACCGATCAGCCGCGCGCTCTGCAACACATTCGCGGCGATAAGCGGCTTGAAGACATTCAGCTCGAAATGACCGTTGCTGGCACCGATGCTCACGGCCACATCATTGCCCATTACCTGGGCACATACCATCGTGAGCGCTTCGGGCTGGGTGGGGTTCACCTTGCCGGGCATGATGCTGGAACCGGGCTCGTTGTCCGGAATGATCAGTTCACCGATGCCGCTGCGGGGACCACTGCTGAGCATGCGGATGTCGTTGCCGATCTTCATCATGGAAACGGCTAGACGCTTCAGTGAGCCGCTCAGCTCCACCATGGCATCATGGGCGGCGAGCGCCTCGAACTTATTGGGCGCTGTAACGAAGGGCAGGCCCGTGAGCTCCGCGATCTTCTTCGCCACCAGCACGCTGTAGCCCTTGGGCGCATTCAGGCCCGTGCCAACGGCAGTACCCCCCAACGCCAGCTCACGCACCATCACCAGTGCGTTGTCCACCGCGCGGAGACCATTATCCAACTGCTGCACGAAACCGCTGAACTGCTGACCCACGGTAAGGGGCGTTGCGTCCATGAAATGGGTGCGTCCGGTCTTGACGATGTCCTTGAAGGCCTCGCTCTTGGCGGCAAGCGTATCACGCAGCTTCCTCACTCCAGGGATGGTGACCTCCGTGGTGAGCTTGTAGGCCGCGATGTGCATGGCCGTGGGAAAGGTATCGTTGCTGCTCTGGCTCTTGTTCACATCATCGTTCGGGTTGAGCACCTTCTGCTCATCCGTGAGCTGACCACCGTTGAGCACATGTGCGCGGTAGGCCACCACCTCGTTCACGTTCATGTTGCTCTGCGTGCCGCTGCCCGTCTGCCAGATCACCAGCGGGAACTGGTCATCGAGCTTGCCCTCCAGGATCTCGTCACATACGAGGCCGATCAGATCGCTCTTCTCCTTGGGCAGCTTGCCCAGTTCCAGGTTGGTGAGGGCCGCGGCCTTCTTCAGGTAGGCGAAGGCATGAACGATCTCGCGCGGCATGCTGCCCGGCGGGCCGATCTTGAAATTGTTACGGCTACGCTCGGTCTGTGCGCCCCAGTACTTGTCGGCGGGCACCTTCACCTCGCCCATGGTGTCCTTTTCGATGCGGTAGTTCATGGCTGTTGGTTTGGGGCGTGGGATATCACGCCCATAGGGATCCGTTCAGAAGAGTTCCTCAATGGTCTCGGTCGGGCGGCCGATCACCGCCTTGTGGTCCCGAACGATGATCGGGCGTTCGATGAGCTCGGGATGCTCGCGCATCACCCTCACCCACTCGTGCTCGTTCAGCTTCAGGCTTTTGAATTTCTGCTTGAAAGTGGCCTCCCCCTTGCGCACGAGCTCCTCGGCCCTGATGCCCAGCTTCATCAGCAACATCTCCATCTCGCGCTCGGTGGGCACGGCCTTCAGGTATTCCACCACCTTGGGTTCAATGCCCTTGTCGCGCAGCATTTGCAAGGCCTGGCGGCTTTTCGTGCAGCGCGGGTTATGGTAGATGGTCCAAGAGGGCATGTTCAAGGCACAGGTTTCAAGTCACAAGCTTCAAGGCGCAAGTTGCAAGGCTCCAGTTCCAAGTTCCATGGAACAGTGGACCATGGAGGGCGTTCACGCCACCTTCTGGCTTTGTCCGTGCTGCATGAGGTAGGCCTTCAGGAATTCGCCGATATCGCCATTGAGCACATCATCCACACTGCTGGTCTCGTGCTCGGTGCGCACGTCCTTCACCAGCTTGTAGGGCTGCAGCACGTAGTTACGGATCTGGCTGCCCCACTCGATCTTCTTCTTGCCGGCCTCGATCTCGCTGCGCTTGCTGCGACGCTTCTCCAGCTCGGCCTCGTACAACTGGCTCTTCAGTAGTTGCAGCGCCTTGGTCTTGTTGTCCAGCTGGCTGCGTGTCTCGGTGTTCTCGATGATGATGCCCGTGGGACCGTGACGCAGGCGCACACCGGTCTCCACCTTGTTCACGTTCTGCCCACCGGCACCACCGCTGCGGAAGGTGTCCCACGTGATGTCCGACGGATTGATGTCGATCTCGATGCTCTCGTCCACCAGCGGATACACGTACACGCTCACGAAACTGGTGTGGCGTCGTGCATTGCTGTCGAAGGGACTGATGCGCACCAGGCGATGCACACCGTTCTCCCCTTTCAACATGCCGAACGCGAACTCGCCATCCACCTCCAGGGTGGCCTGCTTGATGCCGGCGGCCTCGCCGTCCTGGTAGTCGAGCACTTTCACACTGTAGCCGTTCTTCTCGGCCCACATGCGGTACATGCGCAGCAGCATCAAGGCCCAATCATTGCTCTCGGTACCTCCCGCTCCGCTGGTGATCTGTACCACGGCGCTCAACGGATCCTCCTCGGCGCTGAGCATGTTCTTGAACTCGAGCTCCTCCAGGGCTTCGCTCGCCTTCTTGAATTGCGCCTCCAGTTCCTCCTCACTCACGTCCTTCGCCTTGAAGAACTCGTATACCACACCGAGGTCGTCGATCTCGCGCTTCACGCTCTCATACAGGGCCACCCACCGCTTCAGCTCGCGGATCTTGTTCATCACCTGCTGGGCCTTTTTCTGGTCGTTCCAGAAGTCGGGGTCCAGGGTGTACTTCTCCTCTTCCAGGATGCGCCCGCGCTTCTCTTCGATGTCCAGGTAGCCCTTGAGCGCTTCGAGGCGATCGTTGAGCTCGGTGATCTTGTCAATGGTGATCATGTCGGCATGCCGTTCACGGCGGGCATTGGGGCCGCAAAAGTACCGCTCAGGCGGGCAATGGGCACCTTGCCGATGGGTCAGTCCGCTTCCAAGGCCCGCAGGGCCTGCTCCACGGCCTCTGTGGCGAACCCTTTGCCCAGGAAATAGCGGAACACCTTCTGGCGCTTCACGTATGGATCGGGCTCCTTGGTACGGTCCCAGCGTTTGCTGACCGCCTGTTGCAAGGCAGCGCTGTATTCCTGCTGTTCAATGGACCGAACGGCCGAACGGATGCACGGCTCGGAAACTTGTTTGAGGCGCAAGGCCTGTTCGATCTTCCGCAGGCCCCAGCCCTTCTGCCGGAACTTGCTCACCGCATAGTGCTCGGCGAAGCGCGCCTCGTTCAGGAAACCCTCACCGATCAGCTGGGAAATGATGGGCTCGATGTCCCGCGCCGGGACCTGCCACGCGAACAGCTTGTCGCGCACCTCCTGCTGGCAGCGCTCCTGGCGGGCGCAATAGGCACGGGCTTTCGCAAGGGCTTCTGCTGATGAATGGGGGCGTTGCACAATGCGAAGATGCAACGGGCGCGATACCGAATTGCTACACCGGCACCTCGTTCCCCTGCCCGTCCTTCACGGAGAAGGCGAGGAACTGCTGGGCTCCTTCGGGCTTCACCTTCACCCATTTTTTCCAGCGCCACCACCATTTCTGCTGGATGCTGGGCAGGCCTTTGGTGAGGTAGGCGTGGATGAAGGGATGCACGCAGACCATTAGGCCGCTCATGTCCTTCTCCATGTGGAGGTAATTGAGCGCGTTCTCGATCTCGTCAATGATGAGGATGGCGGCCTGCACTTCGCCCGTACCATTGCAGGTGGGACAGGCCTCGCTGGTGTCGATCTCCGTTTCGGGACGCACACGCTGGCGGGTAAGCTCAATGACGCCGAACCGTGAGGGCGGCAGCACGTTGTGCTTGGCCTTGTCGTCGGCCATGGCATCCTTCAGTGCCTTGTGCAGGATGCGCCGGTTCTCGGGCTCGTACAGGTCGATGAAGTCGATGGCCACGATGCCGCCCATGTCGCGAAGGCGCAGCAAACGGGCGATCTCATTGGCGGCCTCCACGTTGATGTCCAGGGCGTTCTTCTCCTGGGCCTGGTTGCCCCCCTTGCGGCTGCCACTGTTCACGTCGATAACGTGCATGGCCTCGGTCTTTTCCACGATCAGGTAGGCCCCACTGGAGAGCATCACCTGCCTGCCGAAGGCCTGCTTGATCTGCTTGTTGACCCCGAAGTTGTCGAAGATGTCGAGCTTGCCCTTGTAGTGCTTGACGATGCCCTTCTTCTCGGGCGCGGTCTTCTCCAGGGTCTGGTAGATCTCTTCGGCCAGCAGCTCGTCATCCACATGGATGGCGGTGAAGTCCTTGTTGAGCAGGTCGCGCAGCACGGCATTGGTACGGTCGATCTCGCCCAGCACCTTCTTCGGTGGCTGCCCATTGCGCAGGTTGTGGAACATCACGTCCCACCGCTGCATCAGGGTCTTGAGGTCCTTCTCCAGGTCCTCGCTCTTCTTCTCGGCGGCGTTGGTGCGGATGATGACGCCGAAGTTCTTCGGGCGGATGGCCTGCATCAGTTCCTTGAGGCGCTTACGCTCCACCTCGTCGGTGATGCGACTGCTGATGCTCACCTTGTTGATGAAGGGCACGAGCACCATGTAGCGACCGGCCAGGGTCACCTCGGCGGTGAGGCGCGGTCCCTTGGTGGAGATGGGCTCCTTTGCGATCTGCACCAGGATGGTCTGGCTGGCGCTGAGCACATCGGCCAGCTTGCCGTCCTTGGCGATGTCCGGCTCGAGCTTCCAATCGTCCAACAGGCTCGAATTGAGCGTGCCGGCCACGGCGCCCTTGGCGAATTTGAAGGAATTGCGGTACTGCGGCCCCAGGTCGAAGTAATGCAGGAACGCATCCTTCTCGTGGCCTACGTCCACGAAAGCGGCATTGAGGCCGGGGGCCACTTTTCGGACCTTCGCGAGGTGGATATCGCCCACGGCAAAGCCGCGTTCGGTCTTCTCGCGATGAAGTTCGGACAAGACCTTGTCCTTCATCAAGGCGATGGACACCTCGGAGGGACCTGAACGGATGATCAGGTCGATGTTCACTCGATGTTCCGCGTGTTGGGAAGTGTGAAGCGCCTATCAGGGCGCCGTCCATAAAGCCGCAAGGGCCCCGACGACCGCAATGTCCTCGGGGCCACGCAACGGCCAAGCGTCAGAAAAACCTACCGGTTCTTCTTCTTGTGCCTGTTCTTCCGCAAGCGCTTCTTGCGCTTGTGCGTGGCCATCTTGTGCCGCTTTCTCTTTTTACCGCAGGGCATGGGTCTGTGTTATTTGTTCTCCAGTTCGATCAGGAAGCGGTCCACCCCGTTGATGATGGCCGTGTCCTGAGCAATTGTCCGATACTTTTTGAAGCACGCGATCGCCTGATCGGTGCTGTCCAACGTTGCATAGGTGCGCCCGAGATAGAACCAGACATCAGGAAAACCCTGTTCGTCCAGCTCCCTCACCTTCTTGAACCGCTCCAAGGCCTTGTCAAACTGACCGCTCTGGATGGAGAAGAGCCCGAGGTGCCAATGTGCTTCGGCATTGTTCGGGTCCTCCTGCAGGATCTCGCGCAGCATCATGATGCCCCGCATGGGGTCCTGACCCTGCACCAGTGCCACGGCCTCGGCGGTCTTCGCCTGGGCCGCGCTCATGGCCGGGGCCTGCGCTTCCTGCTTCCCGGAAGGTGTCCGGGGCGCCATTACCAAAAGAACGACCACCACCAACGCTCCTGCGAGGGCCAACAACTGGGGCCTTTTCAAGCCTATCATTGCTGGCCGCCCTGAGAGCGGTTCTTCACCTTGTCGACGAACGTGTCGGCAGGCTTGAACGCCGGCACATCGTGCGCCGGAATGATGATGGTGGTGTTACGGGCCAGGATCCTTCCGGTCTTCTGGGCCCTGTGCTTCACCACGAAGCTCCCAAAGCCACGGAGATGGACGTCCTCGCCCTTCTCCAAGCTGGTCTTCACCTCCTCCATGAATGCCTCCACGGTCGTCAACACCACCTGGCGTTCCACTCCGGTGCGCTTTGCGATGATGCTGACCAATTCCGCCTTCGTCATACCCTTCTTCGGTTTGGGGCGGCAAATATAGCCGATCCAATGGAACGCACAACCGATCTTTGCCCCTGTATGTCAACACCTTCATGGTTCGGCCCCGCGCTTGCGCTCTGGTACCGGGAACATCAGCGTCCGCTCCCCTGGCGCCAGACCCGCGACCCCTACCGCATCTGGCTCAGCGAGGTGATCCTGCAACAGACCCGCGTGGACCAGGGCACGGCCTACTGGCACCGCTTCGTGGAACGCTTCCCCACCGTGGCCGATCTGGCACAGGCCTCGGAGGACGAGGTACTGCGGCTTTGGCAGGGGCTGGGCTACTACAGCCGTGCCCGCAACCTGCGCACTGCGGCCCAACACGTATTGAATGAGCACAGTGGTCGGTTCCCCCCCGACCATGCCGCGCTGCTGGGTCTCAAGGGCGTAGGGGATTATACCGCTTCGGCCATCGCCAGCATCTGCTTTGGCATCCCCGAACCGGTGGTGGATGGCAATGTGTACCGCGTGCTTTCCCGCGTTTTCGGGATCACCACGCCCATCGATGGTACGGAAGGTCGCAAGCAGTTCCGGGCAGTGGCCGCCGAACTGCTTGTTGGGCAGGAACCCGGCGCCCATAACCAGGCCGTGATGGAACTGGGGGCCACCGTTTGCACACCCAGGAACCCGCGCTGCGGCGAATGCCCACTGGCGCACAAGTGCATCGCACGGGCCGAGGGCACGATCGACGAACTTCCGGTGAAGACCGGAAAGACCAAGGTGCGCGCGCGGCATTTCAACTACCTCCTCATTAACGTGAAGGGCGGGTTCTACCTGCGCAAGCGCGCGGGCAAGGACATCTGGCAGGGGCTGTGGGAACTGCCGCTGATCGAAACAGGCACCACGATGACCGCCCGGAGCTTCCCGGCCACACTGAAAAAGGAACTGGGAGCAGGCTGGACCGTTCAGGACAGGCAGGGTCCTGTGAAGCACATATTGAGCCACCAGGTCATCCACACGATGTTCTGGGAACTGCTCCCACCCAAGGACCACCGTGCGCCAGCGGAGTGGAAGGCGGTGAAATGGAAGACCTTGGACCAGTACGGACTTCCGCGCCTGATCGAGCGCCACCTGGCGAACTACGGGGGTCCTGTCCACCCATGAGGGAAGACCTATCTTCGTCCATTCATTGAACAAGTCATGGCCGGAGTCAACAAAGTGATCCTGATCGGCAACCTGGGTGCCGACCCCGAAGTGCGCCACCTGCAGAACGGCGCCAGCGTAGCCAATTTTCGCCTCGCCACCAGCGAGACCTACAAGGACCGCCAGACCGGCGAACGCCGCGAGCAGACCGAGTGGCACAACGTGGTGGCCTGGCGCGGCCTGGCCGAGATCACGGAGAAGTATCTGCGCAAGGGCAGCAAGGTGTATGTGGAAGGCAAGCTCCGCACCCGCAAGTGGCAGGACAAGGACGGCCAGGATCGCTACACCACCGAGATACAGGCGGATGAGATGACGCTGCTGGACCGCCCCGCCGGGGAGGCTGGCCCAGGCGCACCAATGGCCGCACGCCCAGCCGCCCAGCCGATGGCCGCCGCGCCACAACACCTATCGGTCCCGGCCGACGAAGTGGACGACCTGCCCTTCTGAGCATACGTCCCCGCCTGTTCCACCAAGCACCAGTTGATTGGAGCCTCCCTCCGCATATCCCTTGTTGGTGGCGCTGTATTGGCGCCCGTTGGATGCCGGCACGATCGTGATCCTGCTGGTCATCGGCCTGCTACTGATCGCCTCGGCCGCCATGAGCGCCAGCGAAGTGGCCCTGTTCTCGCTGAACCCCACCCAGCTACGCGACCTGAAAGAGCGCGGCGGCAGTGCGGGCCAGCGTGTGCTGGACCTGCTGGCGAAGCCGCGGAGACTGCTGGCCACGATCCTGATCGCGAACAACTTCGTGAACGTGGGCATCGTGATCCTGAGCACGGTGGCCGTGACCGCCCTGCTCGAGGTGGAACGCATGCCCACCTACATGGTCTTCATCATCCAGGTGCTGGCCGTCACCTTCATCATCCTGCTCATTGGCGAGGTGCTGCCCAAGGTGTACGCCACGGCGAACGCCATGCGGGTGGCCCAGATGATGGCCGGTCCGCTGTGGGTGATGCGCTGGGTGTTCAAGCCGGTGAGCGAGACGCTCGTGCGCAGCACCACCTTCATCGAGAAGCGGTTCAAGAAACGTGGCGCACAGTCCATTTCCGTCGATTCCCTCGGCCACGCCCTGGAGCTCACGCAGGACGCCAGCACCACCGCCGAGGAGCAGCGGATCCTGCGGGGCATCGTGAAGTTCGGCAACATCGAAGTGCACCAGGTCATGCGTCCGCGCACCGAAGTGGTCGGCTTCGACAAGGACATCGATTTCAAGCAGCTCCTGATCTCCATTGTGGACTCCGGCTTCTCCCGGGTGCCGGTTTATGAGGAGACCCTGGACCGTGTGGTGGGCGTGCTCAACATCAAGGATGTCCTGCCACACCTCGGCAAGGAGACCTTCGACTGGCACAGCCTGCTTCGCGACCCCTACTTCGTGCCCGAAGGCAAGAAGCTGGACGATCTGCTGAAGGAATTCCAATCGGAAAAGGTACACCTCGCCGTGGTGGTGGATGAGTACGGCGGCACCAGCGGCATCATCACCCTGGAGGACGTGATCGAGGAGATCGTGGGCGACATCACCGATGAATACGACGACGAGGACCTGATCTACAGCAAGCTCGATGACCGCACCTGGGTGTTCGAAGGCAAGGCACCTCTGCCCGATGTGTACCGCGTGCTGGGCGTGGACGGCAAGCTGTTCGAAGAGAACAAGGGTGACAGCGGCACACTGGGCGGCTTCATCCTGGAACTGACCGGACGCATCCCCAAGAAAGGGGAACGCGTGGACCTGCAGAACTACGGATTCGTGGTGGAAGCATCGGACAACAAGCGCATACGCCGTGTGAAAGTGATCGTTACCGATGAGGCCAAGCAATAAGTGGTTGTTGGCACTGGCCGTTGTGGCCGGTTGTGGCGAGGAGCCCCTGCCCAAGCCACGGGGCTGGTTCCGCATCGACCTGCCCGCACAGGCCTATGCACCATGGGCGGACAGCGCCGTGATGGCCATGGAGGTGCCGACCTATGCCCGCGTTCGAGAGCGGAAGGCAGAAGGCGAGGCACGCTGGTACGACCTGCGCTTCCCCGGGCAGCGGGCCACCGTGCACCTCACCTGGTCCCCGGTGACAGGCAACATCAACGAGCTGATCGAAGATGCCCACGCCTTCAAGGGCAAGCATGAAGCAAAGGCCGTGCGGATCCGCAGCGAACGCATCCTGATCGACAGCTCCCGCGTGTTCGGCAACGTGTTCGATGTGGAAGGTGATGCGGCCAGTCCGCTGGTGTTCTACCTCACCGACAGCACCTCCAATTTCCTGTACGGCGCCTTGTACTTCGATGTCCGACCCAATGCCGATTCGCTGGCACCGGTCACCGAGCGCATCCGGCAGGACATGCGGCACATGATCGGCACCCTGCAATGGGGCAGCCGCTGACACTGCCGCGCATTACGATATGATCCGGCCGGTTCGGTGCAGCGCCCTGAGGACCACGGCCAGCAGGGCAAGCGCCCCGAACTGATGCACCACGCCCAGTGTAAGGTCCACCTGCGTTAGCACGGTGAACACGCCCAACGTGAACTGAACCAGGACCGCGCCCAGCAGCCAGGGCCAGACACCCGCCAACTGGCGTCGGTAATGCACCGCAGTACCCACAACAAGCGCGGCGACCAGCCAGGCGAGATTGCGATGCACGAACTGTACGCCATCGCGATGGTCCGTGAGGTCCTTCCAAAGGCTGCCATGGGCCATCACGTTCTCCGGCATGAACGAGCCGTTCATCAGTGGCCACGTATTGTAGATGCGACCAGCATCAAGCCCTGCGGTGAAGGCGCCCCACACGATCTGCAGGGCCAGCAACACGAATGTTGCACGCATCCAGCGGCCCGCGACCTCATGCCCGGAACGGAACCCACGCCGCCCATCCCGGATATCGAACACCGTCCATAGCACCAGGGAGAAAACGGTGAAGGCCGCACACAGGTGGATCGCCAGGCGGTAATGGCTCACATCGGGGTTGTCCTGCAGCCCGCTGGCCACCATGAACCAACCCAAAGCCCCCACCAGCCCACCACCGATCAGGATGAGCCAGGCCCGCTTCAAGAGCCAGCCCTTGAGCAGACCCCGTCGCCAGAACAGTACGAACGGCACGATGAACACCAGGCCCATCAATCGACCCCAGTTGCGGTGCAGGTACTCCCAGAAAAAGATCCGCTTGAACCCGGCCAAGTCCATGTGCTGGTTCTTCAGCGTGTATTCGGGTATGGCCTGGTACTTCTTGAAGGCCTCGGTCCACTCCGCATCATTCATTGGAGGCAGCGCGCCCATGATCGGCTTCCACTCCGTGATGCTCAGACCGCTGCCAGTGAGTCGCGTAATGCCACCGATGACCACCATGCAGGCAATGAGCACACAGCCGGTGATCAACCACCAGACCACCGGTCGCAGGTCCTTCTCGTGCTCCTTGTTCATGGGCCGCCAAAACTACCAACACCGCTGTTGAACAACGGTTCGCCGTGACCCGCGACAACGAAAAAGGGGGCCGAAGCCCCCTGTTCATTCGATCATGTTCCGATCACTGACGCAGTACGCTGGTGAGCAAGGCCAGGATGCTGGGCAACAGGACCTCGGACGAAGGCAGCGAAGCCTTCACACCCTTCTCCTCCTTCGCGGAAGGTTCCTCATCGCTGGTGGAACCTGCAGAGCCGCGCACCTGTTTGGTAATGGTGACGGCCAGCACCTTGTATTGTCCATCATGCAACGCCTGAATGGCCTCCACCATCTGGGCGTCGGTCACTTGGGTCTCGTCGTAGGTCACAATGGCATGGTCGCGATCATCGCCCTCGATGAACTGGATCTCCGTGGTCGTGATCCCGGGCAACTTGGCCAGCGCCTTCTTGATCGAACCACCGCACATCATCTCGCAGCTCATGCCATCAATGCTCAGGTCGGCGATCGCCAGGGGCTCGCCGGAGGAGATCACCACCTCCTTCACCACACGCTCAACACCGGGCAGGGCGACCTCCGCAACGGGTTGGTCGTTGTTGCTGCACGCAGCGAACAACACGGCACCGGCGACCAAGGGGAACAGGGAACGGACGTTCATGACAGGATGAGATTAACGTGCATAGGACGCACAACCACCGAAGAACGTTACAAAGGTATAGCGCAATATTCCCCCGGGGTACTTTTGTCGGCCTTCGCCAACCCAACAGGGGTCAAGCGAGGCATCCAGGAATGCAGGAAAAGAGCGGTCGGAACGGAGGTATTTGGCTGCTCCTGCTGGTGCTGGCCCTGATCTGGGGCAGTTCCTTCATCCTGATGAAACGGGGCCTTTATCACGAGGGCATTCCCGTGCTCACCCCCTGGCAGATGGCCACGGCGCGCCTTTCCATTGCCTGGCTGGCGCTTTCGCCGGTGCTGTTCAAACATGTGGGGCTGCTCCGGAAACATGCACTTCCCCTATTGGGAGCCGGATTGCTCGGCAACGGCATACCCGCGTTCCTGTTCGCCACGGCGCAAAGCCGTATCGACAGCTCTTTGTCCGGCATGCTCAACAGCCTGACACCGCTGATGACACTGGTGACCGGGGGGCTGTTCTTCGGCACGCGTGTGCGGGGTATCCATTTGGCCGGTGTAGCGCTGGGACTTGCCGGCGCCGTGGGTCTGATCGCCCTGAAGGACGGGGACGGCATGCCTTCCTGGTCGCTGTATGCGGCCCTGCCGATCGTGGGCACCCTGTGCTACGGGTTCAGCGGCAACATCGTGAAGCGCCACCTGTATGCCGTGCCGCCCATGGCCACCTCGGCGCTCGCCCTCACGTTCGTGGGTCCCATCAGCATCGGACTTGCGCTGGGCAGCGGCCTGCCGGAGACGCTGCGCACCGACCCGCACGGTTGGAGCGCCCTGGGCCACGTGGCCGTGCTGGCCGTGCTGAGCTCGGCACTGGCCTTGGTGCTCTGGAACGTGCTGTTGCAGCGCACCTCGGCCTTGCGGGCCAGTTCGGTCACCTACCTGATGCCCGTGGTGGCCATTGGGTGGGGCCTGCTGGACAACGAGGTCATCGGTCTGGCGCAACTGGGCATGATCGCATTGGTACTGAGCGGGGTATACGTGGTGAGCGTGGCCGAACGCGGACGGTGAACGTTCACGCTGCGGAACGCATCTTTGCACCATGTACCAAGGCCAGAAGGTGATCGTGGTGCTGCCCGCATACCGGGCCGCATTGACCTTGAAACAGACCTACGAGGAGATCCCCTTCGACCTGGTGGACGAGGTGGTGCTGGTGGACGACAAGAGCCCGGACAACACCGTGGAGGTGGCCCGGCAGCTCGGTATCCGGCACATTGTGGTCCACGACGTGAACAAAGGCTACGGGGGCAACCAGAAAAGCTGCTACGACAAGGCCAAGGACCTGGGTGCCGACATCGTGGTGATGCTGCACCCCGACTACCAGTACACCCCGAAACTGCTCGCCAGCATGATCACCTTGATCGGCAACGGCGTGTACCCGGTGGTCTTCGGGTCGCGGATATTGGGCGGCGGTGCCCTGAAGGGCGGCATGCCCATGTACAAGTACATCGCCAACCGCGCACTGACCTTGACGCAGAACCTGCTGATGGGCGAGAAGCTGAGCGAGTACCACACCGGCTATCGCGCCTTTCACCGGAAGGTGCTCGATGCTTGCCCTTACAAGGAATGTTCGGACGACTTCGTGTTCGACAACCAAATGATCGGGCAGATCTTCTGGCAGGGCTTCGAGGTCGCCGAGATCACCTGCCCCACGAAGTACTTCGATGAGGCCAGCAGCATCAACTTCAGCCGCAGCATGACCTATGGTTTCGGCGTGCTGAACGTGAGCTGGCGCTATTTCCTGGCACGCACCGGGCTGATGGGCTGGGCACTTTTGGGCCAACGACGCTCCTCGCGCTGACCTCCCACATGCTCACCCGCGGCCGCATCCAGCTCCTGATCATTGCCGTGGCGGCGGTGCTCTTCGTACCCGGTCTGGGAGCCGTGAATTTGTTCGATTGGGACGAGATCAACTTCGCGGAGATCGCCCGAGAGATGGTCGTCACCGGCGACTGGTCGCGTCCCCAGATCGGCTATCTGCCCTTCCACGAAAAACCGCCGCTGTTCATCTGGATGCAGGCCCTCAGCATGAAGGCCTTCGGTGTGGGCGAGTTCGCAGCGCGCTTTCCCAATGCGGTGTGCGGCATGCTCACGCTGCTGGTGCTCTACCGCATTGGCGACCAATTGCGCGGCCGGGTGTTCGGCATGCTGTGGGCACTGGCCTACATCGGGTCCATCCTGCCGCACCTCTACTTCCGCAGCGGCATCATCGACCCCTGGTTCAACCTCTTCATCTTCCTCGGGCTGCACGCCATCATCACCCTGGTACAAAGCGACCCCGGACGCCACCCACACGCCTTGAACGGTCCCAAGGACAAGCATGCCTGGCTGGCCGGTCTCTTCCTCGGCCTTGCCGTGCTCACCAAGGGACCGGTGGGCGTGCTGGTGCCCGGGCTGGCCATGGCCGTGTACTGGGCATGGGGGCGATGTAAACCCTATCTGCGCTGGCGGCGCTTGGGCATCATCGCCCTGGCCACCTTGCTCACCGTAGGCACTTGGGGCGTGTACGACCTGTTGCGCAACGGCCCCGAGTTCATGGTGGCCTTCTTCTGGCGCCAGGTGGCCATGCTCACCACCGAGGATGCCGGGCACGGCGGCTTCATGGGCTATCACTTCGTGGTGCTGCTCATCGGCTGCTTCCCCGCCTCGGTGTTCGCCCTGCAGGAACTCCTTCGGCCCACCCGGACCAGCGACCCTGCGCAGAACGATCATCGCCGTTGGATGGCGATCCTTTTCTGGGTGGTGCTGATCCTGTTCAGCGTGGTGAAGACCAAGATCGTGCACTACAGCAGCCTGTGCTACTTCCCGCTCACCTACCTGGCCGCGCTGCAGTTGGAACGAATCTGGAAGAAGCAGGAAGCCTTCGGATGGTCGCGCTTCCTGCTGGGCGGACTGGGCACCCTGGTCGCGGTGATCGTGATCGCACTGCCCTTTGCCGGTATGCAGATCGAACGGTTGAAGCCCCTGTTCGCACAGGACCCCTTTGCACTGGCCAACCTGGATGCCAATGTGCATTGGACGGGCGCCGAAGCGATCGCGGGGCTACTGCTCCTGTCCGCCCTGGTAGCAGGGCACGTATGGCATGGCAGGGGCCGCTATCGCGCGGCGGTCCTATCCGTGTTCAGCGGTGGGGCGTTGTTCGTCACCGTCACGCTGTTCTTCTTCATCAACCGGATCGAGGGCTACTCACAACGCGCTGCGATCGACTTCTTTGAGCAACGCCAGCAGGAACCGTGCTACGTGATCACGAAGAACTACAAGAGCTACGCGCAGTTGTTCTACACCCGCAAGCCACCCGTTACCGACCCCAGGGCGCACGACGAAGAATGGCTGCTCTATGGCGATATCGACCGGCCGGTGTACGTGGTGTGCAAGATCACCGCTGTGGATGAGGTGAGCACCATCCGCACCCTCACCGAGATAGGCCGGAAGAACGGGTTCGTCTTTTTCCGGCGCGACCCGTAGGAACTTCGTTACCAGCCGGTTAGCTTTCGGTCACCAAACCACCGGAACATGGCCGCACGTTACCCCGTTATCGCTCTGCTCGCCCTGCTGTACTTGCACGGCACCAACACCTTCGCGCAAGGTGACACCTGCACCACGGCGCTGCAAGTGGTTTCGGGCGTGTACAACTCCACCGGCCCCACCAGCGGGTATGCCGGTCCCGCCTGTGGAAGTGGCAACAATGGCAACTGGTACGTGTACACCGCGACCTTCAACGGCGCCATCACCATCACCAGCTGCCACCCGCTGAACAACGGCACCTCCTTCGACACCTACCTCAAGGTGTACACCGGCACCTGCGACCAGCTCGTTTGCGTGGGATTCAACGACGACATGGGACAAGCGTCTCAAAGCTGCCCGAACAATCCCTTTGCCTCATTCATGCAGTTGAACGTGACAGCCGGGCAGAATTACTACATCGTTTGGACCAACACCTTCTCAAGCATCCCCTTCACCTGGGAACTGAACGAATGTGCCGGCACTGCTGTGGGGGTCACCTACCGCGACCTCAACAGCAATGGCACGCGGGAGGCCGGTGAGATGCACGCCCCGGTGATGCTGTTGGTGCAACCCGGCGACCACTATGTGTACTCAGGCAACGACCCCTACTCCTTCTGCACCGACCTCGGTACGCACACGGCAACAGTACCGACACCGCCGCTCTACCACACCGCAGTGCCTGCTTCGCGCACCTTCACCATCGCCGAACAAGGCGATCAGGAAACCGGCGTGGACTTCGCTTTCCAACCGACACCCGGGATATATGATGGTGCTGTCAACCTGTGGGGCTGGAACCCTTGGATCGGCAACAACACCACGCTCCACATCGGCTACTCCAACATCGGCACCGAGACCATCAACGCCACCGCGATACTGACCCTCGATGCACTGTTGAGCTTTGTGAGCGCCAGTACGAACCCCACCACCGTGAACGGACCGCAAGTGACCTGGGACCTGGGAGCGATCGCCCCCGGCACATCGGGCACCATCAACGTCACCGTGTTCACCAGCATCAATGCGGCACCCAATGCACCCATCCTGAACACGGTCATCCTCACCACGCAACAGAGCGATGTGAACGCCGCCAACAACGCGGACGATCTGCACGGCATCGCGACCACTTCGTTCGACCCCAATGACAAGGCCGTGGACCTGGTGAGCATCACCCCCGACCAGGTGATCGAGCAACAAAAGCTGGAATACACCATCCGTTTCCAGAACACCGGCAATGCGCCGGCCGTGAACGTGGTGATCAAGGACAGCCTCGATGCCGACTGGGACCTCAGCACCTTCGAGATGCTCGGTGGCACGCATCCCTTCACGCTCACCATGACCAACGAAGTGGCCATCTGGACCTTCGCCAACATCATGCTGCCCGACAGCGCCACCGATCCACTGGGCAGCCAGGGCAGCTTCTCGTATCGCATGGCACCCAAGAGCACGCTGCAATTGGGCGACCAGCTCACCAACCGCGCCGACATCTACTTCGACTACAACGAGCCCGTGCTCACCAATACCACGGTGACCACGGTGGAGCTGAACACCGGCATCGCCGCCGTGCGCCCGTCCGGTGCGTTCGATGTGTCCCCGAACCCGAGCAATGGGCAGGTGCAGTTGAGGTACCATGCCGGCACACTGGACCGTGCGCAGCTCACCGTGCTGGATGCGTTGGGCCGTGTGGTGTACACCTCCTCCATCAATGGGCTTACGCACGGCCGCTCCGTGGCGCTTGATCTGGGCGGCCTGCAGAGCGGCACCTACATCGCCCACCTGGTCGCGAACAGCATGGAGGAACGCGTGCGCTTCGTGATCCGGCACTGATCGACCCATTTGAACTCCCAGAAGAGCGCTCCACCGGGGCGCTCTTCCTTTTGTTGCCAACTTCGCCGCATGGACCTCTCCCACATCCTCACCCACCTCGGCGAAGAACGCGAGCGCGGCTACGATGCCGTGGTGCCCCCCATCGTGCAGAGCGGCAACTTCACCTACCCCACCGTGGCCGCCATGCGGGCCGTGGTGCAACAGGAAATGGAACGGCCGCTGTACACGCGAGGCTTCAACCCCACGGTGGCCATGGCGCGGGAAAAGCTCGCGGCACTGGAGCATGCGGAGGATGCCCTGCTCTTCAGCAGTGGCAGTGCGGCCATCGCTGCGGGCGTCATGAGCTTCGTGCAGGCAGGCGACCACATCGTGTGCGTGCAGAAACCCTACAGCTGGACGAAGAAATTGCTGGTGGAACTGCTCGCACGCTTTGGGGTGGAGCACACCTTCGTGGACGGCACCGATGCGGAGAACTACCGCCGCGCCGTCAGGCCCAACACACGGCTCTTCATCCTCGAAAGCCCCAACTCGCTCACCTTCGAGCTACAGGACATCGCGGCCGTGGTGGCCATTGCGAAGGCGCACGGCATCCTGACACTTTGTGACAACAGCTTCAGCAGTCCGCTCTTCCAGAACCCCATCGACCTGGGCGTGGACATGGTGGCCCACAGCGCCACGAAGTACCTGAACGGGCACAGCGATGTGGTGGCCGGCGTGCTGGCGGGCAGCGCAGCGCACATGCGCCAGGTGATGAGCAAGGAGCTGATGACCCTGGGCGCCGCGCCTTCGCCGCACGATGCCTGGCTGTTGATGCGTGGCCTGCGAACGCTGGAGCTACGCGTGAACCGCAGCGCCGACAATGCGGAGAAGGTGGCGCGTTTCCTCGAAGGCCATCCACGTATCAAACGCGTGTATTGGCCCGGACTGGAAAGCCATCCGCAACATGCGCTCGCCATGCGGCAGATGAAGCGCGTGGCCGGCCTGATGAGCATTGAACTGGACGCACCCGACGAGGCCGCCGTAGAGCGCTTCTGCGATAACCTGCAACGCTTCCTGATCGCCGTGAGCTGGGGCGGCTACGAAAGCCTGCAATGGCCGGTGTGCGCATTGAAAGGACCGAGCGGCTACTACACCGAACTGCCGTTCACCATGATCCGGCTCTACATCGGTATCGAGGACGCCGACCTGCTCATCGCCGACCTGGAGCAGGGATTGGCGCGGATGTGATCACTCCACCGGATACGGATACTGTGGCGGTACAAGGCATACGCCACTATGGTTCACGGTGACCGATGCACTGGCTGCAGGGCAAGCACCACCGCCAACCGTGTAGGTGAACACATAAGTGCCCGAAGGAACGCCAGCGGGGTTGAAGGTGGATCCACTCAGTGCGCCAGAAGCGTTGTCATCGGTCCATGTGCCGCCCGGCGAGGGCGTTCCACCCAATTGAGCGAACAGGTCCAACGCACCGGAACTGAGGCACCAGCTGAGCGTGGCATCATTGCCTGCGTTCGCGACCGGGGATACGTTGATGCACAACGTTGAGGACGCATTCGGACAGGGAGCAATTCCAGCGACCGTGTACGTATAACAACCCGGCAAGCTGAGCCCCGGAGTGAAGGTGGGCGGCTGTGGAGCACCTCCCGGACTCGTCCAAATGCCACCAGCATCGGGGAACCCACCTAATGCTTGGTACATCGAGAACGGGGCATCGGAAGAACAGATGGACATGGAAGTATTGATGCCCGAATTGGAAGGATCCACAGTATACAACTCCAAATGCGCTATGGAAGGGCAACCACCAGGTGACGTCACGTGATACGCAACGACCGAACCGTTCGTGACACCGGCCAAAAGATCATCCATCACCCAGGTCATCGTACCCATGACGACGATCCAATTGCCACCTGGCTCAGGGGTTCCCCCCAACAAGGGAAGCGCGTTCACCGTGGAACCGCAGATGGTGGCTGTGGCATTGGCACCTGCATTCGGCGCCTCCATCAGCAACCCTGACGTGGGTATGCCGATCTCCAGCGGATCACTGCTGTTCACCCGCAATTGGAATCCATTGCCGGAAAGCCCAGCAGGGAACACACAGGTGATAGTGCCTGATGCCGTGGATATCACCGATCCGAGCACCGTAGGGGAAGCGAACGAACCATTGACGTCCGATAATTCGGCGGTGAAGACATTGCCCGCATTGAACGTGCCGACCACGTCATAGGGCAGTTCCACCTGCGTATCGGCGCAGAGGATACCTGGGGCAGGCAGGACACCAACGGTGATCTGTGCTACGATGGGCGCGGCCATGCCAAGCAGCCATGAAGCAACGAGGGAGCGTGTGATCATCATGGCACCAAGCACTTTGATGACATGAAGCTACGGGATCACCAGCCCCATGCCACGCACTTTCGACGAACGACCGGGGGGGGGACGACGAAACCGATCATGGCGGATGATCGGCCATCCGATCATCCCGGCACAGATCTACTTCTTCCGGAAGAACAACCGGATCGGCACACCGGTGAAGCGCCAGTGCTCACGCAGACGGTTCTCCAGGAAGCGCTCGTAGCTGGGCTTGATGTACTGCGGCAGGTTGCAGTAGAACACGAAGGTGGGCACGTAGGTGGGCAGCTGCGTGATGAACTTGATGGTGACCTGCTTCGCCTTGTACATGGGTGGCGGTTGGCGCTCGATAATGGGCAGCAGCTCGTCGTTCAGTTTGCGCGTGGGGATGCGGCGCTTGCGGTCCTCATACACCTGCACGGCCAGCTCCATCGTTTTGATGAGGCGCTGCTTCTCCAGCACCGAAATGAAGATCACCGGCACATCGGTGAACGGCTCGAGGCGCTGTTTCACGTCGGCCTCGAACGCCTTCATGGTATTGGTCTCCTTCTCGATGAGGTCCCACTTGTTCACCACCACCACCAGGCCCTTGCCGTTCTTCTGGATGATGGAGAGGATGTGCAGGTCCTGCTGTTGCACACCTTCCTGCGCATCGACCATCAGCAGGCATACATCGCTGTCCTCGATGGCGCGCACGGAGCGCAGCACGCTGTAGAACTCAATGTCCTCATCGACCTTGCTCTTCTTGCGGATACCGGCCGTATCCAGCAGCATCACATCGTGCCCGAACACGTTCCAACGTGTGTTGATGGGATCGCGCGTGGTGCCGGCCACCGGGGTCACGATGTTCTGCTGGCGGCCCAGCAGCGCGTTCACCAAGGAGGATTTGCCCACGTTCGGTTTGCCCACGATGGCAAAGCGCGGGATCTCCGGCTCGGCCTCCTCACTGGGCTTGCTGAAACCACCCACCAGTGCATCGAGCAGTTCGCCCGTGCCGGCGCCGCTCACCGCAGCGATGCAGAACACTTCGCCCAGACCGAGGCTGTAGAACTCAGCCGAATCGTACTGCCGCGCGTGCTCATCCACTTTGTTGGCCACGAGCAGCACAGGCTTCTTCGCCCGACGCAGCATCTTGGCAATGGCCTCGTCCATGGCGGTGATGCCGTGCTGCACGTCCACCATGAACAGGATGGAATCCGACTCCTCGATGGCCAGGTTCACCTGCTTGCGGATCTCGCCCTCGAACACATCATCGCTACCACTGACATAGCCACCGGTATCGATCACGCTGAACACCACACCGTTCCACTCCGCCTTGCCGTAGTGGCGATCGCGTGTGGTACCGGCAGTGGGGTCGGTAATGGCCTCCTTGCGCTCGATCAAGCGATTGAACAGCGTGCTCTTCCCGACGTTGGGCCTTCCTACGATGGCGACAATGTTGCCCATGATGATCTCAGTATCCGTAACGTTTCAGTTTGCGCTCATCCTCGCGCCAATCCTCATCCACTTTCACCCGCAGGTCCAGGAAGACCTTGGTACCCACGAAGCGTTCGATGGCGATGCGTGCCTCGGTGCCCAGCTTCCGCAAGGCCTTGCCACCCTGACCGATGATGATGCCCTTCTGGCTCTCACGCATCACGATCACGTCAGCCTGGATCTTCGTCAGCGTTTCGCCTTCCTCGAAGCTGTTCACCACCACTTCGGTGCTGTAGGGGATCTCCTGCTTGTAAAAGGCCAGCACTTTCTCGCGGATCATCTCGCTCACGAAGAAGCGCATGTTCCGGTCGCTGAGGTCCTCCTTGTCGAAGTAGGGCGGATGCTCGGGCAGGTGATCGATGAGGTATTGGCGGAGCTCGTTGACATTGAGCCCGTGGAGCGCGCTCAGGGGCACCACCTTGGCCTCGGGGAAGGTGTTCTGCCAGCCATGCAGCGCTTCCATGATGACCTCCTCGGTACCGGTATCCACCTTGTTCACCAGCACCAGCATGGGCCCCTTGAAGCGCTGGGCGCGTTTCACCACGTTCTCGGCCTTCTCGGGTCGTTGCCCCAGTTCCACCAGCACGATCAACAGGTCGGCATCAATGAGCGCCTCGTCCACGGCCCTCATCATGCTCTGGTGCATGCGGTACTGCGGATCGAGGATGCCTGGCGTATCGCTAAGGATCAGTTGGTGGTCCTCGCCGTTGATGATGCCCAGGATCCGGTGGCGCGTGGTCTGCGCCTTCGGGTTGGTGATCACCAATTGCTCGCCAAGCAGGGCGTTGAGCAGCGTGCTCTTGCCCACGTTGGGTTCACCGATGATGTTGACGTATCCGGCCTTGTGTGCCATGGTCATGCGCCTTGCGAAGATCGGCAGCAGACTGCCACTTACTGGTCATTAACGTGAAAGCCCGGCCTCCCGAGGCCTCGGGACGACCGGGCTTTCCTTCGTAGCGGGGGCAGGACTCGAACCTGCGTCCGCCGTACGGCGGATATGAGCCCGACGAGCTACCCCAACAATGAGCGAAGGAATTCCCGACCTGATCCAGACTTGAGTTGCTTCTCTCGTTTTCTTGCTTGTGACCTATCTGAACACTCCTCGGTATACAATATGACCCAAGGGCGATATCGCACGGTCCAACCCTTTGTAGCCAGCTCATTGTGCGACCTGAAGCGGTCGTCAAGGTCACTGGTCTCTCCCACGTAGATCTTATCGTGGTCAGGCGAGTACAACGCGTACACCCAATAGGCCATGATACAAAGAAAAGAGCCCGGCTCTTACCGGGCTCTTCGTAGCGGGGGTAGGACTCGAACCTACGGCCTTCGGGTTATGAGCCCGACGAGCTACCATCTGCTCCACCCCGCAATGGACCGCAAATGTATACTTTTTCCCTTCACGGCCAACAGTTCCTTCACAGCACCACCCGGAAGGCCATGGATGGAAGCGTGGCCACGGCTACGGCACCCCGTCATCCCCCTAATCCACCACTTTCCATGAAATGGGGGCCAGATCGTAGGTGCGGGTCCCTGCCGGCGCGCCCTCCAGCCGAGCCTTGATCTCCTCGAATATCACGCGATCGCTGTTGCGCAGCTTGCTGAAAACGGTCTGCAGGTCGGTATCGAAGGCGGCGCCCGTCACATGCCTATCGATCGGCTGGGAGCCGCGCTCCACGATCACCCGGAAACGCAGCACCTGGTACTTGGCGCCGAACTCGCTGTCGGGCAGTTTGGCGAAGACGGCACGGGCGGCCTGCAGTTCGGTCCGCTTGATACGGGTGTCCAAGGCGCTCTTGCCGGCCACGAATGCCATGGGTGCTGGCAGGTCCTTCACCCGGAAGCGCATGGGGCCCACCCGGCGCGAACTGCCATCGGGCAGGGTCACCGTGGCGAACACCTCGGCCGTATTACCGGTCATGCCAGTGGCCACCCAGCCTTGTCCACTGCGCGTGATGCGTCCGGTGGAGATCGATGCCTGCACGCGTTCAGCAGGCACGCCCGGTACCGAGAGCTCGATCGGATTGTCCACGCCCCGGTACAGCACGTTCATTTTGGTGGGCGAGGCCACCAGCAGCGGGGCCATCACCTGGTAGGTGGTGGTGTACGGGATCTCCTCCACCCCCTTCGGGCCCTCGAAACGGATGATGCCTTGCACGCGCTGCTCACCGACCTGGTCGGCACGCAGCCTCAGTTTGGCCTTGCCATCCGCTCCGACCGGCAGTTGGCCAGCCCCGGCAAGCGTTATGGTGGGCGCGTTCCGGGGATCATAAGCGGCCAGGAACACATCGGCACGGAACGAATCGCCGGCCATGACAAGGTTGGTCTGCGGGATGACAGCCGTGGTGAGCGTACCGAACTTGTAATCGGCGGCCTCCACGGAACGGTAGAGCCATTTCACCATGTCGTTCTCGGCACTGCGGATATCGGCCTGCAGCTTGGAAAGCGTGGCGATACCCGCGGCCAGCGGTACATCGTAGAAGTTGATGGACTCCCAGTTGTTCAAGGTGCCGGAAGCGTCGCGTCGATCACCATGATCGAACAAGAGATCAAGTGCAGCGCTGAGCTCGGGGCCCCGCCCGGCCACCAGTTGCTTCAACGAATCGCGGAACGCTCCGATGCGTTGCTTCAGATCGTACGCACCACCCGGCCCTTGGTGCGGAGCGGCTGGCTCCGGCCCTACCAACATGCGCGTGAGCACTTCGCGATCGTCCTTGGCATCGAGCGCCAGCAAGGCTCGCAGCGTATCCCGTCCCTGTGCATCGGTGCCTCGCAGAAGGGTGGCGCTGAGACCGTCCGCTTGTGCGATCGCCTCGGTCTTGGTGCGTTCGATCGACGCCACCAGCGAATCGGCCTGTGCCTTTACACGAAGGGCTTGTGCGTGTGTGGTGCCGAACTTCTCGGGAAAGCGCGCCGCAGCATCGGCGAAGACCGCATACTCCAGTTGCGATCGTTGTGCATGCGCCTGCTCACTGCGTACCAGTTCGGCGTCCATGATGGCGAACGCGTCCAGAACCTCCTTGCTCACGTTCATCGCCAACATGGCAGTGAGCACGAGGTACATCATATTGATCATCTGTTGCCGGGGAGGCAATTTCGTGCTGGCCATGGCATCGGTGTGTTGGAGCAGCACTGCGATATGCAGCCCTGCATCACATCAATGCACATTACGCGAACACGTAACGCGTGCGGTTCGAACGCGCAGGCTCAGTTCGCTTCCCCCAGCTCCTCCATCTGCGCCGATGCGGCCTCCCATTCGCTCATCACTACGGCGATGCGCTGGGCCAGATCGCCCAGGCGGTCGTAGCCTTTCTGGAGGCTTCGGCGGATAGGACGGCCTGAAGCTGAGCCCCGGCGCGCAGAACACCTCCAGTGGGCCGCCTTGGCACCGGCAACCTCCATCCGTGCTCAACGCTGGATCACCACCCTTCGCACCACCGTTGCATGCGCCCTGCCGCGCAAAGTGACGGTGTAGAGGCCATCGGCCTGCTGCGATAGGTCCAGCATCACGCGTGTACCGGTGATAAGCTGTTGCAGCACGCTGCGGCCAAGCGCATCGTGTACCTCCAGCGTCTCCACACCAAGGCTTCGTTCCAACTCGACGATGACCTCTCCTGCGCTGGGGTTGGGAAAAACCTCCACCTGTACTTGCTCCCGCTCCGCCACCCCCACATTCAGCCCATACAAGCGGCTGATGAAGCGTTGCGTGGGGTCGTTGGTAGTGCCATCATCGTAGCCTTTGTAGGCGCCCCAGATGTAGAAGAAACCATCGGGGGCTTCGATGATACCACTGATCTCACCATATAAATAACCTGTGCCTGGACTATAGTATCGTCCACAACCTCCTGCGCCAAAAGGCTCTTCGAGCAATTCGCCATCGGGATCAAGCATGGCAATGCCGAGGCGCTCCTGACCTTCGACCAGCATGTGAACTCCCCACATGACAATACGGCCGTCAGAGATACGTGTATGCCCAACCAAGCCGAACTGCCCCCAATTGATGGTGTTGCCGGGCCATTCGCTCGAAAGCCAAGGCATGCGTACCACCTCCAAATCGTTATTGAACGTCGGGTCCAGGTCCCCGTTCGGCATCAAGCGCACGAAGTGCAAGGTATCTGGCGACGAGAACTGCGTCTTGAACAAACCGGAGACCAGGATGCGGCCATCATCCAGCACGGTCATGCTCGCTGCCTCCCCCCACCCCATCGCACAGGTGAAGCTGGTGTCCAGCGTACCATCGGTATGTACCCGGAAGATGTTCGGCTTGGGCACCCCCTCCCAGGTAGTGGCCGCACCACTGAGCAGGAACTTGCCATCGGGCTGCGGCACGATCAAGGAGATGGTGCCATTGCCCCTGCGCGGCCTGCGCGTGAAGTCCAGCGTGCCATCGTTGTTGAACCAGATCATGTGGTGGCTGCCCACCCAGCCGCTGTCCGGCACGTTCATCGTGTGGCTCCCTGTGATCACGATCGATCCATCCGGGTATACGTGGTAGTCACCGCCCTGGAAGGAGGAGAACAGAGGGGCGTTGTCGTTCAGGTGCTGGAAGGTGGGGTCTATTAGACCTTCGGGCGTCAATCGCCGTACCAACTGCGCCGTGGCCACATAATATTGGTCGGCCCATGGTGTGATCTTTCCAGCTCCTATTGTCAGTGGAAAGGTTGGAAAACTCGAATCCCAGCTTCCGTTGGGAAACAGTCGAACACTACCCATTTCGGGATCCAACTGGTTGTTCGTAAACCCGATCCTTCCTGATACCAGTATCTTACCATTGCTCATTAGAGCGATCGAACTAACATAGATACGCTCGATCGTGGTCTGGAATGAAAGGTCCAGATCGAACGGCTGCTGCGCAGCCGCCGTGGCGGCCCCCACCAGGAGGACCGCCACGGCTTTGATGCGCTTTGCTGCTACGTTGATCACGGTTGCACGATCAGCTTTTCAGTAGCCAGCACACCGTTGGTGCTGGAGACCTCCACAAGATAAGCTCCCGGCGCCAACCTGCGGGTGTCCAGAACGAGTTGCGGTTGTTCCATGGGGACCACCTGCATGTGCAGCTGTTTACCGGAAAGGTCCAGCACACGGAGGGTCGCCTCCTGCGTTCCCTTCGGCACGTGCAACGATGCCACGCTCCAGCTTGTGGCCGGGTTCGGGAATACACTGAGCAGTGCCGGTGCTTTGTCTTCAACGGTCTTCACCGCGGGCAGCGACTTCGGCTCACCACTGCCGCCGGTCCAAGGGGCGACGCAACGATCATAGTGGAAACACAGCAGGTTCTGCATCCACATGCCAGGCCGGTCCTGCTCGCCGGCGATCAGTGTTTCCAACTGGTCCTGTTCACCAACGGTGAGCTCCGCATCGCTGCGACCACTGGCGGCCAAGTTCTGCATGAAGCCGATGAGCGAGAGCATACGGTCCTTTTCCGTCAGCTCGCGCGCTTTCAGCTTATCGTGCTCCTGCGGAATGGCTGCTACCACCGCAGATGCCGCATTGTACTCGCCCAGTTCCATCAAGGCCAGGGCCTCGGCATAGCGTGCAGCAGGCGTTCGCACCTCCTGCCACACCGTGCGCAGGTCGCTCACCCGCAGACCGGTGCTGTCCGCACTGATCTGCTCCAGCAGCATGGTGGCCGCCTGGCTCATGGTCTCGTGGTGGTCGGCCATGGTGTTCTCCAGGGTGGTACGGTAGGTGCGCACCTCCCAGCTGGCGGCAATGGTGGCCAGCAGGTACTCCGGCAGCGGATGGGGCGCGCCCTCCTCCAACCACGTATAGAAGCCTTCGGCCTTGGTGGCCTCCGGATTCGCGATGCACACCTCGGCGTACAGCACGGCCGGCAGCTTGTTCTGGTGGTTCAGCTCCTTCAGTACCGTAGTGCTCAAGTAGGGGCTCTTCGATAGCAGGGAGTTCCGCAGGTCCCACACCTCCTGGGGCCAAGCATCGGTGATCTCCTGCACCACCTCATCGGTGTTGCCCCCATCGATCAGCTGGTCGTACAAGTAGCGGGTACTGCCATAGGCCAGTTTTTCCGCTTCCAGCACATCGGTCAATCCTCCGGGGGCCATGCCCCATGGCAGCTCCACGGGGATACGCGGAGGCAATTTGGACGCGCAGTTATCGGCCGGAATGGTGTTGACAGGTGCCGGGTTCAAGAAGGTATCATAGCTCAGCGGCACATACGGACTCACGTCACGGTGCCAGTAGCTGATGGGGCTGAAGGTCGTGGTGACCTCGTAGTCCCTCTTGAACAACTGACCCACCCATTCGTCGAACTCGTTGTCCGCCGGGCGGTAGTGGTTGCCCTGGTTGGTGCGGATGATATGCGAGGCCTGTTCGTTTACAGTAGCCCCATTCGCCTTGCGGCTGCTCAGGTTCTTGTCGTTGTTGGTATTGGTGTTGCAGATCAGCTGCAGACCGATGAGCGGCGTGTAGCTGGGCTCCATGCTGGCACTGATGCCTTCACCGGCAAAACCCACGCTCAGGTTCTCGCCGTGGTTGCGGAACACGTAATCGTTGTGGTCGCGGCTGTAGCCGATCACCACGCCTTCGGTAAGCTGGTCCGCTGGGCTTCCCGGGGTCCTGAAGAAGGTGTTGTCCTCCACCGTGAATGCGTAGCTGCTGTGGCTGTAGATACCGCGGTGAGATTGTTCCCAAAACAATTCGTCTTGGTTGGTCAACTCCACATCCCTTCCCCCTTCGCTGAAGATGCTGTTCTTCAGGCTGTAACCCACCACGGCGCTGCTGTACACGCCAGCGATGTTGTCGGTGAACTTCACGCGGTCCACCAGGAAGTTGCGGAGCTTGCTGCTGGCCAGCGCATGGATGCCATGGTCCAATCCCCGGAACTCGCTGAAGCGCGTATCGGCCTCGGGGCAGAGCGCACCCACGGGCAATACGGTATTGCACGAGCTGGTGATGGTGTAGTGGGCATCCAGGCTGCGGATGCCGTGACCGAGGTAGAGGCTACCAGGGGAGGCCCCGCCCTCCGCAAAGAAGGCGTCGGGCAGTGCGTTCTCGAAGGTGCAGGCCCGGAAGGGAATGCCATCCACCCGGTGCATGTACACATGGTGCTTGAAGTCATAGACAACAGGGTATTGGTCGTTCACCGTGAACACGCAATCGTTGAAGCGGCTCAGGTTCCGGTGCAGGGTTCCGTTCGGTTGCACGTTCTGGAACGGCGGAAAATGCACGCTCTCCCGGCAGTTGCGGAAGGTGGTGGATCTCCAGAACGAGGTGGGCTGCTCATCCACCTCCTCGGTCACCCACGCCCGCTCCGCGCTGACCACACCGCCTGCGGCAATGTTGCCGAACGGGCCGCGCTTGGCCACGAGGACGCCGATCTCGGCATTCTCCACAGTGGTTCCCCGCATAACCAGCATACCCTGATGGGTAGGCGTTGGGGATCCGAACTGGTTCTGAACGATGGAGCCATGCACCTCGATACCCTTCCAGCGCGTTCCCTCGCAGGCGTTCGTCAGCACGCAGTTGGTACAGGTGAACGATGCACCGGGTTCAATGATGAACACGGCATCCTGCCCGAACTTGAAGGTCATGTTCTGCGCGGTGACGTGTGCCCCCGTGGCAATGCGCAACTCTGTAGCCACATGGATATCCTCCTTGGTGTCCCAGAACGCATTGTCCCCCGGGCTCCAGGTGAGGTCACAGACCTCGGTGATCGTGGTGCTGCGATCCTTGGCCAGGGTCAGTGCGGAACAGCAAGTGGAGCTCTGCTGAGAAACAAGGTTGCTGCTCAGGGAATTCCGTCGGTTAATGAACCTGAAGTCCGTGGCTGGTGAATTCGGCTCCGTGAAGGAACCAACCTGGGGGAACTGAACGATGTCCGCGGTCCAATTAGCCGGATCAGGTTGGTCGGGATCGACAAATACACCCATCCAGAAGTCATCCGGCGCATCGGATCCAATGGCGTACAGAGCCGTTCCTACCCCATCGGGTGCCACATTCAGCTCGAGCTGCGAATCGACCAGTTTTCTCGTCTCCACATTGCTGGCAATGGGAAGGAACGTGTAGTAGGTGCCAGGGTCCCCAAGTGTCCAGCTCAAATTGATGTAACCGAAGGTACTAGCCGCGCCACCTGAGTTGGGATAGGCGAAGTCGGGCGATTTCACGAAGTAGATGTATCGGCCACTGGGAGAGAACTGGACACCCGGTACGGCAGGCCTCAGTATTGGATCCCCATCGTTATCAACGGGAGATGGGTCCGTTACCGGGTATACATCCAAACTATAGACCCTTGGGTTAGCAGCAGGTACATTCTGCGGCGTAATGTTCGACGTTACCGCAACGTCGTTGCCGAGGGTCAAGCTGAACGCCCAGAGCCCGATCCTTGTCTGATGAACCTCTTGGAAGTTCAGTAGGGGTTCAACATAGCGTCGATAGCTGCTCCATGCGACACGTAATTCACCATCACCATACCAAACGGACAGATCACCTCGTTGTGATCTATCCAGATCGGTCACCACATTACCATTGTCAAGCGCAAAAGGCCATCGCTGACCAATAAATGGCGAGGGGATCTTCCGAATGCCCGAGCCATCCACCTCAAGGAACAAAAGACCCTGATTGCAGCGCACCGCGAACACATGCCTACCATCTGCATCGACCATTACGCCCGCCGCTCGCAACGTTTCCGTGCCTTCCGTGACCGAAATGTAAATCGTGCCTTCTTGGAGGTAGCTGGCCACATTATCAGGAGCATTGAGTGGGAGTATCTCCTGAGGTGACCAGGCGCTCCCCTGCAAGGTGATGCCAGGAGCTTCATCGCGTTCACCAGCGGTCAAGAAGCGGCCGGTGACCTTGGCACATGTTGTTGCATAGACCGGCAAGTCAGACTCCAACGATAGGTCAAGAACACCCCACCGCAACAAGGCCCTATCAATATCGGCAATGTCGCGCTCGAAGTCCTGGAAGTACAGTCCCATCACAAAGTACCGCGTGCAACTACCTGGCACAGGTACAACATGGACCTCCTCACCGCCTAAGAAGCAGACCTCGCAATCGCGATCGTCCATATTCTGTGCATCATCCGCAATGAGCAAGCCATCTCGGTTATAGATGTTCCCATCAATGATGTAGAAGAGCACTTTGCCTTCATCGTCATACTGGATATTCTGAGTGCGCTCGGCGATCTGGCCCTGGTACTCATACTCATCCGGTATGAGCGGAGAGAATGAAGTGGGCAATGGACTGGTGCGTATGGCACTCTGGCCGGGTACACCGGCTGGTGCTTGTGGGAAGTGTACCTGCTGGCTGCCAATGCTCCATAGCGGATCCTGCGCCCGCACCTCCATCCCGCCCCACCCGCACCAGGCCACCAGGCCTGCCGCGAATGCGCCCGCCTGCCACCAGGCCCGGGCTGTTCGTGTTGTTCTCGACGTCTTCATGGTCCAAAGGGTTTTGGTTACGGCAACTCGCCGTTCTCAAACCTTTCGGTATGCCGGCTGCATAAGCACGCATATGCTATGCTGATCATATGCGTATCACAGTAGCGCCCTTCGGCGCCTAGCAACGCTTATGGTTGTATATCCATGCGTCAATTATGCAATGCATTACATGGTTGAATTCCGTTCATGCCATATATTGGCTTGAGCATGCCAACTTCGATCACCTTCCTGCGGCAGGTGAAACCAGGCCGTCGCCAACCATACGTTGCCACCATGTTCACCCGGAAATTGCGCGAACTGCGCGAGAGCCTGAAGCTCACCCAAAAGCAGATGGCCAAGCGCCTGGCCATGGAGCAATCCACCTATTCGCGCAAGGAACGGGATGAGCATCCCAAACCGGAGTTCCTCGAGCGCATCAAGAAATTCCTTGGGGTGGACCCTACACCCTGGCTGAACGATGATGGCAGTTCGCCCGATCCTGTGGAGGGGGAACCGCTGCGCATCGTCCATTTGGAGGAGCTCTCCACCTCGAAGGGAACGGGCAAGAAGAAACGGAAAGGCAAGCTATCCAAGCGCGATGAGCGTTCGCTGAGGGAGTTCATCGCCATGGGGGTCCAGTACTTCAACAGGAAGATGCGGGACGAGGAGAAACAGCGCGATAGGCCTAAGGACCCACGTGCCGGGGGGGGGGGTAATAACTAGCTGCTTATCAGGATTTTATGCAATCAAAGCAACATTCTGGCGGGTCGAACCAAGCGCCGCACATTGACGCTGCTGCTTACTGCACCTTTGCGCAAACTTGCGAACGCAAGATCCATCCTTGAGAGGAAACGTGTCGGAACACGCTCACACCCCCTCCCCCAGCTCCTCCATCTGCGCCGATGCGGCCTCCCATTCGCTCATCACCGCGGCGATGCGTTGGGCCAGTTCACCAAGACGGTCGTAGCCTTTCTGTAGGGCATCGGCGGGCATGCCGCCTTTCATCACTTCGGCCTGCAAGGTCTTCTCTTCCTTCTCGAGATCGGCGAGCTGTTGTTCCAGGCGTTGCACCTGGTTCTGCACACGACGACGCTCCTTGTCGCGGTCGCGTTTGTCGCGCTGGTCGCTGTTCTTGGCCGCTTTCTCCTCCTTCACACGCGCCGACGACTTGCCGATGTCGGCACCCTGTAGGGCCTTGCGCTTTTCGATCAGCTCCAGGATGTCCATGTGCTGATCGCGGATGCGGAACTCATCGAGCTCCAGGATGCGGCTGGTGAGGCCCGTGAGGAAATCCCGGTCGTGGCTCACGAGCAGGAAGGTGCCATCGTAGTTCTTCAACGCCTCCTTCAGCACGTCCTTGCTCTGGATGTCCAGGTGGTGCGTGGGTTCGTCGAGGATGAGGAAGTTGAGCGGCTTCAAGAGCATGCAGCACAGCGCAAGGCGTGCGCGTTCTCCACCGCTCAGCACCTTCACCTTCTTGTCCACGTCCTCGCCGCTGAACATGAACGCGCCGAGCATGGCACGGACACGCACCCGGTTATCCTCGCTGGCCGCGTCCTCGGCGGTCTCCAGCACGGTACGCTGCGGGCTCATGCGTTCGGGCATGTCCTGCGCGTAGTAGCCCACGATCACATTGTGGCCCATGCGGATCTCGCCATCGTATGGCTCCTCGCCCATGATCATGCGCACCAGTGTGGACTTCCCCGTGCCGTTCGCACCCACCAGGGCGAGGTGTTCCCCTTTGGCGATGGTGAGCTCGGCCCCGCTGAAGATCTGTTTGGCGTCGTAGGCCTTGCTCACGTTGCGCACCTCGCACACGATCTTGCCCGAACTGGGCGCAGGCGGGAACTTCACCAGCATCTTGCGCAGGTCCTCGTCCTCCACCTCGATGCGGTCCAGTTTCTCCAGCTTGGTGATCAAGCTCTGGGCGAACGCGGCCTTGCTGGCCTTCGCGCGGAACTTGTTGATGAGGTCTTCGGTCTCCTTGATGTACCGTTGTTGGTCCTTGGCGGCAGCGGCCTGTTGCTCGCGCTCCACTTTGCGCAGCTCCACGTACTTGCTCCACGAGGCCTTGCGGTCGATGATGCGGCCACCGGCCACCTCGATGGTGCGCTTGGTCAAGCGGTCCAGGAACGTCTTGTCGTGCGAGATGAGCACCAACGCCGCAGGGTACGTGCGCAGCAGGTCCTCCAACCATTGGATGGCCGGAAGGTCAAGGTGGTTGGTCGGCTCGTCCAGCAGCAGCAGGTCGGGCTGCATCAGCAGGAGACGCGCCAGCTCCGCACGCATGCGCCAGCCACCGCTCAGCTCGCTCATCAGGCGGTGCATGTCGGCGCCCACGAACCCGATGCCCTTGAGCATGCGCTCGATCTGCATGTCGTGGTCCGCCGCACCGATGGCGTTGAGGCGCTCGTGGGCGTGGGCGAGCAGTGTGGCCAGCTCAATGGCCTCTTCGTCGGTGGTGGCCTTCTCCAGGTCCTTCTCGATGCGGTCCAGCGAGGCCTGCAGCGTGAGCGCCTCCTCGAACGCCTTCTCGGCCACCTGCCAGGGGGTGAGCTCCAGGTTGTGGGCCATTTCCTGGGGCAGGTAGCCCATGGTGAGCTCCCTGGGCCTGCCGATCGTGCCTTTGTCGTAGGGCTGCTGTCCGGCCAGGATCTTCAGCAGGGTGCTCTTGCCCGCCCCGTTGCGTCCTACGAGACCGATCCGGTCGTCGCTACCAATAAAGAACGAGACGCCGTCGAACATCGGCCGTTGACCGAAATGCAGGGTAAGGCCTTGTACGGTGATCATGTCGAACGGTGGCGCGGGAGTGGTTTTCCGGAAAGGGCCGCAAAAGTACGACCCCCTCGGGGACCGGCGTTCCGCGAAGTACCTGATGCCTTAGAAGTTCCACAGGTCGTGCTCGAACTCGAACAGCGCCTGCTTGATCTCCTCGCCTTCGAGCAAGGCATCCAGACCGGTCTTGTACTGGTTGATGCCCCGGTCGTACACGTTGCTCCACTTGGTGACGTAGCTGCTGAACT
>JBKDXR010000013.1:0-48504 GCA_046306055.1 Flavobacteriales bacterium
TCATCACCTTCTGCACCGGGTGCAACCTGCGCCCGCTGAAGCCTGATGAAATGCGGCTGAATTTCAGCGGTGCTTTCAGGAAAGCCTTGCGTTGGCTGTTGCCCTCCGCATCATAGTACTGCGTGGCCTTCCCCTCGCCGAAGCGGAAGGCCTCCTTGATGCGGCCACCACTGTTGTAGCGCGCGGCCAGTATGCGTGGTGAGCCGTGGCTATGCCCATCCACCGTCTCTTCGCTGTACACCACGGTGAACACGTCGTTCTTCTGTATCCGGTAGAAGTCCACCGTCCAGGCGAACACGTCGGCCAGGTGCATGGCCAGCGCGGGATCGGCACCGGCACGGGCCAGGTCGTTGTACAACGCGCCGGTCACCGTGCAGGCGATCTGGTGCTCGGTGGTGGTCACCGGGCGATGGCCCACCCTGACGTGCAGGCTATCCTCCAGTCCGAACACCACGTACTCCACGCGATCGGCCTCGTAGACGAAATAGGCAGGGCGCTTCACACTGTCCGCGGAGAAAATGAAGGCGTACGGGTGTCCGCTTCGCAAGCGGCGCACATCGAAATGCGGGGCCGCCTCCTCCACCAAGGCCTGTACCGTGGTCATGGGCACGCCGTGCCCGGCCAGCAGGTCGCCGAAGGTGGCCCCGGGCTTGACCTTCCCTTCCACCAAGGTGAATCCCGACATCGGGATGCCATACACATCGGGGGGCAGCAGGGTGCTGTCCACCTCCTCCACCATGGCATCGGGCACGTACTCCACATGCGGCCGCACATCCACCCCGATCCACACGTAACCCATGGCCAGCACGGGAGCTGCCAGGGCCGTCCACTTCACCCAACGCTTCATGGGGGGCAAGAAAGCACAACACCCCGAACGGATGTCCGGGGTGCTGCGGTGTGTTACCACGGGTGCACCGTGGAAAACCGTTGTTACAGCTTGGCGATCGGGTGCACGAGGCCTTCGTAGGCGGTAAGCTCCATCTTGATGGACCCCACGAGCACCTTGGCCTGCGCGAGCACCGGGATGCGGTTGCCATCATCGGTGATCCACACGTTCAGGTCGTCGTTGCCCTTGAAGACGCGGCCCTCCTGCACCACGGGCTGGAACTTCATGCAGCGGAACTTGCCGTTGCGCAGCTTCACGGTCTCCTTGCCCATGTAGCGCATGCGCAGGGGCCACAGCTCGTTGTCCAGGAACGTGTCGATCACGAACACATCGCCCACCTTGGCCTTGCTAAGGTCGAGCGTGCGGGCGTAGTAGAAGGCACTGAGCATGTCCTGCACGCTGCCGGGCACGGCGTGGGTCTTCTTCTCCTGCGTGAGCACTTCACGGTATTGCTGGCGGTAGGCGTAGTCCTGGCTGAACTCGTAGCCCCCCTCGCTCACGCGGCGGATGAACACCCAGGGGAACACGCCCTGCGCATCGAAGTAGCTCTCGTACAGGTCGTCCACCTTGTAGAAGGTGTTGAAGGCGCCCAAGCTGCGGCCACGGCCCACGGCATGCCACACCTTGCGGCCATTGATCTCGCGGGGGCTTTCCTTCAGCTCCACCACGGCCTCACCGGCGTTCACCCAGCCGTAGTGCACCACATAGGTGAGCTTTTCGCCGGGTTTGAACGCGTTGTGCTGAAGCGTGCGCAGCGGGTAGGTCTCGCGCACAGGAGCGGACGGGTCGCCCTCCGTGCTGTTCGACGGACGCTCGGTCTGCGCAAAGCCCATGGTGAGCAGGCTCAGACCGGCCAGAAGCAAGGTGGTAGTGCGTGCCATGCGAAGCATAACGCAAGGTACGTGCCGATCGGTGCGGGAAGTTGCTTCGAGCTACCGGCCACGAGCTGCCAGCCCGCCTGTGGCGGCGGCCAGCTTACTGCTGGTTGCTGTCAGCTCGTGGCTTGCGCTCGTTCAAACCACGATGTTCACGATGCGCTTGGGCACCACGATCACCTTCTTGGGGGCCTTGCCCTCCAGGCGGGCCTGCACCTCGGGGTTGGCGAGCACTTGCTCCTCCACGCTCTTGGCATCCAAGGCAATGGGGAACTCCAGCTGCAGGCGGGTCTTACCGTTGAAGCTGATGGGGTAGCTGAAACTGTCCTCCACCAAGTGCTCGGCCTGCCATTGAGGCCACTTTGCCGTGGTCACGCTGCCGGAATGGCCGAGTTTCTCCCACAATTCCTCGGCGATGTGGGGCGCGAAGGGCGCCAGGGCGATCACCAGCGGCTCCAGCACGGAGCGCTTATTGCACTTCAGGCTACCCAGCTCGTTGGCGGCGATCATGAACTGCGCCACACTGGTGTTGAAGCTCATCTTCTCGATGTCCTCGGTCACCTTCTTCAGGGTGGCGTGCAGGACCTTCAGTTCGGGCTTGGTGGGGGCGTCGTCGGTCACGTTCAGCGGGTCGACCCGGCCCGCCTTCGCTGAAGCTTCGGCGGACGCATGGGTCGACGGTGCCGGTGCATTGGAAGAAGATCCGGAGTGGGTCGATGCCTCGTTGGCGTGAAAGAGATTCCAGAATTTGCGCAGGAAGCGGAAGGTGCCCTCAATGCCGTTGGTGTCCCACGGCTTGCTCTGCTCCAAGGGGCCCAGGAACATCTCGTAGAGGCGCAGCGTGTCGGCGCCGTACTTGGCGATGATGTCGTCGGGGTTCACCACATTGAACTTCGACTTGGACATCTTCTCGACCTCTCGCTCACACACGTACGGACCTTCCCCATAGACCAACACACTACGTCCACTGCGTTGCGATGCCCGATACGCATCAAGGTCCAACTCGTCATTCGACTTGACATAGGCGATATCCACCCTGCCGCGAATGGCGACTCCTTGCCCATCACCACCTAGTGCGATCGTGCCCCATGAACCTGGTTTCCTTTCGTGCTCTGACCTGTTCACCTCAGCGATCCAACGAACGAGCGCATTGTGCTGATCTTCGGACAATCTGCTGCTTCGAAGTGCGTCGTGCATCTCTTTGTTCACGAGGATCTCCGGCTGTCCGATGTGATTCTCAAATCCGGATCCAGCATCGGCTGCGTGAACTCCCCCATCCGATATCAGCAAGCGATTCACGAACGCCGACACCCCCTGTATCATCCCCTGATTCACCAGCTTCTTCGCCGGTTCATCGAAGTTGATCCAGCCGCGGTCGAAGAGGAACTTGGTCCAGAAGCGGAAATAGAGCAGGTGGCCGGTAGCGTGCTCACTGCCGCCCACGTAGAGGTCCACCTGCTGCCAGTAGTTGATGGCCTCGGGTGAGGCGAACCGACCCTCGTTCTGCGGGTCCATGTAGCGCAGGAAGTACCAGCTGCTGCCGGCCCAACCGGGCATGGTGGTGGTCTCCAGCGGGTGGCCGTTATAGCTCCAGTTCGCTGCGCGGGCCAGTGGCGGTTCGCCGTCCTCGGTAGGCAGGAACTTGTCCACCTCGGGCAGCTTCAGCGGCAGCTCGCTCTCGGGCAGCGGGTACGGGATGCCGTCCTGGTAATAGATGGGGATGGGCTCGCCCCAGTAACGCTGGCGGCCAAAGGCGGCATCACGCAGGCGGAAGTTGATGCGACCCTCGCCAGCACCGAGCTTCTCCAGCTCCTGGATATCGCGGGTGATGGCCTGCTGCAGTTTAAGTCACTTCAGGAAACATTCGCTGCAAATGGTGGCGTCCTTGCGCTCATCGGCCTCCTTCTCGATATCGGCACCCTCGGTCACCGCGATGACGGGCAGCCCGAAGTGCTTCGCGAAGCGCCAGTCGCGCTGGTCGCCGCCGGGCACGGCCATCACGGCACCGGTGCCGTAGCCGGCCAGCACGTAATCACCCACCCACACGGGCACAGGGGCGCCGGTGAAGGGATGCTTCGCGTAGCTGCCGGTGAACACACCGCTCACCTTGTCCACCTCGGCCTGGCGCTCGCGCTCGCTGCGGTTCTTGGCGGTGTTCACGTAGGCCTCCACTTCGGCGGTGCGGTCGGGCGTGGTGAACTTGCCCACCAGCACATGCTCGGGGGCGAGGGTGATGAAGGTGATGCCGAAGAGCGTGTCGGGGCGGGTGGTGAAGACCTCGATGAAATCCTCGCCGATGGGGAAGCGCACGGTGGCACCTTCGCTCCTACCGATCCAGTTGCGCTGGGCCTCCTTGATGCTCTCGCTCCAGTCCAGCCCGTCGAGCCCGTCGAGCAGGCGCTGGGCGTAGGCGGTGATGCGCAGGCTCCACTGCTTCATGCGCTTGCGCTCCACGGGGTGGCCACCGCGCTCGCTCACGCCGTCCTTCACCTCGTCGTTGGCGAGCACCGTACCCAGCGCAGGGCACCAGTTCACCCAGGCATCGCTGAGGTAGGCCAGGCGGAAGCGTTGCAGCACCAGTTGTTTCGTGCGCTCATCGAAGCCGTTCCATTCCGCGGCCGTGAACTCGCCCACAAAGGCCTCCACATCACCAGTGAGCACGCTGGCGTCCTGGCCCATGCACCCTTGTGCCTCGAACCGTGCGATGAGCTCTTTGATGGGACGGGCCTTGTCGGCCTTGGCATCATACCAGCTGTCAAAGAGCTGCAGGAAGATCCACTGCGTCCATTTGTAGAAGGAGGAATCGCTGGTGCGCACCTCGCGGCTCCAATCGAAGCTGAAGCCGATGCGGTCCAACTGTTCGCGGTACCGGGCCAGGTTGATCTCGGTGGTCTTTGCCGGGTGCTGGCCGGTCTGGATGGCGTACTGCTCTGCGGGCAGGCCGAAGCTGTCGTAGCCCATGGGGTGCAGCACGTTGAAGCCGCTGTGCCGCTTGTAGCGGGCCACAATGTCGCTGGCGATGTAGCCGAGCGGGTGCCCCACGTGCAGGCCGGCGCCGCTCGGGTACGGGAACATGTCGAGCACATAATACTTGGGCCTGGACGGGTCGTTGGCCACCCGGTAGGTGCCGCGCTTGCGCCACTCCTCCTGCCACTTCTGCTCGATGTTAGTATGGTCGTACTGCATGTTCCTTGGCTACGGAGCGCGAAGGTAGAAGAGCGTGCCGAGCACGGAGCAGTTGCAGGCCCCGCCCCTACATTTGCCCGCCATGGGAGTAGACCGCCACTACAAGGCCCGAACGCGCACCGCCAGTGTAAGCACGGTGATCGGCATCGCGCTGGTGCTGTTCATGCTGGGCGTACTGGGGTTCCTGGTGCTGAACGCGCAGGCGCTGGAGCGCTACTTCCGCGAGAACGTGCGGGTGGAACTGTTCCTGAAGCGCGACCTGAAGGAGGTGGACGTGATGCAGTTCCGCAAGGAGATGGACACCGAGCCCTTCACCAAGGAGACCCGCTACGTGACCGCCGAAGAGGCCGCCGAGCGTTTGAAGCAGGACCTCGGCGAGGATTTCCTGGGCATGCTGGGCAGCAACCCATTGCCGGCCTCGGTGGAGCTGGACCTGGACGCGCGCTACGCCCGGCCCGACAGCTTGAAGTGGATCGTGGAGCACCTGAAGCAGGACCGCCGGGTGGAGGAAGTGGCGTACAACGCCGCCGTGGTGGAGAACATCGATGCCAACATGGGCAAGCTCACGCTGATCGTGCTCGGTTTCACGGCGCTGCTGCTCATCATCGCCATTGCCCTCATCAACAACACCATCCGGCTGGCCATTTACAGCAAGCGCTTCCTGATACGCACCATGCACCTGGTGGGGGCCACGCAATGGTTCATCAAGCGGCCCTTCATGGGGCAGAGCCTGTGGCAGGGGCTGCTGGGCGGCGTGCTGGCCATTGGCCTGCTGGTGGGCCTGCTGCAATTGGCCCAACGTTACATGCCCGACCTGCTGGCCTTCACCGATGCGTTCCGGCTGGGACTGCTCTTCGTGGGGGTGCTGGCGCTGGGCCTGCTGATCTCACTGGCATCCACCTGGTTCGCCGTGGGCCGCTACCTTCGCATGAATTCCGAGGACCTACACTGGAGCTGATGGCCAAGCAGAACCACTTCAACGACCTGCCCTTCACCGGCACCAATTACAAGCTGTTGCTCATCGGCCTGGCCGTGGTGGTGGTGGGTTTCCTGCTGATGGCCGGCGGCGGCAACGGCGACCCCAACGCCTTCGATGAGAGCGCCATCTTCAGTCCGCGCAGGATCACCGTGGCACCCATCGTGGTGCTGGCCGGCTACCTGTTCATCGCCTTCGCCATCCTGAAGCGCGACAAGGGCAACGGGGCGCAATGACCCTTCTGCAGGCCATCATCCTCGCGGTCATCGAGGGCATCACCGAGTACCTGCCGGTCTCGAGCACCGGCCACATGATCATCGGGTCCACCATCATGGGGATCCAGCAGGACGAGTTCGTGAAGCTGTTCACCGTGGCCATCCAGTTCGGGGCCATCCTGTCGGTGATCGCGCTCTACTGGAAACGCTTCTTCCAGAGCATCGACTTCTACACCAAGCTTTTTGTGGGCTTTCTGCCTGCGGTGGTCTTCGGCCTGCTCTTCAAGGACCAGGTGGACCTGCTGCTGGAGAACGTGCTGGTGGTGGGCATCATGCTCTTCGTGGGCGGCATCGTGTTCCTGTTCATCGACCGTTGGGCGCCCGGTGGCACGGAGACCGGCGAACAGCCCATGACCTACGGCAAGGCCGCCATCATCGGCGTGTGGCAATGCCTGGCCATGGTGCCCGGCGTGTCGCGCTCGGCGGCCACCATCATTGGCGGCATGATGCAGGGCCTCACCCGCAAGCACGCGGCCGAGTTCAGCTTCTTCCTGGCGGTGCCCACCATGTTCGGAGCCACTGTGAAGAGCATTTACGACTACCTCAAGGACGGCGGCGAGCTCACCAGCGAACACCTGCAGCTCTTCGCCGTGGGGAACGTGGTGGCCTTCGTGGTGGCCATCATCGCCATCCGGTCCTTTATCGCCTTCCTCAGCCAGCATGGCTTCAAGGCCTTCGGCTGGTACCGGATCATGGTGGGCGGCACCATCATCGCACTGTACCTGTTGGACGTGCCCATGCAGATGCTCTAAGGAATACCGGACCGGGCATGACGGCGGAAGAAGGCATCACCAGCGCGGACCATGTGTTCACTCCCGACGAAGGGGGACTGATCCTCGTGGACAAGCCACTGACCTGGACCAGCTTCGACTGCGTGAACAAGATCCGCGGGGCCATGCGCAGTGTGGTGGGCCGCCGCAACTTCAAGGTGGGCCACGCCGGCACCCTGGACCCCCTGGCCAGCGGACTGCTGATCATGGCCTACGGACCGCGCACCAAGCAGCTGCCCACCCTCACCGGGTTGGAAAAGGTGTACACCGGCACCATCACCCTGGGCTCCGTAACGCCGAGCTACGACCTGGAGACCACGCCCGTTCCCCACGGCCCGTGGGAACACCTGGACGAGGCGGCCATCCGCGGAGCGTTCGCACAGTTCCACGGCGAGGTGATGCAACGGCCGCCGATCTATTCCGCCAAGCGCTTTGAAGGCGAACGGGCCTACTGGCTGGCGCGCGACGAGGAACGCGCCCACTTGGTGGACATGCCGCCGCTGAGGGTGCTGATCTCCGCGCTGGAAGTGACGGCCATCCGTGGCGCCGAGGTGGACTTCGAAGTGCACGTGAGCAAGGGCACCTACATCCGCAGCCTGGCGCACGACATCGGGCAGGTGCTGGGCAGCGGTGCCCACCTGAGCGCCTTGCGCCGCACCGCCATTGGGCCCTACCGGGTGGAGGATGCCGACAGCCCGCTGGCATGGGCACAGCGCATTGCGCCCCGGCCCGACCAAGGCTGAAAAAAGGGCGACGAGCAGGCGATCCCGGCCGTCCAAAAACCATTGACAGGGAAGGTGATGCGGCCCTTTGACGTTCGCTTAACGATCACGCTATCTTCGGCCCCCATTTTACTCGGACCGGGCCCGTAAGCCCGCACAGCACACATGAAACTTACCGCATTCAAGTTCGACCTCCCGAAGGAGCAAATCGCCCTCTACCCCACCAAGGACCGCGATGGCAGCAAACTGATGGTGCTGGACCGCAAGACGGGCAAGATCGAGCACAAGAAGTTCAAGAACGTCCTCGAATACTTCAACGAAGGGGACACCTTCATCCTGAACAACACCAAGGTGTTCCCTGCGCGGATGTGGGGCAACAAGGAGAAGACCGGCGCCAAGATCGAGGTATTCATGCTGCGCGAACTGAACCGCGACAGCCTGCTGTGGGACGTGATCGTGGACCCGGCCCGGAAGATCCGCATCGGCAACAAGCTGTACTTCGGCAAGGACGATGAGCTGGTCGCCGAGGTGATCGACAACACCACCAGCCGTGGCCGCACGCTGCGCTTCCTGTTCGACGGCACGTACGAGGAGTTCAAGCAGACCATCACCGAAATGGGCGAAACGCCGCTGCCCCGCTACATCAAGCGGGAGACCGAGCCCAGCGACGCCGAGCGCTACCAGACCATCTACGCCAAGGAGGAAGGCGCCGTGGCCGCCCCCACCGCCGGCCTGCACTTCAGCCGCGAGCTAATGAAGCGCATGGAGCTCAAGGGCATCAACTTCGCCGAAGTGACCCTGCACGTGGGCCTGGGCAGCTTCCGTCCTGTGGAGGTGGAGGACCTCACCAAGCACAAGATGGACAGCGAGCAGGCCATCATCACCAAGGAGGCCTGCGACATTGTGAACCGCGCCAAGGACACCAAGAAGCGCGTGTGCTGCGTGGGCACCACCACCATGCGTGCCATAGAGAGCAGCGTGAGCACGGAGAGCCATATGAAGCCGTTCAACGGGTGGACGAACAAGTTCATCTTCCCACCGCACGACTTCAGCATTGCGGACAGCATGATCACCAACTTCCACATGCCCGAGAGCACCTTGCTGATGCAGGTGGCCGCCTTCGGAGGATATGAGCATGTGTGGGAGGCCTACAAGGTGGCCATCAAGGACAAGTACCGCTTCTTCAGCTATGGGGATGCGATGCTGATCATCTGATCCCTCAGGCCTGCTTGGTGGGGCTTGCACCCACAGCACCTTAGTTCGACCCAGTGGGTCGACGCTACGGGTGCTGTTCAGGAACCGGGTCTGCGTCGATACCTAATTTGCGGGCCATGCAACGCACCACCATCATTGTGGCCGGCGGCTCCGGCAAGCGTATGGGGGCCGCCACGCCCAAACAGTTCCTGCTGCTGAAGGGACGTCCGCTGCTGATGTGGACCTTGGACGCCTTTCACCGCTTCGACCCGGCGATGCAGCTGGTGGTGGTATTGCCGAAGGACCACCACGGCACCTGGCAGGACCTCTGCGCCGAGCATGGTTTCGCGTTGGCCCACACGTTGGTGAGCGGCGGTGCCGAACGCTTCCACAGCACGTTGGAAGGTCTGAAGGCCGTGAACCACGACGGGTTGGTGGCCGTGCATGATGGTGTGCGTCCGCTGGTGAGCACCGCTCTCATCGCCCGCTGCTTTGCGGCCGCAGAGGAGCACAGTGCGGCCATTCCCGTAGTGCCCATCGCCTCGTCAGTGCGCGAGCTCACGGAGGAAGGCTCCCAGGCCATCGACCGCAGCCGGCTGCGTGCCGTGCAGACCCCGCAATGTTTCCGTGCACCGCTGCTGCGCCGGGCCTTCGAGCTGCCCTACGACCCTGCCTTTACCGACGAGGCCACATTGGTGGAGCGCCTCGGTGTGGACGTGCACCTGGCGGAAGGCGAGGAACACAACATCAAGGTGACCACGCCCTTTGATCTGAAGGTGGCGGAGGTGGTTTTGGGGTGAGCTAGGATAGACTCCTGACGATCGTGTGATCATGTCTTCCGATGCATCATCAAAGACAATGAGAGCGTTGCTTTGGATCATCGCGTCCATACTTGTCGGCTTTACTGGTCAAGCTCAATCCACCCCGAGATCGACGCAATTCAAGAAAGTCCTGAGGTTGAACATTCGCGAAGGCTCTGTCGAGCGAAAATGGTATGTCTGCAACGAGTTGGACTTGCTTTCGACTGACACAATACTGTTTCAGAACGTCTATCTCCATTCCTTCTGTTGCGACCGTTCGGTATTGGTCATGTCCGGAAAGGACCGGCTTTCGATCCATCATGCACAACATTGCCAGGAACCACCGACCGACCGTATCGACCAAGAGAGGCAAGATCTCCGGTTCAGGTGTGTGACCCACAATTCCCGATCGCATTTGGTGGTTTACAGAGGGCGAACGCCTTTAGTGAGCTGGAAGATCCTCGAATGGCATGTGATGAGAGGGATGGAAGCCGAACCTGTCTTTATCAGCTTTCGTGCGGTACGCGTGGCGCTGGACCATTGAACTTCAGGTTCTTCAGGTGGACATGTGCGGGGCGAAGGGTTAGACTTTTCAATGTCCATCGCCGTTGTATTGACCGATGAACCGCTTCCTCCGCAACCCTTGGTTCCTACGCGGTCTTGGTCTCTGGCAACTGATCGTCCTCTTCACGCCGATCTCGCTTTACGGCTTCTGGACGGACGTGGCGGTGTTCGTGACCAGTGCCATTTGGTGCTGTTATCTCGCCCTTTCCGATCATTTCCGACCCGTCTGGCTCAACTCCTTGGGTCCCGTCCTTTTTGGCCTGCTCCTTGCCCTTCCGATAATCCTCACCGCTTCCCTGGGAGGCTTGTTCTTCACTCTTTCATTCGCAGGGACCAAGGCTGTTCCTCAAGCAGACAAGCTGCAGGGAATGCTCCTCGTGAACCAGTATTTCCGGCCAGAAGGATCAACTGGTTGTGGCTATGGCGCGCTAACGACCGCCAAGGCTTTCGTGCTGTTCCCGATCATTGAGTGGCGCACCGATCACGATGACCGTGTGCATGATGACTTCGGCTGCTTCATCGAGCGAGGTAGCTGGGAGGCTTGTGGCTATTAAGCTTCCAGCGGTCCATGCCCCGTACCTTCGCGTTCCATGTCTACCACCACCGACATCCGCGACCTCACCCTCGACGAGGTGAAAGCCTTGGTGGCGGAGGTGGGTGAGAAACCCTACCGCGCCAAGCAGCTGTGGGAGTGGCTGTGGAAGAAGAAGGCCCGGAGCTGGGACGACATGAGCGATCTGCCCAAGGCCTTCCGGGCCCAGCTGGCGGAGCGTTGCGTGCTGCGTCCGCTGGTGCTGGCCGAGGAACAACGCAGCGCGGACGGTACAGTGAAGTGTGCGTTCAAGACCTACGATGGACATGTGGTGGAGGGGGTGCTCATCCCCACGCCAACGCGCCTCACGGCCTGTATCAGCAGCCAGATCGGGTGCAGCCTCACGTGCAGTTTCTGCGCCACCGGCAAGTTGAAGCGCATCCGAAACCTCAGCGCAGGCGAGATCGTGGACCAGGTGGTGCTGATCGATCAGCTGGCGCACAAGTACTACCAGCAGGGCCTGAGCAACATCGTGTACATGGGCATGGGAGAGCCGTTGCTGAACTATGCCAACACACTGCGCAGCGCCGAGCGCATCACGGGCGAGGACGGGCTGGGCATGAGCGCCAAGCGGATCACGGTGAGCACCGCCGGCATCGCCAAGATGATCCGCAAGCTGGCCGATGACGGCACCAAGTTCAACCTGGCCCTGAGCCTGCATGCCGCCAACGATGCGAAGCGCGACCGCATCATGCCCATCAACGAGCAGAACAGCCTGGCGGAGCTGAAGGATGCGCTCCGCTACTACACCCGGGTCACGCGCCAGCCGGTCACTTTTGAGTACATCCTGTTGCGCGGCTTCAACGATTCACTGGCCGATGCGCAGGAACTGGTGCGCTACGCCAGCGATGTGCACGCCAAGGTGAACCTGATCGAGTACAACCCCATTGATGAGGGCGGTTTCGGTCGCACGGAAGCACAAGATGCCGAAGCCTTCCAGCAATACCTGGACAAAAAGGGCATCATTGCACGGATCCGTCGCAGCCGTGGGCGCGATATCGACGCGGCTTGCGGGCAGCTCGCCAACAAGAACGAGCCAGCGTTGAAGGACGGGGAACGGGTGATGAAGCGAGTAAGCGAGTAAGCGAGTAAGCGAGTGGCGAGTAAGCGAGTGGCTTGGCCGCGCCGCTCACCAGCCCAGGCCGATCTTCATGCCGAGGTAGAATACCGGCACGTTGTCGGACTCTTCGGTCACCGTGTAGGTGTACTCCTGCGAGGACAGGTCGAGGATCTCGCTCACGATGATGCTGTTGCGTGCACGGAAGCCGAGCCCGCCGTAGAAGTCGAGGAGCCAGTTGCTGCTCATGCCCAACATCTGGTAACCGGCCAGGAAACGCAGATCGTTGTAGGTACGTTCGTCGCGCAGCTCCTCGCCCGTGAATTGTCCGTCGTTGCCCTTCACACCGATGTCCTTGGTGTAGATCAGGTGTGCGAACTCGGGTTGCAGGTACCAGCCCTGCGGCTCCAGATCATCGCCGAGGTAAAGCCGGGCCGCAATGTGGAAGCTCGGATTCGGAACAATGGTGGTGCCTGCGCCGAAATCATCGGCATCGTTGCCCCCGTTGATGGACATGTTCAAATAATCGCGCAGCGTGACCCCGAGACCCACCTCCAGGCTGAGCCAGGGCGTGAGCGCACGCTCGTAGTAGATGGGCACTTCGCCGCGGAAGAACAGCAACGGGTTGATCTTCACCACGTTCTTCACGCAGTCCACCGTATCGAACTGTGCCGCGATACGGTCCTTGTACAGCACCACCTTCGGCTTGGGCTTGGGTTGCGCGTACGCGGCAAGGGCCACGGTCGCCAGCAAGGCGGTAAGCACCGGGCGGAAAACGAATGGGCGGTACTGCATGCTCAGCGAAGGTAGGCGGCGGGCCGATGCCATCCAATGGACGCAGAACAGGAGCACGGGTTGTGTGTTCGGTCATGAAAGCCCATTCGTACCGATCTTAGACGCCCGATGCTGTCCATCGACGAGATCCAGCGGCCCATCGCCGCCGAGATGCAGGCTTTCGAGCCGCATTTCCGCGAGGCCATGCGCAGCCGTGCCGCCCTGCTGGACCGCATCATGCACTACATCGTGAAGCGCAAGGGCAAGCAGATGCGGCCCATGTTCACGCTGCTGAGCGCCCGCCAGTTCGGCCCGGTGAACGAGAGCGCCTTCACGGCCGCCAGCCTCATCGAACTGCTGCACACCGCCACCCTGGTGCACGACGATGTGGTGGATGGAAGTCCCATGCGGCGCGGGTTCTTCAGCATCAACGCGCTGTGGAAGAACAAGATCGCCGTGCTGGTGGGCGACTACCTGCTGAGCCGCGGCCTGCTACTGGCCATCGATAAGGGTGAGTTCGAGCTGCTGCGCATTGTGAGCCACGCCGTGCGTGAAATGAGCGAGGGCGAACTGTTGCAGCTCGAAAAGAGCCGGAACCTCAACTTCAGCGAGGAGGTCTACTTCACCATCATCCGCCAGAAGACCGCCAGCCTGATCGCCGCCTGCTGTGCCAGTGGGGCCAGTGCCGCAGGCCGTCCCGCCGATGAAGTGGACCGCATGCGGAAGTTCGGGGAGCTGACGGGGATCGCCTTCCAGATCAAGGACGACCTGTTCGACTACGGCAACGGCGATGGCACCGGCAAGCCCAGCGGTCTCGATATCAAGGAGAAAAAGCTCACCCTGCCCCTGATCCATGCCCTGCAGAACGTGGATGCGAGCGATCGCCGCTGGATGGTGAACACCGTGAAGAACAAGAACGAGGACAGCAAGGCCGTGGCCAGATTGATCGACATGGTGACCCGCGCCGGCGGCATCGAGCACGCCCGCAAACGCATGCTCGCCTACCGCGACGAAGCGCTGGCAGTGCTGCACACTTTCCCCCGCAACGATGCCCGCGACAGCTTGGAAGGACTGGTACAACTGACCGTTGAGCGCACCAAATGACCAAGACGATGCGCAACTTGTTCATTGGCCTTGTTGTGGCAACCTTGGCAACGGCATGCGGCAACGCACCGGAAGCCCCGAAGAGCAATGCCGGTGTGGCCGATAGCACATCAACACCCGCTGCGACCAAACCAGCCAACGGCCCCCAAGTGATCCACACCAAGGATGGAGGGCGCATGGAAGGGGTGATGACCAATGGCGTACGCACCGGCCCGTGGACCTCGTACTTCCCCGATGGCGGCATCCGCAGCCGCGTGACCTACCTGAACGGCAAGGAAGAAGGTGCCACGGAAGTGTTCCACCCCAACAGCATGCCCTACTACACTGGGCAGTACTGGCAGGGCATTACCGTGGGCGAGTGGGTGTTCTTTGACGCCACGGGCAAGGAGGTGAAGCGCGTGGTGTATGATAGTACAGGCGTGGCGAAACGCTGACCGGTTGTTGATCGATCGGTTAGTTCAATGTTCGATCATTGAGGTTGCGTTTCTGCGACACTTACACTGCGATAACTGATAAAGACCGGGGCACCCGAAGCGGTAAATTCGCGTCCCGCTCCGCCCGCCATGATCGCCCCGCACGCCATTCAACAGGTCAAGGAAGCCGCCCGTGTGGAGGAGGTGGTGGGCGAGTTCGTGGCGCTGAAACGCAAGGGACCGCGCTACCTGGGCCTCTGTCCTTTCCACAACGAGAAGACGCCCAGCTTCAACGTCAGCCCCACCCTCGGCATTTACAAGTGCTTCGGCTGTGGCGAGAGCGGCGACTCCATCAGCTTCCTGCAGAAACACGAGCACCTCAGCTACGTGGAGGCCATCCGGTGGCTGGCGAGGCGCTACCAGATCGACCTGCCCGAAGAGGAGCAGAGCCCCGAGCAGCAATTGGAGCAGAGCGAGCGCGAGAGCCTCGCCGTGGTGCAGCAATGGGCGCTCAACTGGAGCGTGGACCAGCTGTGGAACACCGATGAAGGCAAACGCATCGGGCTTTCCTACTTCCACGAGCGCGGTTTCACCGATGCCACCATCAAGGCCTTCCAGCTCGGTTATGTGCCCGAGTTCGGTGCCGCCTTCGCGAACGCGGCCATTGCCAACGGCTTCAATCCCGAGGTGCTGGAAAAGGCCGGGTGGATCAAGCGTCGCGACGATGGCACACCGTGGGACTTCTTCGCGGGGCGGGTCACCTTCCCGGTGTTCGGCCTCAGCGGACAGCCCATTGCCTTCGGGGCACGTACACTAAAGAGCGACAAGAAGCTCCCCAAGTACTTCAACAGTCCGGAGAGCGTACTTTACATCAAGAGCCGTTCGCTCTATGGCATCTTCCACGCGAAGAAGGCCATTGTTGAGCAGCAGCTCTGCTACCTGGTGGAGGGCTACACCGACGTGATCAGCCTGCATCAGGCGGGGATCACCAACGTGGTGGCCAGCAGTGGCACCAGCCTCACGGAGGACCAGGTGCGCCTGATCAAGCGCTACGCCCCCACGGTGTGCATCCTGTACGATGGCGATGCCGCCGGCATGAAGGCAAGCCTGCGCGGTATCGACCTCATCCTGAAGGAGGGCCTCAACGTGAAGGTCGTCACCTTCCCCGAAGGCGAGGACCCCGACAGCTTCGCGAAGGGCCACAGCAGCAGCGAGGTCACCGATCACCTTACGAAGACCGCACAGGACTTCCTGGTATTCAAGGCCACGCTGCTGATGCAGGACGTGGGCGACGACCCCGTGAAGAAGGCCGCCGCCATCCACGACATCGTGGAGAGCATCGCCCTGGTGCCCGACATGGTGTTGCGCTCACTGTACCTGCAGCAGTGCAGCCGCTTGCTGCAAGTGCCCGAACAGGCACTGATCAGCGAGACCAACAAGGTGCTGCGCAAACAGTACCGGAAGAAGCTGGGCGGCGACGAGTTCGTTCCGGAGGAGCAGGTGGCCCCCGAGATCGCGCCGCCACAGCCCACGGTGGAGGACCTGGGCACCACCCCCCAGGAGCGCGACCTGCTGCGCATGCTGCTGAGCTACGGGCACGAGCGCTTGATGGTGCCCTTCCAGCACGAGGACGGCAGCACGGCCGAGGACGAGACCAGTGTAGCTGAACTGATGTTCGAACTGCTGGCGCTCGACGACATCCTGTTCGACGAGCCCATTTTCCGCGAGATCTACCTGGACTACCGCCACACCAGCAACCTCGGCCAGGCCGTTGATGCCGCCCGCTACATCGGTCACGAGCACGACCATTGGCGCCGCACGGCCATCGACCTGCTCACCGAGAAGCATGTGCTGAGCCCCAACTGGAAGGAGCGGCACAAGATCCACGTGAAGCGCGAGAACGAACAGCTGCTCGATGCCCTCGAAGAGGCGGTGGACATCCTGAAGGAACGACGCGTGGACCGCATGCTGAAGGAGCGGCAGGAACAGTTACTGAGCGCCGACGACCTCACCATGATGGCCCTGCTGCAGGAGATCATTCAGCTGAACGAGGCCAAGAAGAAGCTCGCGAAGAAGACGGGCCGCGTGGTCGTGGGGTGATCGGCACCCCGCCTACCTTCGCCCCATGGGCCACGACCACGGGCATGCACATGCCGGTCATCACCACCACCATGAGCATCCGCCTGGCCATGTGAATGCCGCGGGTGCGAAAGCACTGGGCGTTGCCTTCCTGATCAACCTTGCCTTCACGCTCGTGGAGGTGGTGGGCGGTCTCTGGACCGGCAGCATTGCCGTGCTGACCGATGCCTTGCACGATGCCGGCGATTGCCTGGTGCTGGGCACCGCTTGGTACCTGCAACGCGTGGCCACGAAGGGCCGGGATGCGTACTACAGCTATGGCTATGGCCGCTACAGCATGCTGGGTGGCTGGCTCACCAGTGTGGTGCTCATCATCGGCGCCCTCTTCATGCTCACGGTGAGCGTGCCCAAGCTCTGGGCACCCGAGCTGCCCGATTCATTAGGGATGATCGGCTTTGCGCTGTTCGGCCTGGCCATGAACGGCCTTGCCGCGTGGAAGCTGCACAGCGGCAGCACGATGAACGAACGCGGGGCCTATCTGCATCTCTTGGAGGATGTGCTCGGCTGGGCCGCCGTGCTGGTGGGCGGCATCATCATCCATTTCACCGGCTGGGCCATCGTGGACCCCTTGCTCAGCGTCGGCATCAGTGTCTACATCCTGGTCAATGCCATCGGCACCTTGCGCAAGGGCACTGGCATCCTCATGCAGGAGATACCACCGGGCCTTGACATGGAGCACGTGCGCGAACGCCTGATGGCCATTCCCCATGTGATCGACCTGCACGACCAGCACACCTGGACCCTGGACGGTAGCTTCACGGTGCATACGGTCCATATTGTGGTGGAAGGCGTGGACCACCACGAGGCCCTCGATGTGAAATGCAAGGCCCGAGAGGAACTGAAAGCCTTGGGGATCCACCACGCCACCATCGAACTGGAATGGGCCCACGAGGAGTGCGGTCTGCAAGATCATTGACCATGAGAAGGACGCTGTTCCGTGTGCTGGCCCGGATGAACAAATGGGTGCTGCCCAAGCTCTGGGACAAGGACCTGACGCACCTGACCAAGGTCCAGAAACTCATTGTGGCCTGGCGGTACTGGGTGACCTGCAATGCCTTGTGACGAAGCACCCCCCGGATCCCCCTAATTTCGGCCGGTGCGTATTGTAGCCATTGTATTCCTATTGTGTGCCGCCATACTGGCGACCGCACAGCCACGGCTGGTGATCAACGAGCTGCAGGCCTCCAACCGGAACACATTACGCCAGGCGGATGGATCCACGCCCGACTGGATAGAGCTCTACAACGCGGGCACGGCGACCGCTGATCTGGCCGGCATGCGCATTGCGATCAATGGCCGGCAGCATGTGATCGATGCGCCATTGCGGCTTGCTGCCAAGGGCTTCCTTCTGCTGTATTGCGATGGCCTTATGGATGAAGGCCCCGAACACCTGGGCTTCACACTTGAACGGAAGGGAGGAACGGTGTTGCTCATCGCCGCCGACGGCTTCACCATGCTGGACCTGTTCACCTACCCTGCCCTGCCCACCGATGTGAGCATGGGCCGCCTGCCCGATGGCAGCAGGACATGGAGCTACTTTGAGCGACCCAGCCCGGGAGCGCGCTGTGACCATGATCGTTCCCCCATTATCCGCACATGGGCCTCAGCACCTGTGGCCAGCTGGACCGTAGCGACCACTTCGGAACTGCTGGAAGTGACGCTGAAGGCACCCAAAGGACACGAGATCCGCTACACCACCGACGCAACGCCAACATCCCCATCGAACGGACTTCCTTACATGGTCCCCTTGCAATTGCCCCGCGGCACGGTACTACGTGCCATGGCCTTAGCGCCGAACGCCCTGTCGAGCCCGGAGCTGTGCATCACGCTGCCGGTGTTGAACGCCGCGGCACCTACGATGGCATTGATGCTCGACCCCGCCGACCTATGGAGCGACAGTACAGGCATCCTTTCCCATGGCAGCTTCGCCAACCATACGCGCACCGGGCGTATCTGGGAGCGCATGGGATGGATGCAGCTTGACGAGGCACCGTCCGTAACGGTGGGCGTTCGCGTGAGCGGTAGCGGCTCGCGTGGGCTGGCCAAGCGTTCGCTCAAGTTGTTCGCACGCGGTAGCGATGGAACCATGGGGCAAGCGTTCACCTTCGCCGATGGAACGACCTGCGATGAACTGATGCTTCGTGCGGACGCCGGGCCGCTGGCCTTTCTGCGCAATATGCTGATGGAGACGGTGGTGCAGCGATACGGACTGGCGTTGGAGGTGCAACCCTCGGAGCCGGTACAGGTACTGCTGAACGGCGAGCCTTGGGGCCTCTATCGGCGCATGCCACCCAAGGACGCTGAATGGCTTGCGCAACGCAGCGGAGCCGAGGCGGTGGACGTACTGGAAGGTCCTGCCTTCGTCGCCCGTTCCGGCAGTAACGCACGTTTCCTGCAGGCCCAACAAGCGCTCATCAACGGGGCCGATGTGGACAGCCTGGCCGTACACATCGACCTACAGAGCCTCATCGACCTGGCCTGCATCGACCTGTACACGGGCCGTGCGGACCATGACCTCAACGTGCGCAGCTACCGGCCGAGACGATCGGGCGGTCTTTGGCGCTGGGTGCTTTTCGACATGGACCTCTGGGCTCCCGTTCAGGAGAACAGTGTGGAGCGCATGTGCGCCGCTTCGGTGGCCGAGACCCCGTTCATTCCGCAATTGCTGCAACATGCAGTGCTCCAGGAACAACTCCTGGCGCGAATGACCGCGCTACAAGCCACGGCCTTCCAGCCGCAGAACCTGCGGTATCTGGCCGACAGTATCCACCGTGCATACGCCACGGCCTTGGGATCGGACCATGCCCGTTGGAGCGAACAACTGGAACGCCCGGACCCGGCCACGGCACTGGCCGGGCTGAAGCTGTTCGCGAGCGAACGACCGGGATACCTGATGGACGACCTGGCTGAGCGCACGGGAAGACGCATCCGTGAAATGGTGATCGAGGCTCCGCCCATTGACTCAGGACATTTGTACCTTGAAGGACTACCCCTGCCCCCGGGCCGCAACGTGATCCGCTGCTTTGAGGGCGTGCCCATGACCCTGATCGCTGAGCCTGCACCCGAACACGAATGGGCCGGTTGGAAAGGAGTACGGAGCGAGGCGCCGATCGTGACCCTGGACCTTTCGCGAAACGGAACGGTCAAGGTCCTGTTCAGGCCGATCGCGCCTTAAGCCGGGCCGCTCAGGCCAGCACGCCCTTCAACAGCGAATCGAACAACGAGCGGCCGTCGGTATTCCCCAGACGTACGTCGCACGCCCGCTCGGGATGCGGCATCATGCCGAACACGTTACGGCCCGAGTTGCAGACACCGGCAATGTTGTCCCGGCTGCCGTTCGGATTGGCGGCATCGGTGATGCGACCCTCGACATCGCAATAGCGGAACAGTACCTGGTCATTATCCTTCAAGGCCTTCAGGGTCTCGGCATCGGCATGGTAGCGGCCTTCGCCGTGGGCGATGGGGATCTTCAAGGCCTTGTCCGGCACAGTGTTCGTAAGGGCGGTATTCGCCGTGCTGCGGCGGATGTACACGTTCTTCGAGATGAACTTCTGGCCCTCGTTATGCAACAAGGCGCCTGGCACGAGGCCGGCCTCGCAAAGCACTTGGAAACCATTGCACACCCCGAAGACCAGGCCGCCCTTCTTCGCGTGCGCCGCAACCTCCTGCATGATGGGCGAGAACCGGGCAATGGCCCCGCTGCGCAGGTAATCGCCGTAGGAAAAGCCCCCCGGGAGCACCACCATGTCCACACCGCGCAGATCATGCTCCTTGTGCCAGAGGCGTTCCACCGGTCTGTTGGTGAGCGACGCCAGGACATTGATCATGTCCTCATCGCAATTCGAACCCGGGAAGGTGACCACTCCGAACTTCATGCTCTTGGCGTAAGGCATGGTTGCCCGTTACGCGCTGCGAAGGTAGCCGAAGCCGCCGGGACAGGAACGTTGGAACTATCCCCATTGCGCCCAGAGCGCCATGGCCAACAACGCCCAAGCGGCCGCACCCCGGAGGGCCCTTCGTCCCCCGCCCATGAAGGTATGCACACAAAGAACGGAGAGCGGAGCGGCCAGGAGCACCGGAGGAAAGGCCTGGTTGAGCAGGTACACTCCGATCATCACCACGGTAAGCGCCGCACCCCAGGCCAGGAAGGAGGAGCGAAGGTTCTTCACCTGCATCACCCCGCGCTGGTAGCTGGCCGCCAGGTCGACCAAAGCCACCAGCAGCACCGGCACGAGCACCGCATATTGCAGCACACGGAACAGGCCTGTGCGTTGGACCTCGGTCCCGGCCGCTCCCCGCTCGGCGATGGTGAGCAGGGGCCTCCAAGGGGTGGCACCGTTGAGATGGAGCACGCCCCAGGTGAGGTAAAGGACAACGGCCAGCCCCAGCACCGGCACCAGGTACTCGCGCAACTGGAACGGCCTGATGACCGACACCGAGGCCCAGAGAACGACCACCAGAAAGGCGTACGGGAGGTAGAACAGGGCGGCCAGGCCCAGCAGGAACCCAGCATCGAACAAGGGCGAAAGGGCCGGGCCGTTATTGGAAATGGACCACGCACGACGCATGGCCCAGACCACCAGGGGCATGCCTACCAGCGCTGGGTCGAGCAATGCCGACCTGTCGAACAAGGCCAACAGCACCGGGAACAGGAAGGCCGGCAGGTGGTTCCGGCGATCGGCCAGATCGGCGTTGTTCACCAATGCAGTGAGCTGCACGGCGAGGAGCAGGACGAGCACCATGGCGAACAGGCCCTGCACCCATGCCTTGGGCCCCAGCAGCAACAGCAAGCGTTCGAACAACACCATGCCAGCCCCGTGCTGGGGCACCGGACCGGCCAGGTCGCCCATGAACAAGGCGGGCACCAGCACCAGCAAGGTGAGGAGCACAGCGGGTTGGTTACTTCGGAAGAGGCCTGAAAGCATGGTACCGGTGAGTAATTGCCGGACGCTATCTTTGCGCGGCCCCAAGCTTACGCATGATGCAACAGATCTCCTTCGCCATCGGACATTTCCTGGAATCGACCTTCCAGATCCTCAGCGCTCTGGGGTGGTTGCCGAGCATCGGCATTTCGGTGTTGTTGTTCGTGGGAATGCTCTACTGGCTGAACCTGCAGGGCAGGTACAACCGCAAGGCGAAGCAGGACGGCACCATCGCCTGATCCATTCGCTCAGGCCTGCTGCTGCGCCCCGGCCTTGTTGGCCCGCATGCGCACAAGGTCGTGGCCGATGTCGGTCCGCATCACCTTCCCCTCGAAGTCGATCAGCATGGCGCTGCGATAGGCCGCAGCAATGGCCTGTTCCAGGTCCTTGCCGAACGCTGTCACGGTCAGTACACGACCACCGGCGGTTACCAGCTCACCGTTCTTCTCTACCGTGCCGGCTTGGAACACATAGGCCTCACGCACCAGTTCCAATCCACCAATGGGCCGCCCAGTGGTCACCTTGCCCGGATAGCCTTCCGATGCCAGCACGATGGTCACGGCCGTACGGTCGTCCACATCCACATGGCGTTCGCTGAGCGTGCCGGTGGCAATGCCTTCGAACAGGTCCAGCAGATCGCTCCGCAATCGGGGCAGCACGGCCTCCGTCTCGGGGTCGCCCATGCGCACGTTGTACTCGATCACATAGGGCTCCCCGTTCACGTTCATCAATCCCATGAACAGGAACCCGTTGTAGGCGATACCGTCCTTGCGCAGGCCACGGATGGTGGGCGCCGCAATGCGGTCGTGCACCTTCTGCATGAAGTCCTTGTCGGCGAAGGAGACCGGTGACACCGCGCCCATTCCACCGGTATTGGGACCGGTATCGCCATTGCCCACGCGCTTGTAGTCCTTGGCGGCCGGCAACATCTTGAACGCCTCCCCATCGGTGATGAGGAAGGCGCTGAGCTCGACGCCATTGAGGAACTGCTCGATCACCACGCGTTCGCCGGCCTCGCCGAAGCTGCTGCCATCCAGCATGCCTTTCAGCACGGATGCCGCTTCCTTCCGGTCGCTGGTGATCACCACGCCCTTGCCGGCGGCGAGGCCATCGGCCTTGATCACATACGGGGGCTGCATGCGGCCCACGTGGTCCAGCGCATCCTGCAACTGGCCCTTCACGAACGTGCGGTGCGCGGCCGTGGGGATGTTGTGGCGGAACATGAACTCCTTGGCGAAGTCCTTGCTGCCCTCGAGCTGCGCGGCCTCCTTGCGCGGCCCGATCACCGTCACCTTGCCCGCCAGCTGCGGATCATCGGCGATGCGGTCGTGCAGTCCATCCACCAAGGGGCCTTCGGGACCCACCACCACGATACGGATGTCCTTTTCAAGCAGGAACTTGCGCAAGGCCTTGTGGTCGTTGATGTCCACCTCGGCATTGCGGCCATGGCGCACGGTGCCCGGGTTACCCGGCGCCACCCAGAGCGCGTCGAGCAAGGAGCTCTGTGCGATCTTCCAGGCCATGGCGTGCTCACGACCTCCACTACCGATCAGCAGTACGTTCATACCGTGCGTGTTTAATGCAAAGGAACACCTTGCCCCTCGGCAGTGAGGGGGTTTGTTTTCAACAGGAACGGCAGATGCCCACGGCCCATCGGGGTCTGCCGTGTTCAAAGCCGACCGGTCACAAAAGCAGCGCGCCGTGCCTGACGCAGGCACGGCGCGCTGTCATTCCAGGTCCGTTAGTGCTTGTGCTCCTGGGCCAAACGCTTGATGCTGCACCCGATGTTCCGTGTGAGCGCCGGCTCAATGGCCTTGCCACTGGCGAGGTTCTCGATGGCGTTGTGCAACCAACGCTCCTTCACTTCAGCGGCGCTTGCCACGTTGTCATCAATGGCGCCCTTGTAGACCAACTTCATGTTCTTATCGAACAGGAAGACGTGCGGTGTGGTGCGCGCCCCGAAGGCGTCGGCAACCACATGCTTCTCGTCCAGGAGATAGGCGCCGCTATAACCCTTTTCCTTGTAGCGGGCCTGCATCTCGGCGAAGGAATCCCCATTGTCACGCTTGGCCTCATTGCTGTTCACGAAAGCCACGCCAACACCGAAACGCTTGGCATAGGCGCCCAATTCCGGATAGCGCCCTTCCCAGCCTTCACTGCCCTCGGTCCCCACCACGAACGGGCAGGTGTTGCAGGAGAATACGACCAGCAGGCCCGAGCCTCCGACCAGGTCCTTCAGGGCGATGGTCTTGCCGGAGACGTCCTTCATCTTGTGGTCGGCCTTGGGGAGCACAGTGCCCAACTGCAGATCGGGCAACGGATCGTGGGCCACTGTGGCGAGCAGGCCGAAAGCGGCAATGGAAGCAAGCTTGAGGATCATGGGAACGACTATGGGGTTAATGAGCCACCAAGGTAGTGCCCTCTGGCCAGCGGTCCGCAACGGTCAACGTCCGTTCACGAAGGTTAACGATCACCCTAACGCACCAGTCCCGCTTTGATGGCCACCCTGACCAGGCCGGCCAGATTGTGGATGTCCAGCTTCTTCATCAGGTTGGTGCGATGGGTGTCCACGGTCCTGGGGCTGATGAACAGGCGCTCTCCGATCTCCTTGTTGCCCAGTCCTTCGGCGAGGGCGGCCAGCACCTCCACTTCCCGCTCGCTCAGGTCCTTCAGGACCTCCTTGGCGGTGTCCATGGTGTGCTGCTGTTTCACCAGCCCTTCCACAACGCTTCCCGCAAAATGGCGTTGGCCCGCATGCACGGCCCGGATGGCGAATAACAGCTCCTCTCTTCCACAGTTCTTCACCAGATAGCCATCGGCGCCGAGCTCCATCAAGCGCTTTACCACGGCGGGTTCGTCGTGCATGCTCAGGATGATGACCTTCACCGCGGGCCGGTCGCGCTTGATGCGCTCCGTGGCCGCGATCCCGTCCATCACCGGCATGTCGATGTCCATGAGCACCACATCAACGGCAAGATGGGTGATGGCCTCGAGCGCCTCGGTGCCATCGGCACAAGCTCCCACGCAATCCATATCCGGCGCTCCCTCGAGCAGGATACGCAAGCCATCGGTAATGATCCGGTGATCATCGACCAACAGCACACGGAGGACCTTGACAATGCTCATTCTCGAACGCTATTGCGGCAAAGGAACACGTATGGTGGCTACTGTGCCACGACCGGGCCCACCTTCAATGCTGAAGGTCCCACCCATCGCACGGGCCCTATCGGCGATGTTCATCAACCCAAGACCCACCGCACCTTCCGTGCGCACCAGACCCCTGCCATTGTCCTGCACAATGAGCACCACATGGCCCTTGTTGCGTAACAGCTGCACTTCGACGGCCGTGGCATGGGCATGCTTGATGATGTTGCCCACCAGTTCCTGCACGATACGATAGAGCCCGGTGGCCAGGCTGTCCGGCACACCCGCTTCCATCCCGACATGGTCCAGCCCGACCTTGGTACCGGTAGCGTTGAACGCCTTGTGCAACAGGTCCTCAACGGCAGGCACCAGACCGAGCCGGCTGAGTGTCTTGGGCATGAGCTGGTGGGCCAGATCGCGGACCTCACGCGCTGTATCGTCCACGATGGTAATGGTGTCCTGCAGGCCAGGTGCATTGGGAGCTCCGCGAAGGTGTTCCAACCTGTGCTTCAGGCCGCCTAATTTCTGTCCCACCCCATCATGCAGTTCGCGGGCCAGTCGGCGGCGTTCCTCCTCGGTGGCCTCGATCACGGCCTTCAACCCGGCCTCACGCTCCCGTATGATGGCCGCATCGCGCTCGGCCCTCAAGCGTCGCTGCCGATGCTGGTGCGACCACAGGCCGCCAAGGACCAACAAGACCATGGCGCCAAGACCGGCCCAGATGTACAGTTGTCTCCGTGCTGCGCGTTCGTTCAACAGAGCGATGGCACGGTCCTTTTCCGCGGCGTTGTAACGCTCCTTCAGTTCGAGGATGGTCCGCGCGGTGTTCTCCCCCTGGATGCTATCGCGCACTTGCGTGGCCCGCTTGGTGGCCTCCAATGCCGCACGATGGTCGCCCAAGGCCTCCTGGCATTCAGCAATGCGTTCGTAGCAGTATTGGCGCAGAAAGGGAAAGGACACCTCGCTGGCACGGTGGATGCCGAGCACGAACTGTTCGATGGCCTCAGTGTAGCGGCCCCAGGCCTGGTAGACATCCCCGAAGTACGCGGCCTGGTCGGCCAGCCCCATGCGATCGCCAAGCGCTCTGCGTATGGTATCAGCGCGTTGCACGAGGGCCAGGGCCTCATGGTAGCGCTGTTGTGGAAGCAGTGCCACAGCGATCTTGTTCAAGCTGTAAGGAATGCCGTTGCTGTCGTTCAGTTGCTCCTTCAAGGAAAGGGCCTTCCGGTAGAAGAAGAGCGCACTGTCCCGGTCGTTACCCAGTTCCTGCACGGCACCATAGTTGTCGTAGCAACCGGCAAGGGCCTGCCACGACCGCGTCGCCTCAAGGATGGGCAATCCCTGCCTGTAATACTCAAAAGCCTGTTGGAGATCGGTCCGTTTCACCTCGTGCCCCAGGTTGCACAGGGCCTCTCCCAAGAGCGCACGATCACCCGAGGTCCGGTGCAATTCCACAGCGAGCAGACCATAGTGCGTGGCCGAATCCAATTGATTGAGCAAGTGGTGGACCACGGAAAGCCGTCCACAGAGGCGACCCTCTGCATTGGGGTCGTTCAACTGCCGCGCTATGGGCAATGCCCGGTGCAGGGCATGGTACGATACCGAAAGATCGCCCACCATGCTCTGGTAGGGCACGGCCAGCAAGGAGTCGAGAAAGGACCGTTGATCCGGATGTGCAGCATGCACACCTGTGGCCGTTCCGAGCACCAGGACCAGGGCGCGAAGACGGTGCACGGCAGGGGCGATCAGAGCGGGATGTTGCCGTGCTTCTTACGCGGCAGCTTGTCCACCTTGTTCCGCAACATGTCCAGCGCTGCCATGACCTTCAGGCGGGTATGGCTCGGGAGGATCACTTCGTCCACATAACCACGTGCGGCGGCCTCATATGGATTGGCGAACTGCTCCTTGTACTGGGCCTCCTTCTCCTGCCACTTCGCGGCGGGGTCGTCGGCCTTGGCGATCTCGCCCTTGAAGATGATCTCCGCCGCACCCTTTGCGCCCATCACGGCGATCTCGGCACTGGGCCAGGCGAAGTTCATGTCGCAGCCGATGTGCTTGCTGTTCATCACATCATAGGCTCCGCCGTACGCCTTGCGGGTGATGATGGTGATACGGGGCACGGTCGCCTCGCTGAAGGCATACAGCAACTTGGCGCCGTGGGTGATGATACCCCGCCACTCCTGATCGGTGCCGGGCAGGAAGCCGGGCACGTCCACGAAGGTGATGAGCGGGATGTTGAAGGCATCACAGAAGCGAACGAAGCGCGCGGCCTTGGTGCTGGCATCAATATCGAGCACACCGGCGAGCACCGCCGGTTGGTTGGCCACGCAGCCAACTGTGCGCCCACCTACGCGCGCAAAACCGATCACCATGTTGCGGGCGTACTCGGCATGCACCTCCATGCTGCTGTCCGGATCGATCACCGCGTTCATCACATGCCGGATATCGTACGGCTGATTGGGGTTCTCGGGGATGATCGAATCCAGCTCCGGCCGCAGTTCATTGCCGGACGTGTATGGCACCACCGGTGGCTCCTCCTCACAGTTGCCGGGGATGTAGCCCACCAGTTGGCGCAGCTGGCGGATGGCCTCGATCTCGTTCGCTGCGGTGAAGTGCGCCACACCGCTCTTGCTGGCATGCGTGGTGGCACCGCCGAGGTCCTCGCTGGTCACCTCCTCGTGGGTCACGGTCTTCACTACGTTGGGGCCCGTTACGAACATGTAGCTGGTGCCCTCGGCCATCAGCACGAAATCGGTGAGTGCCGGGCTGTACACCGCACCGCCTGCGCACGGGCCCAGGATCGCACTGATCTGAGGCACCACACCGCTCGCGCGTACGTTGCGGTAGAAGATGTCGGCATAGCCGCCGAGCGACACCACGCCCTCCTGGATACGGGCGCCTCCACTGTCATTCAGGCCGATCACGGGCGCACCGTTCTGCATGGCCAGGTCCATCACGCGACAGATCTTCTGCGCATGGGCCTCCGCGAGCGAACCACCCAGCACCGTGAAATCCTGAGAGAACACATAGACCAGGCGCCCGTCGATGGTGCCATAACCGGTCACCACACCATCGCCCAGGAATTTCTGTTTGTCCAGACCGAAATTGGTGCTTCGGTGCGTGACCAGCTGCCCGATCTCCTGAAAACCGCCCTCATCGAGCAGCAGATGGATACGTTCGCGGGCGGTAAGCTTGCCCTTCTTATGCTGTGCAGCGATCCGTTCGGCACCGCCCCCTTCCAGGGCCTGTGCAATGCGGGCGTCGAGCGCGTCGAAATGATCATTCATGAGCGGTGGGCCCTTAGCAGGCGGCGCCGAAGTTAACGGGCGTGCACCGAGCATGGCACTTGCGTACTTTGCGGGCATGCAGCGCCGTTTTGCGGACCTTCCCGTCCGGGTCAAGTTCATGATCACCTTGGGCATCCCCGTGCTCGGCATGGTGTTGCTCATCGGCAAGCAGGTGGATGGAAGCCTCAAACGACGCCGGGTGATGGACTACATCAACGGTCAGGCGGGGCTCATCGGCCTGTATGCGAACGTGGCACACGAGGTGCAAAAGGAAGCGGCCCTTTCGGTGGGCTATCTCACCGGCAGACCGGTGAACGCGATCAAGCTGGAGGTGCAAAATGGCCGCATGGACGATGCACTTACCGCATTGCGGGACCCCGCCCGTCCGCTGCGCCCCATGCCGGTGGACCGTTTGGCCTTTGATGGCTTGGAACTTCTGCGGAGCAGAGTGCGCGATCGCACCGTGAGCGCTGGTGAAGTGGCCCTGCGCTATCGCCAGATGTCCCGTACGGTGATGGATGTTCTCGGTCGCAGCGGCAAGCTGGCCCTGGACCCCGAGACCAAGGACCGCATGTATGCGCACTTGCGCCTGCTCAATGCCAAAGAGGCCCTCAGCGAGGTGCGCGACCTGATCAGCATCGGGTTCTCCGACCAGCGGCTGAGCGGCGACGAACTGGATGAACTTACCGGGCAGGTGGCCCAGTATGAGACCAACATGCTGCTGTTCGAGCGCGATGCACCGCCCGAGTTGCTGGCGCTGCACCGGGAACTGTTCCAAGGACCCGATGTGAACTTCATGCGGAGTATCACCGGCACGGTGAAAGAGCACGGTACACTGGGGCCAATGAGCATTGCGCCACGCGAATGGTGGGACCTATCGCTGCGTGCCATGGACAAATTGAAACAGGTGGAGGACCGCTCGCTGGACCTGATCGTGCAAGGCACTGCGCAGAACTCACGCGACGCCCAGATCCGCCTGATCATCGTACTGGCAGCGCTCATCGGGGTGGTCGGCGCGGTCACCATCATGGGTGTCATGATCCTGCGGGGCGTGCGCAACACCGTGACGGAGGTGGGACAGGCGGCCCGGGCGCTCGCGACCGGTGACGTGAGCGCGGAAGTGCCCGTGACCAGCGAGGACGAGATCGGTGAGATGGCACGCTCCTTCAACGAGATGATCCTGAACATCCGGTCGTTGGCGAACAGCGCGGAGGCGATAGGACGTGGCGACTACGACACGCAGGTGAACGTACGGGGCACACAGGACGTGCTTGGTCTTGCCCTCGCCCGCATGAAGGAGAACCTGAAGGCCGCGCGACTACGTGACGACGAACAGACCAGCGCATTGCAGGCCGAGAAGAACAAGCTGGAACAGGCCAACGCGCGCATCCAGATGCTGATCAAGGAGATGCATCACCGCGTGAAGAACAATCTACAGGTGATCGCGAGCCTGCTCCGGTTGCAGGCCGGAACCTTCACCGACGACCGGCTCCAACAGGCCTTTGATCAGAGCCAGAACCGGGTGAACGCCATGGCCCTGATCCACGAGAAACTGTACAAAGGCGATGAGCTTGCCACAGTGGACGTGGGCCAATACATCGAGGACCTGTTCACGGACCTGGTCCGGTTGAACGATGTGAGCGATAGCATCAGCTACGAGACCGCGATCGACCCCGGACTGGCCTTTGACCTGACCACCATGGTACCGCTGGGCCTGTTGCTCAACGAGCTAATCACCAACTCGCTGAAGCACGCTTTCAAGGGGCGCTCGAAAGGGCTGGTGCGTCTAACGCTTCACCATGTGGACGGCCATGCGTATGACCTGATGCTCAGTGACAATGGGGTTGGCATGCCCGTGGAAAAGCTGCAGGCCGATGGCACGACGCTCGGCACGACACTGATCGAAAGCCTGGTGGACCAATTGAACGGACGCATGACCGTGGACAGCAGCAACGAAGGAACCCTGTACCACATCCGCTTCCGCACGCGCTAAGCAACGGTCGACGCTCGAACAGGAACCTTCAACGGACCTGGGGGTCATCCCTTTTCGAGCTCCGCCTCGACCTCCTCGGTCAGGTCCATGTTGTGGTACACGGCGTTCACATCGTCGTCCTCGTCCAACATGTCCACCAGTTTCAGTACGGCGCGGGCCGTATCGATATCGGCCGGGTTGGTCACGAGCGGGAATCGCTTCAGCTCAGAGCTCTTCACCTCCACGCCGAGGGCCTCCAGCTTCTGCTGCATTTGCCCGAACGACTGGAACGGGGCGTAAATGACCAGACCGTCCTCATCGCGCACCACATCATCAGCACCACCATCGATCACCTCCATCTCAAACTCATCAAGGTCACGACCCTTCAGGGCGGCGGTGTCAATAACGAACTCGGCCTTGCGCTCGAACATGTGGCCCAATGAACCGCTGGTGCCCAGGTTACCTCCACACTTGCTGAAAAAGCTGCGCACATTGCCCACAGTGCGGTTCACATTGTTCGTGGCGGCATCCACGAACACGGCCACGCCACCCGGTGCATAGCCTTCGTAAGTGACCTCATGGTAGTCGGCCTCCTCACCACCTGCGGCCTTCTTGATGGCACGGTCCACATTGTCCTTGGGCATGTTCATGCCCCGGGCGTTCTGGATGGCCACCTTCAGGCGGGAATTGGCATCCGGGTTGGGTCCACCGGCCTTCACGGCCATGGCGATCTCCTTACCGATCCGCGTAAAGAGCTTGCTCAGCTTCGCGTTACGCGCGAAGATCTTGTGCTTGCGTTTCTCGAAAATGCGACCCATGTGCGAAGCGACTTTGAAATTGCCCGGCCGAATGGCAAGGCCCGCAAAAATAGGCTTCCTCGCTCGACCACCGGACCCACCAAAGGCGACCGCGAGGAGCGCCACCTTCCGGTGCACCTCCCCGCGGTCCTAGGGTCCAACCCCTCGTAGCGCCATGTGCGCCCGGGCCGGGCGCAGGTGCTAGTTGAACCCGACCAATGTGAGCCCCACGTTGAACGGCGTCAGCACAGGGCCCTTGCCATCCTTGAACAGTGGGGTGAGCGCGTACTCCCCGAACAGGTTCAGCCCACCGTAGCCGATCCGTGCGCTCAGCGCCGCACGAACCGGCAGCAGGTGGTAGTCGCCGGAATAGCGGTCCTTCTGGTCCTCCCCGTCCTTGCGGTACTTCTGCTTGTACATGGTCTCGTAGTACCAACTGCCCACCACACCCAAAGCGATGTGGAAATTGCCTTTCCGGTCGTACTCGAACCCTTTCTTCGCACGCAGTTCATCGGCCGTGGGCAAGGGCGCGCGTTTGGTATTGAACTCGATCATCAGCGGCACCCGGAAACCGGTCTGACGCAATTTGTTCTTGCTGTACTCCGGGCTGTCCATCACCACGCCGTAGACCGAATCGGCATCATACTGCAACATCACGTTGTTCTTCAGGTGGTAGTTCACGAACTCCCAGCCCAGGCCGGTGAGCAGGCCCACATTGGAGCTGCCGAGCTCGATCTTCTGCTCCATGAAATTGATGGCGAAGAAGCGCGAACGACCATTGTCGATCTCCATGAACTCGGCATCCTTGTCCAGGTCCGAGCTTCCATCCGGGCCGAGCAGGGTGTTCACCCCAAGGTCCAACCCGCTCCAATAGGTGAACACGTTGCGGCGTTCGGTGCGTAGCTCCTTCAGCCGCTCGGCCATCCTGGCGCTGTCGGTGGGTAGCTCCCGGTCCTCGGTTATGATGGTGATGATCTTGTTCCGCGTGGTGATGGTGAAGGGCTCCTTCCCTTTGGTCGTGTCCTCATTCAGCACCTGTACCGAGGAGCCATCGGAGTTCAACTGGACCGAAACCACGGTGCGACCTGTTGCCTCTGGAGGTACGGGCGGCACCGGTGGAACGGGAGGTACCGGGGGAACCGGGGCCATCGGGGCCGTGAGGGGGTCCGGCACCATCAGCGTATCGGGCTGGGCGAAAGCGGCAGAGGTGACCAAAAGGCCAATGGAAAAGAGCAGCGTTCTCATGGCAATGCTGTTGTATCCGTAGGACGAAGCCATGACCCGGGAGTTACACGGGCCGGCGAAAAAAGCAAAAGGCCCCGTTGCCGGGGCCCTTCTGCTTCAGGAGTTCAGCGCTCTTACGCCTTCTCGGGACGGAAGACGATGTGCAGATGGGTGGTCTTCCACATGCCATCGGGGTTCTCGCCGATATCGATGCGCGAGAGCTTGCGCAGTACGTACGCCCTCAAGGCCTCGTTGTCGGAGGAGCAATGCACCACTTCCACCTTGCCCTCCTTATCGATGACGAAGCTGACGAAGACCTCGCCCAACATGTGCTCTTTGGCCAGCACAGGGAAGGAAAGATGGCGGCTCAGTTGGTGGTCCAAGGCGCGGTCCATGGCCGTGGATGAAGCAGCGGGGGTAACAGCAGCGGCCGAGGCGGGCGTTACCTGATGTCCTTCGGGGCCCGAGGCACGGACATATCCCAAGGTGAGCACAGAGGCGAAAACGACGAGCAGGCGGTTGATCCGGGTTCTCATGACGATCGGTTTTTTGGGTCCTTATGATCATGGGACGGCCCTACAAGGCGTGCAGTTACAGCCCGCACCCATCGGCGTGATGAGCGGTAACGAAAGGTGGATGAACGGTTGGCCCTACCCCGCGATACGGACCGGGCAACGGTAGCTGCCACCTGACCAAGGGGCTGCAATTCCCGGGACCGGGTGCGCGTTCCACCGCCGGATCACCGAACTTTGTACTGACCCATGGGACTTTTCCGTCCACTCCTGTTCGCGCTCGTATTGCTGGGGCTCCTGCCTACGGCCCAGGGCACGCATAACCGTGCGGGAGAGATCATCATTTGCCAGGTGTCGGGGTTCACCTACGAGGCCACCATCATTACCCACACCAAACTGAGCGCACCGGCCGACCGGCCCGAGCTCATCCTGGATTGGGGCGACGGTTCGCCATTGGACACCGTGACGCGTTCCACCATCGAGAACTTTCCGGGCCAGGACCTTCGTCGGAACACCTACGTGGCCACGCACCTGTATGCCGGACCCGGCGTGTTCACCCTGCAGTTCGACGACCAGAACAGGAATGGCGGTGTGATCAATGTGCCGAACTCCATTGCCCAGTCCTTCTGCGTAAAAACGCAATTGGTCATTTCACCGATCACCGGCGGCAACTGCTCCGTGCGTTTCCTCAATTCGCCCATTCAGAACGCGTGCATCAACCGCCCTTGGATACACAATCCCGTGGCCGTGGACCCCGATGGGGATAGTCTGTCCTTCCAGCCGGCCGTGTGCCTGGGCCTGAACTGCGCACCGATCGCCGGCTACTCCTACCCAGGGCCCAATTACAGCATCGACCCCACCACCGGGACCATCACGTGGAACGCCCCCACACTGGCCGGCGAATACAATATCGCGTTCATTGTGCGCGAATGGCGCCGGGTGAACGGTGAGTGGCGCAATGTAGGCTGGGTGACCCGCGACATGCAGGTGACCGTTGTACCCTGTTCCAACAACCCACCAGAGATCACCGACCTGCAGGACACCTGTGTGACCGCGGGAACCTTCCTGAACTTCACCGTGCAGGCGAGCGATCCCGATGCCGGCCAGCAGGTCACATTGGACGCCCTGGGACAGCCCTTCCAAGTGGCCAGTTCACCGGCGGTGTTCAATAGTCCCACACCCGCCCAGAGCGTAACGGGCACGTTCAACTGGAACACCAACTGCAGCCACGTGCGGCTGCAGCCCTACCAGGTGGTGTTCAGTGCGCGTGATAATGACCAGGTGCAGCTGTACGATTTCAGCACCATGCGGATCACGGTCGTAGCGCCAGCGCCGCTTGATCCTTCGGCCACGCCGATAGGCGATGCCATCCAGCTCAATTGGTCGCCGAGCATTTGCAGCAATGCCACGGGCTATCAGATCTACAGGCGCAGCGGCCTTTTCGGGTTCACGCCGGACAATTGTGAGACCGGAGTGCCGGGCTACACGGGCTATGTGCTGGTGGGATCCACCACTGGCCTGGGAAGCACTAGCTATCTGGACAACAACGGGTTGATCATCGGCAACCAGTACTGCTACATGGTGGTGGCCACCTTTGGGGACGGCGCTTTGAGCTATGCCAGTGTGGAGTTCTGCGCCGTGCTGGACCGCCAAGTGCCGGTGATCACGCATGTGAGCGTGGGTGAGACCGATGTCACAGCCGGCATTGACACCGTGCGCTGGAGCAATGCCTACGCCCTCGACACCGTTGCGCGACCCGGACCATACCAGTTCAAGCTGTACCGTGGCAACGGGCTTACCACGGCCAACACCTTGCTCTGGACCAGTTCCCTGCACCCTTTCCTGGCCCATCCGGACACCTCCTACCTCGATACCGATCTGAACACGCGCGACCAGCCGCATGTGTACCGCGTGGAACTTTATGGTGCGGGTGGCACGGAGCTGATCGGCTCGAGCAGCCCGGCCTCCTCGGTGTTCATCAGCACCCTGCCCAATGATGAGCAGATCACCGTGCAATGGGCCTTGAACACGCCGTGGAACAACAGCCTTTACGAGGTATACCGGGACATCGCTGGCACATGGACCTTGGTGGGCACCAGCACCTCGGACAGCTTCACGGAAACAGGACTTGATAACGGCACCACCTATTGCTACCTGGTGAAAAGCACCGGGGCCTACAGCGATCCGGCCATCGTTGCCCCTTTGATCAACTACAGCCAGGAGGTGTGCGGCACACCCGTGGACCTCACGCCGCCCTGTGCCCCCGTGGTCTCCATCGAAAACGACTGCGAGGTGCCGTTGAACACCCTCATCTGGAACAACCCCAACAACAGTTGCGCTGACGACACCGAACTGTACCACGTGTACTATGCCGATTCGCTGAACGCCCCTTTCGTGCTGATCGCCACAGTGACCAGCGCCGATGACACCGTTTTCACGCACGCCAATGGCTCCAGTGTGGCCGGCTGCTACCAAGTGACGGCCGTGGACAGCGTGGGCAACGAAAGCGAATTCGTGACACCTGTTTGTGGGGACAACTGCCCTGAATACGAACTGCCCAACGTCTTCACCCCGAACGGCGATGGACAGAACGACCAGTTCGGCCCTTTCCTCCCGTATCTCGGGGTGCTTGAGATCGACCTGCAGATCTTCAACCGCTGGGGCCAGGTGGTGTTCCGTTCCAACGATCCGGACATCAATTGGAGAGGCACCTACCTGGAGAGCGACCAACCCGTTCCCGATGGCGTCTATTACTACGTGTGCAATGTGACCTTTGGTCGCTTGACAGGTCCACAGTTCAAGTTGCTACAAGGGTATGTGCACATCCTGGGCGGCGGCGCATCGAACAACGTCAACTGATGTTCACTGGTATCGTGGAGGAAGTGGGTACCGTTGTGGCGGTGCGGAACGAAGGCACCAACCGGCACTTTACCATCCGTGCGGAAATGACGCCTGAGCTGCGCATCGATCAGAGCGTGGCCCACAACGGTGTCTGCCTCACCGTGGTGGCCCTGGAAGGCGACAACTACACCGCTACGGCCGTGCAGGAGACCTTGGACCGCACCAATCTTGGCGACCTTGCTCCCGGCGATGGCGTGGACCTGGAACGGAGCTTGCGCATCGGCGACCGGCTGGATGGCCACATGGTGCAAGGCCACGTGGATACCGTGACCGAATGCGTTTCCGTGGAAGACCTGGCGGGCAGCTGGAGGTTCACCTTCCGAACGCCGCAGCAACGCCACTTGCTGGTTCACAAAGGCAGTATTTGCCTGAACGGCGTCAGCCTCACCATTGCCGAACTGGATGAAACGCGGTTCAGTGTGGCCATCATCCCCTACACCTACGAGCATACCGTGTTCAAGGCACTGAACGCGGGGGGGCGCGTGAACGTGGAGTTCGACGTACTGGGGAAGTACGTTGAACGCATGATGGCAGGCCGCTGAGCTTTTCGCGCTACTCCTTCACGAAAGGCAACACCGTACGCGTGCCTGCGGTGATGACCGCGACCCAGTACTGGCCCGGCGCAAGGTCATGGACATCGACCTCCAGCCTTCCTGCCATGATCGCCCTTCGCTCGTTCCGGACCGTGAGACCCAACGCATCGGTCACACGGACCTCAGCGGTCCCTTGTGGCGAAGAACGCAGGAGCACGGTGACCGCTTCGGTGGGCGGGTTGGGGAACAAGGTGGCCCCGGTAGCGCCGAGCACCGCATCCGGCACAAGGGTCACCAGGCTTTGGCCTTGTAGCAGCCAGAGGTCCGGATCAAGCAACGCACTGTCCGCTTGGAACGACAGGTCCACCGTGAACAATTGCCCATCGAACGCATGGTCGAACACCACGGTCGTGTCCATTTGTGCGTTCTTGAACCGCACCGGGACCGGCATCTCGAAAAAATCCACACTGGGGTGCGATGTGGATTGCTCCATGAGCAGGGAGACCTGGCCAGCACTGTTCTGGGACCAGTTCACCTGGTAGATGGGATATCCCTCGCCCACGTACCAATCGGACATGAAACCGGTGAGGTCCAGACCGCTGGAGGCCTCCAAATGGGCCACCAATTGGGGGGTGAGCGCACTGCCGTGTGCCAGTTCGGGGTCGCTCAGGTAATTGCGGCACCCGGCGAAGAAGGCGCTATCGCCGCAGACCCAACGCAGCATGTGCAGCACATAGGCCCCTTTGGCATAGGACAGCCGACCACTGAAGATCCGGCCCACATCGGTGGTGTCCGTGCAAAGCACACTGCCTCCGGGCTGGCTCACTACAAAGTCACGTCGACCGCGCTTGAAGGGCATCCAATACTGGGGCAGCAGGAACTCGTAGCAAAGGCCGCTCATATAGGTGGCGAAGCCCTCGTTCAACCAGATGTCCTCCCAGCTTCCACAGGTGACCTTGTTCCCGAACCATTGGTGCGCCAGTTCATGTGCCATGAGCTCGTACGAAAGGCTGTTCATGAAGCTCATGGTCTGGTGCTCCATGCCACCGCCCCAGCCGAACTGCGCATGACCATACTTCTCGTTGAGGAACGGATAGGTGCCGAACAGCTCATTGAACAGCTGCATCTGACCGATGAGCTGTGGGGAGGCTTCCTGCGAATTGCTGAGCACCTCGGGGAATACATAGTTAAGGACCTCCACGGTGCCCTCCGGCAGTGGCACCCAGTCGCTGTAAACGGCATAGTTGGTCACTGCGAACGCGACGAGGTAATAATTGATAGGATAGCGATGACGCCAGTGATGGCGCACCTGCCCGTTGCCCACGGGGGCCTCCTCCACCAACAAGCCATTGCCCGCCACACGCTGGCCTTCAGGCACGGTCACGAGCACATCCAGCGAGTCGGCCTTGTCGTTGAGGTCCTGCTTGCAGGGCCACCAATCGCGAGCGCCGAACGGCTCGCTCAAGGTCCAGATGATGGGCGCACCGGCATGCTCTGACTGCACGAACGAGCCGAAGCCGGTCTCTGGTGGCACCCCTTCGTAAATGATGGTGAGCGAATCCAAGGCTCCCGTTGCAAGCTCCGCCGGCAGCACGATGGTGAGCAGGTGGTCCTGGTGGGCGAAGCTCACGGGTGCGTCGTGATGCAACACCTCGGCGACGGTCAGGTCATCGTGCAGGTCGAACACCACTTCCTGCAAAGGCGCCAAGGCCTGGAACACATGGGTCACCTGGCCCGAAATAGCCCTGACCGACGGATCCAAAGTGACCTCGAGGCGATGGTACTTGACGTCGTACTGTCGAACAGGGCCGGTGGATGAACGACCATGTGGTGCATGGCCGCGTGCTTCGCTCTGCACGATCTCCTCCAGGGTGGCCTTGTCGAACAGGACCTGTGCATCCGCACCGGGTGCGATCAGCAGAAGCAGAAGGACAACAAGGAGGTATCGCATACCCCAAAGTTAGGGCGTGCGAACGGCGTGTTCTCAGAACACCTGCTCAAGCACCGTGCGCACGGCCTCGCTTCGCCCCATGGTATAGAAATGCAGGCAGGGCACCCCCTTGGCCTTCAGTTCGCGTGCCTGGCCAATGGTCCATTCCACGCCGATCTTCTTCACCTCGGCGTCGGTACGGCACCGCATCAGGCGGTCGGCGAGCTCATCCGGCAGATCAACGCGGAAGGTCTTGGGCAGGAACTGCGTGTGACGCAGCGTTGTGATGGGCTTCAGGCCCGGGATGATGGGTACGCTGATGCCCGCCTCACGGCACAGGTCCACGAAGTGGAAGAACTTCGTGTTGTCGAAGAACATCTGCGTGACCAGGTACTCGGCGCCTGCATCCACCTTCTGTTTCAGGTAGGCAATGTCCACGTTCAGGTTGAGCGCCTCGGGATGTTTCTCCGGATAGCAGGCCGCCCCTACGCACAGGTCGGTGGGCGCAGCCTCCAATTCCTCGTCGTGCAGGTACTTGCCCTTGTTGAGCCCATCGATCTGGCGGATCATATCCACAGCATGGGCATGCCCATCGCGCTCGGGAATGAACTGCGGCTCGTTCTTGATGGCGTCGCCACGCAAGGCCAGCACATTGTCAATGCCCAGGAAGTTGATCTCGATCAGCGCATCCTCGGTCTCTTCACGACTGAAGCCCCCGCAGATCAGGTGAGGCACCGTATCAATGTCGTACTTGGCCTTGATGGTGGCGCAGATACCGATCGTACCCGGCCTCTTGCGCAAGCTCACGCGCTGTAGTAGTCCATGTCCCCGGTCCTTGTAGATGACCTCCTCGCGGTGATAGGTCACATTGATGAAGCTGGGCTTGTAGGCCAGCAACGGATCAATGCCTTCGTAAATGGAACGGATGTCCTTGCCCTTCAACGGCGGTAGTATCTCGAAGGAGAACAACGTCCCTTTCGCATTCCTCAAATGGTCGATGACCTTCATGGTTCCGTTATTGGGGGGGCAAAAGTAGAAAGGCCCGGCGCAGGGCCGGGCCTTTCCACGACCACAATATAGTGGCCTTAACGAAGCAATGTTACATGGCCGGTGTAGGCCTTGTCGTTGCTCAGTACAACCTCATAGTAGTAAGTACCGTCGGACAGGTCGTTGCCCGACGTATCCTTTCCCTTCCACTGGCTGCGGTAGTTCTTCGCCTCGTACACCACCTGGCCCCAGCGGTTGTAGATCTTCACCGTATTGTTCCAGAACTCGATGTTGGTGATGTCGAACGTCTCGTTGTTCCCGTCGCCATTCGGGGTGAACACGTTCGGGATGTCGATCTCCGGGGGGAACACTGTGATGATGGTCGTCACTAGATCGGTGCAACCTTCCGCGTTCGTAACGGTAAGCGTGATCTGGTAGGTACCCGGCACGTCATAGGTGTAGGCCGTAGTCTCTCCGGATGCAGTAGCCCCATCATCACCGAGCTCCCAACTCCAAGTATCGATGGCACTTCCGTTGCCATTGCTCGAGCCTCCGTTGAACCCGACCGTGGTGCCTACGGGTACGGGGGTCAGGGGGTCATAGACGAACGCAGCCGTGGGATCGTTGGCCACTACCACGCTGAACGGGTCCGAAGTGCCGGTGCATCCATCCGCACTGGTCACCGTGACGGTGTAGGTACCCGTGGTGGCGTCGATGCTTGCGGATGTGGCATTGGTGGACCAGAGGTAGCTCGGATAGGTCTCCGTGGTGGAAAGCTGCACTGGTATGCCACCGCAACTGAAATCCAGACCCGTGATGACCGGCACAGGGTTCGGCGCCATGTTCACCGTGAAGGGGTCCGAGGTCAACGGGCAGTCACCATAAGCAACAGTGACCGTGTAGGTGCCTGCACCAACGTTCACGTTCTGGCCGATAGCGCCATCGGGCGACCATAGGTAGGTATCGAACCCGGCCGGGGCGTTCAGGTAGGCGATCCCGTCCTCACAGATCAGGTTGTCGCCAGTAATGAGGATCGGCGCTTGGGGAGAGGGATTCACCGTGATGGTGATGGTCGTATCATAGGCGCATCCGAAGTTGTCCGTTACTGTGAACACGTAGGGGTAGACACCCGGCTCGGAAGGGGCGGCAACTCCGGTCGCAGGGGTGCTGCCGGGAACAAAACCGGTGCCGGTCCAATAGGTCGAATCCAGCGAAGAGAGGCCAAGTACAGGAGTGAATTCCGTGAGGTCGGGGTAGAGGTCGGGGTTGAAGTTCAACTCCCAGGAGCACAGGAACCCGTCATCAATGCTCCACTGGTCCACCACGGTGAAGGTCCATACGCCGTTCAAGGGGCAACCCACCAGTTGGTCCATGGGCTGCACGCTTTCATAGGTGCCAGCCGGAATGGTACCTGCAGCATTTTCTGCCCAAGTGCCGTTCGTGGCGAAGGGGCTGAAGCAATATTCCCAGCACTCACCGGGGCTCGGAGGAACGGTCTCGCCATCGAGTGCACCACCGATGAACGTGCCACCGCCACCCTGCTGGTGGAAGGTGACCGACTGGCCGTTGGGGCAGGTGAGGTAGACGACCAGGTCACCCATGAAGCTGTGCTCCATGGACACACACACCGAAGGCAGATCGGCGATGTTGGTGAGGGTGGCGCCGGGTGAGAACCCTTCGAAGGTCAAGGTACTATTGAAGGGGATACCCTGCTCGTCCGGCAGGTAGATCCCATCACCGAAGTTGGCTTCCGGTATGGCGGACCAGGTGACCGGTGTGGCCACCCCTGTCAGGTTCACCACATCGCCTTGGCAAATGACCGTGCTGGGCGTGGTACCTGCGAAGATGGGGGTGGTGCTCACCAACAACTGTAGGTCCACCAAATTGGTGCTCTGGCAGCCGTTATCATCGGTGACCGTCACCTGAACCACGTATTCGCCTGGGGTGGGGAACGAATGTTCCACAATGGAGCCCGTGGTATTGTCGGTAGTGCCATCGTCGAAATCCCACGCATACTCAACGATCGTGAAGCCCGGTGCTGCCGAGGAGGCGGACGCGTTGAACGTGATCATCTCGTTCTGGCAGATCATGGCCGGGATGGCCTCGCCCACCGTGGCTTCGGCCAAAGGAGGCTGGCAGGGCTGGAAACAGGTCAACAGGGACGAGAACACACCTGTGCCCGTTTCGTTGCTGATGAACACCAGCGTAAGGCAACCGGTGGGGTTGGTGAACGATGCGGAAACAATGCCGGGCGAGTCGGTTCCGGACCATTGTCCCAGCAGCGGATAGGAAATGTCCGGACCATCATGGATGAACAACACATCACCCGGTTCGGAACCGGCCGTGCTCAGCGTGAACGTGATGAACTGCAAGGAGATCGCCGGACCGCCGCTGCCATCGGGGCAAATGGTGGTGGTGAAGTTCTCGTTGTTCTGGTACCCGCCGGCCCCTTCGCCACCGCTGTCCACGAACGCACCACCACAGGCGGTCACGCTGCCATCGGCCATCGTATACACCTGGGCGTTCACGCCCATGGCAGCAGCCAAACCAAGGCCTACAAGGAACTTCTTCATCATGATCTTGCGCATCGTTCGAACCTGTTCTGAACTCGGCCTGCTCGGGTCACTTTTGGCAAAGGGCCCGAACAAGGCCGTCAAATCTACATTTCCCGATCAATCCAAAGCGACCTAATTCATGGGGGTCCGGTTCAACCAGACCACCTTTCCCTCGGTCACCGACCGTCCATCCGGAGTGAGGGCCTCCACGGCCACCAGGTACATGCCATCCTCGCAGTTGGCCCCGGTCCACGCCTCTCCACTATGGGTGCTGAACACCAGTTGATTGTTCTTCATGGCGAACACCTTCACCAACACCTTGGCAAAGCCATCGCCCACGACCTGATAGGTATCGTTGATGCCGTCATTGTTCGGGGTGAACACGTTGGGCATGAACAACTTGGGTTGCTCCGCCCGCTGCTGTTCCTGTTCCTCCAACAGCCCTTCTTCCGGATCGGGCGCGGTGCGCTCGGGCACCACTACGGAGCGGGGTTCGGGTGTTACCACCTTGGCCTGTTCCGCCAGGGCCTCGATGATCTGTTCCACCTTGTCCGGTCCGTTCACGACCTGGGGCGATCCCGTTGCCGCCATGTCCGCCGTCCCGGGTTCCACAACCCAGGGTTCTGCGGGAACATCAGTACGTGAAGCATCGGCCATTGATCCATCGCTGCCCCACACACGGTCCACTGTGGCCCCGTTCGTGGCCGGACCAGCAACAGCATCGTTCTGGATGGCGGCCTTGGTCTCAGCGGACCCAGGTGGGACGGTCGACCCGCTCGTACCCGTCCGTTCGTCAACGGTTGGAGCCGTCACTTCGGTCACCTGACCTTGTGGAAGGGCGGCGGTCTCCGTGGCAGATTGTTCGTTGTTCCACAACAGCGCGGCGGCGGTGATCACTACTGCACCCGTGGCAGCGGCCACCCAGCCCCACACTGTGGCGCTGGCACCCGCACCGGCAGCGGCCGTGTGGCCCAACTGGGTGCTTACGCCTTGCCAAACCGAGGGGTCCACCTCCATCTCGTGCTCAGCGAAACGCTCGCGGAACAGGTCGTTCAGGCCATCTGCCGCCGGGGCCGCAGCGGCCAGCTGGCCCTGTATGGCCTGCCATGCACCGGGGTCCACCGCGGCCTCGTGGCCCTGGAACCGGTCCCGGAACAGGTGCTGTAGGTTATCCTTCATGGTCCATTCCATAGTTGGCCGCCACCGCAGCGGGCAGCAGCTTGCGCAGGTAACCCCGCGCCTTCATGAACTGTGATTTGGAGGTGTTCTCCGAAATGCCCAGCATCTCAGCGATCTCCTTGTGGGCGTAGCCTTCGATCACGAACAGGTTGAACACCGTGCGATAACCCGCCGGGAGCGCCTGGATCAGGGCCATTAGCTCATCGGTGCTCATGGAAGAGAGCACTTGCTCATCCTCCTGGTGCAGGTGCTCTGCCTCTGTGAGGTCCAGACTGTGGTCGTAGGGCTTGTTGCGGCGGATGTGGTCCAGGGCCGTGTTCACCATGGTGCGCGCGATCCAGCCACCCAAAGGACCGTCGCCCCGGAAGTGGTCCATCTTCTGGAACACCTTCACGAAGCCGTCCTGGAGCATGTCCTGGGCCTGGTCCCTGTTGTTCGCGTAGCGCATACAGATGCTCATCATTTTCCTTGCAAACTGCTGATACAGCGCCTTTTGTGCGATGGGGTCGCCCTTCAAGCAGCCGTTCACCAGTTGTTCGTCCGTCATGGCGTCCGTGGGGTATGATGCGATCCGTGCGGTGAAAGTTGCCTGAAGCCCCGATCCCGTGCGGCCTTTGCAAGTTACGGCAACCTCCGGCCGCGCCGCCCGATCGGCTACTTTTGCGATCCTTTGGAAAACCCCGGCCCGTTGGGGGGACCTGCCCGTAGACCCATGGAACACATCCGCAACTTCTGCATCATCGCCCACATCGACCACGGCAAAAGCACCCTGGCCGACCGCCTCCTGCAGATGACCGGCACCATTGCCGACCGCGACATGCAGGCCCAGAACCTGGACGACATGGACCTGGAGCGCGAGCGGGGCATCACCATCAAGAGCAAGGCCATCCAGATGGACTATTCCCTGAACGGGAAGAAGTACGTGCTGAACCTGATCGATACGCCGGGCCACGTGGACTTCAGCTACGAGGTGAGCCGCTCCATCGCCGCCTGCGAAGGTGCCCTGTTGATCGTGGACGCCACCCAGGGCATCCAGGCGCAGACCATCAGCAACCTCTACCTGGCCCTGGAGCACGATCTGGAGATCATCCCCATCCTGAACAAGATGGACCTGCCCTCGGCGAACCCCGAAGAGGTGAAGGACCAGATCGTGGACCTGCTGGGTTGCAAGCGGGAAGAGATCCTGAGCGCCAGCGGCAAGACCGGCCTGGGTGTGGACAAGGTGCTGGAGGCCGTGGTGGAACGCATCCCCGCGCCCAAGGGCGACCCCAATGCCCCGTTGCAGGCCCTGATCTTCGACAGCGTGTTCAACCCCTTCCGCGGCATCATCGCCTACTTCCGGGTGATGAACGGCGTGCTCAAAAAGGGCGACCGCGTGAAGTTCTTCAACACCGGCGTGGAGTACAACGCCGACGAGGTGGGCATCCTGAAAATGGAGATCAGCCCCCGGCCCGAGGTGCGCGCCGGTGATGTGGGCTACATCATCAGCGGCATCAAGACCGCCAGCGAGGTGAAGGTGGGTGATACGCTTACCCACCGTGACCGCATGTGCGCAGAGGGCATCCACGGTTTCGAGGACGTGAAGCCCATGGTTTGGGCGGGCATCTTCCCGGTGGATACCGACGAGTACGAGGAGCTGCGCGATGCCATGGAGAAGCTGCAGCTGAACGACGCCAGCCTCACCTGGACACCCGAGAGCAGCGCCGCACTGGGCTTCGGCTTCCGTTGCGGCTTCCTGGGCCTGCTGCATATGGAGATCATCCAGGAACGCCTGGAGCGCGAGTTCAACATGACGGTGATCACCACCGTGCCCAACGTGGGCTACGTGGTGACCAAGACCAACGGCGAAGTGCTGAACGTGCACAACCCCAGCGAACTGCCGGAGGTGATGCACATCGACAAGATCGAGGAGCCCTACATCAAGGCACAGGTGATCACCAAGGCCGAGTACACGGGGGCCATCATGACGCTCTGCATCGCCAAGCGCGGCATCCTCATCGGGCAGACCTACCTCACCACCGACCGCGTGGAACTGAGCTTCGAGCTGCCCTTGGGCGAAGTGGTGTTCGACTTCTACGACAAGCTCAAGAGCATCAGCCGGGGCTATGCCAGCTTCGACTACCACCCCATCGGCTTCAAGGAGAGCGACCTGATCAAGCTCGACATCCTGCTGAACGCCGAAAAGGTGGACGCCCTGAGCGCCCTGATCCACCGCGACCACGCGCACGACCTGGGCAAGCGCATGTGCAGCAAGCTGAAGGAGCTATTGCCCCGCCAGCAGTTCGACATTCCCATCCAGGCCGCCATCGGAGCCAAGATCGTGGCCCGCGAAACGGTAAAAGCCCTGCGCAAGGACGTGACCGCCAAGTGCTACGGCGGCGACATCAGCCGCAAGCGCAAACTGCTGGAAAAGCAGAAAGAAGGCAAGAAGCGGATGAGGCAAGTGGGTAGTGTGGAAGTGCCGCAGCAGGCCTTCCTGGCGGTGTTGAAGCTGGACTAAGGTTCACCGCAGGGGTACTACTCGCCCTTGCAACCAGCTACGCACGCCCTCTGCGTCCAGTGTGCCTGTGGCCACCCGGATCACGAGGTCGTATTTCTCATCCTGTGAAGATCGGATGTCCAGACCGGCATCCTGAAGCAACAAACGGGCTAGCGCGTAACCGGTGCGCTTGTTTCCATCAACGAAGGGATGACCCGTGACAATGCCATGCAGAAGTGCCGCGGCCTTGTCTTCGGGTGTGGGATAAAGATCAATGCCATCGAAGGTGGCATAAGGCCGGTTCAAGCTCGCATCCAGCACACCAACATCGCGAACACCATCGGCACCACCGAAGCGGTGCACCAGTTCGCGGTGGTAGAACAGCGCTTCCTCCCGCCCGATCATTGGGCCAAACGGTGGAGCAGGTCCTGATCCTCTTCGATGTTCCGCAGGAACCGCGTCATGCGTTCCATGGAGGCCTTCTCCCCTTTGGCCAGTTCCTCGATGGCGTCCAGCACTCGCTGCACCATGCTCGGCGGGGCTTGGTCGGGAATGTCCTTGATGCGTGCCAGCATCCTCTCCTTCAGTTCCTTGGTACTCATGGGTTGCGCCATAGCCCGACGAAGGCATATGGTCCTTCAAAGATACACGGTGCGGGAAGGCTGCGCGAATGTGCGCTGGTTGGACGACCAGTTCTCTGCGCCCCAACTCGACCCTTGCGCCTTTTGTCTTGTGTCCTGGGCCTTGTGTCTTGCTCACTCCACCACCACCGTCTGGCTCACGCGTTGACCGTCGTGCTCCACCAGCAGCGTGTAGCTCCCCTTGGCCAGCGTGGAAAGATCCAAGGTGCGTTGGGTGCGGCCACCTGAAGCGGTAAAGACCTCGTTGTGCACCAAAGCACCTCGTGTATCGAATATCCGCATACCCACGAGCCCTGTTAGTTCCAGCTCAACGGTGAACTGTCCTCGGTTGGGATTGGGATAGACGAGGACACCGCCGGTGGTCATGTTGATACCTCCAACTCCGCTGGTAACCGTTACCTCGGTGCAGAAGCCTGCGCTATTGGCGTTTCCGCATTCATCCACGTAGGTGTAGATGATGCTGTGCGAACCGATGCCTGCTGAAGCTGGGTCGAAGGTGTTACCAGTTACCCCCGGACCAATGAACACCCCACCAGCGGGAGTTCCTGAAAGGGTGGATGGTTGATCAGCAAGGATGTAGCTGCTGTTAAGGCCCGTGAAACTGACAGGCGTGGGACTTACACCTTGTGCTCCCGCATTGTAGAGCGCTTGGATCTCGCACTCATCGAGGGCGCGGTTCCAGATTCCGATGTCGTCGAGTTTGCCATTAAAGAAGTTATTATTGTTTAGGACGAAAGCGCCCCAATACATAGTATCGTTATTTTCCCAATTATTATATACACCTCCCGATGCTGAAGAGCTTGTGTATTGGTTAACATTTTCTACAAATACATCAATAACATCTGTCTGCGCGTTATAATTTACCAGAATATGATGCCATTGCACTGGAATCAAAATATAGTTGGTAATTACTCCAATGCTTGGTGGGGATGGATATTGAGCCCTTACATATAACAATGAATCGTTAGTTATATTGGCATAAGAGTTTTCGTAATGATATAAATCGCCAAATTGAGCAGGTATATTATCGTATCTAAACCATAATGAAATAGAGTAGCTGTTGAGGTTTGCGCTCATTGAGATAAAATCATTTACACCATCAAAACTGTAAGCTGCATCTGTATTCCCAAACCTATCCTCCGTCAACGTGGCCCCATTCACCACCCCATTGTTCCCATTCCCGCTCTCATCGTTGGCGTTCCCATTAAAGGGCCACCAGCCCACAAGACCATTGGTGGGGACATAGCTGGGTACTTGTGCGCTGAGGGTGAGAACAGTGAAAATGGAGAGAAGGGTGAGCAGGTGGCGCATGGGATCTGGCTTCGAAGTGTGGTTTATCAATGGTCAGTAGAGGGCTTCAGGCGTTATGCGCGACCGAGAACCAGGCCGCGTGCAAGGGCGATGAGCTGGGCGAGCAGGCCGAGGATCTCTTCCACCTGTTCCACACCAGGGATGGCGGACTTGAGGCTGTTCCACAGCCCTTTGAGCAATTCCAGAAGGCGCTCCACACGGTCCCAACCTCGGAACGGCCGGCCGGCTTCAAGGTCGTTGAGCATCGTGGCCAGTTGCTGCCACAGCAGCTGATAGGCCGCCGCCTTGGCCTGCAAACCGGGACCGGTGAGGCCGGCACGCTCCAAGGCCACAGTCACGGTACCTTTCTCGGATACGCCCAATGCTTCGAACCGAGCGGCCTCCATGAGGGCCGTCTTCACGGCAATGTGCAAGGCAAACTCGGTCTGCTCCACCAACCGGTCGATCTCCGCGCCCGTTGAACGTGACCAGCGCCTACGCAAGCTGCCTTGCAAGGGGTCGATGAGGCTTTCTTCCAGCCCAAGCAGCGCATCGGTGCTGCGCAGGATGTCCAACACCAACTGCTCGTCGCTGGAGTTGAACGGGGCGTATGGCAGCAAAAGCAACAAGGTGATATGCGGCCTGATGGATAGTTCGGCCTACAACGTGTGCAAGTTTCCCCACCATCCCCCTTCGTGATCATTTCCATACCGCATCATTCATCCACCGGTTGGGTAACTTAGCCGCCATGAACACCTCGGTCCCCCTTGTTGGCAGCAAACTGCGTCACGCCCGTGAGTTCAAGAACTACTCGCAGGAGTACATGGCCGAGAAGCTGGGCGTAACGCAGAGCACGTACAGCCGCTGGGAGAAGGGCGAGGTGCTGCCCAAGCTGGATGTGCTCGAGCGGGCCGCCGAGGTGCTGGAACTACCCGTGCAGGCCCTGTTCAATGCGGAGCCGTTCTTCCTGACGCAGCATAACAATGCCACAGCCGCTGGTTACATCATCACGCAGAACAACCAGGTTCCCGTGGAGGTGGTGGAGAAGCTGCTGGAGCAGCACCGAGAGCACGTGAAGCAGCTGGAAGCGCTGTGCAACCGACTTACGTATATCATTGAGCAGCGGTTGAGGTGAAAGGGAGAGGGCGGGCGGGTTACGTGAGCTTCATGCGGTCCCGAGAGCCGGGTATCAAGAAGACCGACTGAGCATTCTGGGAAGCGGTATCACCACCTGCACCATCGTGACCTTGAACGGTCCGGCATAGTTCCATGGCCTCGGCTTGGACGAATACCTACGAACCGTCATACCTGTAGATGGGAAATGAGCGGTTTGATCTTCGTGTACGATCCACCAAGGAACCATGAACGGGGACTTTCATCCGTTGTCGTATCACATTGATGTACAGCGTATTGTGACCAATGCCTATTATTATACATGAATTTTTGCACCCAATATGCTAATTTTCGCCCATGTTGCGCCGTGCCACGTACCATCAAGCCCTTCGCGAGGCCTTGGAGCGCAACCCTGTGGTGATGCTCGCCGGCGCGCGGCGCCTACTGGGTGCGCGCTACGGATGGCAGGCGCAGCGCCACCAAGAAACTCTTAGTGCATTGAGCCATGATGAACCGCTTGTTCCTCTCCGTCGTGGTCATGCTGTTGGCCTCAACCTTGCAGGCTCAGCAGGGGTTTATCCAGTACACCAACGTGGTTGGCGCATCCAAGTTCAGTATGCACCAATTAGCTCAGGATAGAATCTTAATTGCTTTAGCGAACAATTCAGGCTTCTCCATTCTCAACAACGAAGGAATCATAGAGCAAACGGT